>NZ_MKVV01000111.1:2918-185168 GCF_001899645.1 Pseudonocardia sp. 73-21 | reverse complement strand
CATCGCACTCCCTCGCTGACGCTCGGTCGGCACTGGGTCCGGCGCTGCGGATGATTCGCGGGCCCGCTCATACGACCTGCTCTCCCACCGGATCGGTCTCCGGGTTCTTCCGTGCCAGGGTCGGGCCCTGCACGTAGTAGTCCTGCTCGTTCTCGCCGAGCCGCATGGGGTGCGGCGGCTGCTCCATGCCCGCCAGCAGCGGGGCCATGAGGTCTTCCTTCGTGTAGATCAGCTTCTGCCGGTCGTCGTCGGCCATCTCGTAGAAGTTGGTCATCGTCAGCGACCGCGTGGGGCACGCCTCGATGCACAACCCGCAGCCGATGCAGCGCAGGTAGTTGATCTGGTAGACGGCGCCGTAGCGCTCGCCCGGGGAGAAGCGCTGCTCCTCGGTGTTGTTGCCGCCCTCGACGTAGATCGCGTCGGCCGGGCAGGCCCAGGCGCACAGCTCGCAGCCGACGCACTTCTCGAGGCCGTCCGGGTGCCGGTTGAGCTGGTGGCGCCCGTGGTAGCGGGGAGCGGCCGGAGGGAAGTTCTCCGGGTACTCCTCGGTGACGACCTTCTTGAACATCGTCGAGAAGGTGACCCCGAAGCCCTTGAAGAACTCGAACATCTACTCGGTCTCCTTGCCGGTGAGTGCGCGTTCCCGGGACCTGCGGGTCTCGGCGGCCCGGCTGCGCAGCTTGTGGCGGGACGGCGTCGGGACGACGAGGTCCAGCGGTGGCACGGGGTAGTCCGACGCCAGCTCGACGACCTGCTCGCGCGGGCCCTTCCGGTCCGGCACGAGGAAGGCGATGATCAGCACGACCGCCACGACGATACCCAGGGTGATGATCAGTGCCGCGGTGCTGCCGCCGGTGTTGCGGAACGCGCGGATCGCGAAGATCAGCAGGATCCACAGCAGGCTGACCGGCACGAGGACCTTCCAGCCCAGCCGCATGAACTGGTCGTAGCGCAGCCGGGGCAGCGTGCCGCGCAGCCAGATGAAGACGAACAGGAAGATGAACATCTTCACGAGGAACGCGAGGAACTGCCACCAGCCGCTGACGTCCGGCAGTCCCGGGATGCTGCCGCCGCCGAGGAACAGCGTGGTGGCCATCGCCGAGACGGTGACCATGTTGACGTACTCGGCGAGGAAGAACAGCGCGAACTTCAGCGACGAGTACTCGGTGTGGAACCCGCCGACCAGCTCGGACTCGGCCTCGGGGAGGTCGAACGGTGCGCGGTTTGTCTCGCCCACCATCGCGATCACGAAGACCACGAAGCTCGGCAGCAGCACGATGACGTTCCACAGGTTCGCCTGTTGCGAGGCCACGATGTCGGCCGTGGACAGGGAGTGCGCGTAGAGCACGACGCCCACCACCGACAGGCCGAGCGCGATCTCGTAGGAGATCACCTGGGCGGCGCTGCGCAGCGCGGCGAGCAGCGGGTACGGCGAGCCGGACGCCCATCCGCCGAGCACGATGCCGTAGACGCCGATCGAGGAGCAGGCCAGCACGACGAGCACGCCGACCGGCAGGTCCACGAGCTGCAGCACGGTGGGCTCGCCGAAGATCGAGACCTCACCGCCGAACGGGATGACCGAGAACGCGACGAAGGCGGGGATCGTGGAGACGACCGGCGCGATGAAGTAGACCTTCTTGTCGGCCATCACCGGCATGATGTCTTCCTTGAACGCCAGCTTCAGCCCGTCGGCGAGGCTCTGCAGCCAGCCGCCGGGGCCGGTGCGGTTGGGGCCGGGACGCTGCTGCATCCGCCCCACCACCTTGCGCTCCCAGTTGATCATGAAGAGCGTCAGCACCACGCCGATGGCGAACAGCGCCACGACCTTCAGGATGATCAGCCAGAGCGGGTCGTCGGCCAGCAGCTGCTGGGTGCGGGTCAGCCCGCCCGCGGGCGCGGGGTCCTGGGCCAGCCAGAGGGTGTTCATGCCGTGACTCCCACCAGGTCGCCGTGTCCGGCACCGAGGACGGCGCGGACGCGGGATTCACCGGAGTTGCCCGGCAGCCACACGACGCCGTCGGGTAGGTCTGCGAGCGCCACCGGCAGCGTGATCGCACCGCGCTCGGTGCGCACCGTGGCCGGCGCGCCCTCGGTGAGGCCGAGGCGCTCGGCCGTGGCGGCGTTCAGCCGGGCGACCGGCCGCCGCGCCGTGCCCGCCAGTGCGGGCTCGTCGACCGACAGCGACCCGTCGTCGACGAGCTGGCGCCACGAGGCGAGCACGGCCTGGCCGAAGCCGGGCCGCTGCGGCGCCGACGCGGCCACGGCGGGGGCGGCCGGGGCGGTGCCGGAGCGCACGCCGAGCCGGGTCAGCTCGCCCGCCGCGGCGGCGGGGGTCTGGGTGAACAGGTCGACGTCCATCTCGACGGCCAGTGTGTCGAGCACGCGGCAGTCGGGCAGCACCCCGTTGGGGTCCAGCGCCGGGCCGAACGGGCGGACGCGACCCTCCCAGTTGAGGTAGCTGCCGGAGCGCTGGGCGTCCGGGGCCACCGGGAGCACGACGTCGGCGAGCTCGGTGACCGCGGAGGTGTGCAGCTCCAGGCTGACCAGGAACCCCACCTCGCGCAGACCCGCGAGCGCGGCGGCCGGGTCGGCGAGGTCGGCGGGATCGAGCCCGCCCACCACCAGCGCGGCCAGCTCGCCCATCGCCGCGGCGGCGAGGATCTCGTCGGTGTCGCGGCCCGGGGTGGCCGGCAGGCTCCCCGCGGCCAGGCCCCAGGCCTGCTCGACCTCGGCGCGCGCGGCCGCATCGGCCACCGGGCGGCCGCCCGGCAGCAGGGTGGGCACGGCGCCGGCTTCCAGCGCCCCGCGGTCCCCCGCCCGGCGCGGCACCCAGCCGACGGTGGCCCCGGTGCGGGCGGCCAGCGCCGACACCGCGGAGTAGAGGCCGGGGACCTCGGCGGCACGCTCGCCGACCAGGATCACCCCGCCGCCGGTGAGGGCCTCCAGCACGTGGGCGGGGAGGTCGGCCAGCACCGCCGCCTCGGCCCCCGGCACGGCCGGGATCAGGTTGTTCTTCGCCGCGGGGGACGCGACGCCGGTCTCGGGCGAGGTGCGCTCGACCGCGGGCGTCGTCCACTGGCCGAGGTGGAACACCTTCTGGCCGTGCTTCTGGGCGGCCTTGCGCAGCCGGAGGAAGACGACGGGCGCCTCCTCCTCCGGCTCCAGGGCCACGCACAGCACGGCGGGAGCGGCCTCGAGGCGCGTGTAGCTGAGCACCTCGGGCCCCTGCCCGACGACGTGGGCGGCGAGGAAGTCGAGCTCCTCGGCCGAGTTCGGCCGGGCGCGGAAGTCGACGTCGTTGGTGCCGGCGGCGACGCGGGCGAACTTGGCGTACGCGTAGGCGTCCTCGACGGTGAGCCGGCCGCCGGCCAGCACGCCGATGCCCCCTTCGCGGGCGGCGGTGAGGCCCTCGGCGGCGGCCGTCAGCGCCTCGGTCCAGGACGTCTCGGCGAGCACGCCGTCGGCGCCGCGGACCATCGGCCGGGTGATCCGGCCGGCCGAGGAGAGGTAGCGGAACGCGAACCGGGTGCGGTCGTCGATCCACTCCTCGTTGACCTCGGGGTCGTTGCCCGCCAGGCGACGCAGGACCGTGCCGCGGCGGGTGTCGATGCGGATCGCGGCGCCACCGGAGTCGTGCTCGCTCACGCCGGGGGTGGACACGAGGTCGAACGGGCGCGACCGGAAGCGGTAGGCGTCGCTGGTGAGGGCGCCGACCGGGCAGATCTGGATGGTGTTGCCCGAGAAGTAGCTCTGGAACGGCTTGTCGGCCGCGACGCCGATCTGCTGGTCCGAGCCACGTTCGAGCAGCTCGATGAACGGGTCGCCCGCGATCTGCTCGGAGAACCGGGTGCAGCGCTGGCACAGCACGCAGCGCTCGCGGTCGAGCAGCACCTGCGTGGAGATCGGCAGCGGCTTGAGGAACGTCCGCTTGGCCTCGATGAAGCGGCTCTCGGTGCGCCCGTTCGTCATCGCCTGGTTCTGCAGGGGGCACTCGCCGCCCTTGTCGCAGATCGGGCAGTCGAGCGGGTGGTTGATGAGCAGCAGCTCCATCACGCCCTGCTGGGCCTTGTCGGCCACCGGCGAGGTGTGCTGAGTCCGGACGACCATGCCGTCGGCCACCGTCATCGTGCAGCTGGCCTGCGGCTTGGGCATCGGCCGTCCACCCATCTCCACCTCGACAAGGCACTGGCGGCAGGCGCCGGCCGGGTCGAGCAGCGGGTGGTCACAGAACCGCGGGACGATGATCCCGAGACGCTCGCAGGTGCGGATCAGCAGCTCGCCCTTGGGGGCGTCGACGACCCGGTCGTCGATGGTGAGCCGCACGTGGCCCTCGGGGACGGGCGTCGTGTCGGTGCCCGAGTCTTGAGTGAGTGTCACGCCATGGCTCCAGCAGGTTCGACGGGTGCCGCGGGTTGGGCCGCGCACAGGTCCAGGAACTCCTGGCGGAAGTACTTGATCGCGCTGGTGATCGGGCTGGTGGCGCCGTCACCGAGGGCGCAGAAGGCCCGACCGAGGATGTTGTCGCAGATGTCGAGCATCGTCTCGACGTCCTCGGGCGTGCCCTCGCCGTGCACCATCCGCTCCAGGATCTGCGCGAGCCAGTAGGTGCCCTCGCGGCAGGGGGTGCACTTGCCGCAGGACTCGTGCTTGTAGAACTCGGTCCACTTCATGACCGCCCACGGCACGGACACGGTCTCGTTGAAGACCTGCACCGCGGTGGTACCGAGCATCGACCCCGCGGCCGCCGCGCCCTCGAAGTCCAGGGGGACGTCGAGGTGCTCCGCGGTGAACAGCGGGGTGGACGAGCCGCCGGGCGTCCAGAACTTCAGCGGGACGCCGCCCTTCATGCCGCCCGCGAGCTCCAGCAGCTGGCGCAACGTGATGCCGAGCGGGGCCTCGTACTGGCCGGGCTTCTCGACGTGGCCGGACACCGAGTAGATCTTCGGGCCGGGCGACTTCTCACTGCCCATCTCGCGGAACCAGTCGCTTCCGCCCAGGACGATGGCGGGAACCGAGGCGATGGTCTCCACGTTGTTCACCACGGTGGGCGACGCGTAGAGCCCCGAGGTGGCCGGGAACGGGGGCTTGAGGCGGGGTTGACCGCGACGACCTTCGAGCGAGTCGAGCAGCGCCGTCTCCTCGCCGCAGATGTAGGCGCCCGCACCGGCGTGCACCACGATGTCGAGGTCGAAGCCCGAGCCGAGGATGTCCTTGCCGAGGTAGCCCATGGCGTAGGCCTCGTTCACCGCGTTGCGCACGCGCCGGATGGGGTGCAGCGCCTCGCCGCGGATGTAGATCGCGCAGAAGTTCGCGCGGATCGCGAAGCTCGTGATGATGCAGCCCTCGATGAGCGAGTGCGGGTCGGCCATCATCGTCGGGATGTCCTTGCAGGTGCCCGGCTCGCCCTCGTCGGCGTTGATCACGAGGTACTTGGGCTTCGCGCCCGGGCCGGTGGCCCCCTGCGGGATGAAGCCCCACTTCATGCCCGTGGGGAAGCCCGCGCCGCCGCGACCGCGCAGGCCGGAGTCCTTGACCAGCTGGATGAGCTGGTCGGGTTGGGCGGTGAGGGCGTGGCGCAGGGCCTGGTAGCCCTCGAGCTCCTCGTAGGTCCCGATCGACCACGAGCGCGGGCTCTGCCAGCGGCGGGTGAGGACGGGCGTCAGCTGATCGGGCATGTCGTCACTTCTTCTCCGGCAGCTCGGGGAACGCGGGCGCGGAATCGGGCATCGCGGGGGCGAGCCAGCCGCGGTCCGAGGCGAGCGCGGCACCGCGCATCGTCTCCGGTGCCGTGGACTGGCCCTCCACGCTGTGCTCCAGGTCGGGGAAGATCCCGGCCAGCTCCAGCTCGACGGTCTTGAAGTCGGTGAGCGGCGCGCCGCGGGTGGGGTGCGGTTTCTCGCCGCGCTGCAACGCGTCCACGAGCGTCTCGGCGGACTCGACGCTCTGGTTGTCGTAGAACTCGTAGTTGACCTGCAGCACCGGCGCGAGGTCGCAGGCCGCGAGGCACTCGGCGTGCTCGAGCGTGATGGACCCCGTGGTGCCGGGCTCCCCCGCCGTCTCCTCGTGGCCGACCCCGAGCTTGTCGGACAGCCGCTGGTAGATGTCGTCCCCGCCGAGCACCGCGCAGAGCGTGTTGGTGCAGACGCTGACGATGTGCTCGCCGCACGGCGTGCGCTTGTACATCGTGTAGAAGGTGGCCACCGCGGAGACCTCGGCGGTGGTCAGCTCCAGCTCGTCGGCACAGAAACGGATGCCGCCCTGGCTGACGAAGCCCTCCACCGACTGCACGAGGTGCAGCAGCGGCAGCAGCGCCGACCGCGACTGCGGGTACTGGGCGATGATCTCCTTCGACCGCTGCCGCGTGAGGTCGTCGAAAACGTCGGTCATGACTGCGCCTCCGCGGGGAAGATTGCGTCGCCGCTCATCGGTCCACGCCCCCCATCACCGGGTCGATGCTGGCGACGGCCGCGATGACGTCGGCGACCATGCCGCCCTCGCTCATCGCCGGCATCGTCTGCAGGTTCACGAAGCTGGGCTCGCGCACGTGGACGCGCACCGGGCGCGTGCCGCCGTCGGAGACCAGGTGGAAGCCGAGCTCGCCACGCGGCGACTCGACGGTGGAGTACACCTGGCCCGCGGGCACGTGGAAACCCTCGGTGACCAGCTTGAAGTGGTGGATCAGCGACTCCATCGACTGACCCATGATCTTGCGGACGTGCTCCAGGGTGTTGCCCATGCCGTCGGAGCCGACCGAGAGCTGCGCGGGCCAGGCCACCTTCTGGTCGGCGACCATCACCGGGCCGGGCTCCATGTTCTTCACAACCTGCTCGACGATCTTGAGCGACTCGTGCATCTCCGCGACGCGCAGCCGGTAGCGGGCGTAGCAGTCGGCCTCGGTGGCCGTCGGGACCTCGAAGTCGTACTCCTCGTAGCCGGAGTACGGCTCGATCTTGCGCAGGTCCCAGGGCAGGCCGGCCGAGCGCAGGATCGGGCCCGTGGCGCCCAGCGCCAGGCAGCCGTCGAGCGGCAGGTAGCCGACGTTCTCCAGGCGCTGGCGCCAGATCGGCTGGTCGGTGAGCAGCTTGTCGTAGTCGGGCAGGCGCGAGCGCATGACCTTGATGAAGTCGGTGACCTTCTCGGCCCAGCCAGCGGGGAAGTCCTGCGAGAGGCCGCCCGGGCGGATGTAGGCGTGGTTCATGCGCAGCCCGGTGAGGAACTCCAGCAGGTGCAGCACCTCCTCGCGCTCGCGGAACCCGGCCGTCATGCCGGTGAGCGCGCCGAGCTCCATGCCGCCGGTGGCCAGGCACACCAGGTGCGAGCCGATGCGGTTGAGCTCCATGAGCAGCACGCGGGCCTGCTGGGCGCGGCGTGGCACCTCGATGCCGAGCAGCTTCTCGACGCCCAGGCAGTAGCCGGCCTCGTTGAACAGCGGCGCCAGGTAGTCCATGCGCGTCACGAACGTGACGCCCTGGGTCCAGGTGCGGTACTCGCAGTTCTTCTCGATGCCGGTGTGCAGGTAGCCGATGACCGACCGGGCCTGCTGCACCGTCTCGCCCTCGAGCTCCAGCACCAGCCGCAGCACGCCGTGGGTGGACGGGTGCTGCGGACCCATGTTGATGACGATGCGGTCGTCGTGGTCGGAGTCGATGAGGGTGTCCCAGTCGCCACCGGTGACGGTGTAGACCGACCCCTCGGTGGTGCGGCGCTCTTCTGCGGGGGTGGGGGTGGGCTCGGTCATGAGTAGGACCTCCGCTCATCCGGCGGCGGGATCTCCGCACCGCCCTTGTACTCCACCGGGATCCCGCCGAGCGGGTAGTCCTTGCGCTGGGGGTGGCCGTCCCAGTCGTCGGGCATGAGGATGCGGGTCAGCGCCGGGTGGCCGTCGAAGACGACGCCGAACATGTCCCAGGTCTCGCGCTCGTGCCAGTCGGCCGTGGGGTAGACCTCGACGACGCTGGGCACGTGCGCGTCCTCGACGTCGAGCGCGACCTCCAGCCGGATGCGGCGGCGGTAGGTGAGCGACGTCAGGTGGTAGACGACGTGCAAGCGCTGCACGACGTCGCCACTGCCATCAGCGGAGCCGTAGTCGACGCCGGAGATCGACGAGCACAGCTCGAAGCGCAGGCCCTCGTCGTCGCGCAGGGTGCGGCAGAGATCGAGGATGGCGTCCCGCTGCACGTAGAACGTGATCTCGCCGCGGTCGATGGTGATCTGCTGGACCGCGCCGCGGGCGATGCCGCGTTCGCGGAGCGCCTCGGCGAAGTCGTCGGCGAACTCGTCGAACCAGCCGCCGAAGGGCCGCTCGGCCGGCGCCGGCGCGTAGCCGGGCAGCCGCAGGCCGCCGAAGCCGGACGTGTCGCCGGTGCCGTGGATGCCGAACATGCCCTCGCGGGCGCGGGACGGGGCCGGACGGGTGCCGCCCTCGGCGGTGACGCCCGTGCGGTTGACCTCGGCGCCCTCCGCGTCGACCGGCGCCTGCTCGACCTCACCGCTCCGGGGGGTCTCACCGCCGGCCGCGCGCTGGGCGGCGGTGTCGGCGCCGCTCGCCTCGGCGGAGGACTGCTCCCCGCCCGTGGGCTCGGCACTCTCCTTGGAGGTGCCCGTCGTGTCGTCAGGCATGGCTCACTTCTTCTTCGCGTACTTGATCGACGACGGGACGAGCTCGGTTTTGTACCCGCTCTCGGCCAGCTCCGCGGCGCGCTTGACGCCCAGCGGCTCGTCCATGATCTTGGCGTGGATCTTGAGGATCGCGTCCATCAGCATCTCCGGCCGCGGCGGGCAGCCGGGCAGGTACATGTCGACGGGCACGACGTGGTCGACGCCCTGGACGACGGCGTAGTTGTTGAACATGCCGCCCGACGAAGCGCAGACGCCCATCGCGAGCACCCAGCGGGGCTCGGGCATCTGGTCGTAGATCTGGCGCAGGACCGGGGCCATCTTGTTGCTCACGCGACCCGCGACGATCATCAGGTCGGCCTGGCGCGGCGAGGCGCGGAAGACCTCCATGCCGAAGCGGGCGAGGTCGTAGCGCGGGGCGCCGGTGGTCATCATCTCGATCGCGCAGCAGGCCAACCCGAAGGTGGCGGGCCACAGCGACGACTTCCGGGTCCAGTTGACCAGCTTCTCGACGCTGGTCAGCAGGACGCCGCTGGGCAGGTTCTCTTCGAGACCCATGTCAGTTCCAATCCAGTCCGCCGCGCCGCCACACGTAGGCGTAGGCGAAGCCGACGGTGACGATGAACAGCACGATCTCCACCAGCCCGAACAGGCCGAGCTGGTCGGCGCTGACCGCGAACGGGTAGAGGAAGACCATCTCGATGTCGAACAGGATGAAGAGCATCGCCGTGAGGTAGTAGGCGACCGGCATGCGGCCGCCGCCGACGACGGGGTCCGGCGAGGGCTCGATGCCGCACTCGTACGCGTCGAGCTTGGCGCGGTTGTAGCGGCGCGGGCCGACGTACGGGGCGGCCGTCACGGAGAACAGCGCGAACGCCCCGGCCAGGGCGAACATCAACACCAGCGGGAGATAAGGATCGAGCATCCGTGCACCCTCGTCGTCTGCAGCCGCCGTTGTCGCGACGGAACGTCTGTTGGGATCTTGCTCACCCGGCGCCGACCCTAGGCCGAAACGCCGTCCCGGCCGGACCCAGGCGAACCTAACTTCTACTTGTGAAGGTTTTCACGAAGTCGGTGTGAGTCTAAGCACGCGAACGGCGGAGCGCGCGACCCCCCGGGGTCCGGAACCGGACCCCGCGGACGCGGACGGACGCCGTCGCGCGACGTCGTCGCAGCGGAGAGGGCATGTGACGACGAACTGCGCACCGTGACGCGCTCCGTCGACCACGTCACGTTGCGGCGGAGACGATCATGACGTACTAGGTGCGGCGGGCCCGGTGCAGCGCCACGGCGCCGCCGACGAGGTTGCGCCAGCCCACCTGGCCCCAGCCCGCCTCGGCGATGCGGGCGGCCAGGTCGGGCTGCGGCGACCAGGCCCGGATCGACTCACCCAGGTAGGTGTAGGCCTCGGGGTTGCTCGACACGCGCTCGGCCACGGCGGGCAGGATCCGCTCCAGCCCGAGGAAGTAGGCGGCGCGGAAGGGCGCCCACGTGGGGCGGCCGAACTCGCAGACGACGAGCCGCCCGCCGGGCCGGGTGACGCGCGCGAGCTCGGCCAGCGCCACGTCGGGGTCGGCGACGTTGCGCAGGCCGAACGAGATCGTCACGGCGTCGAAGGACGCGTCCTGGAACGGCAGGGCGAGCGCGTCGGCCGCCACCTTGGGCACCTCGCGGCGGGCGCCGGCGCGCAGCATCCCGATCGAGAAGTCCGCGGCCACGCACCACGCGCCCGAGCGGGCCAGCTCCACCGTGGACACCGCGGTGCCGGCGGCGAGGTCGAGCACCTTCTCCCCCGGCTGCAGGTCCAGCGCCGCGCGGGTCAGCGTGCGCCAGCGGCGGTCCTGCCCCGCGGTGAGCACGGTGTTGGTGAGGTCGTAGCGGCGCGCGACACCGTCGAACATCGCGGCGACGTCACGGGGGTTCTTGTCGAGGTCGGCGCGGCTCACGGGTCGAGCCTACGGCGCCGCGCCGGTCGCGGCGTGTCAGCCCGCCAGCAGCTGGACCCCGGCCAGCACGACGAACAGCAGCGGGCCCCGCGAGAGCTCCACCAGCATGCCGACCGGCAGCGGCCCGAGCCCCACGCCGGTGTCGACCATCGACCCCCCGTAGGTGCGGGGTGGGCGCGTCGCGAACCGTACGACCACGGCGAGCGCGCTCACCGGTACGAGCACGAGCGACAGGACCGACCCGCCCGCGGGCGCCACCAGGAGCGTCCACAGCACGGCCACCGCCGCCGGGCCGACGCCGTGCAGGGCCAGCAGGTCGGGGTTCGTGCCGCCGAGGCTGCGGCGCAGGCCGCGCGAGGCCGCGACGGCGCGCAGCCCGTCGGCGAGGCCGCCCGCGGCCAGCGTCGCGCCCAGCAGCTGGGCGATCGGCACCACCCGCGGCGGCACGACCACCGACGCCAGGTAGGGCACCACCAGCAGCGCGACGGCCGTGGCCAGGGCGGAACGGGCCCGCGCCATCCGCCGGAGGTCGGCGAGCACCAGCGCGCGGCGCCGGCTGCCGCGCAACCGCCGCGCCCACCGCACGGTGCCGATCGCCTGCAGCCGCCGCTCCCGCGAGACGCCCGTGGTGATCGAGCCGTCCATGAACCCCACGCTCAGCGTCAGCGCCGCGATCAGCGGGCCGGCCGCGGTCACGGCGGTGCGGTCGAGGCCGCGCAGCCGCAGCCGCCCCAGCACGGCGGCCACCACGGCCGGCACGAGCGCGACCACGGCGACCCCGACCAGTGCCTCCGTCGCGGCGCCACCGGGCGGGGCCTGCGGCGCGGAGCCGGCGCGTTCGAGCAGCACGACCACCGCGATGCCCGCCACGGCGGGCACGGTCAGGGCGCCCGCGGTGCGCACCAGCACGCGCTCCCGGCCGCGGCGGACCTGCGCCCACACGGCCAGCACGGCCAGCAGCACCCCGACGGCCGCCGCGGACACCACGAGGCCGACCGCGCCGGGCAGGTCCGCGGTGAGCCCCACCAGCAGCGCCGCCCCGCCCACCGCGGCCCCGGCGACCGCGCCACCGGCCACGACCAGCAGGTAGCGGGACGCGAGGAACGCGCCGCGGTCGATCGGCGCGGCCAGCAGCCAGGACGCCGCGGCCGGGCCGACCGTGACCGGGCCCAGGGCCGGCAGCACCCGCAGCACCAGCGCGAGGCCCAGCAGCGCCGTCGCGGCGCCGAGCCAGTACTGGGTGCCGGTGCCCGGCGGCACCAGCAGGTCGCCGAGCACCGAGCGCAGGACCTGGACGAACACCCCGCCGATGATCACCGTGTAGAGCAGCGTCTGGTAGACGTTCCCGGCCACGGTCATCAGCGACGGCCGCTTCGCGCGGCGCATCCCCCGCAGCCGGGCGCGGACGTCACGCCACCGCGGGGTCACTCGCCGATCCGCACGACGTCGTCGGCGACGGCGTGCAGGATCTCGTCGTCGTGGCAGGCGAACAGCAGGGCCCGGCCGGCCGCCTTCTCCGCCCGCAGCCGCTCGACGAGCCAGGCCCGTCCGGCCGTGTCGAGCCGCTGCTCCGGCTCGTCGAGCACGAGCAGCCGCCGTGGCCGCACCAGCAGCGACGCCAGCGCCAACCGGCGGCGCTGACCGCTCGACAGCGTGGCGGGGAGGTGGTCGGCGGACGCGGTCAGCCGGACGTCGTCGAGCACGGCGTCCACCACCGCGCGGGCGTCCGGCACCCCGTGCGCGCACGCCAGGAGGTCGAGGTGCTCGAGCACCGACAGGTCGCCGAACACGTCCAGGTCGTCGACGAGCACCGCCACGTCGGCCCGGAAGCGCGGATCGGTCTCGGCGCGCTTCTCCCCGTCGAACAGCACCGCTCCGGAGTCGGGCACCTCGCTGCCCACGACGCAGCGCAGCAGGGTGGTCTTGCCCGCCCCGTTCGGCCCGACGACCCCGACGGCGCTGCCCGCGGGGACGCGGACCGAGACGCGGTCGAGCACCGCCTGGCCGCCGAAGGCCTTCGACACCTCGCGGACGTCCAGGACCACCGGCGCCGACGGCGGCCGCACGGCCTTGCGCACCGGCTTCCGCCCCGGCTTCTTCGGCGCGTTCCCGCTCACGTGCACCTCCCGCGACGGACCGTAGCGACGGCGCGCGGTCGGGGGAGACGGGGCCCGCTCACCGCTCGATCATGCTGTGACCCTTGTCACGAGCGGAGGTCCGGCGTAGACATGTCTCAGGAGAAACGGCAGGCCAAGGGCGTATCGGCGGAGAAGGTGCGTCCCCCCGGTCGGTGATCCTGCTCGGGCAACAGGTACCCACGCGGAGCATGCCGCGACGAGGCCGAAGCGTCCTGGGTCTGCGTCGAGGGGCGACACCCGCCCCCCGCCGCCGAGACCACCCACAGGACCCACCGTGCACGCCTGGTCGCCGGTTGGCCGAGCTCACGGGCGCCGCCCCCGCACGGGGGCGGTGCCCGTTTCACGTTCCGAGCGCGGCCAGCATCCGCGTGACGGAGTCCGGCCAGCCGAACCGTTCGGCCCGGGTGCGGGCCGCAGCACGGCGCGTTCCCTCCTCGGCCGCGAGCAGGGTGGTGACGCCCGCCGCGAAGGCCTCCGAGGAGTCGACGGCCGCAGCGCCCGACTCCCCGACGATCTCCGGCAGCGCCGAGCTCGCCGACACCACCACCGGCGTCCCGCTGGCCAGCGCCTCGAGCGCGGAGAGACCGAACGTCTCGTGCGGGCCGGGGGCGAGCGAGACGTCGGCCGTGGCCAGGAGCGTCGCGAGCCGGTAGCGGTCGGGCACGAACCCGAGGAACGTCACCGGCAGCCCCGCCGCCCGGCGTTCCAGCGCGGGCCGCCGCGGCCCGTCCCCCGCCACCACGAGCCGCACGCGGTGCCCGGCGTCGTGCATCAGGGCGAGCGTGTCGATGCTGCGCTCGGGGTGCTTCTCCGCCGACAGCCGTCCGCAGTGGACCAGCAGCACCTCGGCGTCGCGGGCGAGCGACGAGCGCAGGTCGGAGCAGTGGTGGCGCGGAGAGAAGGTCGCCAGGTCCACGCCGAGGGGCACCTGCGCGACGTTGCGGGCCCCGATCCGGTCGAACTCGGCCCGGGCGAACGAGGTGGTGCAGACGACCGTGTCGTAGGCGTCGGCCATCCGCTCGTTGGCCACGTCCGCGACGCGGCGGGCGGCGGGCTCGGGCAGCAGGAACTGCGTCAGCAGCCGGTCGAGGCGCTCGTGGGAGATCACGATGCCGGGCACGTCGTGGCGCTGCGCCCAGCGGCCGAGCCCGCGCAGGGTCAGCCGGTCGGAGACCTCGATCGCGTCCGGGCGCAGCCGCTCCAGCAACCGCGTCACCCGCCACGGGTCGACGGCCCGGTAGCCCCCGGTGCCGGGCAGCTGCGGCGCGGCGACGGTGATCCGCCGGATCCCGGACGGGAGCACCTCGTCGGCCCCGCGGTGGCCGGGCACGACGAGCACCACCTCGTGGCCGCGCCCGGCGTAGCCCGCGCCCAGGTGGTGCAGCGCGGTGCGCAGGCCGCCGGAGCGGGGCCCGTAGAAGTTGGCGAGCTGGACGATGCGCACTACGCGGCAGCGGCGGCCGCCGCGCCGAGGACCTCGGCGTAGTGCGCCAGCAGCTCGTCGCAGACCGTGCTCCAGGTCTTGCGCAGCACCGACCGCCGCGCCGACGAGCCGAAACGGGCGCGGGTGGCGTCGTCGGTGAGGGTGACGACGGCCGCGCGCAGCACGGCGTCGGCGGCGATCGCGTCGGGGTCGTCGGCGTCGGTGCCCACCGGTCGCGGCGGCACGAGGAACCCGGTGCGGCCGGGCAGCACCAGGTCGCGCGGGCCGCCCGCGTTCGGCGCCACCACCGGCACCCCCGAGGCGAGCGCCTCCTGTACCGCCTGGCAGAACGTCTCCGACGGTCCGGTGTGGACGAACACGTCGAGCGAGGCGTAGATCCGGGCCAGCTCGTCGCCGCCGCGGAAGCCGAGGAACGCCGCCGACGGCAGCGCGGCGCGCAGGCGCTCCTCGCCGGGGCCGTCGCCGACCACCACCAGCCGCGTCCCGGGCACGTCGGCGAGCGCGGTGAGCCGTTCCACCTGCTTCTCCGGCGCGAGCCGGCCGACGTAGCCGACGAGCAGCTCGCCGTCCGGCGCCAGCTCGGCGCGCAGGCGAGCGTCCCGTTTGGACGGGGTGAACCGGCTGGTGTCGACGCCGCGCGCCCACTGGTGCACGCGCGGCACCCCACGCTCGCGCAAGGCCTCGGTGGCCCAGCTCGACGGGGCGAGGGTGCGGTCGGCCTGGCCGTGCAGCCGGCACGTCCAGCGCCACGCGGCCCGGGCCGTGAGCCCGAGACCGTACGACGACGCGAAACCGGCCACGTCGGTCTGGTAGACCGCCACCGTCGGGATCCCCAGGCGCCGGGCCGCGTTGAGCCCCCGGAAACCGACGACGAACGGCGCCGCCAGGTGCACGACGTCGGGGGCGAACTCCCGCAAGGCCGTGAGCACGCGCCGGCTCGGCACCCCCACCGGCATCGACGACACGACGGGCAGGTCCACCGCGGGGATCCGCACCACGCGCGCACCCTCGTACTCGGTGGGGCCGTCCAGCCCCGGGGCGATCACCAGCACCTCGTGGCCCGCGCGCCTCAGGTGTTCCACGACCCGTAACACCGAGTTGGTGACTCCGTTGACGACGGGCAGGAAGCACTCCGAGACGATCGCGACTCTCACGGGTGGAACGTGCCCCAGCCGCCGGCCGCGGGGCCGTCGTCGGGTTGACGGGTCGCCGAACACCGCACCAACAGCACGTGCCGGGCCGCACAGTTGGCCCGGTGATCGACAACACGTCATCTTCGGGTCGTGTCCGGGACACCGGCGCCCCCGACGCTCGGCGGGTATGACCCTCCAGCAGCAGAACCCGCCCCAGGTCGACCCGGGGCTGCTGTCCCGCGCGCTCGAGGTGGCGGGGAGGTTGGCCAACGACGCCGCCGAGGTCATCACGGCCACCGCAGGCCGGGAGATCCAGGCGGGGGCGGGGCACAAGGCCAACCCGTTCGACTGGGTCACCGACACCGACCGCACCCTGGAACGCCACACCCGCCGGGTGCTGGCCGCCGACTTCCCGGGCGTCCCGGTCGTCGGGGAGGAGTACGGCTCCGACGCGGGTGCGGCCACGGCCCCCTACCGGTGGGTGGTCGACCCGGTGGACGGCACGGCCAACTACGTCTCCGGCTTCCCGTGGTGCGCCTACAGCCTCGCGCTGGTGGACGCGCTCGGCCCCGTGGTCGGGGTGATCGCCGACCCCAGCCGCGCCCAGATCTACGCCGCCGCCCGGGGCCGCGGGGTGCGCGCCAACGGCGTGCCCGTGCGGGTCGCGCCGCGCAGCCCGGTCGGCGGGCTGGTGTGCGCCGAGCTCACCCTCGACACCGCCCCGGGGTTCACCCGCCGGGCCGCCGCCGCGCACGCGGGCGTCCGGGTGCTGGGTTCGGCCGCGCTCGCGATCACCCAGGTGGCGCTGGGCCACGCCGTCGCCGCGGTGCTCGACCACTTCCAGGAGTGGGACGTCGCGGGTGCGGTGTGCCTGGCGACGGAGGCCGGTGCGCTGGTGGTGGACGGCGCCGGCCACCCCGACCCCCTCCCGACCGGGATGATGATCGTCGCGGCCCCGGGAGCACTGGACGGGGTCCTGACCTGGTGGCAGACCCGCTGACGGAGGTCAGCCAGGCGTGGCGCCCCTCGCGTCGTAGGGGGTCTCTGCCGTCTTCCGCCCCGGCGCCAGCTGGTGCCACGGGCCGACGCTGCGCGCGCCCAGCGCCTCGTCGGACCTCGGGGGCAGCGGCGGCTCCGCGCGCGGGACCGTGACGGGCGGTCGGCGACGGCGAACCGGTCGAGACCGAGGACGTCGGTGCTTCGAGGGACTAGAGCCGACGGCGGCGCAACCACATCGAGTACGGGACCGCGATCGCCCACACCACGACGATGCCGACGCCGAGCGGCAGCACGCCGGACAGGAAGGTGCGACCGGCCACCCGCACCAGATCGGGATTCGTCACGTCGTACTCGACGGCGACCGTGGTGCCCGGCTCCAGGCCGCGCGGGTAGAACACCCCGAGCTCGGGGGTGTGGGCCTGACCGTCGGCCGCCGTGAACTGCACCAGCGTGCGGAAGAACGTGGAGCCGTCGAGCACCTGCGCCTGGGCGACGGCCTGGTTCGCGGAGATCGTGCGATCGTCCAGACCGGCCCCGATCAGCGCGAACAGCGCCATGAACGTGAGCACCAGCGCGACACCCTGCACGATCCGGGGGGCGCTCCGGGACACCGCCCGGATCGCCGGTCGCACCAGGTCGGCCAGCTCGTCGACGGCCCGGGTGCGCGTGTTCCCCGTAGGTGTCACGGCCGCCGATCCTACGACGTGTGGTCCTCGCCTCCCGGGCCGGACGCGCATTGCGGCTCCCGGCCTCCTACTCTCGGAACAGTGACGATCGCCCCGCTACCGACCGGGTTGGGCGTGCGAACCAGGCTCGTCGACGACCCGGGCCACCTGATCGACCTGCTTCCCGACGAGAACGGCCTGTCGTGGGTGCGGGGGTCCGACGGTCTCGTGGGCTGGGGTGAGGTGGCGCGGTTCTCGGCCGTCGGCCCCGACCGCTTCGCCGAGGCCGACCGCTGGTGGCGGTCGTTCTCCGGCCGCGTCGACGTCCACGACGAGGTCGGTGTGCCGGGCACGGGGCCGGTCGCGTTCGCCAGCTTCACGTTCGCCGACTCCTCGCCGGGGTCGGTCCTCGTGGTCCCGCGCGTGCTCGTCGGGCGTCGCGACGGGCGGGCGTGGGTCACCGAGTTCGCCGACGGCGACAGCGCCACCGCGATGCGGTCGGTCACGCCCGTACGCCCCAGCGGCACCCTGCGCTACGCCGACGGCCACCTCCCCGCCGACCGCTACCGGCACGCGGTGGCCGAGGCCGTCCGGCGGATGCGGGCCGGGGAGCTCGACAAGGTGGCCCTCGCCCACGACCTGCTCGCCGTGGCCGAGGAGCCCCTCGACGCCCGGTTCCTGCTCGCCGGCCTGGCCCGCAGCTACCCCACGTGCTGGTCCTACGCCGTCGACGGGCTGGTCGGCGCCACCCCCGAACTGCTGATCCGCCGCACCGCGGGCACCGTGTCGTCGCGGGTGCTGGCCGGCACGATCTGGCCCGGCCCGGGCGGCTCCGACGCCGACATGGCCGAGCGCCTGCTCGGGTCGGCGAAGGACCGCCAGGAGCACGAGTTCGCCGTCGAGTCGCTGGCCGACACCCTGCGGCCGCTGTGCGCGGAGCTGGAGGTGCCGGGCACCCCGTCGGTGATCGCGCTGCACAACGTCTCGCACCTGGCCAGCGACGTGTACGGCAAGCTCCCCACCGACAACCCGGCGTCGCTGCTGCGGATCGCCGAGGCCGTGCACCCCACGGCCGCGGTGGGCGGCACCCCGCGCAAGGCCGCGGTCGACCTGATCGCCGAGCTGGAGGGCATGGACCGTGGCCGCTACGCCGGCCCCGTCGGCTGGGTCGACGGTGACGGCGACGGCGAGCTGGGCATCGCGCTGCGCTGCGCCCAGCTCGACGGCCGGGTCGCGCGCCTGATCGCCGGGTGCGGCGTGGTGGCCGACTCGGATCCCGACGTGGAGGTGCGCGAGGCCGCGGCCAAGATGGTGGCCGTCCGGGACGCGCTGGAGGGCTGACCTCGCAGCGCCCCGGTCACGTCGCAGCGCGCCGGCGGGCTGCGAGGTGACCGCCGCGCTGCGACGTCAGGCGAGCGCCGCTGCCACCGCCGCGCGGAGGGCCGCGTGGCCGTCGCGCAGCGCGCTGCGGTCGCCCCGCACCTCCACCAGCCGCAGGCCCGGCGCGGGCGCCAGGGCGGCGGGCAGGTCCGCCACCTCCGCCACCTGATGGCCGACCTTCATCGCGGCGCAGAGCGCGGCCAGATCCACCGTGTGCGGGGTGCCGAAGACGCGCTCGAACGCGCCTGAGTGCTCCGGCGCGCCCTGCTCCAGCAGGCCGAAGATGCCGCCGCCGGAGTCGTTGAGGACGACGATGGCGAGGTCGGGGCGGGGCTCGTCCGGGCCGATGACCAGGCCCGTCGTGTCGTGCAGCAGGGTGAGGTCGCCGAGCAGCGCGTACGCCGGCCCGTCGTGGGCGAGCGCCGCCCCGACCGCGGTGGACACCGTACCGTCGATTCCCGCGACGCCCCGGTTGGACAGCACCGTCAGCCCCGGGCGCGGAGCCGCGGCGAGCGAGACGTCGCGCACCGGGTTGGACGAGCCGACCACCAGCTGAGCACCGTCGGGCAGGGCGGCCACCAGCGCGCGGGCCAGGCGCAGCCCGATGACGGCTCCGGGGTGGTCGAGCGCCTTGTCCAGCGCCTGCGCCGCGGCGTCGTCGGCGTCGCGCCAGCGGCGCAGCCACGCGGGGTCGGGGTCGAGCGCGGGCAGGCCTCCGACGGCGCGGACGGTGCCGGCGACGTCGGTCCACGGGGAGCCGTCGGCCACGGCGTACACGGCCACCGCGGGATCGGCGAGCAACCGCTGGACGGGACGGTGCAGCGTCGGACGTCCGGCCACCACCACCTGGGTCGGCCGGAGTTCGGGCCGGTCGAGCAGCCACGGCCCGGTCCGGACGGCGCCCGGCCACCCCGCCGACGACGGTTCGGCCACCACCGGCACCGGCACGTCGAGGACGGGGGCGCCGTGACCGGCGACCACCAGCGTCGGGGCGGTGGGATCGAGCGGCAGAGGCGGGGCCACCTGCGTCACCGGTGCGACGGAGGTCCACGGACCGCTCCTCCCCGCGGGCGCGTGACCGTCGGGCACCAGCGGCTCGGCGAAGGGCATGTTGAGGTGCACGGGCCCGGGCCGGCCGCCGGTGGCCGCCGCCACGGCCCTGGCCACCGTGGACCGGTACTGCGCCGCCGTCCCCGCGCCGGTGAACGCCGCCCGCACGGCGCCGCCGAAGATCCCGGTCTGGACGATGGTCTGGCTGGCGCCGGTGCCGATCAGCTCGGGCGGCCGGTCGGCCGTCAGCGCGATCAGCGCCACCCCGGCGTGCGACGCCTCCAGCACCGCGGGATGCAGGTTCGCCACGGCCGTGCCGGAGGTGGTGCACACCGGCACCGGACGCCCCGAGCGCAGCGACAGGCCGAGCGCGAGGAACCCGGCCGTCCGCTCGTCGATGCGGACGTGCAGCCGCAGCACGCCCGCGGCGTCGGCGGCCTGCAGGGCGAACGCGAGCGGCGCATTGCGTGAGCCCGGGCACAGCACGGCGTCGGTGACCCCGCACCGGGCGAGCTCGTCGACCACCACCTGGGCCTGCATCGTCGACGGGTTCACCGGGGAAGCCTAAACCGTGATGATCGGCACGGCGCCCGACCGGAAGGGCCCCGCGGGTCACCTCGTTGAACTCTCACGTGACTTCGACACCGCTTCGCCCCGACAGCCCGCTGCTCCAGCCCATCACCGCCGGGGCGCTGAAGGCCGCCAACCGCATCTGGATGGCTCCGCTGACCCGCAACCGGGCCGACGAGGACGGCACCCCGAACGACCTGTCCGTCGAGTACTACCGCCAGCGCGCCGGCTCCGGCGTCCTCATCACCGAGGGCAGCCAGCCGTCCGCGGTCGGCAAGGGCTACATCAACACCGCGGGCGTCGTCGACGACGCCAACGAGGCCGGCTGGAAGCGCGTCGCCGACGCCGTCCACGCCGACGGTGGCCAGCTCGTCGTGCAGTTCATGCACGTCGGCCGCATCGCGCACCCCGACAACAACGGCGGTCTGCAGTCCGTCTCGTCCACCGCGAAGGCGCCCGGGGGCGAGATGTTCACCGCCGGCGGCATGAAGCCGTTCCCCGCGCCCCGCGCGCTGGAGACCGCCGAGCTCCCCGGTGTCGCCGCGGAGTTCGCCGACGCCGCCACGCGCGCCGTCCGGGCCGGGGTCGACGGCGTCGAGCTGCACGCCGCCAACGGCTACCTGCTGCACCAGTTCCTCGCCGACGGCGTGAACGACCGCACCGACGAGTTCGGCGGCGGCCCCGAGAACCGGGCGCGCTTCGTCGTCGACGTCGCGAAGGCCACGGTCGCCGCGATCGGCGCCGACCGCGTGGGCATCCGGATCTCGCCCGGACACCCCTTCAACGACGTCTCCGAGGATGACCTGTCGGTCTACGAGACCCTCGTCGCCCAGCTCGCCGAGCTGAACCTGGCCTACCTGCACGTGCTGGCCGAGGCCGACGACCCGATCGTCGCGAAGCTGAAGGCGATCTGGCCGAACACGTTCGTGCTCAACACCGGCTTCGGCTCCGACTCCGACCGCGACGTGCTCGAGCGCATCGTCGCCGACGGCATCGCCGACGCCGTGACCGTGGGCCGGCCGTTCCTGGCCAACCCCGACCTCGTCGAGCGCTGGACGAAGGGCGCCGAGCTCAACGAGCCCAACCCCGACACCTTCTACGGCGGCGGCGCCGAGGGCTACACCGACTACCCGCGACTCGCGGGCTGAGACCACCGAAGCCGGGCTCGACCAGCCCGGTGACCGGTGACGGGGCGGGCGCAGGGGTATCCCCCGGCGCCCGCCCCGGCTCTTCTCCAGGTCCGGGCCCCGCGTCGGGTCAGTCCGACGGTGGCGGGGTGCTGGTGCGGACGTTGCGGGCGATGTCGCGGCCGAACGTCGTGTCCAGCCGCTCGGACACCGCCAGCTCCAGCACCGCGAGCATCGCGTCGCCGGAGATGCGCCGCAGCTGCTCGATCACCTCGTAGACGCGCGGCCACTGCTCGGCCGGCCGGCCGGACGCGTCGAAGGGCTGCCAGACCTCGCCGAGGAACAGGTCGACGTAGATCTTGGCGATGCCGTCGGCGTGCCGGCGCAGCTGCTCCACCACGTCGAGGGAGCGCCCGAGCGGGATGCCGAGCCCGAACAGCTCGTGGGCGGAGTCCATCAGCCGCGGGCTGATCTCCTCGTACTGGTCCTCGGTGATCTCGCGCAGCAGCCCCATCTTCTGGGCCCGCCGCAGGTGGGAGAGGTCGGTCTCCTCGAAGCGCTCGGCCAGCTCCGCGACGCTGACGATCTGCCGGTCCTCGGCCGCGAACAGCTGCCGGATCCGGCGGATGAAGTGCACGACCTGCTCGGTGGAGCCACCGGTGGTGTCGAGCAGCTTCTTGATCGTGTCGAGCTTGACGCCCTCCCCCTGGAGGTCCTTGATCAGCTCCAGGCGCGCCTCGTGGCCGGGGCCGTAGTAGCCCGTACGCGCCTTGACCTCGGGCGGAGGGAGCAGACCGCGGGCCTGGTAGGCGCGGATGTTGCGCACGGTGACGCCGCTGACGCGGGCCAGCTCGTCGATGGTCCGCCATTCGACATCATGGGTATCCGTGGACATGTGACACATCTTAACAGCTGATGCCACTTGCCATGTGACATCACTTTGTGGTGTTCTGATGTCATGTTGCGAGCCTTCACCGCGCTCACCACGCCCCTGCTGCCCGAGGACTACCTCGGGCTGGTCGATCCGCTCTGGTCGCAGACCGTTCTGCGCGGCCGGGTCGTCGCCGTGCGCCGCGAGACCGCGCGCGCCACCACGCTCACCATCAAGCCCGGGCGCCGCTGGAAGGGCCACCGGGCCGGCCAGTTCGTGCGCATCGGCGTCGACGTCGACGGCGTGCGGCACTGGCGCACCTACTCGCTCAACGGCAACGAGGACTCGCGCCTGCTCACCGTCACCGTCCAGGCGCTGCCCGGCGGCGTCGTCTCGCCCCAGCTCGCGCACGGCACGCCGGTCGGCACCGTGCTGCACCTGGAGGACGCCGCCGGCGACTTCGTGCTGCCGACGCCCGCCCCCGCGAAGCTCCTCATGCTCACCGCGGGCAGCGGCATCACGCCCGTCATGGGGATGCTGCGCACGCTCGCCGCCCGTGGCCCGCTGACCGACGTCGTGCTCGTGCACAGTGCGCCCACCAGCGACGACGTGATCTTCCGCGACGAGCTGACGCTGCTCGCGGCGCTGCACCCGGGCCTGCGGCTCGTCGTGCGGCACACCGCCGACGAGGGCCGGCTCGACCTGGCCGAGCTCGACGGCCTGGTCGCCGACCGCGAGGTGTTCGTCTGCGGCCCCGACGCCCTGCTCACCGCCGCGCAGCAGCGCTGGGGCGAGAAGGTGCGCCTCGAACGCTTCACCCCGCCCGTCCGCAGCGAGGGCGGCAGCGGCGGCACCGTCGCCTACGGCGCCACCACGGTCGACGTCGACGGCGGCGCGAGCCTGCTGGAGGCCGGCGAGGACGCGGGCGTGCTCATGCCGAGCGGGTGCCGCATGGGCATCTGCTTCGGCTGCGTGCTGCCGCTGCGCGACGGCCAGGTCCGCAACCTGCGCACCGGTGAGATCCACGGCGAGCCCGGCGACCTCGTCCAGACCTGCATCTCCGGGGCCAGCGGCCCCGCCACCCTCGACATCTAGGGAGAAGAAGGAATGTCTCTCGCACTCGTCGGCCCCTCGCTGAAGCCGGTCCCCTCCACCCCCGCCCCCGAGGCCACCAGCCTCACGCCCGGGCAGGTGGAGGAGCTGGGCCGCCGCCTCGACGCGATCCGCGAGCGGATCGTCGCCGAGCGCGGCGCCACCGACGCCGCCTACATCCACTCCGTGATCCGCAAGCAGCGCTACCTGGAGATCGGTGGCCGCGCGCTGTTGTTCGCCGGCGTCCTGCCGCCCGCCTGGATCCTCGGCACCGCGATGCTCTCGGCGTCGAAGATCCTGGAGAACATGGAGCTCGGCCACAACGTCATGCACGGCCAGTGGGACTGGATGCGTGACCCCAAGATCCACTCCAGCACCTGGGACTGGGACAACACCAGCCCCGCCGAGCACTGGAAGCACTCGCACAACTACATGCACCACACCTACACCAACGTCGTCGGCAAGGACCGCGACGTGGGCTACGGGATCCTGCGCATGTCCGACGAGCAGAAGTGGAACCCCTACTACCTGCTCAACCCGCTGGTCAACGTCCTGCTGGCCACGTTCTTCCAGTGGGGCGTGGCGCTGCACGACCTCGAGGTCGAGAAGATCATCGCAGGCGAGAAGGACCGGAAGACGGTCTGGACACAGCTCAAGGGGATCGGCAAGAAGGTCGTCAGGCAGTTCACGAAGGACTACGTCGTGTTCCCGGCGCTGGCGGGGCCGTTCTTCCTGCCGGTCCTCGCCGGCAACGTCACGGCCAACCTGGTGCGCAACCTCTGGTCGCACGCGATCATCTTCTGCGGCCACTTCCCCGACGGCGCCGTCCAGTTCGACGAGGAGCAGCTCGAGGGCGAGACCCGCGGCCAGTGGTACGTGCGTCAGATGCTCGGCTCGGCCAACCTCGACGGCGGCCCGCTGTTCCACCTGATGAGCGGCAACCTGAGCTTCCAGATCGAGCACCACCTGTTCCCCGACCTGCCCAGCAACCGCTACGCCGAGATCGCACCCGAGGTGCGCGAACTGTGCGCGGAGTACGGGCTGGAGTACACGACCGGGCCGCTGTGGAAGCAGTACCTGCAGGTACTGCGGAAGATCAACCGCCTGGCGCTGCCCTGAGGCCGGCCCCCGGTCCCTGAAACGGTCGGGCCGCCGGGAGCGACAAGGGGGCCGGTACCCGCACCATCGCGGGCCGGACCCTCAGGAGTCTCCCCATGGCACGAACCAGGATCGCAACGATCGTGGCGGTGATCGCGACCGCGGTCGGCGTCACGGTGGCAGCCGCCCCCGCCAGCGCCGCCACCACGGTCGTCACCGAGATCAGCCCGACGTCGACCTTCACCCCGGGGGCCACCCGCGACACCGGTACGGTGGCGATCGGTACCACCTTCGGGGCACCGGCCGGCTTCGGCACCGGTTCGCTCGAGCTCTCCACACCGGCGAGCAACGACAAGGCCCAGGCCGTCTCCACCCAGGCCGCCGGAACCCTGCTCAGCACGTTCGCCACGAGGATCGGTTACGCCACCTACCGCTCGTCGGCCAGCACCGCCTCCCCGCTCCAGTACCCGGCGCTCAACGTCGAGGTCGATCTCAACGGCGCCGCCGCCGGCGGTTACACCACGCTGGTCTACGAGCCCTACTACACGGTCGGGTCGGCCGCGCTGAAGCTGGACACGTGGCAGACGTGGGACGCCGCGCAGGGGCGCTGGTGGACGACGCGACCGGCGGCACCGTTCACCGCGACCTTCGGCGCGGACACCCGGCTGTGGTCCGACGTGCTCGCCGCCAACCCCGACGCGGTCATCATCTCCGTCGGGATCAACCAGGGTTCCGGCAACGCGGGACTCATCGCCGCGGCCGACGCCCTCGTGGCCGGCGGCCTGACGATCGACTTCGACCCGCGGGTCTACACCAAGGACGACTGCAAGGCGGGTGGCTGGCAGACGAACTTCCCGGCCGGGAAGTACAAGAACCAGGGCGACTGCGTGAGCTCGTTCGCCACCACGAGGTAGCACTCGCACCGCGCCGGTCGGG
Organism: Pseudonocardia sp. 73-21; assembly: GCF_001899645.1. GTDB lineage: Bacteria > Actinomycetota > Actinomycetes > Mycobacteriales > Pseudonocardiaceae > Pseudonocardia. Next base: position 160,103 of record NZ_MKVV01000111.1, on the reverse strand, counting down.
CCCGCAGCAGCGGAGCAGTAGCCTGGACCGGCTATGAGCGCCACTCTCCAGGCCACCGATCTCGCCGCCGGCCACGGCGCCCGCGTCCTGTTCGCCGGGCTCGACCTCGTGATCGCCCCCGGCGACGTCATCGGTCTCGTCGGAGCGAACGGCGCGGGCAAGTCCACGCTGCTGCGGATGCTCGCGGGCGAGCTCGATCCCGAGGACGGGTCGATCTCGGTCAGCCCGCCGGAGGCGACGATCGGGCACCTCCCGCAGGAGCCCGACCGCCGCCCCGGCGAGACGGTCGCGGCGTTCCTCGCGCGGCGCACCGGCGTCACCGAGGCCCAGTCCACGATGGACGCCGCCGCGGAGGCGCTGGGCGAGGGCGCCCCGGGAGCCGACGACGCCTACGCCACCGCGCTCGACCGCTGGCTCGCCCTGGGCGGCGCCGATCTCGACGAGCGCGCCGCCGAGGTGGCGGCCGACATCGGGCTGGCCGTCGACCTCGACGTCGCGATGACGGCCCTGTCCGGCGGCCAGGCCGCCCGTGCCGGACTCGCCGCCCTGCTGCTGTCCCGCTACGACGTGCTGCTCCTCGACGAGCCCACCAACGACCTCGACCTCGACGGGCTGGAGCGGCTGGAGCGGTTCGTGCAGGGGCTTCGGGGTGGGCGGGGAGCTGGCACAGTGATCGTCAGCCACGACCGGGAGTTCCTCGCCCGCACCGTCACCCGCATCGTCGAGCTGGATCTCGCCCAGCAGCAGGTGGGTGTCTACGACGGTGGCTACGAGGCCTACCTCGCCGAGCGCGAGGTCGCCCGCCGGCACGCGCGCGAGGCCTACGAGGAGTACGACAGCAAGCTCGGCGGCCTCAAGGACCGTGCCCAGATGCAGCACAACTGGATGGCCCAGGGCGTGCGCAACGCGCGTCGCAAGTCACCGGACAACGACAAGATCGGCCGCAACAAGCGCGCCGAGACCAGCGAGAAACAGGCCGCGAAGGCCCGCCAGACGGCGAAGATGATCGAACGCCTCGACGTGGTCGAGGAGCCCCGCAAGGAGTGGGAGCTGCGGATGACCATCGCCGCGGCACCGCGCTCGGGCACCGTCGTGGCGTCGATGTCGGGGGCGGTGGTGCACCGCGGGTCGTTCACGCTCGGGCCCGTCGACGCCCGGGTGGACTGGGCGGACCGCATCGTGATCACCGGCGCCAACGGCTCGGGCAAGACCACGCTGCTCGGCGCGTTGCTGGGCCGTATTCCCGTCGACGCCGGCACGGCCGGGCTCGGCTCGGGCGTGCGGGTCGGGGAGATCGACCAGGCCCGCGGGCTGTTCCTCGGGCCGGAGTCGCTGGCTCGGGCGTTCGGCGACGCCGTTCCCGACTGGGCAGAGTCGGACGTCCGCACGCTGCTGGCCAAGTTCGGGCTCACCGGCGAGCACGCGCCGCGGCCCGCGGAGTCCCTGAGCCCCGGCGAGCGCACCCGCGCGGCACTGGCGCTGCTGCAGGCCCGCGAGGTGAACCTGCTGGTGCTCGACGAACCCACCAACCACCTCGACCTGCCCGCCATCGAGCAGCTGGAGCAGGCCCTCGACGGCTTCGGCGGCACGGTCCTGCTCGTCACCCACGACCGCCGCATGCTGGAGAGCGTGCGCACCACCCGGCACTGGTCGGTGGCGGACGGGAAGCTGACAGAGAAGTAGGGCGGGCCCCGGCCCCGCCCTACCCCCGGCTACTGCTCCTGCGGTCCGATCGCGAACCGCAGTTCCTGCTCGCCGTCCGCACCCTGCACGGGCTGGACGTCGAGGATCTTGTCGTCGAGCACCTGGGCCGCGGTGGGCTCCAGGAACACGGCCACCCCGTCACCGGACAGGACGACGTCGTCCGCATCCGGCTTGCCCGCGAGCGAGAGCTCCAGGCCCTGGTCCGGGTCCGGCGCGGCGATGCGCAGGCCCCCGCCCTCGGGGAGTTCCGCCTCGGTGGTGAGCGACTTGATGGCTTCGGCCGCATGATCGGTGATTGCCAACATGTCGCGCCACGCTAGGGGTGACCCGCCCGGCCCGCAGTGCGGGGCGGACCGATCAGCCGAACTCGTCGGGGTTCGGGCCCGTGCGGGTGCCGTTGTCCAGCTCGCCGATCGTGGCCACGTCGTCGGCGGAGAGCTCGAAGTCGAAGACGTCGATGTTCTCCACGATGCGCGACGGGGTGGTCGACTTCGGGAACACGATGTTGCCCAGCTGGATGTGCCAGCGCAGCACGATCTGCGCGGGCGACTTGCCGTACTTCTCCGCCAGCGCGCCGATGCTCCGCTCGTGCAGGAGGTCGCCGCCCTGGCCGCCGATCGGGCTCCACGCCTCCGTGGCGATGCCGTGCTCCTGGTGGTACGCGCGCAGCTCCGCCTGCGGGAGGTACGGGTGCAGCTCGATCTGGTTGACCGCCGGCACGGTGCCCGTCTCGGCGGCGAGCCGCTCGAGGTGCGGCACCTGGAAGTTCGAGACGCCGATCGCGCGCGCCTTCCCGTCCGAGGCGATCTTCTCGAACGCACCCCAGGTCTCGACGTACTTGTTCTCGCCCGGCCGCGGCCAGTGGATGAGGAACAGGTCGACGTGGTCGAGGCCGAGCTTGCGAAGGCTCTCGTCGAACGCCGCGGCGGCCTTGTCGGCGCCGTGGCTGTCGTTGTTGAGCTTGGTGGTGATGAACAGCTCGTCGCGGGCGATGCCCGACGCGGCGATGGCCTGCCCGACCTGCTCCTCGTTCTGGTACATCTGCGCGGTGTCGATGTGCCGGTAGCCGGCGTCGAACGCGGCCCGCACGGTCGTCGCGGTGTTCTCGGGCTTCACCTGGAAGACGCCGAACCCGAACTGCGGGATCTCGACGCCGTTGTTCAAGCGGATGTTCGGTACCTGTGCCATGAGGATGGGGTACCCGCTCTCAGACCGTCCAGACGTCCCGGACCTGTGAGACGGCCGACGCCGCCTGGGCCCGTCCCGCCCGCGCGGACGCCGCCCGCTGGGCCGGGTCGAGGACGTTGCGGCCGATCGCGGCCAGCGCGGCGGCGTCCGGGCTCACGACGGCGACGGTCGACCCGCCCGCACGCAGCCGTTCGACCTGCGGGTCGAGACCCTCCAGCGGCCCGATGCCGCGGGTGCCGGGCGCGAGGACGACGACGCGCTCGGCCCCGGCGGCGAGGTCGGCGTTGACGGGCGAGCGCATGCCGCCGTCGATGTAGCGGGTGTCCCCGATCGTCACGGGCGGCCAGACGCCGGGCACGGCACAGCTCGCGGCGACGGCGTGCACCAGCGGCACACCGGAGTCGCGGTCGAACACGCGGAACGCGCCGGTGTGCGCGTCCACGGCGGTGATCCGCAGCGGCCGCTCCGGCCACTCCTGGACGGGCAGGCGCCGCCCGATGACGTCGATGCGCTCCTGCTCGGGCACCGACGTCGTGCGCAGAGCCAGCGCACCGAGGCGGGCGCGGACCTTCTCCGGCGAGCGCGGACCGGCGATCACCGCCAGCGCGAACCGGAACAGCAGTTTCCGGCCCATCGTCGCCGCGATCTCACCGTCGGGCGGCACGAGCTGGGCCGCGTAGCGCTCGTCGACGTCGACGCCGGTGGCTACCTGGGCGCCCACCACCGATCCGGCCGAGGTACCGGTCACGGTCTCCGCGTCGGTGAGGTCCACCCCGAGCTCGCGGAGCCCGGCCAGCAGGCCCAGCTCCCAGGCGATCCCGGTGATGCCGCCGCCGCCCAGCACCAGCGCCCGTGAGGTCATGCGTCGATCATGGCACCCCCCGCGGGGCGCCCCGGGCCGAGTGGCGGCCGTGACGTGGTTGAGCACCGAGCCGGGCACCAGTTGCGCCACGGCGGCGCGGGCCGCGTGCGGATGCGCCGCGATCGCTCCGTCGAGCTCCTCGGCGGCGACGTAGGCACCCGGCCGGACCGGAACGATGTCGCCGGTGCGGCGCAGGCGGCGCCGCTCCCGGTCGGTGGTGCCGGACGCGAGCAGCGACGCGCGCAGGTTCACCCCCGGCCTCCGGAGATCCATGGCGCCCAGGATGGCCGGGCCGTAGCCGACTTCGTGGCGGAACGGGGAGATCCGCCGGTCCTCGCAGACCCCGTGTGCTCCGCGCAGGGTCCACGACCTCTGCGCGGAGGACAGCCGGTCTGCGAGGACCCGCTATCGGAGACCGAGGGCCGTGGCCGCCATCTGCGCCAGGTGCACCGGCTCGCGGGTGCCGGCCTGGCGGAGCTGGGTACGGCAGCTGAAGCCGTCGGCCAGCACCGCCACGTCGGCGTCCGCGGCGCGCACGGCCGGCAGCAGCACCCGCTCCGCGCACGCCATCGACACCTCGTAGTGGCCCTTCTCGAACCCGAAGTTGCCGGCGAGGCCGCAGCAGCCCGAGTCGAGGACCTCGGCGTCGATGCCCAGCGCCGTCATGACCGTCGCGTCGGCGTCCGTGCCGATCTCGGCGTGCTGGTGGCAGTGCACCTGCACCAGCGCCCGGCCGCCGGGCGTGACGACGGCGTCGCGCAGCTCGTCGGCGTGCTCGGCGAGCACCTCGGCGAACGTGCGCACCCCCGTCGACAGCGACGCGGCGAGCGGCTCGTCGGGAAGCAGCTCGGGGCCGTCCGCCTTCAGCGCCGCGGTGCACGACGGCTCCAGCCCGATGACCGGGATCCCCTCGGACAGCCACGGCGCGATCGTGCGCAGGCTGCGCCGCAGCACCTTCTGCGCGGTCTCGACCTGCCCGGTGGACGTCCAGGTCAACCCGCAGCACACGGCACGGGGCGGGAGCTCGACGCTGTAGCCGAGCTTCTCCAGCACGGCGACGGCGTCGACGGCGATGGAGGGGTCGAAGTGGTTGGTGAAGGTGTCGGGCCACAGCAGGACGCGCCCGCGCGAACCGAGTGGGGAGGTGCGGCGCGACGCGGTGAAGGGGAGGCGCGCGATCGGGGGGATCGAGCGCTCCGGGGTGATCCCGCCCAGCTTCTTCGCGACCGCCGCCAACGGCGAACGAGCCACCGCGTTGAGCGCGTCCACCGCCCGCGCGGGGAGCTTGCCGACCAGGCCCATCCAGCGCGGGAGCGCGCCCATCGCGTAGTGCGACGCGGGGCGCACCTTGCCCTTGTAGCGCTGGGCCAGGAACTCCGTCTTGTACGAGGCCATGTCCACGCCGACGGGGCAGTCACGCTTGCATCCCTTGCAGGACAGGCAGAGGTCCAGCGCCTCGGCCACCTCGGGCGACCGCCAGCCGTCCTTGATCACCTGACCGTTGGCCATCTCGAACAGCAGCCGGGCACGACCGCGGGTGGAGTGCATCTCCTCGCCGGTGGCGCGGAAGCTCGGGCACATCACGCCACCGCTCTCGGTGACGCACTTGCCCACGCCCAGGCAGCGACGGGTGGCGCGGGTGAACGAGCCGCGGTCGTGGCCGAAGGCGAGCATCGGCTGGTCCTTCATCGTGGGCAGGCCGACGAAGACGCGCAGGTCCTCGTCCATCTTCGCCGGCCGCACGACGCGGTCGGGGTTCATCCGGTCCGCGGGGTCCCAGATCCCCTTGAACTCCTCGAACGCCCGGATGATCTCCGGCGGGTACATCCGGGGGAGCAGCTCGGCGCGCGCGACGCCGTCGCCGTGCTCGCCCGAGAGCGACCCGCCGTGCGCGACGACGAGATCGGCTCCCTCCTCCATGAAGCTGCGGAAGTCGGCGATCCCGGCCTTGGACGTGAAGTCGAAGTCGACGCGCACGTGCAGGCAGCCGTCGCCGAAGTGGCCGTAGTAGACGCCCCGGCGCCTGTGGCGGCTCATGAGCGCGTCGAACTCGCGCAGGTAGGCGCCGAACTTCTCCGGCGGCACCGCGGCGTCCTCCCAGCCGGGCCAGGCCTCGCCGCCGTCCGGGGAGCGCGTGACGATGCCGGCGCCGTCCTCGCGGATGCGCCACAGTGCCTTCATCTGCTTCGGCTCGCTGACGACGAGCGCGCTCTGCGTGTACGGCTTCATCGCGGTGACCACGGCCTGCGCCGCGGCCTCGGCCTCGGCGCGGGTGTCACCGCCCGTCTCGACGTAGAGCCAGCCGCCGCCCTCGGGCAGCATGCCCGACGCCGTCTCGACCGGATTGGATGCGCGCAGCGCCGCGATCAGCCCTGCGTCCATCCCCTCGATCGTCAACGGGCCGAGCGCGCGCACGACGGTGACGTTGTCGGCGGCGAGGTAGGCGTCGGGGAAGCCGAGTACAGCGAGCGCGCGCACGGCCGGAGCCTCGACGAGCCGCACCGTGGCGCCCAGGATCGTGGCGCAGGTGCCCTCGGTGCCGACCAGCGCGCGGGCGAGGTCGAAGCCGTTCTCCGGCAGGAGCTGGTCGAGGTTGTAGCCCGAGACCCGGCGGGTGAGATCGGGGAACCCGGTGCGCACCAGCTCCGCGTACCGGTTGCCGAGGTCGCGCAGCGCGGTGGGGATCCGGCCGGTCTGCGGCGTGCCCGGACCGAGCGTCAGGCGCTCCCCGCCGTAGGTGAGCACGTCGAGCGCGTGCACGTTGTCGACCGTCTTGCCCCACGCCACCGAGTGCGATCCGCAGGCGTTGTTGCCGATCATGCCGCCGAGCGTGCAGCGGTTGTGGGTGGACGGGTCGGGGCCGAACGTCAGGCCGTGCGGACGCCCGGCGTCACGGAGCTTGTCGAGGACGAGCCCGGGCTGGACGTCGGCGGTCCGGGCCTCCGGGTCGAGCGCGGTGATCCCGTTCAGGTGCTTGGTGAAGTCCAGCACCACGGCGGTGTTGACGGCCTGCCCCGCGATCGACGTGCCCGCGCCGCGCGGCAGCAGCGGCACGTCGTAGGTGGAGCAGACCGACACCGCCGCCTCGACGTCGTCGGTGTCCACCGGCTCGACGACGCCGATCGGCACACGCCGGTAGTTCGACGCGTCGGCGGAGTACATCGCGCGGGAGGCGGTGTCGAAGCGGACCCGGCCGCGCACCGCCTTGTCGAGCGCGGCGTTCAGGTCGGTGACGTCGGAAGTCAGCACAGGATCAGTCTGTGCCACCGGCGGCGGTCGTACCTCCCGTACCCCCTGTGGTCTTGGGCGCAGGGGTCGCATGCCCGTGGCCATGGCCGTGCCCGTGACCGGCGGCCCCACCGAGCGGCGTGTCCCCCGCCCGCAGCGGCACGTCGTGGTAGCGGCCCTCGTGCGCGATGATCGGCCGCTGGTCGCCCGCGAGCTCCGGGTGCTTGGCCTCGACGCTCTGCCGCCGGTCCCACTGCCTGCGCAGGCCCGTGACGTACTCGCGGCTGCCGTTGAAGGTGCCGCGCCACGTCTGGGGCATCTGCTCCTTCGCGAGCCCCGCGTTCGCCTGGCCGCCGAGGCTGAACCCGGCGGGGATCTTGCGGGTGCCCCCCGCACACGACGGGCAGCCGGGCGCGTCGGCGTCGAAGCTGGTCAGCTCCTCGAACCGCAGCCCGCACTCCCCGCACTTGAAGACGTAGATCGGCACAGCGCACCCTCCGGGGGGTCGTGCGCGGAAATCAGTGCCCTGGTACTGATTTCCGCGCACAGTCACCAATTTTCGACGGACTTCGTCAGGATGTCGGCGATGTCGTCCTCGGTCGGCGTCTTCGGGCACGTGGCGAGCAGGCGGGCCTGCTTCATCGTGCCAGGGACGAGGTCGGGGACGTCGGCCTCGGTGTAGCCGACCCCGCCGATCCCGTTCGGGATGCCGATGTCGCGCATCAGCCGGATCAGCACCGACGGGAGCTGCTCGCTCGGGTCGCTGTGCTTCTCCGCGTCGGGGTCCATCATCCGTGCGGCCGCCAGGTGCCGTTCCGGCGCGCTCTCGAAGGAGAACCGGAACGCCTCCGGCGCCGTCAGCGACACCGACTGGCCGTGCGGCACCATCGGCTCGTCCTGCGGGTAGCCGGCCGGGCGGTAGTCCTTGACCATGCCCGCGATGGGGTAGGCGTTGGCGTGCGGGATGTGCACGCCGGAGTTGCCGAAGCCCATGCCCGCGAACGTCGCGGCCATCATCATGTTGGAGCGGTCCTCGAGCGCACCCTCGTGCACCGAGGCCCGGAAGGACGTGGCGATGAGGCCCATGGCCTTCTCGCACCACAGGTCCGACACCGGGTTCGAGCCGCAGTAGGTGACGCGCTCCTCGGGCTTCTTGCGATCGAAGCTCGTGTAGTAGCGCGCCGTGTAGCTCTCGACGGCGTGGCAGACGATGTCCATGCCCGACGCCGCGGAGACCTCGGCGGGCAGCGACATCGTGAGCAGCGGGTCGATCACGGCCAGGGTGGGGCGCAGCCGCCAGTGGCTGATGCCCGTCTTGACCTTCATCGACAGGATGTCCAGCACGCACATCGCGGTGGACTCCGAGCCGGTGCCCGCCGTGGTGGGCACCGCGATGAGCGGCTTGAGCTGCCCGGGCGGGGCCTTCGCCGCCCCGATCGGCTTGTTGATGTAGTCCATCAGCTCGCCGGGGTGCGACGTGAGCAGGTTGATCGCCTTGGCCGTGTCGATCGCCGACCCGCCGCCGACCGCCACGAAGCCGTCCCACTCGCCCTGCACCCGGGCGTACTCGACGGCCTTGTTCATCGAGTCGTCGGTGGGCTCGACGTGCACGCCGTCGAAGATCTCCGAGTCGATGTCGTAGCGCTTGAGGTTGTCGGCGATGCGCTGGGGCGCACCGATCGCGTTGATCCCGGGGTCGGTGACGATCAGCACGCGGCGCACGCCGTACTGCGACATCTCGAAGCCGATCTCGTCGGCCGCGCCGGCGCCGAACTTCAGGGGCGGGGCACCCCAGGTGAAGATCGTCTCTTCTCTCAGCTCGATGGAGGTCACGTGTACGAGTCCTTCGGGCCCACGCGCAGCTGATGGATCTGCTGGGCGTCGTGCCCGAAGATCATCTGCGCTCCGGTCTGCTCCTGGATGCCACGCAGCTTCTCCACCGAGGCGTAGAAGTCCTCGAGGTTGTTGACGATGGCGGCCGGCGTGGCGGGCGGGCCGTAGCTGTCGCCCATGTACACCGCGTCCGAGGTGAAGATCATCGTGCCGGTGTCGGGCAGGTCCACCTGCATCGACATCGTGCCGACGGTGTGGCCGGGCGTCTCGATCAGCCGGATGCCGGGCAGGAAGTCGGTGTCACCGGAGACGGTCTGGAACTCCAGGCCCTCGTAGTCGGCCTTGAGGTGCGCGCCGTTGAACGGGCCCTCGAAGTTGAACGCGAAGTCCTTCTCCCGCTCGTGGCAGACGAGCTTGGCGTTGGTGTTCTTGAACATCTGCGCGTTGCCGGCGTGGTCGAAGTGCAGGTGCGACAGGATCACGTAGTCGATCTCGTCGAGCCCCACGCCCATCGCGTTCAGCCGCGCGTCGAGGTACTCGTCGTCGGAGACCTTGTCGTAGGGGAAGAAGTCCTGCAGACCGGTGGGGGCCCAGCGGTCCTCCCAGTCGCTCGGACAGCTGGTGTCCCACAGGACCTTGCCCTCGTCGGTCTCGACGAGGACGCAGTGCGTGGGCACGTCCACCCACGGCGGTGGGGCGTCCTTGTGGTGCCGGTCGGTGATGGACAGACCGGGCTTGATCAGCAGCCAGGTGAGGTCGGCCGTCATCGCCCCGCAGGGGATGACGGTGACCTTGTTCGCAGTGGCCATGAAAGGTCCTCTCGGCATCGAGGGATGGCACGGACGCGCCTCTGCGCACGTTTGCATGTGGCCTGCGCCTCGTCAATCTCTGGCGATCACCGCAATCCGCGCACCACGTTCTCCGCCGGGCCGTACATCGCGCGGGCGGTCTTGCCGTCCTGGAACTCGCCGACGGCGGTCATGTCCCACGCGTCACCGCTCCGGTGCAGCACGCTCATGATCACGCCGGTTCGGGCCTCCGAGTCGGTGAGGTCGAAGCGCACCAGCTCGGCGTTCGTGTCGAGGTCGATCAGCCGGCAGTAGGCGCTGCGGACGTCGGTGAACTTCTGCCCCTGGAACGAGTTGACGACGAACACCAGCGCCGCCGCCTCGGCCGGGAGACGGGAGAGGTCCACGACGATCGTCTCGTCGTCGCCGTCCCCGTGGCCGGTGAGGTTGTCGCCGGAGTGCTCGATGGCGCCGCGGTAGGCGCTCTTGCTCATGAACCAGACCGCCTCCACCTTCTTGCCGCGGCCGTCCACGACGATCGCGGACGCGTCGAGGTCGATGTCGCGGCCGGACGCGGCGGGATCCCAGCCCAGCCCCATCGCGACGCGCCGCAGGGCGGGCGCACCGGTCTTGACCAGGGAGACGGTCTGCCGCTTCTGCAGCGAGACCCGGCCCTTGTCCAGGTTGATCTTCCCCGACGACGGGGCGGCGGGTTCCGCAGCGGCCGCGGGAGCCTCCTCCTCCACCGTGATCCCGTAGTCGGCGGCGATCCCGGCCAGCCCGTTGGCGTAACCCTGCCCGACCGCCCGCACCTTCCACTCGGCGTTGCGGCGGTAGATCTCCACGCACAGCAGCGCGGTCTCGGGGCCGAGGCCGTCGGGTTCGAAGACCGCGAACGGCTGCCCGCCGACCGCGACGTCCATCCGCAACCCGCCCAGCGCGCCGAACGTGGCCGGCCCGCGGCCGTCGAGGCTCGCGGTGACCACGACCTTCTGCACGGCGGCGTCCACCGAACCGGGGTCGACGTCGACGCCGGCCGGGTCGTAGCGCACGCCGTTCGCGGTGGGCTGGTTGTAGAACACGAAGTCGGCGTCGCCGCGGACCTTGCCGCCCTCGGCCACCAGCAACGCCGAGATGTCGACGGGGGCGGCCGCCGTCACGCGCACCGTGACGGGACCGGCCGGGAGTGAGGCGTTCGCGCCTTTCGGGAGGTTCTGCACGCTCCCGATCCTGCCAGGGATCAGCCCGCGGGGACCGGCTCCCGCTCGGCGGGCACCGGGCGGCGAGCCGCGGCGAGCAGCGCGAAGCCGACGGCGTAGCCGAGCATCGCCAGCGCGCCGTAGGGATGGAAGATGTGGAAGCGGTAGAACGCCCACGCCGAGACCAGCAGCACCACTGTGCCCGGCAGGACCCGCAGCCCGTCGCGGGGGAACAGGGCCGCCGCGGCCAGCACGGTGGAGGTCGCGAGACACCACACGCCGATGTGGCCGAGCTCGTCGCCCACCGCGAACAGGTCGAGCACGGCCTGGCTGCCGCCGAGCCGCTCCGTGACGATGCCCGCGCTGATCCCCGAGATCGTGTCGAGCGCGGTGTAGAGGCACGCGAACAGGTAGGCGCCGATCCGGGCGACCCATGCGAGCGCGCCCGGGAGACCGCCGCGCACGCCCCGCAGCACCAGCCACATGGCGCCGGCGAGCAACGGGAAGAGCGGGATGAGCGGGATGTGCAGCTGCCACCACATCATCGCCGTGGTCTCGTCGAGGAACGCGGGATGGATCAGGCCGAACCCGGCCAGGACCGACCCGGGTACCGCCGCCACGACCGCCGTGATCCACACCTTCATGCGGTCAGACTGGCAGGGTGGGTGGCATGGCGCGATACGAGTACCGGGTCCTCCAGCTGCGTGAATCCATGATCGGCGGGAAGCTCTCGGCCGACGAACCGGAGAAGCTCCGGGGCGACGAGGCCGCCGACGGGTGGCGGCTCAAGGCCATCACCAGCACCGAGGTCAAGGGGCGCGTCGGCCCGGGTGGCGTCGACGGCCTGCTCGTCACGCCGGAACGCCCCACCAACTAGCCTCCGACGGTGGCTGAGACCGTTTCGGAACTGTTCGATCCTGCGGCGTGGCGGGAGGTGCCGGGGTTCGACTTCGCAGACATCACCTACCACCGCGCCGTCGAGACCGGCGCCGTGCGCATCGCGTTCGACCGGCCGGAGGTGCGCAACGCGTTCCGTCCGGGCACGGTCGACGAGCTCTACCGCGCGCTCGACCACGCCCGCCAGACCTCCGACGTCGGCTGCGTGCTGCTCACCGGCAACGGCCCGTCCCCGCGGGACGGCGGCTGGGCGTTCTGCTCGGGCGGCGACCAGCGCATCCGCGGCCGCACCGGCTACCAGTACGCGTCGGGCGACACCGCCGAGACCGTCGACCCCGCGCGCTCGGGCCGGCTGCACATCCTCGAGTGCCAGCGCCTGATCCGGTTCATGCCGAAGGTCGTCATCTGCGTCGTCCCCGGGTGGGCTGCGGGCGGCGGCCACTCGCTGCACGCCGTGTCGGACCTGACCCTGGCCAGCGCCGAGCACGCCCGGTTCAAGCAGACCGACGCCGACGTGGGCTCCTTCGACGGCGGCTACGGCTCCGCCTACCTGGCCAAACAGGTGGGCCAGAAGTTCGCCCGCGAGATCTTCTTCCTCGGCCGCACCTACACCGCCGAGCAGATGCACCACATGGGCGCGGTGAACGAGGTGGTGCCGCACGCCGAGCTGGAGAAGGTCGCCCTGCAGTGGGCGAAGGAGATCAACGGCAAGTCCCCGACGGCCCAGCGGATGCTGAAGTACGCCTTCAACCTCACCGACGACGGGCTGGTCGGCCAGCAGTTGTTCGCCGGCGAGGCCACGCGGCTGGCCTACATGACCGACGAGGCCGTCGAGGGCCGGGACGCGTTCCTGCAGAAGCGCACCCCCGACTGGGACGCCTACCCCTGGCACTACTGACCGTCACCGGTGCTTCGTCGGAGTCGGTGAACTGCGGGCGGCCGCGAAACGCAGGCGCGGACGGGTTCGACGAGCGGGTGGGTCACGGCGTCGGGGGGTTGAATGACGCCGTGACACCAACAGTCGCCGTCCGCGTCGACGGATCACCCGAGCGGGTCGCGGCACTCGGCTCCGCGCTCGCCGATGCCCTCGACGGCGGGCCGGCCGTCCTCCCGCTCGGCCCGGACGCGCCGGAGCCGGACGTCGCCGCCGGGCCCGGGACGGCGGTGGTGATCGCCACCTCCGGCTCCACGGGCGAGCCCAAGCTGGTGGGACTCTCCGCGGCGGCGATCAGGGCGTCCGCCGCCGCCACCGCCGCCCGGCTCGGCGGCCCCGCCCGGTGGCTGCTGGCCCTGCCGGCCGAGCACGTGGCCGGCATCAACGTGATCGCCCGCGCCCTGCTGGCCGGCGCCCCACCCGTGGTGCAGGACCTGCACGCCGGCTTCCGCCCCGACGACTTCGCCGCCGCGTGCGCCGAGCTCGGGGACGGTCGCCGGTACACCAGCCTCGTGCCCACCCAGCTGCTCCGCGTCCTCGACGGCGACGGCCCCGCGCTCGACGCCCTGCGCGGCTTCGACGCGGTGCTGGTCGGCGGGGCCGCGCTGGAGGCCGGGCTGCGGGCGCGGGCCGTCGAGGCCGGGGCGCGGATCGTCACGACCTACGGGATGAGCGAGACGTGCGGTGGCTGCGTCTACGACGGGGTGCCGCTCGACGGGGTGGTGGTCGACCTCGATCCCGACGGTCGCGTCCTGCTCGGCGGCCCGACGCTCGCCGGGGGCTACCTCGGCCGCCCGGACGAGACCGCCGCGGCCTTCGCCGACGGGCGGTTCCGGACGGGCGACCTCGGCCGGTGGGCCGACGGGCGGCTGGAGATCCTCGGCCGCGCCGACGACGTGATCATCACGGGCGGCGAGAAGATCGCCCCGGCCGCCGTGGAGCGGGTGCTGGCGGCCCAGCCGGGCGTGCGGGCGACGTGCGTCGTCGGGGTGCCCGATCCCGAGTGGGGACAGGCCGTGGCCGCGGTGGTCGTCCGCGACGGGACCGACGGCGGCTGGGCGGAACCGCTCCGTGCCGCTGTCCGCGCCGAGCTCGGCCGCGCGGCCGTGCCGCGGCGGATGCTGGAGGTCGCCGAGATCCCGGTGCGCGGGATCGGCAAACCCGATCGCTCCGCCGTCACACAGCTCGTGACCAGAGGTGGCGACGATCTGCATTCTTCCGGGTGACGCGGGGCCGTACACGTTGGGTGTGATCACTCTGCGTTGATTGACCGCTACAGCCTCATCGGGTGTGCTGCGCCCCGGGACAGCACTCCTGTCCCAACAGTCACACGGGGAGAACCACAGCATGCGGATGAGGCTGCGCAGCGCGGCACTGTTCACGGTCGCGGCCGCACTCACAGCCGCGGCGGTCACACCGGCCGCCGCCGCCACCGGAGCACCGGCCGCCGTCGCCACCTGGGACGTCGACCTCGGCGCCGGGGAGGCGAGCGGCGTGGAGGTGACCGACGGGTCGGCCCGGCTCGACCAGGCCAGCGCGTTCGTGGCCCCGCTGGACCAGGGTGGCCTCGCCGAGGGCGGGCAGGGCGTGCCCACCGGCCTGCTCACGCTGCCGGCGCAGATGCTCCCCGCGCGCACCGACCGGGTGGACAGCACGGTGGTCGGCGACGTCCCCGCCGGCAGCACCGCCTCGGTCGACGTCCGCGGCCTGCGCGCGAACGGCAACTGGACCGAGTGGATCCCCTCCTCCCCCGGGGCCGGAACGGCCACGACGACGCTCCCCGAGGCGACCTCGCAGGTCCAGGCCCGGCTCGTGCTGACCGGTGGGGGCACGGCCGTGCCCTCCGTACGCACCGTGAGCCTCACCGCCCGGCCCGCCTCGACCCTGACCGAGAGCACCGCGGACACCGACGGTGCTGCGCTGAACTACCGCGTGTTCGCCACGCGGGAGGGCCTCGCCGGCGGCACCACCGCGAACGGTCACGTGATCGCCGACCGCGACCACTTCGTCGCCCTGCCCTCCCGACGCGCACTGTCGCCCAACGGGAAGAGCGACTACTCGGTGAAGGTCTGCGCCGGCAACGGGAAGTGCGCCTTCGCGCCCGTGTGGGACGTGGGCCCGTGGAACACCAAGGACGACTACTGGAACCCCAGCGCGCAGCGCCAGTCCTGGAACGACCTCCCCCAGGGCACGCCGCAGGCCCAGGCCGCCTACAAGGACAACTACAACGGCGGCAAGGACCAGTACGACCGGAAGGTGGCGAACCCGGCCGGCATCGACCTCGGTGACGGCGTGTTCTGGGACGACCTGGGGCTCAAGGACAACTCCTACGTCACCGTCTCCTACCTGTGGACCGGCGACGTCCGGCTCTCGAAGATCGTCGGGAACGACCCGGTGGACGTGCTCGCCGCCCCCGACACCGCCGCCGCGGTGGTCGGCGTCGCCGCCGAGGGCGCTGCGGTGCCCGTCGAGTGCACGCTGACCGCGGGCGGCAGCTCGTGGCTGCAGATCGGCTTCGGCCAGTTCGTCCTGGCCGCGGCGGTGCCCCAGGCCGGCCAGGTCCAGACCTGCGCCGCCACCCCGACGACCGCAGCCACGCCGCAGGCGACGGCCACCAGCGCGGCACCGACCGCGGCCACCGCACCCTCCACCACCGCACCCTCCACCACCGCACCCTCCACCACGAAGCCGACCGCGAAGGCCCCCACCCCCAGCGCCGGATAACGTCTCGACCGTGGCAACTCCTGCGCAGTGGATCGAGGGCGCCCGCCCGCGTACCCTCCCGACGGCCGTCTCCCCCGTGCTGGTCGGCACGGGCGCGGCGATCGGGGCCGGGACGGTGGCCCCGGGCCTGGCGCTGCTGGCCCTGCTCGTGGCGGTGGCGCTGGTGATCGGCGTCAACTTCGCCAACGACTACTCCGACGGCATCCGGGGCACCGACGACGACCGTGTCGGCCCGCTGCGGCTCGTCGGGTCGAAGGTGGCCTCGCCCGCGGCCGTGCGCACCGCGGCGCTGGTCAGCTTCTCGATCGCCGGCCTCGCCGGCCTCACGCTCGTGTCGCTGAGCCGGCAGTGGTGGTGGATCGCGGTCGGAGTGGTCTGCGTGGCCGGGGCCTGGTTCTACACCGGGGGCAAGCGCCCGTACGGCTACGCGGGGCTCGGCGAGGTGGCGGTCTTCGTCTTCTTCGGCCCGGTGGCCGTGCTGGGCACCGCCGTGACGCAGAGCGGCGCACCCGGCGCGCCGGTGATCGCCGCGTCGGTGGCGGTCGGCATGCTCACCTGCGCCGTGCTGGTGGCCAACAACCTGCGGGACATCGCGGGTGACGAGGTGGTCGGCAAGCGCACCCTCGCCGTGGTGCTCGGCGCCACCGACACCCGGCGCCTGTATGTGGCGTTGGTCACGGTTCCGTTCGTTCTGTCAGCCCTGGGCGGCCTGCGCAGCTGGCCCTTGCTCATCGCTTTACTCGCGGCACCCCTGGCCGTGGTGCAGGCCCGCCGGGTGCTGGGTGGGGCCGACGGCCGGTCGCTGATCCGCGTGCTGGGCCAGACCGGACTGCTGCTGCTGGCGTGGTCAGCCCTGACCGCTGTGGGGCTGGCGCTCGGCAGCGTCGTCTGAGCCGTCCGCACCGGGCTCCGCGTCGCCGCGCAACCGCGCCCGCAGGGCCTCCCGCTCGGCGCCGCGCCGCTCCCCGGCCACCGCGATGGCGGTGTCCAGACGGGTCCGCAAGCCTCTGAACAGCACCATCGACAGCGGCAGCGCCACGATCAGCCCGATCAGGATCGCGAGGATGACCGGAACACCGGCCAGGGCGAGCAGCCCGGCGACGATCGCCACGAGGACGAGGCGTGCGAACGCGTAGAGCGCTACGGTGGCGACGAGGCCGGGCTCGCGCGTCCCGTCAGAGGTCATGTCCCCACCTTACGACCGCCCCGGTGGAGCCGCCCGAAACCCGTGTGTTGCCGCCGTGAAGACTGTCCGGTTCGTCCTTTAGGAGCCCTTTACCTCCGGACAACCGTTCGAGTACGTGGGGTCCGAGGTGTCACGATGGCCCGGATAGCTGAGGTACCCGCTGGGGCCACTCAGTCGGCAACATCCTGGAGGTCGTCATGACCGTCACCACGCAGAACAGCGGCACCGAGCGCCTGCTCACCCCGGGCGAGGTGGCCACGCTCTTCCGCGTCGACCCCAAGACCGTCACCCGCTGGGCGTCCGCCGGCCGGATCGGCTCGATCCGCACCCCGGGCGGCCACCGCCGGTTCCGCGAGTCCGAGGTGCGCAGCATGCTGGCCGACCTCACCAGCGAGGCCACGCTTCCTCCCGCGCACGCCTGACGTCCATTCGGCGACGCCGACCGACGCGATGACCGACACGTCACCTCCTTGTCACCGGTGAACAGCTAGCCTCGACGGTGGAGGTGGTACCGATGTTGTTCCTCATCGCGTTCGTCGGCGCCGCGGTCATCGCCCTGGTGCTGTGGAGGGCGATGAACACCGCCGGCGCGGATACCCCGCAGCAGCAGGTCGGGCGCCCGCAGGCCCCACCCCCGCGCATGCGGGTCAGCGGGCCGGACGACGATCCCGACTTCCTGCGTCAGCTCGACGAGAAGGTCAAGCGGCGCGACGATCCCCCGCTCGCCTGACCGACCCGCGGGCCGTCAGCCGGTCGGCGCCCCTTCGAAGGCGTCGGCCACGGCGGCCGCGAGCTCCAGCAGCGCGAGCCGCGTGGCCGGCTCCAGCCGCTCCAGGTCCACCTCCGCGCCCTCCTCGAGGTGTGCGTCGAAGGGGATGCGCACCACCTGACGGCAGCGGGCCTCGAAGTGCTCCGCCACCCGGTCGAGGTCCACACCTCCTGCGGAGCGGTGCACGCAGTTGATCACCGCCACGGCGTTCGACACCAGGTCACCGTGGCCGTGCGCCTCCAGCCAGTCCATCGTGGCCGACGCGCTGCGCGCCCCGTCGATGGAACCGGACGACACCACGATCAACTGGTCGGCCACCCCGAGCACGCCGTACATCGCCGAGTGCATCAGGCCGGTGCCGCAGTCGGTGAGCACGATGTTGTAGAAGTGCTCGAGCAGGTTGACCGTGCGCCGGTAGTCGTCCTCGCTGAACGCCTCCGACACCGCCGGGTCCTGCTCGCTGGCCAGCACCTCCAGCCGGGACGGCCCCTGCGAGGTGTAGGCCCGCACGTCGGTGTAGCGGCGCACGCGCTGGGCGTCGCGCAGCAGGTTGCGCACGGTGGCGCTGGTCTCCAGCGGGATCTTCTGGCTCAGCGTGCCGCGGTCGGGGTTGGCGTCCACGGCCACCACGCGGTCACCGCGCAGCGACGAGAACGTGGCGCCCAGCGTGGCCGTGACCGTGGTCTTGCCCACGCCGCCCTTGAGGCTCAGCATCGCGATCTTGTAGCAGCCCAGGAGCGGCTGGTTGACCCGCACGGTGAGCTCGCGGCGGTGGACGTCGGCCTGGCTCTCGCCCGGGTTGATCATCCGGCCGGACAGGACGTAGACCATCCGTCGCCAGCCCGACTGCGGCGGGCGCTTCGCCGGCTTGAGCAGGCGCACCGACGACAGGTCGGACGTGCCGGGGTTGCGCGCCTGCTGCGCCTCCTGGGCCGCCACGGCCCCCGGATCGGTCCAGCGGGCGGTGCCCCGGGGCGGGGTGTCGACCGGTGCGGCGGGCAGCGGCGGGGCCGCCTGGGACCGCGGGGCGGGCAACGACGGGGAGGGCGCAGGTGGGGTGGGCGGGGGCGCCGACGCCGGCGGCACCGACGCGAACGGCGGGACCGGGCCGGTTCCGCCCGGCCGCTGCGTGACCCGCAGCGGGGGTGGGGGCACGCTCGGGAACCCGCGCGTGGGGGAGGCCTGCGGCACCGCGGCCGGGGCGGGACCCGTGGCCTCCACGGCCGTCGCACCGGCGTCGGTGGACTCCGAGCGGGGCTCGGGGACCACGTCCTCCTCCGGCGCCTCGGGGGCGGGCTGCACGGGCCCGACGTAGGGCCGCGTGCCCCGCGACTGCCGCCGGGGCGAGGCCCCCCACTGCTCGCGCACGTAGCGGCCCACCGAGCCGTCCGGGTAGTCCTCCCGGTCGCCCTCGGACTCACGCTCCGTCATCTACACATCCCGCCGAACCCGTTGTGCCGACCGTTCACCTTGCTCATCTTGGCCGACGGTAGTCGCGCGACCCCGCCGGGTCGAGGCGCGGACGGGTGGCGTCACGTCAGCCGGGGAGCCCGGCGTAGGAGTGCAGGCCCGCGACCACCATGTTGATGAAGAACAGGTTGAAGATCATCACCGCGAAGCCCAGCACGTTGATCCAGGCGGCCCGTTCGGCCCGCCAGCCGGCGGTGGCCCGGGCGTGCAGGTACGCGGCGTAGACGACCCAGGCGACGAACGCGACGGTCTCCTTGGGGTCCCAGCCCCAGAACCGGCCCCACGCGGCCTCGGCCCAGATGGCGCCCGCGATGACGGCGAACGTGTAGAGCGGGAAGCCGATGATCGTGACGCGGTAGGCGAGCCGGTCGAGCACGTCGGCCGAGGGCAGCTTGGCGGCGAACTCCGGCAGCTTCCCCGAGCGGCGCAGCAGGAACAGCAGGCTGGCGACGCCCGGCACCAGCAGCAGGCCCGACGCGATGCTGATCGTGGTGACGTGGATGACGAGCCAGTACGACTGCAGCGCGGGCATCACCGGCTGCGCGGGCGCGTAGAGCACCGTGCCGCCCAGGAACAGCAGCACGACCACCGGGAACAGCACGAACATGCCGACCGGGCGCATCGACGGCGTGCGGCGCAGCATCACGATCCACGTGACCATCGCGGCGAGCGTGATGGCCGAGGTGAACTCGTACATGTTGCCCAGCGGCCAGCGCTCGGCGGCGAGCCCGCGCAGGACGATCGACACGAGGTGCAGGCCGACGCCGAGCACCGTCAGCGAGACGGCCATGCGGCCGTAGCGCTCGGAGCGGGGCCGGGCCGGAGCCTCCTCCACCTCGACGTCGGGGCCGCCGGCCCCGACCAGCACCTGCTTGGAGGCCCGCTCGGCGGCGTACTCGACGCCGTGCAGCACCATCGCCAGCACGTACACGGCGACGGCGGCCATGTAGAGGCGGTCGCTGTAGAGGGCGAGGTCGGTGAGGACCATGTCAGTCATCCTTCTTCGCTAGGTCCGCCCGGAGGCGGTCGAACTCCTCGCCGTACCCCGCGCGGTCGGTGCGCGCCAGGCCACCGATCTCCACGACCGTACGTTTCACGCCGTCGTCCCCGGTGATCGGGGTGAGCCGCGCCCAGAACCGCCGACGCCGGATCGTCAGCGACGAGAACAGGCCCAGGAGCAGCAGGATCGCGAACGCCAGCACGTAGTCCTGGCCCGGGTCGTGGCTGACCTGGAGGTTGACCCACCGCTGCACGCCGTCGAACGTCACGACGGTGCCGTCGTCGAGCGTGGTGGACTGGCCGGGCACCAGGTTGACCCGGGCCACCCGCTTCAGCGCACCCGAGTCGATCTTGCTCTGGTCCACCTGGAAGATCGACTGGCCGCGCCCGTCGTCGAGGCCGAGGTCGCCACGCAGCACGTCGACGGCCACCTCGGGATCGCGCAGGTCCGGGAAGACCGACGTGATGACCTTCCCACCGGAACTGGTGGGCGCGAAGATGCCGGTGATGGCGAGGCCGGTGAGCTTGCGCTGGGCCTCGTCGGTGACGCCGGGGCGGGCGAACTTCTGCGTGCCCTGGGCCAGCATCGTGGTGGGGTCCACGGTGTTCCACTGGGTCTGGCCGGTGCGCTTCTGCCCGTCCGGGAACGTGACGGTGAAGCGCGGCGCGTAGCCGTTGCCCTGCAGGTAGACGCGGCTGCCGTCGAGGCGCAGCGGGTTGTTGACCGCCAGCGGGAACGGCCGCCAGGTGGTGACGCCGGCGTCGAGATCGGCCCGGGTCTGGTAGCCGATGGCCGCGTCGAAGCTCTGGGCCTGGCCGTTGGCGAGGTAGTCGGCGGTGAACGAGTCGACCTTGACGCAGAACGGGTCGAGGTTCGTGCCGTCCACGCGCAGCCCGGCGCGGAACGAGTCGTAGCCCAGGATGCCGGTGTTGCAGAACTGCCCGCCGCCGGCCTGGACGATGACCTGCCCCTCGTAGCCGTAGAGCTTGCCCGCGGCGAACCCGAGCAGCAGCCCGATGAGGCTCAGGTGGAACACGAGGTTGCCGGCCTCGCGCAGGTACCCCTTCTCCGCGGAGAACGTCGTGGCGGTCTCCGTGCGCCGCCAGCCCTTGAGCCGGGTGCGGATCCGCGTCGCGGCCTCGTCGGCGTCCATGTCGAGGGTGAACTCGTCGTGGTGGGGCAGGCGGGCGAGGTTGGTGGGCACCGCGACCGGCCGCTGCCGGAGACCCTTCAGGTGCTCCCACGCCCGCGGCAGCACGCACCCGACCAGCGAGATCATCAGCAGCAGGTAGATGGCGGCGAACCACGGCGACGCGAAGACGTCGAAGAACCCGAGCCGGTCCAGCGTGGGCGCGAGCCACGGGTACTGGGTGAAGTAGGAGTCCACCAGCGTCTGGTTGAGCGACCGCTGCGGCAGCAGCGCGCCGGGCAGCGCGGCGACGGCGAGCAGGAACAGCAGGATCAGCGCGGTGCGCATGGAGGTGAGCGAGCGCCACGCGTTGCGCAGCACCACCCACGCGAGTCGGGCCCTGGGCGCGCGCGAGTCGGGGCTTCCGTGCGGGCGGGTCGGGGTCTGGGTGGCCATCAGATCACCGGCACGTAGTTCGCCACCGAGGTCTGCAGCTGGGCCAGCAGCCCGCCCCACAGCCCCGTGAGCAGCAGTACCCCGACCGCGACCATCAGCACCCCGCCACCGATCTGGATCGTCCGCGTGTGGCGGCGCAGCCAGCCCAGCGCCCGCACGGCTCGCGAGGCGCCGAGGGCGATGAGCACGAACGGCACCCCGAGGCCCGCGCAGTAGGCGATGGTGAGCACCACGCCCCGCAGCGAACCCCCACCCGTCCCGGCGGCGACGGCCACGACCCCGGCCAGCGTCGGGCCGATGCACGGCACCCAGCCCAACCCGAAGACCGCGCCGAGCAGCGGCGCGCCCCACAGCCCGGCGCGCGGCACCCAGTGCACGCGGCGCTCGTTCTGCAGCACCGGGATGAGCCCGACGAACGCCAGCCCCATCGCGATCATGACGACGCCGCCGACGCGTTGCAGCACGGCCTCGTTGTCCACCAGCGCGTCCGAGAGCCACACGACGCCGACGAGGATCGTGCCGAAGACCACCGTGAACCCGGCGACGAACAGCCCGGCCGCGCCCGCGACCCGCCACTTCCCGCTGCGCTCCTGCTCGGCCTCGGAGACCGTGACGGGCGGCGAGTCGGCACCGACCAGCCCGGCGAGGTAGGCGAGGTAGCCCGGGACCAGCGGCACCACGCACGGCGACGCGAAGCTGACCGCGCCCGCCAGCACGGCCACGGCCGCGGCGAGCAGCAGTGGGCCGGAGACCGCCAGCGTGGTCGAGGGATCCATCGCCCATGAGGGTAAGCCTGCGCGGGTGGTCCCCGCGCATCGGGTTCTACACGTTGTAGTGGATCGTCAGCCGGACGCCGGCGCGGGCTCGGCGGCCAGCTTCTGGATGAGCGGGATCAGCACCGGCACGCGGATCGGCTGCAGGTACACCGCGGCCACCCGGTGCTGCTTGTCCAGCACCACCGTCTGGGGCACGACGTTGCGGGGCAGGCCACCCAGGGCGGCCAGGCTGCGGCCCGACGCGTCGAAGATCGAGTCGTAGGTGAGGCCGCGGTCCTTGACGAAGTCGGAGGCGGCCTGCCGGTCGTCCTTGACGTCGATGCCCAGCACCGTGCCGCCGATCGACGCCGTTCGCTGCTGCACGAACTCCAGGTCGGGGGCCTCGGTGCGGCACGGCCCGCACCACGATCCCCAGATGTTGATCACGACGATGCGGCCGGTGTAGTCGGCGAGGCCCACGTCCTGGCCCGTCTTGAGCAGGCTCGGCCCGGAGAGGGCCCCCACCGTGCCGCGGGAGGCCGGGTCGTCGTAGGTGATCTCGGTCCGGCCGTTGGGCGCCACGAACTGGAACGTGCCGCCGATGGCGACCGCGTCCTTGCTGGTGGAGCAGCCGGCGAGCAGGGCGAGGGCGGCCAGCAGCAGCGCGAGGCGTCTCATGCGCCGGTGGTGGTCGGGTCGCTCGCCCCGGCGGGCTCGGCGTAGCGCAGGCCCGTCAGCTCCGTGTCGGTGAACACCAGCGACGTGATCGACGCCAGCGCGCACTCCCGCTTGCGGGGGTCGTGCCACAGCCGCTTGCCCTCGACGAACCGGCGCAGCGTCCAGATCGGGAGCTGGTGCGACACGCACAGCGCCTCGTGGCCCTCGGCGAGGATGCGGGCACGGTGCACGGCGCCGAACATGCGGTGCGCGATCTGCAGGTAGGGCTCGCCCCACGAGGGTGTGAACGGGTCGCGCAGCAGCGGCCAGTTGGCCGGGCTGCGCAGGGCTCCGTCGCCGACGGCCACCTTCTTGCCCTCGAACCGGTTGCCCGCCTCGATCAGCCGGTCCTCGGTGACGATCTCCAGCCCGTGTGCGGCGGCCGACGGCGCGGCCGTCTCCTGCGCCCGCTGCAGCGGCGAGGCGACCACCGCGGTGATGTCGGCGTCGGCGAGGTGCTTGGCCACGACCTCGGCCTGGTCGCGGCCGGTGTCGGACAGGTGGAACCCGGGCAGCCGGCCGTAGAGGATCTTGTCGGGGTTGAAGACCTCGCCGTGGCGCAGGAGGTGGACGACGGTGGTGGTGCTCACTGGCCCGCCTCCGCCGGAGACGTGGCCGTGGCCGCCGCCTTCGCCGCGAACGGCAGCGCCGCCTCGATCACGCCGAACGTGTCGTCGTCGAGCGCGGCCGAGACGAACCACGCCTCGAACGCGCTGGGCGGCGGGTACACCCCGCGTTCCAGGAGCGCGTGGAAGAAGGCCGGGAAGCGCCAGGTGGCGGCGGCCTGCGCGCCGGCGTAGTCGCGCACCTGCTCCTCGGCGAAGAACACCGAGAGCATGTTGGCGGCGTACTGGACGCGGTGCGGCACGCCCTCGGCGCTCAGGGCGTCGCCGATCATCCGGCCGAGCCGCTCGGAGTTGGCGTCGAGCGCGGCGTAGACCGCGGCGTCCGCGGTGCGCAGCGTCGCGAGCCCGGCGGCGACGGCCACGGGGTTCCCCGACAGCGTCCCGGCCTGGTAGACGGGCCCGGCCGGCGCGAGGTGGGACATCAGCTCGACCGAGCCGCCGAACGCCGCCGCCGGCAGCCCGCCGGACATGACCTTGCCGAACGTGTAGAGGTCGCCGGCCACGCCGTCGATGCCGAACCAACCGGCGGGCGAGACGCGGAAACCGGTCATCACCTCGTCGACGACGAGCAGCGCGCCGTGGGAGTGGCAGAGGTCGCGCAGCCCGGCGTTGAAGCCCGCCACAGGGGCGATGGCGCCCATGTTGCCCGCGGCCGCCTCGGTGATCACGCAGGCGATCTCGCTGCCGCGCTCGGCGAAGACGGCGCGTACGGCGTCGAGGTCGTTGTAGGGCACGACGATCGTGTCGGCGGCCTGCGCGCCCGTGACGCCCGGGCTGGTGGGCAGGCCCAGCGTGGCGACGCCGGAGCCGGCCTGGGCCAGGAGCGCGTCGACGTGGCCGTGGTAGCAGCCGGCGAACTTGATGATGCCCGTGCGGCCGGTGACGCCGCGGGCCAGCCGGATGGCGCTCATCGTGGCCTCGGTGCCGGAGTTGACCAGCCGCACCTGCTCCACGGGCGCCACGCGGCCGATGATCTCCTCGGCCAGCTCGATCTCCGCGGGCGTCGGCGCGCCGAAGGACAGCCCCTGCCCCGCGGCGGCGCGCACGGCGTCGACGACGGCGGGGTGCGCGTGGCCCAGGATCATCGGGCCCCACGAGCTGATGAGGTCGACGTAGCGGTTCCCGTCGGCGTCGGTCAGCCAGGGACCGGCGGCCGACACCATGAACCGTGGCGTGCCCCCCACCGAGGTGAACGCACGCACCGGCGAGTTGACGCCGCCGGGGATGACGGCCGACGCGCGGGCGAAGAAGGCAGCAGAGGTCTCGGTACCGAGCACACGGCCAGTCTTACAGCCGGGCCGCGGTCCGGCCTGCGGCGGGGCTACCGGGGGCGGGAGAAGAAGCGGTTCGAATCGGGCAGGAACAGGATGACCGCTCCCCCGATGGTGGCCACCAGGAGGAACGCCACGAACCCGACCACACCGCCCGCCGTCCCCCCGCTGACCAGCCCCGCAGCCAGCAGCAGGACGAACCCGACCGTCAGCACGGCGATCACGATCCGGGCCCAGTTGCGCCCACGGAACGCCAGGACGGCCAGCAGCAGGTAGACGAGGGCCACGACGATCATGATCCCGAGCAGCAGCTGGACGGCCTGCAGGATGAGTTCGGGCGTACCGCCGGCCTGCACGACGCGGGCGTCGTTCAGCACCTCGGCCGGGATGTCGGCGGCGGTGATGGTGGCGAGCCCGGCCACCCCGCCCACCAGGAAGGGCAGCGCGGCCAGCACCATCAGCACCAGGGCCAGCACCATCAGCCCGGGTCGTTTCACGGGCTCCGGCCCGGCCTTCCCCCACCCCGGCTGGGCCGACCCGCCGTACGGGTCGTAGCCGGCGCCGTAGGGCGTCTGGCCCGGCGCCGGGTAGGGATGCTGGTAGCCCTGCCCCGGCAACGGGCTCGACGCGTACTGCCCCGGCTGCTGGCCCGCCCGGTAACCCCCCGTCTGGCCGTAGGGGTTGTAGGCGGGGTGACCCTCACCCCGGGGGTCCTGCGGTGTACTCACGGATCCAACCTAGCTACTGGGCCTTGATCACGATCGTGTTCGTCCACTTGTCGTGGAGGGCGCGGCGCAGCGGCTGGTCGGTCAGGACGAAGATCGCGTCGACGAGCGAGAAGATCGCCAGCGCGAACAGCACGATGCTGCCGAGGACCGGGATGAACAGCACGATGCCCGCGACCAGGATCCAGCCCGGGTAGAGCAGCGCCCGCTTGGCCAGCGTGGCCGGGTCGGGCTTGCTGCCGTCGGCCATCACGAGCCGGGTCTTCATCACGATCTTGCCGACGGTCTGGCCGTTGCGCGAGTGCATGAAGAAGTCGTAGCCACCGTACAGCAGACCGAGAACGACGTAGATGACGGAGACGCCGGCGAAGATGCCGGTCGCGGAGGTGGCGGTCGAGATGATGATGCCCGAGAGGATCGAGCCGATGACGCCGCCGATGATGCCGAGGATGGCGCCGTCGATGATGCGGGCGACCAGGCGCTCCCACCACTCCGGGATGACCCCGGGCGCGCCGGGCGGGATCGGCGCCGGGCCGCCGTAGCCGGCCTGCTGTCCGTAACCGGGCGGCGGGTAGGCGCCGGGCTGCTGCTGGCCGTACTCCTGCGGCGGCTGGCCGTAGCCCTGCGGCGGCGCCTGGCCGTACCCGGGAGGAGCCTGCTGCCCGTAACCGGGAGGAGGCTGCTGGCCGTAACCGGGAGGCGGGTAGCCACCCTGCTGGGGGTAGCCCCCCTGCTGCGGCGGCGGACCGTACCCGGGGGGTGGGCCGTAACCCGGCGGAGGCTGCTGACCAGGCTGACCCGGGTACTGCGGGTCCGAAGGCGACGTCATGGGCCGAAAGGTATGGCCGACCACGGATCGTGTCCAGAGTGAGGGTCCAACCGTGACACTGCTGTTGGATCAGTCGAGCCGGGCGGCGACCTCGGTGGCCCAGTAGGTGAGCACGACGTCGGCCCCGGCGCGGCGGATCCCGGTGAGCGTCTCCAGGATCGTGCGGTCGCGGTCGATCCAGCCGTTGGCGGCGGCGGCCTCGACCATCGCGTACTCCCCCGACACCTGGTACGCGGCCACGGGCACGTCGGCCACCTCGGCCACGGCGCGCAGCACGTCGAGGTAGCTCATGGCCGGCTTGACCATCACCATGTCGGCGCCCTCGTCGAGGTCCAGGGCCAGCTCGCGCAGCGACTCCCGGATGTTCGACGGGTCCTGCTGGTAGGTCTTGCGGTCGCCCGTGAGCTGCGAGTCGACGGCCTCCCGGAACGGGCCGAAGAACGCCGAGGCGTACTTCGCGGTGTAGGCGAGGATGCCGGTGTCGAGGTGGCCGGCGGCGTCGAGGGCGTCGCGGATGACGCCGACCTGGCCGTCCATCATGCCGCTGGGGCCGAGCAGGTGGGCGCCGGCGTCGGCCTGGGCCACGGCCATCTGCGCGTACACGGTCAGCGTGGCGTCGTTGTCGACGGAGCCGTCCGCGGCCAGCACGCCGCAGTGACCGTGGTCGGTGAACTCGTCGAGGCAGGTGTCGGCCATGATCACCGTGGCGTCGCCGACCTCGGAACGCAGGTCGCGCAGCCCGACGTTGAGCACACCGTCGGGGTCGACGCCGGCCGATCCGGTGGCGTCACGGGTCTCGGGCACGCCGAAGAGCATCAGCCCCCCGACCCCCGCCGCCACGGCCTCGGCCGCGGCCTTCCGCAGCGAGTCGCGGGTGTGCTGCACGACGCCCGGCATCGACGCGATCGGCGCCGGCTCGGTGGCGTTCTCCTTGACGAACATCGGCAGGATCAGCTGCCGGGGCCGCAGGGTGGTCTCGGCGACGAGCCGTCGCAGGGCCGGGGTGGACCGCAGCCGACGGGGCCGGTGGGTGGGAAACGCCATAGGCCGAGGGTAGCCCCGTCCGGCAAGCGTCTCCCGAGTGACAGCAAAGCCACTTTGCTGGCACGTGGCGACAGCAAAGTGGCTTTCCTGAACCTGGCCGTGGGGGATCTAGCGGCGGCGGGCCTTCGCCTTGCGCGGGGGCGGGAGGGCGCCCTCCGCGCGCAGGCGCGCCGCGTGGGCGGCCAGGGCGTCCACCAGTGCGGGGACCCTCGCCTCCTCCGGCTGCACGTCCACCCGCAGGCCGAACTCGCGCGCCGTCTCGGCCGTCTGCGGGCCGATGCACGCGACGATCGTGCGGGCGTGCGGCTTGCCCGCGATGCCGACGAGGTTGCGCACGGTGCTGGAGCTGGTGAAGCACACCGCGTCGAACCCGCCGGTCTTGATCGCCTCGCGGATCGGCGCGGGCGGCGGGGCCGCCCGGACGGTGCGGTAGGCGGTGACGTCGTCGATCTCCCAGCCGCGGTCACGCAGGCCGGCGGCGAGGGTCTCGGTGGCGATGTCGGCCCGCGGGAGCAGGACGCGGTCCACCGGGTCGAGCACGTCGTCGTAGGGCGGGAAGATCGAGAGCAGGCCCTCGGACGAGGTCTCGGCGGGCTCGGTCTCGTTGGGGACGAGCTCGGGGTTGATGCCGAACTCGCGCACCTTCTCGGCCGTGGCCGCGCCGACGCACGCGATCTTGACGCCGGAGAACGCGCGGGCGTCGAGGCCGAACTCGGCGAACTTCTCCCACACCGCACGCACGGCGTTGGTGGAGGTGAACACGACCCACTGGTAGCGGCCGTCGACGAGGCCCTTGACGGCGCGCTCCATCTGCGTGGGCGAGCGCGGCGGCTCGACGGCGATGGTGGGCACCTCCTCGGCGGACGCGCCGTGCACGGCGAGGCGCTCGCTCATGGCCCCGGCCTGGTCCTTGGTGCGGGGCACCAGCACGCGCCAGCCGTACAGCGCACGCGACTCCCACCACGACAGCTCGTCGCGCAGCCCGACCTCGGCGCCGATCGTGAGGATCAGCGGCCCGTCCAGGTCGGAGCCCTCGGACGCCAGCGTGGCCAGCGTGGCCTGCACGGTCTTCTGCGAGGTGGTGGTGCCGCTGGAGGTGATGGCGACGGGGGTCTGCGCGGGCACACCGTGCTCGGTGAGCCCGGAGACCACCTCGGTCAGGTGCGCCACCGTGGCGTGCAGCACCAGGGTGCCGGGGGCCGCGGCGAGCAGCGCCCAGTCGACGCCGGCGCGGACGTCGGCCTCGACGTGCGCCGAGCCCAGCGGCACCCCCGCGTAGGCGGGGACGGCGGTGCCGGCCGGGACTCCCGGGACGATGTCGAACGCCACCTCGGCGCCGGCCACCGCGAGGGCCTCCTGCACCACGGGGTCGACGGTGAGCGGGTCGCCGCTCACCAGCCGGACGACGGTGCGGCCGGTGCGGGCCTCGGCGACCAGGTCGCGCGCGACGTCGGCGGGCTGGCCGACGGCGGGACGCACCTCGGCCCCCTCCGCGACGAGCGCGAGGATCGACTCGGGTACGTCGGCGTCGGTGATGATCAGAGGGGCGTTCGCCAGCGCGTCACGCGCGCGGACGGTGAGGAGGCCGGGGTCGCCGGGGCCGCTGCCCACGAAGGCCACCCGGCCGGAGGTTGATGGTGCTCGTGTCATTGGTTGGAACTCCCGATCCAGCGGTTCTCTACGGTGGCCCACCCGCCCGCAAGCGAGTCGCCCCCCATGTCGAGCAGCTCGGCGGCGAGTGCCGCTCCGAGCTTCTCGGCGTCGTCCAGGTCTCCGGTCGCCGACGCGCGCAGGAGCGCTCCGTCGGTGGTGCCGACCACGGCGCGCAGCGAGATGCGATCCACCACGCGCCCGTCGTCGTCTAGATCCGACACAACGTCGGCCAGCGCCCCGATCGGAGCACTGCAGTCTGCTTCCAGGCCGGCCAGCAGCGCGCGCTCGGCGCCGACGGCGGCCCGGGTGTACTCGTCGTCGAGCACCTCGGTGAGGGTTCGGGCCAGGTCGAGGTCGGCGATCCGGCACTCGATGGCGAGCGCGCCCTGTGCAGGGGCGGGGAGCATCTGCACGGGGTCGAGCAGTTCGGTGGCCTCGTCGACGCGGCCGAGCCTGCGCAGGCCGGCCGCCGCCACGACGACGGCGTCGAGCTCGCCGGAGGTGACCTTGCCGATGCGGGTGTCGACGTTGCCGCGGATGGCGACGACGTCGAGGCCGAGGCCGAGCGCGTCGAGCTGGGCACGGCGACGCGGCGAGCCGGTGCCGACGCGGGCGCCCACCGGGAGCTCGCCGAGCACCTTGCCGTCGCGGGCCACCAGGGCGTCGCGCGGATCCTCCCGGGACGGCACGGCGGCGATGACCAACCGCGGGTCGGGCGCGGAGGGCAGGTCCTTGTAGGAGTGCACGGCCACGTCGACGTCGCCGGCGGCGAGCGCGTCGCGCAGGGCCGAGACGAACACGCCCACGCCGAGCTCGGCGACGGGCGCCGAGGAGCGGTCACCGGGGGTGGCGACCTCCACGAGCACGGCGTCGTGGCCGGCGGCGCGCAGCCGCTCGGAGACGAGGCCGGACTGGGCCACGGCGAGCTTGCTGGGGCGGGTACCGATGCGGAGCGTCATCCCTTCCCCTCCTGTTCCGGACGGGCTTCGAGCGCGGCCAGCACGTCACCGCTGCGCTGCAGGGCGACGGCGGCGGGCGCCGTCGGGTCGAGTTCGAAGAGCGTTCGCAGGGCAGCGGCGTAGCTGTCGCCGTCCGGGCCCTCGGCGAGGCGCTTGACCTGCACGGTGGGCGTGTGGAGCAGCTTGTCGACGACCCGGCGGATGCTGCGCGTGAACTCGTCGCGCACGTGCCCGTCCAGGTCGGGGAGCCTCGAGCCGAGCCGCAGCAGCTCGGCGTCGATCACGTCGGAGGCGCGCCGCCGCAGTGCCGTGACGGTGGGCGTGACCTCGGCGGAGCGCTGGGCCGCGATGTAGGCCTGGGCCTCCTCGGCCACGAGCTCCTGGGCGGTGGCCACGGCCGCGCCGCGCTCCCCGCCCGCGAGCCGGCGCTGCAGAGCGACGAGATCGACGACGGTGACGCCGGGCAGGGTCGCGACGCCGGGGTCGACGTCCCGCGGCAGGCCCAGGTCGCACACCGCGAGCGGACGGCCTCCGCGCAGGGCGACGGCGGCGGCCACCGTCGCACGCTCCACGACGGTGCCGACCGCCCCGGTACACGCGATCATGAGGTCGGCGTCGGTGAGCGCGTCGTGCAGGGCGTCGAGCGTGCCGGCGCGGGCGGGGGTGCCGTGGCCCAGCGTGGTCTCGGCGAGGCGCTCGGCCCGCTCGGGCGAGCGGTTGAGCACGACGATCTCGGCGGCCCCGGCCCGGCGCAGGTGCGCGGCCGCGAGCGCTCCCATCGCCCCGGCGCCGACCAGCACGGCGCGGCGTCCGGCGAGGGCACCGCCCAGGGAACGGGCGGCGTCATTGAGGGCCTCGGAGACCACGGACGCGCCCGCACCGTCGATGCCGGTGCTCGCGTGGACCTTCTTGCCCACCCGCAGCGCCTGCTGGGCGAGCTCGTGCAGGGAGCGGCCGACCGTGCCGGCCTCGTCGGCGGTGGCGTAGGCGGTGCGCAGCTGGCCGAGGATCTGGGCCTCGCCGACGACCATCGAGTC
Source organism: Pseudonocardia sp. 73-21 (assembly GCF_001899645.1). Classification (GTDB taxonomy): domain Bacteria; phylum Actinomycetota; class Actinomycetes; order Mycobacteriales; family Pseudonocardiaceae; genus Pseudonocardia. The sequence continues at coordinate 129,120 of NZ_MKVV01000111.1, read as the reverse complement.
GAGCCCGGAGGCGACGGCGAACAGGTGCTGCACGGCCGAGCCCGCGTAGTGGACGTAGACGTGCTCGGTGAGCTCGGTGAGCGGCATGCCGGCGTGGCGGGAGAGCACGGCGGAGACGTCGGCGAGCCCGCCGTGGAACGCGTCGACGACCGCGATGACCTCGATGCGGTTGCACGTGGAGAGCAGCACGACCTCGGACACGTGGACGCCGTGCAGCATCTCGTCGAGCAGCTTGGGCACGTCGTCGACACCGACGGCCGCCCGCTCGAGCACCTCGACGGGAGCGCTGCGGTGCGACAGCCCCACGACCAGCACACTCATGAGTGGATTCCTCCCGAACCGTTGACGGTCCGATTGTCGGCCGCCCCGTTCACGAGTGCATGCCCGTTCGTCGTGCCCGTTGTCACGCCGGGATGGTCGAGGTTCCGGCGGGCGACGTGGAACGCGAGGATCTGCAGCTCGACGGCCAGGTCGACCTTGCGCACCTCGACGTCGGCGGGCACCTGCAGCACCACCGGCGCGAACGTGAGGATGCACTGGACGCCCGCGGAGACCAGCAGGTCGCAGACGGCCTGCGCGGCCGGACCGGGCGTGGCGATCATGCCGATCGTGACGCCCCGCTCGGCGGCGATGCGCGGGATCTCGCGGACGTGCTCGACGAGGATGCCGTTGATGTGGATGCCCACGAGGTCGGGGTCCACGTCGAACAGCGCGGTGACCGGGAAGCCGCGGCCGTCGAAGCCGCCGTAGCCGGCCAGGGCGTGGCCGAGGTTGCCGACCCCGACGAGTGCGACGGCCTGGCGGTGGTTGAGCCCCAGCGACTGCTCCAGCTGGTGCACCAGCGGACGCACCTCGTAACCGACCCCGCGGATGCCGTAGGACCCGATGAACGACAGATCCTTGCGCAGCTTGGCCGGGTTGACCCCCGTGACCGCGGCGAGCTCGTCGCTGGACACCGTCTCGGCGCCCTGCTCGCTCAGCTCACCCAGCGTGCGCAGGTAGAGCGCGAGCCGGGCGACGCTGGCCTCGGGGATGGACCGCAGCCTGGCGACGTCGCCCACACCTTCGCGTTCCGCCTCCGGCGGCACGGTCACGGTCTCTCCTCGCTGACGTCCTCGATGCTTGCCGAAGGCCCACACACCCCGTGGAGGGACGTGACACCGGGACGGATACCCCGGGTCCGGGTCTTGACGGCGACTGGGTTCCACGGTAGCCGCTTGTGAACGCACGCACAAAGTTGCGATCTTGAACGGGATCGTGTTCGCGGAGCGGCGTACCGGTGACCGCGACCGGACGCCCGCTCGTCGCCCGGGAACGCCGCAGGGGCGGTTCCGGGAGAACCGGAACCGCCCCTGCGGACGTCGCACTCAGCCCTGGATCAGGACTTCGGCATCAGAACCTTGTCGATCACGAACACGGTGGCGTTCGAGGTGGGGATGTTGCCGCACAGCACCGAGGCGGTGTTGCCCGAGCCGTCGGTCAGCGTCGGCGCCGTGGCGGTGCCACCGATGGTGACGTCACCACCCGCGAGCTCGGTGGTCTTGCCGGCGGCGACGAGGCCGGCGGCGTCGTAGCGCTGCGGGACCACGTGGTAGCTGAGCAGGGCGCCGAGCTTGGTCGGGTTGGCCAGCAGGGCGTTGAACGCCGCGTCGCCGATGGACTTCTGGACCGCCGCGAACGCGTCGTTGTACGGCGCGTAGACGGTGATGGCCTTCTGCGAGTTGAGCGTGTCGGCCAGGCCGGGAACCTTGCCGACGGCGGTGACCAGCGTGGTCAGCAGCGGGTTGCTCGACGCGGCGGTGGCCACCGGGTTCGGGCCCATGTTGTTCAGCGAGCCCGGGGCGTCGCCCTGCGGGAGCTTGCTGCAGGCCGGGCCGAAGACGTCGGCGTTGGTGGTCACGCCGTCACTCGCGGCGGCGGCCGAGGTGGGGGCGGCGGCGGCGGGCGCCGAGGTGGCGGTCCCGGTGGACGCGGTCTCGGAGCTGCCACAGGCGGCCAGCGCCACGGTGAGGGCGGCCATGGCACCGACGGCGGCCAGTCGCTGGATCTTTCGCACGGGTGTTCCTCCTAGAGCGAGGCCCGGTTGCTCCGGACCTGTCAGTGAGCTTTCGACGTTGAGCCGAAAGTGGTTCAGTCTTCGGATGTAACGGTTCGGCAACGAGCCTTGCCTATACGTCCGGTCGTGCAGCACAGATCCACCGGTCAGGCCAGTCGAGAGAGCCGATCGGGTGGGCTGTGAGTCTGTTGGGCTAGTTGACGGTGAAGATCGTGGCCTGCCATCCGGACGCACCGTCCGGGATCGGGTCGGCCCGCGTCTCGGTCTGGGTGTAGCCGGTCTTGTCCGTGGCCCGGACCTGGACCGTGTGACTGCCCGCGCCCAGCTGGAAGTCGGAGCGCCACATGCGCCAGGTGTTGATGTTGACCTCGGTGGAGAGGTCGGCGACCTGCCACGCGCCGCCGTCCACGCGGACCTCGACCTTCTCGATGCCCGTGTGCTGCGCCCACGCGATGCCCGACACCGTGACCTTGCCCGCCGGCACCTGTGCGAAGCCCTGCGGCGAGTCGATCCGCGACATCGTCTTGATCGGCGCCTTCACCGCCCACGAGCGCTCGCGCCAGTACCCCTGCTTCGCCGCGAACGTCGTGGCCTCCAGGTCGACGACCCACTTGGTGGCCGAGACGTAGCCGTACAGGCCGGGCACCACCATCCGCACCGGGAAGCCGTGTTCCGGGGGCAGCGCCTCGCCGTTCATCCCGATGGCCAGCAGCGCACCTCGGCCCGGCTCCATCACGACGTCGGTGGGGGTGCCGGTGTACCAGCCGTCGACGCTCGTGCTGAACAGCTGGTCGGCCCCGGGCTGGACGCCCGCCTCCATGAGGATGTCGCGCAGCTCCACGCCGATGAAGTTGGTGGTGGAGATGAGGTTGCCGCCGATGGGGTTGGAGACGCACGTCATCGTGATCGTGCGCTCCACGAGCGGGCGGGCGAGCAGGTCGTCGAAGGTGAGGGTGATCTCCTTGTCGACCATGCCGTGGATCTTCATCGACCAGGCCGACGCCGTCTGGCTCGGGATCCGCAGCGCGACGTCGATCCGGTAGAAGTCGGGGTTGGCCGTCAGGAACGTGGGCGTGCCCGCCTCGGGGAACGCGGCGCCCGCCGGGATCGCCGGGGCCCGCTCCACCAGCCGGGCGGCCTGCAGCTGCTTGGTGACGGTCTCGCGCGAGCCGCCGACGCCGTTGCCGAGCAGCAGCCCGCCCCCGCCCGCGGCGAGCGCACCGACGCCGACGGCGACCGAGCCGCCGATGAGGACGTTGCGGCGCGAGACGCCGCCGGCGGTGTCGGTCCCGGTGGCGTAGGCCCGGCGGGCCAGCGAGTGCAGCCAGCGGAACGACAGCACGCCGGCCGCGACGGACACCAGCGGGGCGACGAGGTCGAGCGGCGAGAACACCGGGGCGATGGCCACCGCGGCGAACCCCAGCACGCCCAGCACGACGATCACGACCAGGCCCGGCCGCGGGCTGCGCCGCGACGCCAACCCCGCCAGCAGCGCGACGATCGCGATGACCACCGCGATGCCGCTGAGCAGGATCGGCTTGTCGTTGGTGCCGAACGTGACCTTCGCGAACTCGGTGAGAGGTTCGGGCGAGAAGCGGATGACGGTGTCGCCCACCGCGAGGTAGGGCGACGAGGCGGGCGAGATCAGGGCCGCGACGAGGTGGCCGAACGCGAGAGCGGCACCCACCGCCAGCAGCCCGATCAGCGCCGCGAACCCACGGGGGATCGCCGTTGGTGTCGGGGTGGGGGGCTCCGGGGGTGCCGCTGTCGTGCTCACGGCCAAGGTTCGCCCGGGAGGCGGCTTGCGGTTCGATCGGCGGTCCGAGCGACGCCGATCAGGCCAGCGCCTTCCGCAGCCGCGGCTCCTCCACCCGCCAGAATCCGTGTTCGCGGCCGTCCACCATGATGACGGGCACCCGGTCGCCGTACTCGGCGCGCAGCTCGCCGTCGGCGTCGACGTCCACGGCTGTCCACTCGATGCCCAGCTCGTCGCAGATCCGCTCGACGTCGGCCTCGGCCGTGACGCACAGGGAGCAGTCGGCGCGGGTGTAGATGGTGACCCGGTGGCTCATGCGCCCGCCGCCAGCTGCCGGCGGGCGACCTTGCCCGTGGGGGTGCGGGGCAGCTCGTCCACGAACTGGATCACCGCGGGCACCTTGAACCGGGCCAGCCGCACCGCGCAGTGCGCCCGCACCGTGTCCTCGGTCAGCTCCGGCGAACCGACGAGCACGGCCTTGACCGCCTCACCGGTGCGGTCGTCCGCGACGCCGACCACCGCGGCCTCCGTGACGCCGTCGATCTCCAGCAGCACCTGCTCGACCTCACGCGGGTAGACGTTGAAGCCGTTGACGATCACGAGGTCCGACGAGCGGTCGACGAGGTGCAGGTCGCCGTCCGTGTCCAGGAAGCCGACGTCGGCCGTGCGGAACCAGCCGTCGGCGTCGGGGCCGCCCTCACCGTCGGGCCAGTAGCCGGAGAACAGGTTGGGCCCGCGCAACGCGACCAGGCCGGTGTCCTGGCTCGGGTCGGAGACCTCCTCGTCGATGTCGTCGGGGTCGGGCTCGGAGGGCGTGTCGATCGGCCGGCCCTCGGTGTCCACCAGCCGCAGCTCCACACCCGGCAGCGCCCGGCCCACGGAGCCGGCCTTCGGGGCGGCGTCGAGCGGGTTGGTGGTGATCACCGGACCGCCTTCGGTCAGGCCGTAGCCCTCGAAGATCGACAGACCGGTCGCCTCCCGGAACCGGGCCAGCCACTTCGCCGGCAGCGGAGCCCCGCCGGAGGTGCAGAGCCGGACCCCCGCCATGGCCGCACGCAGCTCGTCGGGCGGGAGGTCGAGCAGCGCCCGGTACATCGACGGCACCCCGGCGACGCCGCTCACCCGCTCCGCGACGAGGACCTCCGCGATGTGGGCCGGCTCGAAGCGGTCGGTGAGCACCACGGTGGCGCCGGCCCAGCAGACCTGCAGGAAGCCCGCGGCGAGCCCGAAGACGTGGAACAGCGGCAGGGAGAGCAGCACCCGGTCGACGGGCGCCACGAGCGGCGGGCGCAGCTGCCCGGCCTGCTCCCGGTTGGCCAGCACGGCGCGGTGCGACAACCGGACGCCGCGGGGCACCCCCGTGGTGCCCGAGGTGTAGACGAGGAGCGCGATGTCCTCCCCACCTCCGGAGTGGCTCGGGGGAGCCTCGGCCGAGGGGGCCTGCGAGCGGGTCGTGACGTCGGGCGGAGCGATCACCGCGGCCCCGACGGCGGCCGCGGCAGCCGTCGCGGCTTCGTCACCCTCCGCAGCCACCACGACCGCGGGACGGCAGTCGTCGAACACGATCCGGAGCTCCCGCGGCACCGCGATCGGACCGTGCGGAACGGCCACCGCACCCGCCCTCATCGCCCCCAGGACGGCCACGCAGAACGGCGCCCCGTTGGCCAGCCGGACCACGACCCGGTCACCCCTCGAGACGCCCGCCGCGAGCAGGCGCGTGGCCTCCGCGGACACCGCCGAGTCCAGGTCGAACCACGTCAGTGTGTTTTTCCTGCTCACATCGACGATCGCGGGCTGATCGGGGACTCGGGCCGCCGCGCGCGCCACGAGCTCCGCGACGTGGGTGGGCGAGTGCCCGTCGGACGCGGGTGGGGACGTGCTGTCCACGGCACTCCAGGGGTCTGCTCGAGGGCTTCGGGAACGGGCCTGACGCGAGTCTGGCACGGGCCGTGCGGCGCGCCCGTCGCGGCGTTCGGCGCGGGGTCACGCCCCCGGGCGGAAGGCGACACGCGGATGCCCGCTACGTTGACCGCGCGTAGTCGTCCGCTCACCGGAACAGGAGTACGGCGAGCGGCACTGCGTCTTTCACCACACCGTGTCGGTCGTATGCTCCGCCGCGACAGAGACAACTGCTTACGGCTTACTCAACGCCCCGACGCACCGGTTCGTCGCGAGACTCACCCAAGGGAGTGGCATGCAGCCTGTTGTGATCAGCACATCGCGGATCCGTCCGCGGCGTCCTGTCCGACACGGGTGCGAGGTCTGACCCCCGAATGCGACCGCCCCGGCTACTCCACACCGAAGCCACCCGTCTCCCCACGGGTGGGGAGGTATCGATGTCCCCGACGACCGCTCCCCCGGTCGGGGCGCCCCCGGGTCCCACCCGGAACGCCCCGGTGACGGGCCCGCCGCTCCCCCGGCAGCGACCGCACGGCGCCGACGAGGCCGCCCCGGACCCGGACGCCGCCCCGCCCGCCGAGCCCGAGGACGCCAACGGCGCCTGGGCGCTCGTCAAGGCCGCACAGGCCGGCGACATGGCCGCCTTCGGCGAGCTGTTCGACCGCTACTACGACGTCGTGTTCCGGTTCGTGCTGTTCCGGATGGGTGACCGCACCCTCGCCGAGGACATCACCCAGGAGACGTTCGTCCGCGCGCTGCGCCGCATCACCTCGGTGAGCTACCAGGGCCGTGACATCGGTGCGTGGTTCGTCACCATCGCGCGCAACCTGATCTTCGACCACGTGAAGTCGAGCCGCTACCGGCTCGAGCAGACCACTGCCGAGATCGTCGAACTCTCACCGAGCACCAGCGGCCCGGAGCAGCAGGTGCTCGACGGGGCCACCAACAACGAGCTCCTCAAGTGCATCGGCAAACTGAACCCCGACCAGCAGGAATGCATCAAGCTGCGGTTCCTGCAGGGGCTGTCGGTGGCCGAAACGGCGGTCATCATGGATCGCAACGAGGGGGCCGTCAAGGCCCTGCAGCACCGTGCGGTCCGTCGGCTCGCCCAGCTGTTACCGGAGGGGCTGCGATGAGTTTCCGCCTTATCGGAGCCCACCCCCGGAACGTTACGGGTGCGGCGAATGAACGACTCGATGCGGTGAACGGTCGCACACCCGTAACCTGCTCCGCTGCCGATCGTTGTGTGGGTGAACGTCGGGAGCCTGTGGTGCGCCAGCACCGCAGCTCGTACAGCGCAGGTGTGCAGTGAGGACGGCCAACATGCCCGCCGAACAGGGCCCTGTTGATCCCGGTTGGGAAGCAGAGCAGTTCGCAGCGGCGATCGAGCAGGGGCGAACCCCCGGTTCCGTCGCCGACCCCGGACTGGCGCGTGATCTGGAGATCGCGGCCATGCTGCGGTCCGCGGGCGGGGCGTACGCGCCCCGCCCCGACGAGAAGGCGCGCGCCCGCGCCCGCCTCATGGCGATGCTGGCGCAGCCCGAGGCCGCCGCGCCGGACGACGCGGTGACCACGGTCATGCCTGCCGTCACCGCGGTCGCACCCGCCGTCGAGCCCTCCGTCGCCGACGAGCCCGACGAGGACCTGGTGCCGCTGGTCCGGGCCGGTCGCCGCCCCGGTCGTCACACGCTGCCCCGGAGCATGTCGAGCCGCCCGGAGGGCCGCCCCCGCGGCAGGGCGCGCTCGACGGCCCGCGGTCTGAGCCGGCGTGCCCTCGTGCTCGGTGCGGCGGCTCTGGTCGCGGTGGTCGCCGCGGCCGGCGGCAGCATCTTCGCCAGCCGTGACGCGCTGCCCGGCGACGCCCTCTACCCCGTCAAGCGGGTGGCCGAGTCGGCCGGGCTCGCGATGACGTTCGACAAGTCCGCCAAGGCCCACCGCCAGCTCGAGCTCGCCACGACGCGCCTCGACGAGGTCGAGAAGCTCGTCACGACCAACCCGGCCGGGATCGCGGCCGATCCCCAGCTCGTGCAGTCGGCGATCCAGGACTTCGACTCCTCCACCGGAGACGGGTCCCGCGCCCTCATGGACTCCGAGGACGCCGGCGGGTCCGCCGCCCTCGGCGACCTGCGGGCGTGGGCCGGGGAGCAGGCCGCCAAGCTGTCGGTCCTGCGCTCGGCGCTGCCCACCAGCACGGTTCCCGGTGCGGACGACTCCATCAGCCTCCTGGACCGGCTCCTGGGCCGCACCCAGGCGCTGAGCGACCGCTCGAACTGCGCCCGGGTCACCTCCGGCACGGTCGACGACCTCGGTCCGCTGCCGGCCACGGGCACCTGCTCGCCGCGGACGGCCGGCTCGGAGGGGACCGGGGGGACCACGGGATCCGGGGAGTCGACCACCGACGACCCGTCGGCCCCCGGCGCCGGCACCGGCCCGGGCGCGCCGAGCACCGCGCCCCGGACCGGGGCCCCGGCCCAGGGCCTCGTCCCGTCCACCGACGGCGCCGACGCTCCCGGCACGTCCACCGACGCGCCGTCCAGCGCCCCCACCACGGCTCCGTCGGGCGGCAACATCTCGGTCCCGGTGCCGCTACCGCTGCTCCCGCCGATCAACCTGCCGCCGCTGCTGCCCGGCATGCCCGGCGTCACGATCGGCTGATCTCGACGCTCGACGTTCACGGTTCACGACGAGGCCGCCGCGGAGGATTCCGCGGCGGCCTCGTTGGTTCTCCGGGGTCGTCACGCCAGTAGGCTGGGCGCGTGGTTGATGCAGACACGCGTTCGGGCGACGGCGCCGAGGCCGATGTCCGGGAACGGGACCCTGCGGTGGTGGCGGGCGAGGCCTCAGCGGCCGCGGCCGTGGCCGCGGGTGACAGCGGCCCGGCCGACGTCCCCCAGACCGATCTCACGGCCGCGGCGTTCTTCGACGTCGACAACACGATGATGATCGGCGCATCGATCTTCCACTTCGCCCGCGGGCTCGCCGCCCGCAAGTTCTTCACCACCGCCGACCTCGCCGGGTTCGCCTGGCAGCAGCTGAAGTTCCGGATCGGTGGCCGCGAGACCACCTACTCCACCACCACCGGGCGCGACACCGCGCTGTCGTTCGTCGCCGGGCGTCCGGTCGCCGAGATCACCGAGCTCGGCGAGGAGATCTACGACGAGCTGATGGCCGACCGCATCTGGGCGGGCACCCGCGCGCTGGCCCAGATGCACCTCGACGCCGGCCAGCGCGTCTGGCTGGTCACCGCCACCCCCGTCGAGCTGGCCCTGATCATCGCGCGGCGCCTCGGGCTCACCGGCGCACTGGGCACCGTCGCGGAGAACGTCGACGGGCACTACACGGGGCGTCTGGTGGGAGAGATCCTGCACGGCCCGGCGAAGGCCCACGCCGTGCGCGCCCTGGCCGTGGCCGAGGGCCTCGACCTGCGCCGCTGCACCGCCTACTCCGACTCCGTCAACGACGTGCCGATGCTCTCGGCCGTCGGCACGGCGGTGGCGGTCAACCCCGACTCCGAACTGCGCGACGTCGCCAAGGACCGCGGCTGGCAGATCCGTGACTTCCGCACGGGCCGCAGGGCGGCTCGCATCGGCGTCCCCTCGGTCCTGGGCGCGGGAGCCCTGGCCGGCGCGGTGGCGGCGGGCCTGGCGGCCCGGCGGCGATGATTCCCAGGGGTCAGCCCAGGAACGCGTTGCGGCGCTGGCTCAGCAGCCGGTACAGGGTGTGCTGGATGGTCTCCCGGACCTGGTCGGTGAGGTTGAAGACCGTCATCGGGTCCTCGGCGTCGGCGGGGTCGAGGGCGTCGGTGCGGATCGGCTCGCCGAACTCGATGTACCACTTGCTCGGCAGCGGGACGAGCCCGAGCGGGCCGAGGTGCGGGAACAGCGGGGTGATCGGGAAGTACGGGGCGCCGAACAGCCGGGCCAGCGCCTTGATCTCGCCGATCTTGGGGTAGATCTCCTCGGCCCCCACGATGGAGCACGGGATGATCGGCACCCCGGTGCGCAGCGCGGCGGAGACGAAGCCGCCCCGGCCGAAGCGCTGCAGCTTGTAGCGGTCGCGGAACGGCTTGCCGATGCCCTTGAAGCCCTCCGGCCACACGCCGACCAGCTCGCCGGAGCGCATCAGCCGTTCGGCGTCGGGGTTGCAGGCCAGCGTGCTGCCCTGCTTGCGGGCCAGTGCGCCGAAGCCGGGGAGCTTGAACAGCAGGTCGGCGCCGAGCGTGCGCAGGTGGCGCTGGGCGGGGTGGTCGTCGTGCAGCGCCACGGCCGTCATCAGCCCGTCGAGCGGCAGGGTGCCGGAGTGGTTGGCCACCACCAGCGCACCGCCGACGTCGGGCACGTGGTGCATGCCGATCGTCTCCACGCGGAACCACTTCTGGTAGAGCGGGCGCAGGGCCGGGAGCAGCAGGTTGTCGGTGAGGTCGGCGTCGAAGCCGAACTCGTCCACGGCGTAGTCGCCCTCGAAACGGCGGCGCGCGAAGGTCAGCGCGGCCTCGAGCGCCCCCTCCCAGGCGGCCGGGTCGGGCTCGGCGGCCACGGGCTCGGGCTCCGGTTCCGGGGCCGGAGGCTGGACCGGCGCGACGCCGGGCTTCCCGAGACGCCAGCGGGTGCGGCCGCCCGACGCATCGGGGTGCAACGGGATGACGCGGGCTTCGGACACGGGTGCCCCCCTTCTGGCCTGGGTGTTGCGGGCGGTCATCGCAGGGTCCGGGCGAGCGAGAGCACGCCGCGCTCCACGGACTCGATCTGCTCGGCCGAGACCACCGGCCGCAGGGCCCGGCCACGGACGTAGTCGTCGAACGCCTGCATGGTGGTCCAGCGCGGGGTGAACCCGAACTGGGTGCGCAGCCGCGTGTTGTCGACGACACGGCCGAAGTTGAGCAGGCGCATCTGCTCCGGCGAGAAGTCCACCAGCCGGGCGCTGCGGAAGATCCGGCTGACCGGGCCCACGGCGGCGCTCGGCAGCGGGACGGCGACGCGTCCGGCCCGCCGGATCGCCTGCGAGAGCAGGAGCACGCCGTCGGCGGCCACGTTGAACGTGCCCGGGATCTCGTGGCTGGCGGCGCGCTCCAGCACCGCGAGCGCGTCCTCCTCGTGCAGCAGCTGCACGCGGGCGTCGTAGCCGAGCACGGTGGGGACCACGGGCAGCGCGAAGTACCGGGTGAACACCGTGTCGATGCGCGGGCCGATGAAGTTGGCGAAGCGCAGCACCGTGACGGCGACGTCGGGCCGGCGGCGCGCGAACCCGCGCAGGTAGCCCTCGATCTCCACGGCGTCCTTGGCGTAGCCGCCCGACGGCAGGTCCTTGGGCACCATCGTCTCGTCGAACAGGGCGGGGTCACGCGGGCTCGACCCGTAGACGGCGCTGGTGGACTTGAGCACCACGCGCTTCACCGTGTCGGCCTTCTGGCACGCCGCGAGCAGCTGCATCGTGCCGATGACGTTCATCTCCTTCATCGCCGTGCGCCCGCCCGAGGAGCCCGGGTTGGCCGACAGCGACGCGTGCACCACGGTGTCGACCGATGCGTGGGAGATGACCTTGGCGATGAGCGGGTTGCGGATGTCGGCGCGCACGAACTCGGCGCGGCCCATGCGGCGCAGCAGGTCACGGGGTGGGGGGACGGTGTCGACCCCGAGCACGCGGTCGATGTCCGGGTTGGCCGCGAGCCGGGCGGCGAGGTGACCGCCCAGGAAACGGCTGACACCGGTGACGAGAACGACGGACGGCGTCACGGCGGGGCCCCTGCGGAGTGTGCGGGTGGATGCGGCGGGTGACCGATGCTAGACCCCGGACGAGGTCAGCGGGTCGGGTCGTGAGCGGACGCACCGGAAACAGAAGCGGCCGGCCGGGATCCTCTCGGAGGACCCCGGCCGGCCGCTGCCGTCACTTGCCGAGCTTGCGACGCTGCACGCGGGTCTTGCGAAGCAGCTTGCGGTGCTTCTTCTTCGACATCCGCTTGCGGCGCTTCTTGATGACGGAGCCCATACGTGGACCTTCCTGATCGTGACGCGACCGGTGCGATCGCGGGTGCTACGGAGAGGCCCGACCGGACGCGGCGCAGGGCGCACACGGGCCGGGCGATGACCGGTGGCCCATCCTACCTGCGACGGTGTGAGGTGCTCAGCCCGCGTCGAAGTAGGCGCTGCGGAGGTATTCCTCGACCGCGCCCTTGGGCACCCTGAAGGACCGGCCGACGCGGGCGGCGGGCAGGTCACCGCCGTGCACGAGCCGGTAGACCGTCATCTTCGACACGCGCATCATCGCCGCGACCTCGGCCACGGTCAGGAACTGAACCTGGCCGATGTGGCCGAGATCCGAATCCCGGGGCTCGATCGCCATCCGATCACCGCTTTCTGGGTACTCGGCACCGGTGTCGGCTCCGCGCCGACTCCGTGTTCCTGCTGAGGATAGCGGTGCGGGTGTGACGACTCCGACACGCACTCCACACACGTGTGTCGTACAGCTCCGCGTCAGGGTGATGTGTGGTAGTCCGATCGGGTCATGACTGCTGCGCCGCGCGACCCAGCTCCACCGATCGGTCGCGTGCCGCCTCGATCGCGTCGATCAACGCCGCCCGCACGCCGTGCCGCTCCAGCTCCCGGATCGCGGCGATGGTGGTGCCGGCCGGCGACGTGACGGCCTCGCGGAGAAGCACCGGGTGGTCGGCGGAGTCGCGCATCATCTGCGCCGCCCCGAACGCCGACTGGACGATGAGGTCGGCCGCGACGGCGCGCGGGAGGCCGAGCAGGATGCCGGCGTCGATCATGGCCTCGACCAGGTAGAAGAAGTAGGCGGGCCCCGACCCCGACAGCGCCGTCACGGCGTCCTGCTGCGACTCCGGCACCCGCACCACGCGGCCGACCGAGCCCAGCATCGTCTCGACGGTGGCCAGATGGTCCTCCGTGGCGTGGGTACCCGCCGACACAGCGCTCATGGCCTCGCCGACCAGCATCGGGGTGTTGGGCATGACCCGCACCACCGCGGTGCCCTCGGGCAGCCCGCCCTCGAACAGGGCCGTCGGGAGTCCCGCGCACAGGGAGACGACCAGCGTGCCCGGGCGCAGCGCCGGAGCGAGCTCGGCGAGCACCGGGGCGATGTCCTGCGGCTTGACGGCCACCACCACGACGTCGGACCGCTCCGCGGCCTCCGCCACGCCGAGCGCCGCCACCTTCAGCCGGGCCGCCAGCTCCGCGGCGCGCTGCGGGTGGCGCTCGGTGAACGCCAGCTCGTCGGGGGCCGTCCCGGCGGCCAGCAGGCCCGCCAGCAGCGCCTCCCCGATCTTCCCCGCTCCGAGCACCGCGATCCGTGTCATGGTCGGAACCCTACTTGCGCTCCAGGGGGCTGAGCGCCAGCTGCCTCGCCTGGCACACGAGCCGGCCGGCCGAGTCCACCACCGTGACGTCCTCGTCGAACCACGTGCCCGCCACGGTGGCCGCACGCGACTCCAGCCGCAGCCACCCCGGTGCCGGACGCGCCCGCAGCAGCGCCGTGAGCTGCACGGTGGGGGCCCACCCGAACCGGCCGCCGACGTTGAACACCGCGGGCGGCAGCAGGTCGCCCGCGAGCAGGGCGAACAGCACGTCGGTCGGCTCGTCGCGCGGACGGGCCCAGCCGCGCATCAGCGGCGGGCCCTGCTCGCCCCGCATGAACGGCACGGTGGACGTGTCGAACCGCATGTCGCATGCCGACGACAGCCCGGTCGGGTCGCGCCGGGTGCCCGGGTCGAAGGTGTCGGCGGGCGGGTCGGCGGGCATGTCGGGCAGGTCGGCCCAGCGGGGCTCGTCGTCGGGCAGCCGGCCGGCCGTCAGTGACGCCGTGAGCATCGGCTTCCCGCCCTGCGTCATGCGCACGGACACGACCGACGCCGTGCGTCCGAGCTTGATGACCTCGGTGGCGAGCTCGACGGGACCGGGTTCGGGAGCCCTCAGGAAGTCGGCGGCGATGGCCAGCGGATCGGGATCGGGCACGTCCGCGCCCAGGCGGGCGATGCCGGCCTGGGCCAGCAGCACCAGCAGTATCCCGCCGTGGGCCTTCGGACCCACCGTCCACACCGTGCCGAGCTCCGCGCCGTAGCGACCGTCCCCGAGCGGCTCGACCCCGATCGCGTCGCGGAACAGGGTGGCGGCGGGGGCGGGCTGCATGGTCAACGTCTACCACGCACGTGGAGGCGCGATCTACGAGAGTGCGCTCACGGGCTGCAGGTGGAACCGGGCGAACAGCAGTGACTCCGCGAGCAGCGTCATCCGCTCGTAGCGGGTGCGGCAGCGCCGGGTGCTGATCTCGAGCACGACCACGCCGGCGAAGTCGGAGTCGGCGAGCCGCTGGCACACCTCGGCGCACGGCTGGGTGCCCCGTCCCGGCACGAGGTGCTCGTCGCGCGGGCCCCCGCTGCCGTCGGCGAGGTGGATGTGGGCGAGGTTCGAGCCCATCCGGTCGAGCATGGCGATGGCGTCGGACCCGGCGGCGGCGGTGTGGGAGAGGTCGAGCGTGTAGTGCTCGTGCCCGACCTCGGTGGGGTCGAACCCCGGGCTGTAGGGCACCGAGCGGAAGCCACCCCGGGTGACGGGGAACATGTTCTCCACCGCGAGTGCGACGCCCGCGTACTCACCGGCCCTCGCCACCTCGGCGGCGAACGTGGCGGCGTAGCGCCGCTGCCAGCGGAACGGAGGGTGCAGCACGACGGTGCGGGCCCCGAACTGCTCGGCCGCGTCGACGGACCGGCGGATGCGCTCGACCGGGTCGGAGCCCCATACCCGCTGCGTGACGGCCAGGCAGGGGGCGTGCACGGCCAGCACGGGCACGCCGTACTCCTGCACGAGCCGGGTGACCGCGGCCGGGTTCTGGCTGATCGGATCGGACCAGACCATCAGCTCGACGCCGTCGTAGCCCAGGCCGGCGGCGATCTCGAACGCCGCCCGGACGGGCTCCGGGTAGACCGATGCCGTGGAGAGGGCGACGGGTGGGGTCGTCACCTGCCCAGTAGTACCAGAATCGCTGGTGACACGGTCAGGAGCAGCCCGACCAGCACGGCGAACACCGTGGTGCGCATGTCGTTGTTGCGCAGCAGCGCCCGGACCACGAGCACCAGCCCGACCGTGACGAGCACGGCCGCCGCCAGCGCCACGACCGGCAGCTCGCGCCACAGGAAGCGGAAGCCGACCCACAGGGCCGCGCCGCCGATGGCCCCGACGATCCACTGGGCCACGACCGCTGCCCAGGCCTGACCGGGCGAGGCGTCCGCGGACCCCTTGCGGCGGGCCGACCGGTCGTCGTCGAGATCGTCGAGGTCGTCCGGCTCGTCGTCGTCGAGGTCCAGGCCGGCCGGCCGGTCGTCGAAGTCCAGCGGCGACGCGGCCTGGGTGGGCGGGCCGGCGTCGACGTCGGGAGCCGGGCGGCCGGTGCGGACGCGGTGCCACGACTCGGCGCCGGCCGGGGCCACACCGACCATCGTGGCGGGGCCGCCGTCGTCGTCGGGCTGCTCGGCGGCCGGCTCCTCGATCACCGGCGGCTTGCTCAGGCCCAGAAGCTGCTGCTGGTCGATCGGGCCGGTCAGGCCAGGATCGATGACGCCCGTGCGGTCCTCGCGGTAGCGCGGGATGTGGTCGGTGGGGTTCTCGCGGACCGGCGCGGCCTCCGGCTCGGGCTTGCGGCGCCGGCCCGTGACCGGGGGCACCGCGGGCGCGGCCATCGTCGGGGAGGACGGCGCGGACGGCGCGGACGGCGCGGACGGCGCGGACGGCGAGGACGGCGAGGACGCGGCCGTGCCGTTGCGCGCAGGCGGCTCCGGTGCGGGTTCGGGCGCGAACGACCGCGGAGCGGCCTGCCGCGGCGGCAGCTTCTCGCGCGGGAACGAGTCGCGCGGGGCCGGGCTCCACGGCGTCTGCTCCCGGGGCGGCTGATCCCGGGGCACCGGTTGCCTGAGCACCGAGCGGTCCGGCGCGGGCGGCGGGGCGGCCGCCCATGCAGCGGGCCCGGCCGCGACCCCGTTCGCAGCCTGGGGGGCGTCGTCGTCACCGTCGGCCTCGCGGCGACGGCGTCGACGACCGGTCGCACCGGTGTCGCCGTGCTGCGCGAGCAGCTCGGCGACGGTGCGCTGGCGGGGGTGGTCGGTCTCGGAACTCATCCGGTACACCGTGCCTCGTAGCTCGTCAAGCGTCCAAGAGCTGCCGGCGCGTCCTGCGCCGAGCGGTCGGTCTGTGCCAAGCCGTCGGTCCTGCTCGACGTCTCGAGCGTGTCGAGCCTGCGGAGGATGACGCCCTCGCGCAGGGCCCACGGGCAGATCTCGAGCTCGGTGACGCGCAGCGCCCGCATCGACGCCTCCGCCACCAGGGCCCCGGCCACCAGCTGGTGGGCCCGGCTGGGGCTCACGCCCTCCAGCTCGGCCAGGTCGCCCGCCGACATCCGCGTGATGAACGCCCCGAGCTGGCGCAGCCCGACGTCGGTGAGCCGGCGCCGGGCCCGCGGGCCCGCGCTGGACGGGGCCGCGCCGGTGAGCCGGGCCAGCGAGCGGAACGTCTTGGACGTGCCGACGGCCAGCTCCGGCGCACCGACCCGGCGCAACCGCCGCGCGGCGGGCTCCAGCTGCTCGTCGAGGTGGGCGCGGAGCGTGTCGATCTCCCGGCGCGACGGGGGGTCGGACCGGAACCAGTCGCGGGTGAGGCGGCCCGCCCCCAGCGGCAGCGACGCGGCGGCCGCGGGATGCTCGTCGCGGCCCGCGGCCAGCTCCAGGGAGCCGCCGCCGATGTCGAGCACCAGCAGCCGCCCCGCCGACCAGCCGTACCAGCGGCGCACCGCCAGGAACGTGTAGCGGGCCTCGTCCTCGCCGGGCAGCACCTGCAGCGCGACGCCCGTCTCGTCGCGGACCCGGGCCAGCACCTCGGCGGAGTTCCTGGCGTCGCGCAGCGCCGAGGTGGCGAACGCCAGGAGGTCGGTGCACCCGGCCTCGGCGGCCGACGCGTTGGCCTTCAGGACGGTGCGCACGAGCGCGTCGGCCCCGGCCCGGGTGATGGCACCCGACGCGTCGAGGTTCTCCGCGAGGCGGAGCTCGTCCTTCTCCGACGTCATGGGTGTGGGGTGCCCCCCACGCTGCGCGTCCACCACGAGAAGGTGGACGGTGTTGGAGCCGACGTCGAGCACACCCAGGCGCACGCGGTCAGGCTACGCCCCCGCCGTGACGTCTTCGTGACCCAACCCGCTACAACCAGCGACCGCTAGCTACCCACAGCAACCTGTGTCTCCCCTGTCAGCGCCACCCGCGTTGATCAAGGCGCAGATGTCGCCTGCGGATCACCACGAATGGGCGCGGCGGGGGTCGTCCGGCGAGTTGTCCACATGGGGATCGCTCTGTCCACAGGTCACGAGAAGGCCCCCACAGCTGCCCTGATCGTCGTCGCGTGCGAGACCCTCGCCCCGTGCGACCTGACCCGGCTGTGGTGCGGCGCGCTCCTCACCTGTGCCGAACCTGTGCCGACCGCACGGCCGTCGACCTCGCCCGGCTCCTGCCCCGCCTCGACGTCCTGCCCGTGCTCGACGCGACGCTCATCGCCGGCGTCTGCACCCCGGAGTCCCTGACCCGCGAGCTCGTACGGCACGACGGCCTCCCGGGTGTCCGACAGGCCAGGGAGCTCATCCCGCTGGCGGCCACCGGGCCCGACTCCCCGCAGGAGTCCCGCATGCGGCTGATCTGCCACGACGCCGGCCTCCCACGACCGACGCTGCAGCTCCCGGTGCTCGACGCCCGCGGACGGCCACGCCGTTGGCTCGATCTCGGGTGGGAGAAGGCCAAGGTCGGCCTGGAGTACGACGGGGAGGAGAGCCACGAGGGCGAAGACGAGCGCCGGTCCGACCGGCGCCGCCACAACTGGCTCCAGGACGACGACTGGGCGATGTTCTCCACAACGGACGCGGACATCTACGGCCGCAGCGCGGCGCTGACGGGCCAGGTGGCCGCCGCCATCGAGCGCCGATCAAGGCGCTGATGTCGTCCCCGGAGATCGGCTGGCGACGTCTGTGCCTTGATCAGCGCGTTCCGGGGACCGCCGCTCAGCTCTCGAACTTGTAGCCCAGGCCGCGCACCGTCACCAGGTGCTTCGGGGCGCCGGGGTCGCCCTCCACCTTGCTGCGCAGGCGCTTGACGTGCACGTCGAGGGTCTTGGTGTCGCCCACGTAGTCGGCGCCCCACACCCGGTCGATCAGCTGCCCGCGGGTGAGCACGCGGCCCACGTTGCGCAGCAGGTACTCCAGCAGGTCGAACTCCTTGAGCGGCAGGGCCACGTCCGAGCCGTTGACGCTCACGACGTGCCGCTCCACGTCCATCCGCACCGGGCCGGCCTCGAGCACGCCGGGCAGGCCGTCCACCTCGGTGCCGGTCTCGCCGCCGCGGCGCAGCACGGCCCGCACGCGGGCGATGAGCTCCCGGGCCGAGTACGGCTTCGTCACGTAGTCGTCGGCACCCAGCTCCAGGCCCACGACCTTGTCGATCTCGCTGTCGCGGGCCGTCACCATGATCACCGGGACGGCGGAGCGGGTGCGCAGGGCCTTGCAGACGTCGGTGCCGCTCATGCCGGGGAGCATGAGGTCGAGCAGCACGATGTCGGCGCCGTTGCGGTCGAACTCCTCCAGCGCGTCCTGGCCGGTGGCGGCCACGGCGGTGGTGAAGCCCTCCTTGCGCAGCAGGAAGGCGAGCGGGTCGGCGAACGACTCCTCGTCCTCCACGATGAGCACCCTGGTCATGTCACTCCTCCGAGTTCGGCATGCCGCGTGGCGGCGTGACGCCGGGTGGCGTCAGAAGTCTCCGGCGCCTCGATCCCGTCGCCGGGATCGGGCTCCTCCTCGCGGACCGGCAGCCGCATCGTGAACGTCGAGCCGGTGCCCGGGCTGCTCCACAGCCGGACGTCGCCGCCGTGGTTGGCCAGCACGTGCTTGACGATCGCCAGGCCCAGGCCGGTGCCGCCGGTGGCCCGCGAGCGGGCGGGGTCGACGCGGAAGAACCGCTCGAAGACGCGCTTCTGGTGCTCGGGGGCGATGCCGATGCCCCGGTCGGTGACGGCGATCTCCACGGTGCCGCCCACCAGGCGTCGCGACACCGACACCGACGCGTCGGGAGGTGAGTAGGCGATGGCGTTCTCGACGAGGTTGGACAGCGCCGTGACCAGCAGGGTCAGGTCGCCCTCCACCTCGAGGCCGGTGGGCCGGTCCACGATGATCTCGATGTTGGCGGCCTCGGCCGAGAGCCGGGCGCGGGCCAGCGCCTCGCGCACCACCTCGTCGACGTCCACCACCGACAGCTCCGGCAGCCGCTCGGCCCCGGTGAGCCGGGAGAGCGCGATCAGCTCGGTGACGAGGTTCCCGAGCCGGGTGGCCTCGTTGAGGATCTTCGTGCCGAAGCGGCGGACCTCGGCTGGATCGTCGGCGGCGTCGAGCACGGCCTCCGCGAGCAGGCCCATCGCGCCGACGGGGGTCTTGAGCTCGTGGCTGACGTTCGCCACGAAGTCGCGACGGGTGGCCTCCAGGCGCACGGCGTCGGAGGTGTCGCCGGCCTCCACCATCGTGAACCCGTCGCCCAGCGGCCGGACGTGCGCGAGCACCGCGGCGGGCTGGCGACCGCGGTGGTCGAGCGGCGAGAGGTCGACGGCCGAGGCCGCGCCCGTCTGCAGCACCTTCTGGCACGCCGCGGCGGCACGGGCGTCGGCCTGCCCGGCCCGGACGACGCCGAGCTCGGCGGCGCGGGCGTTGTGCAGCACGACGTCGCCGCCGCGGTTGAGCACGGCGAGGCCCTCGTCGGTGGAGCGGAAGACACGCTGCAGGAGATCGGCCATGGGCGGACCGGGGGTCGGTTCCACCCGGACGGGAGCGGCGGCCACACGCCGACGGCCCGCCCGGAGGCCGACGGCGAAGCCGACGACGAGAGTTCCGGCCGCGATCAACGCCCAGACCAGTGCGGTCATGGGCGCATCGTAGGCAGCAACACCCACCTCAAGGCCAGTTCACGGTCCCGGTCGTGATGCTGGCGACGTTCCGGATCAGTACATTTCCGCCGCCGTTCACACGACGTTCACCGGCCCTGGTTCGCCACCGCCGCAGCGGCCTCGGCGGCGGCGTCCGGGTCGAGGTAGGTGCCACCCGGCACGACAGGCCGGAACGACTCGTCGAGGTCGTAGCGCAGCGGGATGCCGGTGGGGATGTTGAGGCCGGCGATGTCGTCGTCGGAGATCCCGTCGAGGTGCTTGACGAGCGCGCGCAGCGAGTTGCCGTGGGCGGCGAGCAGCACGACCTTGCCGGCCTGCAGGTCCGGCACGACCGCCGACTCCCAGTACGGGACGAACCGCTTCACGACGTCGGCGAGGCACTCGGTGGCGGGCAGCGGGTCGATGCCGGCGTAGCGGGGATCACCGTCCTGGGCGAACTCCGACCCGGCCTCGATGGGCGGCGGCGGCGTGTCGTACGAGCGGCGCCAGAGCATGAACTGCTCCTCGCCGAACTCGTCGAGCGTCTGCTTCTTGTTCTTGCCCTGCAGCGCGCCGTAGTGGCGCTCGTTGAGCCTGAAGGAGCGCTTCACCGGGATCCAGTGCCGGTCGCAGGCGTCGAGGGCGAGGTTGGCGGTGGAGATCGCGCGACGCAGCAGTGACGTGTGCACCACGTCGGGCAGCACCCCCTGCTCCTCGAGGAGCGCGCCGCCGCGGCGGGCCTCCTGCTCGCCCGTCTCGGAGAGGGGCACGTCCACCCATCCGGTGAACAGGTTCTCGGCGTTCCACACGCTCTGGCCGTGTCGCAGCAGCACCAGGGTTCCCATGGCGGCAACTCTGCCAGCCGCCGCTCAGCCACCGACCGTCAGCGTGCGCAACGCCATGTCGAACACCGACGCGTAGGCGTCCCAGCCCTGCGCGGCCGCCGTGCCCGTGACGACGGTGGTGGAGCCGCCCTGCACCGCGAACAGCTGCAGGTTGCGCAGCTCGAGCCCGGACTTCGTGTCGGTGAACGTGCCACCGAGCAGGTGGGCCTGCGTGCCGCCGAACAGGGCGGCGTCCTCGTCGACGGTGGAGGTGTAGCCGGTGAGGCCGCGGAGCTCGTTGCGGGCACCGACGACCGTGGCGGGCAGGTCGGCGTTCGACGGCACGACGAGCACGTTGATGTTCGCGCTGAAGCTGCCGGCCGCCGTGCGGGTCGGCGTGGGGGCCACGAACACGACGGCCGTGTTCTGAGCCCCGCTGGTGTCGGCCTTCCATCCCTTCGGCGGCGCGATCGTGAAGCGCCCCTCGGCGTCGGAGAACCGGTCACCGGCAGGGACCGGGTCGACGCTCGGCGCCGCGACGCCCGACGGGGCCGGGAGCGGCGCAGGCGTTCCGGTGACGGTGGTGCCGCACGCGGCGAGGGCGAGCGCGAGGACCGTCACGAGGGGCAGCAGCAGGCGGCTCACCACGGCGATGATCGCTCACCGGCCGAGCCGACGCCAGCCACGATCATGCGGGGGCGTCCTGCCGCGCCGCGACGCCCGGCATCGGTACCGGGCCGCCCTCCTCCGCCAGCCCGGACAGGACGGTGGACAGGATCGCGCGCAGCTGGCCGACCTGCTCGCAGGTGAGCTTGTCGAACAGGTGCTCACGCACGGTGCGCACGTGGCCGGGCGCGGCCGCGGCGAGCGCGGTGAAACCGGCCTCGGTCAGGTGCGCGAGCGTGCTGCGCCGGTCGTCGGCGCAGGGCATGCGCTGCACCCAGCCGTTGCGCTCCAGCCGGCTGACCGCGTGGGAGAGCCGGCTCTGCGAGCTCTGCGTGACCGCGGCGAGGTCGCTCATGCGCAGTGTGCGGTTCGGGACCTCCGAGAGCATCGCGAGGATCTGGTAGTACGCGTGGGGCATCCCGGAGTCGCGCTGCAGCTGACGGTCGAGGGCGGACTCGAGCAGCGTGGACGTGGCCACGTAGTGCATCCAGGCGTCGAGCTCGTCGGGAGTGAGCCACCGCTCGTTCGTTCCGTCCACATCCCCCATCGTACGGGAGGACATTTGAACTTTCATGCGTTCTGCTCTACCGTAAAGCTTTAGCATTCAACAATCAGGAGTCACCATGCCGGTCCAGCGCCTCAACCACGCCGTGCTCTACGTCCGCGACGTCGACCGCAGCGTCGCCTTCTACTCCGACGCGCTCGGGTTCCGCGTCGTCGCCGGCATGCCGGGCCGCGCCGCGTTCCTGCAGGCCGAGGGCTCCACGAACGACCACGACCTGGGCCTGTTCGCGATGGGCGCCGGTGCGGGCGACACGCAGGCCGGACGCACGACGGTCGGGCTCTACCACCTCGCCTGGGAGGTCGACACCCTCGCCGAGCTCCGCCGCATCGCCGGCGTGCTGCGCGAGCACGGAGCCCTCGCCGGGGCGTCGGACCACGGCACCACCAAGGCCCTGTACGCCCGCGATCCCGACGGCATCGAGTTCGAGGTCAGCTGGCTGGTGCCCGCCGACCTGATCCCGTCCGACGTCGCGATGACCACCCTGCCCCTCGACATCGAGGCCGAGATCGCGCGCTACGGCGCCGGGACGCGGGGCGGCGTCGGCGTGTCGGTCTGATCATCCCGGAGTTGGGCCGTCCGCCTGCACCACCTCTCCCTTCGGAGAGGTAGTGTGACCGGCGCCACCTCCGACGGGAGACCTCCTCCGTGAGTGTTGACGCTCCACCGTTCCGGCACGACGCGCTCTTCTACACCGACGCGGCCAGCTACCGGGCCGGCCTGCTCGCCTTCATCCGCGACGGCCTCGACAGCGCCGAGCCGGTGCTCGTCGCCGTTCCCCAGCCCGGTCTGGGGCTCGTGCGCTCGGCCCTCAACGCCACCGAGTCCGCGCGGGTGCGCACCGCCGACATGGGGGCGGCCGGGCGCAATCCCGGACGGATCATCGGCGGGGTGCTCCGGGCGTTCGTCGCCGAGCACGGGGAGCGTCCGGTCCGGATCATCGGAGAGCCGATCTGGGCGGGCCGCAGCGGCGACGAGTACCCGGCGTGCGCGGAGCACGAGGCGCTGATCAACGTGGCGCTGGCGGACACGTCCGCGTACGTCCTGTGCCCCTACGACGTCCGGCGGCTCGACCGGTCGGTGCTGACCGATGCCACCCGCACCCACCCGACGCTCAACTCGGGCGGCGAGCGCTGGGAGAGCCCCGGCTACACCGATCCACTGGCGGTGGCCGCCTGGTTCGACCGGCCGCTGACGCCTGCGCCGCCGGAGGCCGACGTGCTGGTGATCGGTCCGTCCACCGGTCCCGGCACCGCCCGCCGGTTCGTCCACTCCTACGCCGAGCGCAAGGGTATGCGGCCCGAGCGGATCGCCGACCTGCGCTCGGCCGTGCAGGAGCTGGTGGTCAACACGTTGCTGCACGCCGGCGGGTCCGGGCTGCTCACCATCTGGACGGCCGACGGGCACGTCGTCTGCCAGGTGCAGGACGGCGGGCGCATCACCGATCCACTGGCCGGACGCCGTCCGCCCGAGCCGCACGAGGCCGGGCACGGGCTCTACGCGGTGCACCAGCTGTGCGACCTGGTGCGCGTGCACCGACGCCGGGACGGCACGGTGGTGCGGATCCACCTGGCACTGCCCGGTTAGGCGCCGTCCACCCGGTACCCGTCGCGCGTGGAGAACCGGGCCGTGACGCTGAACCGGTCGGCGCGCACGAGCGTCTGGCGCCACTCGACGGGCTGGTCGCCCGAGCACCCGAGCCGGTCGATCGCGAGCGCGGCCACCCCCTCGCCGATCCCGAGCAGCATGCGCTGCGACGCGTCCGGCACCACGGCGCGGATGCGCTCGCTGCCCCCGGTGACCCGGACCCCGCAGCGCGCGGCGTACTCGGCGTAGAGCGCGGTGCGACCGAAGTCGACCTCCAGCAGCGGCGCGGCCAGCCTCTCCGGCAACCAGACGCGGTCGACGGCCAGCGGGTCGGAGTCGGCCAGGCGGAGCCGTTCGAGGTGCACCAGCGGGGTCGACTCCTCCAGGCCCAGCCGGGCGGCGACCACCCCGTCGGCCCGGACGTCGAGGGTGCGTACGACGCTGCGCTGCACCTGCCCGGTGGCCTCGACGGCGGTGAAGAGGCTGTAGGCCTCGCCGAGCGGTTGCTCGATGGAGGCGGGCTCGGCCCGGCGCGGGGTACGCCCGCGGCCGGCGATCACCAGACCCTCGTCGCGCAGCCGCCGGACCGCCTCGCGCACCGTGTGCCGGCTGACTCCGTACTCGGCCACGAGCGCGAGCTCACCGGGAAAGGCCTCGGCGAACTCGTCGAGGTCGAGGCGGTGTCGGAGGTCGGCGAGCAGCTGTTCCCAGAGCGGTTGTGCGCCGAGCCGGTCGAGCGTCCGTGCGGTCACGGGGGATCAGCGCTCACCCGTGGTACGCAGGCGGCCCGTGAGCTCGTGCAGCGTGGCGCGCAGCTCGTCGATCTCCGCGCGGGTCATGCCGGTGGCCCCGCCGACGTGGTTCTGGACCGCGACGGAGCGGGCCTCCAGCGCACGCCCCTCCGCTGTGAGCGCTACCAGCACCGAGCGCTCGTCGCCCGTCTGGCGCGTGCGGGTGACCAGGCCGGTGGCCTCGAGCCTCTTGAGCAGCGGCGACAGCGTGCCCGTCTCCAGCTGCAGCGCGTGCCCGATGCCCGTGACGGGGGTGTCACCCCGCTCCCACAGCACCAGCATCACCAGGTACTGCGGATAGGTGATGCCCAGCGTGTCCAGCATCGGCCGGTAGCAGCTCGTCATCGCGCGCGAGGCGGTGTAGAGCGCGAAGCACAGCTGCTCGTCCAGAGTGGTGGACCGCACCGGCCCCGGCTGTGACATCTCTACACCGTATGCCGAGGGGCCCGCGCGGCGCATCCCGCCTCCACGCTGTCGCCGGCGCGGCCGTCACCGTGCTGGGGCGGAGCGAGCGGCAGCGACCAGAGTGATGGCCGTGCCCGTCACCTTCAACCACACGATCATCGCCACCCGGGACCGCCAGGCGTCCGCCGCCTTCTCCCGCGAGCTGTTCGAACTCGCCGAGGCGCCCTCCTAGGGCCCGTTCACGAAGGTCCAGCTCGACGCGGGAGATCCAGATGCAGCACTACGCGTTCCTCGTGGACGACGAGCTGTTCGACCGGGCCTACCGGCGGCTCCGTGACCGCGGCATCGTGCACTGGGCCGATCCGCAGATGCGACGACCCGGCGAGACCAACACGGAGCACGGCGGTCGCGGCGTCTCCTTCAAGGACCCCTCGTCCGGGTACGGGCTCGAGATGATCACGCGCCCGTACCTGTAGGGACGCACACTGGTCCCGGGGAGCGGGCGCTCCCCGGGACCAGTCGAGGGGGCCGGATCGCCGTGCAGCAGTGGATCGTGGCCCTGCTGCGTCGACTGCTGCCGCGGACGGCACCCCGCCCGGGTTCGGTACGGAGGATCGGGGACGGCGCGGAGGTGTTCCGCGACGGCGCCTGGCAGCCCCTGCCCCGGTACCGGGCGGCGGACCCGGGCCGACCCGGCCCCGACTCCCCGGCGCTGGCCATCCGCTGCCCGCAGGCGGCCTGCGGCGACCGGGCCGCGATCGGCACGGTCTGGCCCCAGATCGACGACGGGCGCGGGCTGTGGGCCGCCGACTCCCCGCACCAGCGGGAACCGTCGCTGCACGGGCGGGCGGTGGACGCGGCGCGGTGGGTGCGCACGCAGCACGACGCCCGCGAGCACCCCCGGACCCGATGGACGACGGCCCACCTCGACGCCGGCTCGGCGGCCGACTCCGCGGCCGCCCGGACGCTCACGGGCGCCGACGGTCCTGCTCCGTGACGGGGAACCCGGGCGTGGTGCAGCAGGGCGTGTCGAGCAGCTCGGCACGGTCGATCGCCCAGCCGCCGGCGGGTCGTCAGGCGCTGCCCCTCGCGCACCGGGGCCGGCTCTCGCGGCCGTCGTCTGCCTGCTCACCCGGGACCGCTCCGGGCCGCCGACAGCCCAACAGTCGCTGCTCTACCCAGACGAGGCCGCGATGGCTGCGCACCGACCCCTCGAACGCGGCGACGTCCCCCTCGGAGGCGAGCGGCCGTTGCCGTGAACGTCACATGGACAGTGGGTGCGGAGACCGGGCCGCCGCACCGGAGACGGTTGCCGGACGGTAAGGGGAACGCCACGGGACCACGGTGATCACCAACCGCCGCGGGGATCCCGGCCAGGTCCCCTCCGACGCGACGCTTCACCGGTCACAACGACACCGCGGCCTACCTCCGCACGCGGAAGCGCAGCATCGTCACGAGACCCGACTGCGTGGTGCTGAACGGTTCCAGGTCGATCCGGCCGAGGCCCGGGGGCGAGAAGCGCACGCCGTCCCCGAGGAGCACGGGCAGCACGTACACCAGGACCTCGTCGACGAGCCCCCGCTGCAGGCACTGACCGGCCACGTCGGCACCGAGGATCTCCAGGTTCTTCCCGCCCGCGGCGGCGCGCGCCGTGGCGATGGCCTCCGCGAGGTCGCAGGTGAGGAACGTGACGCCCTGCTCCGGCTCGTCGGGCGGCCGGTGCGTCAGGACGAACACCGGTCCCCCGTCGTAGCCGTCGTCCCCCGGAGGGGGCATCCGCCTGGCGACCTCGTAGGTGCCCCGGCCGACGAGCATGGCGCCGGTGGCCTCCATGACCTCGGGGAACGGGTCGTCCCTGAAGTACTCGATCACCCAGTCCATCGCGTTGTCGGGGCCGGCGATGAAGCCGTCCAACGACATCGCCCGGTTCACGACCACCTTGCCCAGGAGGGCACCCGTACCACTCATAACGGATACGACCCGCAGCACGTCACGAACTCATCGGTGTCGTCGGCGGCCCTAGCTCCGGGCCGCTTCGCGGGCGCGGAGGTCCTTGCGCAGGATCTTGCCACTGGCCGACTTCGGGATCTGGTCGATGAACTCCACGACCCGGATCTTCTTGTGCGGGGCGATCCGCTCGGCCACGAACGTCATGACGTCCTCGGCCGTGAGGTCGGCGCCGGACTCCTGCCGCACCACGAACGCCTTGGGCACCTCCTCGCCCTCGGCGTCCTTCACCCCGATGACGGCCACGTCGGCCACCTTGTCGTGGGTGAGCAGCAGCGCCTCCAGCTCGGCCGGCGGCACCTGGTATCCCTTGTACTTGATCAGCTCCTTGACGCGGTCGACGATCGAGAAGACACCGTCCGAGGTGACCTCGGCGACGTCACCGGTGTGCAGGTAGCCCTCGTCGTCCAGCGTGATCGCGGTGGCCTCGGGGTTGTTGAGGTAGCCGCTCATCACGTTGGGACCCTTGACCCACAGCTCGCCGCGCCCGCCGGGGCCCACCTCCTGGCCGGTGTCCGGGTCCACCAGCTTGCAGACGATGTTGGGCAGGGCGAAGCCCGACGAGTTGAGGTCGATGTCGGGGCGGTCGTCGGGCATGCAGTGGCTCACCGGTGACAGCTCCGTCATGCCGTAGCCCTGCAGGACCGTGGCGTTCAGGCGCTTGCCCATCGCGTGCCCGAGCTCGGCGTCGAGCGGGGCGGCGCCGGAGAAGATGATGTCGATGCACGACAGGTCGTAGGAGTCGACGATCGGGTGCTTGGCCAGGGCGACGGCCACCGGCGGCGCGATGTAGATCCGGTCGACCTGGTACTCGGAGACGATCCGCAGGAACTCGACGAGGTCGAACTTCGGCATCGTGACGACGGTGGCGCGCCGGTGCAGGCCCTGGTTCATCATCACGGTCATGCCGTAGATGTGGAAGAACGGCAGCACCGCGAGGATCTTGGTGCCCTGGGTGACGTGGCCGCTCATCGCGGCGATCTGCTGCAGGTTCGCCACCAGGTTGCGGTGCGTGAGGATCACGCCCTTGGCCCGGCCCGTGGTGCCCGACGAGTACGGCAGCACCGCGGTGTCGTGCGCGCCGACGGTCTGCGCGGGCGGCGAGGCGATGGTGGCCAGCAGGTCCGCCAGCGACGTCACGCCGTCGGCGCTGTCCAGCACGATGATCGAGTCGGCGGCCATACCCGCCTCGGCCACGGCCTTGCGGGCGGTCTCGAGGAACGGGGAGACGGTGAACAGGAGCTTGGCGCCCGAGTCGGTGAGCTGGTGGGCCAGCTCGCCCGCGGTGTAGAGCGAGTTGGCGCTCGTGACGATCGCGTTGGCGCGCAGGATGCCGTGGAAGACCGCGGCGTAGTACGGCGTGTTGGGCGAGAGGATGCCGACGACGTCGCCGGCGACGATCCCGCGCTCCACGAGCGCGGCCGCGATCTTCTCGACCATGCCCTTGAGCTCACGGAACGTGATGGCGACCCCGCTCCCACCGTCGAGGAACGCCGGGGAGTCGGCACGGTCACCGAAGTCGCCGAACAGGAAGTCGAACAGCGGGACCTCGGCGATCTCGACGTCGGGGTACGGGCTGCGGACGGGCATGTGGGCGCTCCCTTGCGAATGGCCGAGCCGGACTGATCACCCATGTTATGTCGACCACAACTTCAGCAGGACTCCGGCTGAATTACCCGAACGGGTTAGCTCGAAAGGGTTGTTCGATCACTGACGGGCTGTCAGGGTGGCCGTCACCTACCGTCGGCGGGCCCCACCCGCCCGGTCGGTCCGGGAACGGCGTCTCCTCGCCGTGCCCGGCGCCCAGGTCCGTCCGGTACCCCCCGATCGGGCGTCCCTGAGGTGGTTCGAGCGGAGTGGCCCGAGTTCATGACTCCCCCTCAGATCCCGGGCCGCTCCGCCCCACGGCGGTTGCGCAGCACCCGGCGGCCGCACCAGCCGATCCCGGCGAGCAGGGCCAGCACCGGCAGGAACGGGAGCAGGAACCCGACCACCGCTCCCGTGGCCGACCCGAGCGCCTTCAGCCCGTCCCACCCGCTACCGAGACCGGCGAGGAACCCCGAGCTCCGGGACGCCTGCACCGGGGGCGTCGCGACCCGGGTGAGGTCGACGGTCAGGGTGGACAGCGCCACCTGGTCCTTCAGCGCGGCGAGGCGACCGGTGAGGGAGTCGAGGTCGGCCTCACGGCGGGAGAGCTCGGACTCGATCGAGACGATGTCGCCGATCGACCTCGCCTGGTCGAGCAGCGTGCGCACCCGCACCACGCTGGCCTGCTGACTCGCGACCCGTGCACCCAGGTCGATCACCTGGTCCGTCGCGTCGACGACCTGGGCGGACCGCGCGGTGGCGTGTCCGAACGCCGCGACGTCCTCGATCAGCCTGTCGAGCGCGGCCGCGGGCACCCGCAGCGTCAGCCGGCTGGTGTCGTCGCCGGACTGCTCCTGGGTGACGGTGCCGCCGATGCCGGCGACGGCCGCGCGCACCTTCCGGGTCGCGACCACCGGGTCGTCGACGTCGAGGGAGAGCTGCGCGGTGCGCACCAGCGACCGCTCGGTGCTGATCGGCCGGTCGGGCGCCTGCGCGGGTGCGGCGGGCGCCGCCGCACGGGCCGCGTCCGGGACCGCGCCCTGGGCCGGTTCCGACGAGGACGCGGACGTGGACGTGGACGTGGACGCCGCACCATCGCCCCCACCGGCCGTGCAGGCCACCGCCCCCGCGAGGAGCACCGCACCCGCCACCACCCCGGCCAGAACCGGCCTCGTGATCCGCACCGTCATCGCCTCCTCGTCCCCGGTGCGCCCGGGGTCGGGGAGAGGACGGACCGGAGCCCCGACGGGGTTGGCCCCGCAGGGTCACGATCAGGTGAAGAGGTGCTCGAAGGCCTTCAGGTTGGCCAGCGACTCGCCCCGCTCGGAGCGCCAGGCGTACTCGCGGCGGATGGAGCTCGCGAAGCCCAGCTCCAGCAGGGTGTTGAAGTCGCCGTCGGCGGCCTCGAGGGCCTGGCCGAGAACCCGGTCGATCTCGTCGGGCGTGACGGAATCCAGCGCCATCCGGCCGACGAGGTGGATGTCACCGATCCGGTCGAGCGTGTAGTGCACGCCGTAGAGCCGGGCGTTGCGCTGCAGCAGGAACCGGTACACGCCCTCGTGGTTCTCGTCAGGCTGACGACAGACGAAGGCCTGGACGAACAGGGAGTGGTCGCGCACCACGAGCCAGCAGTGGGTCTGCAGCCGGTTGGTGCCGGGCAGCGTGACGAGGAACTGGCCCGGCTCGCGCCGGTGGTGGTCGACCTCCATCTCCGCCAGCGCCGCCGCGACGATCCCGTCCACCTGCTCTTCGGTCTTCATCCCCGGATCATCCCCGCGGCCACGGGGGACGGCACGTCGACGGCCTGCCGGTCGGCGAACTCCCCCGCCGCGACGGCGTAGGTGTCGAGCAGGGCGTCGGCGGTGCGGTCCCAGGAGAAGCGGCGGGCGTGCGTGACCGCGCCGCGGCCCAGCTCGTCGCGGCGGGCCAGCGCCGCGCGCAGCGCGTCGGCCCAGACACCGGCACCGTGGCCGGGCACCAGCAGCCCGGACCGGCCGTCGGCCACCGCGACGGGCAGCCCGCCGACGCGCGCCGCGACCACGGGCGTGCCGACGGCCTGGGCCTCCAGCGCGACGAGCCCGAACGACTCGTTGTGGCTCGGGACGGCGACGACGTCGGCCGCGCGGTAGACGTCGACGAGGCCCTGGCCGCCCTGCGGCGGCAGGAAGCGCACGACGTCGGAGATGCCCAGCGACCCGGCGAGCTCCTGCAGCGCCGTGGGCTCGGCGAGCCCGCTACCGGACGGACCCCCCGCCACCAGCACGACGAGCCGGGAGCGGAGACCGGGGTCGCGCACGAGCATCTCGGCCGCGGCGCGCAACAGCACGTCGGG
This sequence comes from Pseudonocardia sp. 73-21, assembly GCF_001899645.1. GTDB lineage: Bacteria > Actinomycetota > Actinomycetes > Mycobacteriales > Pseudonocardiaceae > Pseudonocardia. The sequence goes on along the minus strand of NZ_MKVV01000111.1, from coordinate 98,702 downwards.
AGCCTTCAGGGGCTGGATCCGGCCGACGAACGCGAACACCACGGCGTCGGGGGCCAGCTCCAGCGCACACCGGGAGGCCGCCCGGTCACCCGGCGTGAACCGCTCCAGGTCGACGCCCGGAGGGATGGTCGCGATCCTTCCGGGGTCGGCGCCGTAGAGGTCGACGAGCTGGCGGGCCTCCTCGTCGGTGTTGGCGACGAGGCGGTCGGCCTCGGCCACCACCTGGTCCTCGCCGATCACGCGCACCACCGGCTCGGGGGTGTCGCCCTCGGCGAGCGCGATGTTCTTGACGCGCGCGAGCGTGTGGGCGCTGTGCACCAGCGGCACGCCCCAGCGGTCGCGGGCGAGCCAGCCGACCTGACCCGAGAGCCAGTAGTGGGAGTGCACGACGTCGTAGTAGCCGGGCTCGTGGCGCGCCTCGGTGCGCAGGACACCCGCGGTGAACGCGCAGAGCTGGCTGGGCAGGTCGTTCTTCCCGAGCCCCTCGAACGGGCCCGCGGCGACGTGCCGGACGAGCACACCGGGGGTCAGCTCGGCCACCGGTGCCTGCTCCGACGACGTGGCGCGCGTGAAGATCTCGACCTCGACGCCGCGCTGGGCCATGCGTCGGGCGGTCTGCTCGATGTAGACGTTCATGCCCCCGGCGTCACCGGTACCCGGCTGCTCGAGGGGGGAGGTGTGGACGGTCAGCAGACAGACCCGTCGGGGAGGGTTCCGCACCGCCCCGATGCTGTGGACGCTCACGGTTCCCTGTGTAGCACGCGCAGGGGGTGGTTCACCTGTCAACCTCCTCGGCGGCGAGCAGCCCGAGCAGGGCCCGCAGGGGGTCCTCGGCGTGCCACCGGCCCTGCGCGTCGACCCAGGTCGGGACGCGGAACCGGCCGGTCACGGGTCTCGTGACCGTCACCCACAGCTCGTCGTGGTGCTGGAACCCACCGGGCGGCACCCTGATGCCCAACGTGTGACACGCCACGACGACCTCGCCCAGCTCGGCCCAGGCCGTGAACGAACCCTCGCCGTGCACGTCGGCGGCCACCACCTCGGTGGCCGACGGCAGGTCGAGCAGCTCGGCCAGCGCGACCGGGTCGCCGCCGATCACCAGGTCGTTCGCCGGGAGCACCGCCGCCGGCCACGGGGCGTCCAGCACCATCGCGACGTCGACGTGGGCGACGCTGCCGTCCAGGGCGCGGACGTGCTCGGGCAGGTCGAGATCGGCGGCGTCGACGCGGCCGGCGGCCACCGCGTCGGCCAGCGCGACGTGCGCGTCGGCGACGAGCGCGGCGGCGGGCCGGCGGGCCGGGTCGGCGAGGCGGGCGAGCAGGTCGTCGGCGGCGCGGGCGTCGGCGATGCGCAGGCCGGCCCGGACGCCGACGGCGGTGAGGAAGTTGTCATCGATCTCGCGACTCGGTCGCACGCAGACCCCGACTCGCGGAACGGCGTCGTAGAGCGCCGCCAGGGTCTCGGCGGACGGGAGGCGCCAGTGGCCGGGGCGGTGGCCGTCCAGGCGGGCGTGCCGCGCGAGCCACCATGCCGTGTACGAGGCCGGGGCGGTGACCGCCGCGCGGGTGTCGCGGTCGGCGGCGAGCAGGGCCAGCGCGTCGGGCCAGGCGTCGTCGTCGACGAGGTCCAGGTCGCGGACGGCCACGAGCCGGGCGGGCGGGGCGTCGAGGGTGTCCCACCAGCGCTCCTCGTCGTCGAGGTCGTGGTCGGGGCCGACCGGCGCCTCGTCGACCACCAGCGCGAACCCGTCGAGCACGCCGACCGCCGTCAGCACCGGACGCGGGAACCGCTCCGCCCAGGACGCGTCGAGCACGCCCATCGGACTGTCCGCGGCGAGCAGGGGCCGCACGGCCGCGTCGGGCAGGACGAGCTCGTCGGCGCGCGACGGGCGGCCCTCGTCGTCCGGGAGCGCCAGGGCGGCGAGCGCTGCGGGGGCGCTGCCGAGCTCGCCGACCAGTGCGAGCACCGCCTCGGCCAGCGACGCCGTGTCGAGGCCGGCGTCGGCGTCGTCCACGGAGCGGTCGACGGCGTCGGCGAGCGCCGGGTGCTCCAGCAGCGCGGACGCGTCGGCGTCGGTGGCGCCGAGCCGGCGCAGCAGCGGGTGCACGGCGTCGGGGTCGGCGATGTGCAGGCCGGTGAGCCCCAGCTCCGCGAGACCGTGGTCGTCCCCGACGGGCAGCAGCGCCGTGGCCGGGCCGGACGCGGTGCGTCCCCCGGCGAGCGGCACGGGCAGGGCGCGCAGGTCGTCGACGAGGCCGGGGACGGTCTCGACGAGCGGCTCCAGCTCGCCGTAGAGGGTGCGCCACCACGACGGCGGGCGGTCGACCCCGAACAACCGCTCCACGAGCTCGGCCGCGCCGAGGCGGTGGGCGCCCAGCTCGGCGAGCGGGGTGGGCACGACCGGCGGGGCGAGCAACCGCTCGAACCCGCCGGCTTCGGCGAGCAGCCCCGGAAGACGGTCACCGGGCAGGTCCAGCCATTCCGCACGGCCGGGTGCCAGCTCCCCGCCGCCCGCCGCGGGCAGCCAGGCCGCGCCCCGCAGGGCGTGGATCAGGAGGTCACGCAGCCGGCCGTCGAGCTCGGAGCGCGGGAAGCCGGGCTCGGGCACCAGCGCGAGCCGGTCGGCGGGGGCGGTGGCGCGGACCAGGTCGAGATAGGTGGCCGCCGCGGCGTCGAGGACCTGTTCGGTGGCCGGGCCCTTGCGGACGCGGCGCCGGTCGGGCTCCAGGGGCAGCGTCGCGATCAGCCGGGCCGGCAGGTTCAGGCGCTCCCCCGTGGCCGTCGGGGCGTGGGCGACCTCGTCGTCGGGAAGCGGGGCGTCGAGCGGCAGCGCCCACGTGACCGACCATGCGCGCCGGTCGCGCTGCTCGGCGGCGGCATCGTGCGTGGCGGCGTCGAGGAGGCCGGTGCGGCGCGCGACCCGCCAGCTCTGCACACCGATCCGCACCACGCCGGCGTCCTCGGTGCGGCGCAGGACCGTGCCGTCGAGGTCGATCTCGACGAGCCCGGGCAGCGCCAGCAGCAGGTCGGGGGCGGTGGTGCGGGCGTGCTCCAGCAGGGCGGCGACGGCGGCCGACGGGCGCAGCGGAAGCCGGACCTCCGTGGCGTAGGTCGCCGGGGGCTCCTCGTCCACCGGCCAGACCAGCCGCAGCACCGGGGGCTCGTCGCGGCGGGCCAGCTCGGCGGCCGGACCCGCCATCGCCCCGACCGCCTCCACCGTGCGCGCCGCCGAGAACGCGACCGCGCCCGTCGTGCTCACCACGCGCGGCGCGTCGGACACGGCCAGCACCGCCGCGAACCCGACGCCGAACCGGCCGACCGAGCCCGCGTCGTCCCGTTTCGCCGACGCGCGCAGGGAGGCCAGCGCCGCGACGCCGGCCGGGGTCAGCGGCGTGCCGGTGTTGGCGACGCGCAGCTCCCCGTCGGTCACGCGGACGCGCAACCGCCCGGCGCCGTCCGACACGTCGGCGGCGTTCTGGGCCAGCTCGACGAACCAGGCGTCGGCGTAGCCGCCGAGGCGCAGGTCCTCCTCGGCGTTGGCGTCCTCGCGGAACCGGGTGGGCGAGGCGGCCCACGCGTCGAGGACGGCGGTGCGCAGTGCCTCCGTGCCGAAGGGGTCGGTCACTCCTGGTCGGGGGCGGCGGCCGGCTCGGCGACCTCGAGATCCACCCCGTCGTCGTAGACCAGCTCCGCGACGGCGACCGGCGAGGTGACCTCGACCTGCACGTCGGAGTGGGCGCCGCAGCCGAACCCGACCTCGACGACGGCGCCGTCGGCCGGGGCGTACTCGTTGCCGCAGACGCCGAACGAGCCCCGCAGCGAACCGGCGAGCGACAGGAAGAAGCCGCAGGTGCCGCACTGGCCGGGGGCGGCGCGGGCCATGTCCGCTCCGGGGCCGTGCGGGCCGTCGTGCCAGCGCTGGGCGGCTTCCTCGCGGCCGAGCCGGGAGAGCACCTTCTCCCGGCCCAGCCCGATCTCGACCGCGACGTCCTCGACCGCGGGATCGTCGGACGCGACGTAGGCGGGCACCAGGCGCTCGTCACCCTCGGGCGGGGGCAGCAGGTCGCCGACGCCCAGGTCACCGGGCCGGATCCGCTCGTCCCACGGCAGCCACGCGGGCGCGACGAGCGCGTCGGGGCCGGGCAGCAGCACGACCTCGCTGACGGTGGCCGGCGCGTCGACCCCGCCGCTGGACAGCGTGACCGACCAGCGCCACCCTCGGTAGCCGCCCTGGGTGGCCTCGAAGTAGTGCGTGACGGCGCCGGGGTCTTCCTCGACCGCCTCGATGTGCGCACCGACGGCCGTGGCGGCCAGGTCGGATCCGAGGTCGGCGGTGGCCTCCTCCACGGCGGCGGCGCGCGCGAGGGCCACCGCGTCCACGAGGAGGGCGGGCGGGTCGACGGTGTTCACCCTGGGGATTGTGCCACCCTGCGGGCCATGACCTTCGGGCGCGCGCTGGCCGGTGCGCTGGTGCTCGCCATGGCGGGCTGCGGGGCGGCCGCGCCGCCGTCGACGGTGCCGGTCCTGCGTCCGCAGGTGCTGGCCGAGATCCCGCACGACACGTCGGCGTTCACCGAGGGTTTCGAGGTGGACCGGGGCGTGCTCTGGGAGAGCACGGGGCTCGCGGGGAAGTCGCAGCTGCGTGAGCTGGACCCGTCCACCGGCGCCGTCCGTCGCGCCGTGCCGCTGCCGGGGCAGCTGTTCGGCGAGGGCCTCTCGGTGGTGGGCGACCGCGTCTGGCAGCTCACCTACCAGGACCGGACGGTGCTGGAGTGGGACCGCGCCACCCTCGCGCTGGTGCGACAGCTCCCTCTCGACGACGAGGGCTGGGGCCTCTGCTTCGACGGCACGCGTTTGGTCCGCAGCGACGGCACCGCCGAGCTGCACTTCCAGGACCCCACCACGTTCGCCCCGACCGGCTCGGTGGCCGTCACGCTCGACGGGCAGCCGGTGGACGACCTGAACGAGCTCGACTGCAGCGGTGGCCAGGTCTGGGCCAACGTCTGGAAGACCGACCGGATCGTGCGCATCGACCCCGCCACCGGCCGCGTCACGGCGCTCGTCGACGCGTCCGGCCTGCTGACCCCCGAGCAGCGGGCGAACACGGACGTCCTCAACGGCATCGCGGCGGTGGGCGACGGCGAGTACCTGCTGACGGGCAAGTTCTGGCCGACGACATTCCGGGTCCGCCTCACCCCCTGACCCGCGAGTCGGCGGTTTCCCGCGCGCGAGTCGGCGGTTTCGGGTGCGCGAGTCGGCACGATCCGGGGAGCCGCCCGGCGTGTGTGCCCGAACCCGTGTCGGCGGCGGTACCCATCAGACAGAATGGACGTCGTGGCCCGACCCGAGAAACCCGAACCCCGACGCGGGCTCCGCGTGCGGCGGAAGTGGGCCACCGTCGACGGCTCCCCGCCGCCGCAGCCGCCGCGGCCGATGCCCGTCGAGCCGCCGCAGGACCCGTACGCCCCACGTCGGCGCTACCCGTGGCACGACGACCCCGACTACGACCCCGCGGCCCACCGCCGCACCCCGCCGCCCCAGCCCTGGACGCCTCCCCCGGACGCCCGCGACGAGGTGCCGTGGTCGGCGGCCGGACCGCCGCCCGTCACCGAGGAACCGCGGCCCGACGAGCGGCCCACCCCGCAGATGCCGCGCAAGGTCACCGTCACGCGCGTGGCCGCGATGCGCAGCCGGGAGCTCGCCGGCAACGGCATCCGGGCGTTCCAGCGCGCCGCCACGGCCGACGGCGCCGACCGCTCCGGGCTCACCGCACTCACCTACGCCACGATGATGACCTACGCGGTCGACGCCGCGGTGGCCGTCGCGCTGGCCAACACGCTGTTCTTCGCCGCGGCCAAGGCCGAGAGCATCACCAACGTCGCGCTCTACCTGGCGATCACCGCGGCACCGTTCGCCGTGGTCGCGCCGGTGATCGGCCCGCTGCTCGACCGGCTGCAGCGCGGTCGGCGCGCCGCGCTCGCCGTCTCGTTCGCCGGGCGCGCCGTGCTCGCGGTGGTGATGGCGTTCAACTACCACACGTGGCTGCTCTACCCGGCCGCGCTGGGCACGCTGGTGCTGAGCAAGTCGTTCGTCGTGCTCAAGGCGGCGGTCACGCCGCGGGTCCTGCCACCCACCATCACGCTCGTCACCACCAACTCGCGGCTCACCACGTTCGGGTTGGTGGCGGGCGGGGTGTTCGGCGGCATCACGGCCGGGGTCGCCTACCTGTTCGACTCACCGGGCGCGCTGATCTTCACCGCCGCGCTGGCGGTCGCCGGGTTCCTGCTGTGCCTGCGCATCCCGAGGTGGGTGGAGTCCACCGCCGGCGAGGTCCCGGCCCAGCTGCGCAGCACGCGCCGGGGCAGACGCCGGCCCATGGGGCGCGGGGTGGTCCTCGCGCTGTGGGGCAACGGCTCCATCCGTGTGCTCACGGGGTTCCTCACGCTGTTCGTGGCGTTCGTCGTCAAGAGCGAACCCGGCATGGACGCCGCCCACCAGCTGTTCCTCATCGGCATCGTGGGCGCGGCGGCGGGGGTGGGTTCGTTCGCCGGCAACGCGGCCGGTTCCCGTCCGCGCTTCATCGCCAACTCCGATCTGATGATCGTCATCGCGGTCACGCTGGCCGTGGCCGTCGCCGTGCTGGCCGCGGTCCTGCCGGGCATCGCCACGGCCGCGGCGGTCGGGCTCGTGGGAGCCACGGTCAGCGCGCTGGCCAAGGTCTGCCTGGACGCGGTGATCCAGCGCGACCTCCCGGAGGAGTCGCGCGCGTCGGCGTTCGGGCGGTCGGAGACGGTCCTGCAGCTCGCGTGGGTGTTCGGCGGCGCGCTGGGCGTCCTGCTCCCGCACGACACGTACTGGCTGGGGTTCACCGTCGTCGCCGTAGCGGTGGCGCTGCCTGCCCTGCAGACGGTGCTGATCAGCCGGGGTCACACCCTGCTGCCGTTCCTGGGCCCGCGCGGCCGCTCCGGCGACGCGACCACCGTCCGCACCGGGACCTGACACCGTCTCCGTAGGCTGATCGGGTGCTCCGCCGACTGCTTCCCGTACTGGCCGCCGCTCTCCTGGTGGCGGGGTGCAGCGGATCCACGCCACACCCGGACGTCACCTTCACGGCCGGCGCCACGAGCGTCGTCGCGAAGCCGACGCAGTACTGCGACATCGACCTGACCCACTGCAACTCCGACGCCGGCGCCCCCGTCGAGCTGGCGGTGCCGGTGGGCACGCCGTTGCAGATCGACGTGCCCGAGGAGATCTCGTCGACGCCGTGGCAGGTGGTGTTCAGCTACCGCGACGGCAAGGGCGCGCAGACCGACGGCCGCAGCCCCGTGTTCAACGTGAACGCGCAGAAGACCTACAGCCTGCAGCTCCCGGGGGCCACCGACCGGCTGCTGGCCGCGCAGGTGCAGCAGTACGGGCCCCCGCCGCAGGCCAACCCGCAGACGGGAGAGCTGGAGTTCCCCATCCGGGCGAGCTGGGTGCTGACGACGAAGGCCCAGTAGTCGATCAGCCGTCGAGGTCGCGGGCCACGGCGCGGACGACCTCGGCGGCCAGCTTCGACGCCTTGCGGTCGGGGTAGCGGCCGCGACGGAGGTCGGGCTGCACCTTGTCCTCGAGCAGCCTGATCATGTCCTCGATGAGGCTGTGCAGATCCTCGGCGGGCCGGCGCGTGCCCTCGACCGCGGACGGAGGTGCTTCGATCAGACGCACCGACAGCGCCTGCGGGCCCCGCCGTCCCTCGGCCATACCGAACTCGACGCGCTGGCCCTGCTTCAACGACTCCACGCCCGCGGGCAGTGCCGCCTTCCGGACGTAGACGTCCTCGCCGCCGTCCTGCGCGAGGAAGCCGAACCCCTTGTCGGCGTCGTACCACTTGACCCTGCCGCTCGGCACCGTCTTCACCTTCATCTTCGATCGTTTCGCGCACGGTGAGGACCGCACGACAAACGCGCCCTGGTATCTGGTTCGCCGCATACTGCTGATCGGCTCGCCGAGCGACACCGGGACGCGCTGGGACCAGCTTAGTCCCGTAGGGGTGGTGGATGCACGACCAAAGACCAGGTGGGTCGATGCGGTGGGTGGAGCACGGCCGGGAGAGCGCCCGCCGGTGGCAGTGCTCTCCGGCAGCACATCGTGGGCGCCGGTCCGGCAGGGCCCGCAGCTCGAGCCACCGCCGGGAACGAGGGCTCGCGCTCGCGTCAGCCGTGTTCGCGCTCAGGCGTTCTTCACCGCCGCCGCGTCGCCGAGATCCAGCATCTCCACGCTCCGCTCGCGCATCTCCACCTTGCGGACCTTCCCCGTCACCGTCATGGGGAACTCGTCCACCACCATCACGTAGCGCGGGATCTTGTAGTGGGCCAGCTTGCCGCTGGCGAACTCCTTGACCTTCTCGGCCGTCAGCGGCTCGGCGCCGTCGCGCAGGGTGACCCACACGCACAGCTCCTCGCCGTACTTGGCGTCCGGCACGCCGATGACCTGGGCGTCGAGGATGTCGGGGTGGGAGTAGAGGAACTCCTCGATCTCGCGGGGGTACACGTTCTCGCCGCCGCGGATCACCATGTCCTTGATGCGGCCGGTGATGTTGAGGTAGCCCTCGCTGTCCATGATCCCGATGTCGCCGGTGTGCATCCAGCGGGCGCGGTCGATGACGTCGGCCGTCTTCTGCGGCTCCTCCCAGTAGCCGAGCATCACCGAGTAGCCGCGGGTGCAGAGCTCGCCGGGTTCGCCGCGGGGCAGCGTGAGGCCGGTCTCGGGGTCGACGACCTTGACCTCCAGGTGCGGCAGCACCCGCCCGACGGTGGAGACGCGGCGCTCCAGGGAGTCGTCGGCGCGGGTCTGGGTGGAGACGGGCGAGGTCTCGGTCATGCCGTAGCAGATCGTCACCTCGGACATGCCCATCCGGTCCACGGCCTGCTTCATGATCTCCACCGGGCACGGGGAGCCGGCCATGATGCCCGTGCGCAGCGACGACAGGTCGTAGTCGGGGAACGTGGGGTCGTTGAGCTCCGCGATGAACATCGTCGGCACGCCGTAGAGCGAGGTGCACCGCTCGGCGGCGACGGCGTGCAGCGTCGCCTTGGGTTCGAAGCCGGGGCCGGGGATCACCATCGTCGCGCCGCTGGAGGTGCAGGCCAGGTTGCCCATCACCATGCCGAAGCAGTGGTAGAAGGGCACGGGGATGCAGACGCGGTCGACGTCGGTGTAGCCGCAGGTCCGGCCCACGAAGTAGCCGTTGTTGAGGATGTTGTGGTGGCTCAGCGTGGCGCCCTTGGGGAAGCCCGTGGTGCCGGAGGTGTACTGGATGCAGATGGGGTCGTCGGCGGCCAACTCCCGTCCCACCGCGGCGAGGTCACCCGTCGTGCCGGACGCCATGAGCTGGTCCCAGTCGGGGGTGCCGATGAGGATCACCTGGCGCAGACCGGGGCAGTTCGGCCGCACCTCTTTGATCATCGCGGCGTAGTCGGATGTCTTGAAGCTCGTGGCCGCCACCAGAACCGAGATGCCGGCCTGGTTGAGCACGTACTCCAGCTCGTGGGTGCGGTAGGCCGGGTTGACGGTGACCAGGATGACGCCGATCTTGGCCGTGGCGTACTGCGTGATCGTCCACTCGGCGAGGTTCGGAGCCCAGATCCCGAGCCGGTCACCCTTGGCCATCCCGGCGGCGAGCAGGCCGCGCGCGGCGGTGTCGACGTCGGCCTGCAGCTGCGACCAGGTCCACCGCCGACCCGTCTGCATCTCCACCATCGCCTCGCCGTCGGGGTACGCGGCGACGGTGCGGTCGAAGTTGTCGCCGATGGTGTCGCCGAGCAGGGGAACGTCGGAGACTCCGGAGGCGTACGAGGGCTGCGCCGGAGCGCTCTGGGCGGGAGTGGCTGTGGACACACACGCATCTTGCGACGACCGCTGCGCGGACGCCACCTCCGGATGGGGAGGAAACCGTTCGAACGGCCCCGATACCCTGGGGCGATGCACGATCCCCGCGCGCTGCTCGACCCCACCACCGACGCCGTCCGCCGCCTGGCCCGCAAGGGCTACGCGCTCGACGTCGCCTCGCTCGACAAGCTGCTCGCGGGCCGCAACTCCGCGATCCAGCGTGGCGACGAGGCCCGGGCGGAGTCCAAGCGCGTCGCCACGTCGGTGAAGGGCGCCTCGCCGCAGGAGCGCCCGGCCCTGGTGGAGCGTGCGCGCGACCTCAAGGGCGTCGTCGCGGCGGCCGAGGAGGAGAGCAGGGCGCTCGACGCCGAGCTGCAGGACCTGCTGCTCGGCATCCCGAACCTGCCGCTCGACGAGCTGCCCGACGGCACCTCGGACGCCGACGCCGAGCTCGTCCGCACGTGGGGCGAGAAGCCGGAGATCGCCGACCCGCTCGACCACGTCGACCTCGGCGAGAAGCTCGGCATCCTCGACCTGACCCGCGCCACGAAGCTCTCGGGCCCGCGGTTCGCCGTGCTCAAGGGCCGGGGCGCCAAGCTGGAACGCGCGCTCGCCCGCTACTTCCTCGACCTCGCCGAGCAGCACGGCTACACCGAGTTCTCGGTGCCCACGCTGGTCAACCGCGCCACGATGACCGGCACCGGCCAGCTGCCGAAGTTCGCGGAAGACCTGTTCAGGACGGGTACCGACGACCGCGAGCTCTACCTCATCCCCACCGCCGAGGTGCCGCTGACGAACCTGCACGCGCAGGAGACGCTGGCGCTGGAGGACCTGCCGCTCGCCTACACCGCCCACACGCCCTGCTTCCGCTCGGAGGCCGGCTCGTACGGGCGCGACACCCGCGGCCTGGTGCGGCTGCACGAGTTCTCGAAGGTCGAGCTCGTGCGCCTCGTCGACCCCGCCACCAGTCGCGACGCGCTGGAGCTGCTGGTCGGCCACGCCGAGGCGGTGCTGCAGGGCCTCGGGCTGACCTACCGCGTGGTGAAGCTCGCCGCGGGCGACACCGGCTTCTCGGCGCAGATGACCTACGACATCGAGGTGTGGCTCCCCGGCCAGGACGCCTACCGCGAGATCGCCTCGGCGTCGGACTTCGGCACGTTCCAGGCCCGCCGCGCCGGCATCCGCACCAAGGCCAAGGACGGCACGCGCGGCTTCGCGGGCACCCTGAACACCTCGGGGCTCCCGATCGGACGCACGCTCGTCGCCCTCCTGGAGCAGGGGCAGCAGCCCGACGGCTCGGTCCGCATCCCCGAGGCGCTCGTCCCCTACACCGGGTTCGACACGCTCACCGCTTCCTGAGCCACCGCTCGCCCGCAGGCCGCGGCCGCTGACCCGGTGATCGGCAACCTGAGAACCGATCACCGCCGAACGGACCAACGCCGCGCAGCGTTCGGCGGTACGGCAGCCGTTCGTCGCGGTGATCATGCCGGACGCTGGGTCGATCGCAACCCCCACTCTCAGGAATGCGGACGCGGCAATCCGCGCTGATTACCGTCCGACGCCATGAGGACCCAGCGACACTCACCGGCAGCCGCCACCCACGGAGCCCGCACCCGTGACGCCGGACGCCGCCGGATCGTCGGGGCCACGTCGCTGAGCGCCGTCGGCGGCACCGCGCTCGCCGTGACGTTCGGAGCCCTGTTCGCCCAGTCGACGGCGGCCGCGGAGACGGCGGCACCCGCTGCGGCCCCCGTGGCCGACGTGACGGCGACGACCCCGTCGGCGACGGCGGCCCCTGCACCCGTCGCCGTTACGGCGGCCCAGCCCGCGCTCCAGCCCGCGCCCCAGGCCGCGCCCCGGCCCGCGGCACCGCAGAAGGTCGCCCCGCAGGCCCACGTCGCCGCTCCCCCCGTCGCCACCACCACGAAGGCCGCCCCGAAGGTCGTGACCACCACGACCGACGCCGTCGCCCCGCCGGCCTCGGCCCCGAAGGTCGCCAGCACGACCCCCACGACGGACGCCACCACCACCGCCCCGACGACCCACGCCACGTCGGGCGCGACGTGACCGGTCTGAAGCTGATCAGCCTCGCGGACCGGATCGAGCTCACGGCCCTGGGCACCACCGCGGTGCTGGTCGTCACCGAGCCCCGCGCGCTGGACCGGGCCGAGGACGTGCTGCGCAGCGAGCTGACCGCCGTCGACGAGGCCTGCAGCCGGTTCCGCGCCGACTCCGAGATCTCCCGGCTGCATGACCGCGCCGGCTCCACGGTCGTCGTCAGCCCCCTGCTGGCCGAGGCCCTGTCCGTCGCGATGCGGGCCGCCGCCCTCACCGACGGCCTCGTGGACCCCACCGTCGGCGACGCCGTGCTGGCCCTGGGCTACGACCGGGACTTCGCCGCCGTGGCGGCCGACCACCCCGAACCCGCGGCCCCCGCCCGCCCCGCGCCGGGCTGGTGGCGGGTGGCCTGGAACCCGGAGACCCGCGAGGTGCTGCTGCCCCGCGGCGTCACGCTGGACCTGGGCGCCACCGCGAAGGCCATGGTGGTGGACCGCATCGCCCTGCGGGCCGCCGAACGGGCCGGGTGCGGGGTGCTCGTCAGCGTCGGGGGCGACGTCCGCGCCGCCGGCCCGGCCCCCGAGGAGGGCTGGCGCCTGGGTGTGGGCGACGACCACAGCCAGGCCGAGCCCGACCTCACGGTGACGATCACCGGTGGCGGGCTGGCCACGTCCGGCACCACGCGGAGGACCTGGCGCCGCGCCGGCCGCACCGTGCACCACATCGTCGACCCGCACACCGGTGACGTGCCCTCCCCCGTGTGGCGGACGGTCACCGCGGCCGCCGCCACCTGCGTCGACGCCAACATCGCCACCACGGCGTCGATCGTCATGGGCGACGCCGCCCCGGGCTGGCTCGCCGAGCGCCGGCTACCCGCCCGCCTCGTCACCGCCGCCGGGGAGATCACGAACACCGCGGGCTGGCCCGCAGAACAGGAGAGCTGACGGTGGGGCAGGTGCTCTGGTTCACCAGCCGGGCGACCGGGCTGGTGTCACTGCTTCTGATCACCGCGACGGTGGTGCTCGGCGCGTCCCACTCGGGACGGGTGGCCTCCACGGGATGGCCGCGGTTCACGCTGCACGCGGTGCACCGCAACCTGTCGCTGCTCACGCTCGCGTTCCTCGTCGTGCACATCGCCACCGCGATCGTCGACCCGTACGCGAAGATCGCCTGGCTGGACGCCGTGGTGCCGTTCACGTCGGTCTACCACCCGTTCGTGCTCGGGCTGGGCGCCGTGGCGTTCGACCTGCTGCTCGCGGTGCTGGTCACCAGCATGCTGCGCGGGCGGATCCCGCTGGGCCTGTGGCGTGGCGTGCACGTCGCCAGCTACGCGATGTTCCCGGTCGTCGTCTGGCACGGGCTGGGCATCGGCGGCGGCGACAGCACGCTGTGGTGGGTGATCGCGCTCACCGTCGCCTGCTGCGTCGCGGTGGTCGGGGCCGCGGCCCGCCGGGTGCTCACCCGCCATCCCGATGCCGTGGCGCGTCGCGCCGTCGGGAGCGTCCGATGACGGCGACGATGGACCCACGGCCACACGTCCGCACAGCGCTCGACGTCGCCCGGCTGTTCGCCCGCGACGCGGACCCCACCCGCACCGCGAACCTCGACGAGCACGAGGACCGCCTCGGCCCGCTCCCCCTGGCCGTCTACCCGAACCGCCCGGGACGCCAGCGGCTGATCGACACCGTCGCTCGGGCAGGCTTGCGCGGTCGCGGTGGCGCCGGGTTCCCCACCGGCGAGAAGCTCGCCGCCGTCGCCGCGGGGAAGGGCCGCGCCGTCGTGGTCGCCAACGGCTGCGAGGGCGACCCCACCAGCGCCAAGGACCAGGCGCTGCTCGCCCGCTCCCCCCACCTCGTGCTCGACGGCATCGCGCTCGCCGCCCACGCCGTCGGCGCCCGCGAGGCGATCCTCTGCGTGCACCGCGACAGCCCCCTGATCGACGTCGTCTACGCGGCACTGCACGAGCGCGACCGCGACACCGTCGCCGTCGAGGTGGTGGAGGTGCCCGACCGCTACGTCGCCAGCGAGGCCTCCGCGCTGGTCAACTTCCTCAACAACGGCGACGCCCGGCCCACCACGACACGGCCGTCGGTGCGCGGGGTGAGGGGGCGCCCGACGCTGGTGGACAACGTCGAGACCCTCGCCCACATCGCTCTCGTCGCCCGCTTCGGCGACGCCTGGTTCCGGGAGGCCGGCACCCCCGACTCGCCCGGCACCCTGCTCGTGACGGTCGGCGGCGCGGTCAACCGGCCCGGCGTCTACGAGATCGAGGCCGGGCTCCCGCTCTCCGACGCCCTGGAGCTGGCGGGCGGCGAGTCCGAGGCGTTGGCGGCCGTGCAGATCGGCGGGCTCGGCGGGAGCTGGCTGCCCATCGACGACGCCGCCGAGCTGCCGCTGGCCCACGAGACCTGCCGTGACGTGGGCATCCCGCTGGGCGTCGCCGCCCTGGTGGCGCTGCCCGCGCGGGCCTGCGGCATCGCCGAGACCGCCCGGATCCTGCGCCACCTCGCCGACGAGTCGGCCGGCCAGTGCGGGCCGTGCATGTTCGGGCTGCCCGCCGTCGCCGACGACATGGAGGCGCTCGCGTACGGCGACGGATCGGTGTCCGGGCAGCTGCACCGGCGGCTCGGCGTCATCCCCGGCCGCGGCGCCTGCTCCCATCCCGACGGCGCCGTCCGACTCGCGGTCACCGCACTGCACACGTTCGCCGACGACGTGGCCGCCCACGCGCACGGCGAGCCGTGCCACGCGGCGCAGGGCCCGTTCTGGACACCCCTTCGGATCCCCGCGTGAGCACGCTGAGGCTCGACCCGATCATGTGCCACGCCCACGGCCTCTGCGCGGAGCTGCTGCCCGAGCTCGTCGAGCTCGACGAGTGGGGCTACCCGCTACTGGACCCCGACGAGGTGCCGCCGGAGCTCGAGGCGGCGGCGAAGCGCGCGGCGGCGGCCTGCCCCACCCTCGCGCTGAAGCTCGAACGGTCCGTCGTTCCCGTACCAGCACCCCGAGAGGCAGGCCGGCCATCGGGTGCACTGTCGCTCCCCCGGCACGGGTGACCGCCCCCGTCACCAGCGAGGGTGGTGGGCCACCACCACGCGCCCCCCTCCGCGTTGACCAGCGCCGCCGGTCGGTCGATCCGGTGCAGCAGCGGTAGCAGGCGGGCTCCAGCCAGCTGTTGACGATGTCGGCCCCGACGACGCCGAGGAACCCCCCGCCGCGGCGCAGCGGCACGGTGAACGTGAGCGTGTACTCCTCGGTGCACAGCCGGTCGACGTACGGCCCGGTGACGTGCCGGGCCCCCGTCTCGCGCGGGATCGCGAACCACGGCAACACGCTGGTGCTCAAGCCGTCGGACCCCACCCCGGCCAGCACCGACCACGACATCCCCGCGATGGTGGCCATCACCGGCAGCGTCGCGGCGGCCAAGGCGGTGGCGCAGGCCGCCTCCAAGCGCGTCACGAAGGTGCACCTGGAGCTGGGCGGCAACGCGCCGATCGTCGTGTTCGAGGACGCCGACATCGCCGGCGCGGCGGCCGACATCGCCGTCGCCGGGGTCTTCAACGCCGGGCAGGACTGCACGGCCGCCACCCGCGTGATCGCCCACGAGAGCCTGGCCGTCGAGCTCGCGGACGCCCTGGCCGCCGAGGCCGCCACCGTGCTGCTCTCGCGCGACGAGCAGTCCGACTCCGAGGACCTCTACATCCCGCCGATCAACAACGCGGCGCAGCTGGACACGGTGGCCGGGCTCGTGTCCCGGGTCGCCGACCACGCCCGGGTGCTCGCGGGCGGTACCCCGGCCGACGGTGCCATGAGCAAGTACGAGTAACACCACATCGGGTTCGGGCGATCTCGGGGAATGACCCGTTTTCTTCCCGTCGCGGCGCTGGCGCTGATCCTGAGCGGCTGCGCGGCGACGCCGGTCATCGGCACGGCGAGCCCCGAGGGTTCGTCGATCACGTCGGCGGTGGCCGCCGCCGGTGAAGCGGCCGGCGGCGGGGGCGGCGGCACCCCCTTCGACGCCTGCGCGCTGGTCTCCGCCGCCGACGTCGAGGCCCTGATCGGGAAGAACGACGGCGGCCGGGCCAGCTCGGCACCGGGGGCCGACGGAGGCGGATGCGTCTGGACGAACAAGGACAACGAGTACTCCGTCTCCGTCGACATCGGCGACACCGACACCGCGATCAACGGCCTGCCCGCTCAGGATCCGGCGTTCGGCGAGGTCGAGCCGCTGCCGGACGGGATGCAGTACTTCGCGGGCGCGGTGGACTTCGCGGCGAAGGGCCGCAAGTGCTCCGTGCAGATCGCCACGAACGAGACGACGGACGGCGGCGACAAGGCCGCGGCCGTGAAGCTGGCGCAGGCGGTGAAGGCCAAGATCTAGCTCACCGGCCCTCGGCCAGGACGCAGTCCGCCGGCACGGGCGAGCCCACCAGCCGGGGTCGACCGACAGGTCCTGCGGCGGCGATCCCGTCGCGGAGGAGGTCGAATCCCGTCATCGGGAGATCCGATCACAGACCGCCCGTGTTGAGCAGCAGGTTCGGGGTGCCGCCCGTGCCGCCCCCGTCGATGACGCCGGGGGTGGCGTGGTCCTCGATCCACTTCTTGACCGTCGCGCTGGGCTGGTCACCGAACGTCTGCTTGTAGAGCGCCGCCACCCCCGCGACGAACGGCGCCGCCATCGACGTGCCCGTGTACGAGGCGGTCTTCCCGCCCGGCACCGGCGCGACGATGCCCGTGCCCGGCGCGTAGAGGCCCACGCAGCCGCCCGTGGACGAGCTCTGGGCGCGCTTGTCGTCGATCGTCGAGTTGGCCACGACCAGCACCCCGACGGCGGCGCGGGGGGCCACCGTGCAGTCGTCGGCGCCGGTGTTGCCCGCCGACGACGCCACGAACACGCCCTGGGCCACCAGCTTCGCCACGGCGGCCACCAGAACGTCCGAGGGGCCGTAGCTCCACGACATCACGGCCACCGACGGGCCGGAGGCGTTCTTCGCGACGTAGTCGATGCCGGAGAGCAGCGTGGAGAGCGTGCCTGAGCCGTTGCAGTCGAGCACCTTCACCGAGCGCACGGTCGCGTCCTTCGCCACCCCGTGCTGCGACGACGCGGCGATGCCGGCCACCACCGTGCCGTGGCCGTCGCAGTCGCCTGCGGTGGAGTCGACGGCGTTCAGCGGCTGGGTGGCGCGCCCGCCGAACTCCGGGTGGGTGGTGTCCACGCCCGTGTCGAGCACGTAGACCGTGACGCCCTTGCCGGTGGCCTTCGTCGTGTACTTCCCGTCGAGGGGCAGGTTGCGCTGGTCGATGCGGTCGAGGCCCCAGTTGGGCGGGTTCAGCTCGACCGACTCGGTCATCGCGGGGGTCACGGCGGCCGGCTCGATCGGGGTGACGCGGCGGTCCTGCTCCACCCCGAGCACCCCCGGCGCGGTCCGGACCTCGCCGAGCTGCGTGGCGTCGAGCGGTGCGGCGAAGCCGGCGAACGCGCTGTCGTAGGTCGCGGTCGGCTGCGCACCGACGGACTCCGCCGCGGCCACCGACGCCGCCGGTGTGGCCGCGTGCACCACGTACGCCACCCGGGCGCTCGCAGCCGAGGCGCTGCCCGTGCCCACGAGCACCGCGGCGATCTGGAGCGCGATCACCACAGGGGCGAAGCGCAGGAACAGGCGTGTCACGTGGAGCGACGGTACGCACGCGGTGTGCGGGGGGCCAGAGACACGATAGGGGCTGGAGTGACGTCAGGGTTCCATGGTGTGACGCTGGGTCGCGGAAGGTTCAGGATCCCGGCCGAACGGCCTTCAGCTCCACGACACGTCGCCGGTCTTCTGCGGCAGCGCGGCGGGGGAACACGCATCCGCGACGTGGTTGAACACCACGTTCCGCGGAAGCGGGGGTCAACTGCTCGCAGGGTGGATCCCGACCTCGGTGGCCTTCACGACGAACCACAGGTCCGCACCGGGTTCCACCGCGAGGTCGGCCACCGCCGCGGGCGTCACGTCGGCGGCCAGGCCGTCCACCCACTGCGGCCCACCCGGAACCGCCCCGGCCCGCAGCCGCACCGTGTTGCCCACGGGCTCGATCGCCGCCAGCCGCACCGGCAGCACGTTGCGCGGGCTGCCCGACGGCCTCTCCGCGTAGACCGCCACCGCCGACGGCGGGAACACCGCCACCGCGGGATCACCCTCGTCCACGCCCTCCGCGTGACCGGAGACCAGCAGCCCGTCGGCCGTGCGCAGGCCGTTCGGGCCGACGACACCGGGGACCAGATCGAGCCCCGCGATCCGCGCCGTGAACGGGCTGCGCGGCCGCGCCAGGACGTCACGGGTGGGGCCCTGCTCCACCAGGCTCCCGTCGGTCAGCACCATGACGCGGTCGGCGAGCACCAGCGCGTCGAGAGCGGAGTGGGTGACGAGCAGCGCGGTCTGCTTGCGGTCGCGGACGACGCGCCGCAGCAGCGACCGCATCGCCGGCGCGGAGTCGACGTCCAGCGCGGCGAGGGGTTCGTCGAGCAGGAGGAGGTCCGGGCCGGGGGCCAGCGCCCGCGCCAGCGCGACGCGCTGCTGCTGCCCGCCGGACATCTGGGACGGCTTGCGGTCGGCCAGCTCGGCCGTGCCGACGGCGGCGAGCAGCTCCCGGGCCCGGGCGTCGGCCTCGGCACGCGACACCCCCTGGGCCCGCGGGCCGAACGCGACGTTGCCGAGCGCCGTGAGGTGCGGGAACAGCAGCGCCTGCTGGGCCAGCAGCCCGACCCCGCGCCGGTGCGGGGCCACGTGCACGCCCGACCCGACGTCGGTGATCATCTCGTCGCCCATGCGGACGTGGCCGCCGTCGGGGTGCAGCAGCCCGGCGAGCACGGAGAGCAGCGTGGACTTGCCCGAGCCGTTGGGCCCGAGCACGGCCAGCACCTCACCCGGCGCCGCGCTCAGCGCGACGTCGAGGGTGAAGGCGGGACGCCGGACGACGATCCGCGCGTCGAGACCCGGAGTCACGCCACCCCCTGCACGGTCCGCGGACGGGCGACGGCGATGACGACGATCGACACCACCACCAGCAGCAACGAGGTGGTCACGGCGGCGTCGACGTCCTCCTCCCGCTGCTGGTAGACGAGCAGGGGCAACGTCTGGGTGACGCCCTGCAGGCTGCCGGCGAACGTGATGGTGGCGCCGAACTCCCCCATCGCCCGGGCGAACGCCAGGATCGCACCCGAGAGCAGCCCGGGCAGGATGAGCGGCACCGTCACCCGGCGGAACGCGAGCGCCGGGGTGGCGCCGAGCGTGGCCGCGATGGCCTCGTAGCGCTCACCCGCCGTCCGGATCGCGCCCTCCAGGCTGACGACGAGGAACGGCAGCGCCACGAACGTCTGGGCGATGATCACCGACGCGGTGGTGAACGGGATCGTGATCCCGAAGGCGAGGTCGATGCCCTTGCCGACGAGGCCGGTGCGGCCCAGCAGGTAGAGCAGCGCGAGCCCGCCCACCACCGGCGGCAGCACCAGCGGCAGCAGCACCACCGAGCGCAGGAACCGCAGCCCGCGCAGGCGGCCGCGGGCGAGCACCACCGCGAGCGGACCGCCCAGTGCGATGCACAGCGCCGTGGCCACCGCCGCCGTCTCCAGCGAGAGCAGCAGCGCGTCCACGGACGCCGAGCTGAGCAGCAGCGCCGGGATGCGCGGCCAGTCGGCCTTCAGCAGCAGGCCGACCACCGGTAGCGCGATGAGCGCGAACGCCAGCGTGGCCGGGAGCCAGAGCCAGCCCGGCAGGGCGACGGCGGCGGCCCGCTCCTCCTCCCGCGCGGGTGCGAGCGGGCCGGCGGACGTCATTTCTTGGCGCCGAACCCGGCCGCCGCCAAGGTCTTCTGGCCCAGCTCACCGGTGACGAGCTCCTGGAACCTGGCCGCGAGGTCGGCCTGCCTCGCGTTCTTGAGCACGGCGATCGGGTAGTTCGTGACGGCCTGGCTCGACTCCGGGAACGAGACGCCCTGCACGGTGCCCTTGGCCGCCGTCACGTCGGTGACGTAGACGAGCGCGGCGTCGGCGTTGCCCGTGGCGACCTTGCTCAGCACCGACTTGACGTCGGGCTCCTCGCTGACCGGCTTGAGCGTCACCCCGGTGGCCTTCTCGACCTTCGCGGCGGCGGCCCCGCAGGGCACCGCGGGCGCGCAGACGACGACCTTCAGGTCGGGCTTCGCGAGGTCGGCGAACGATACGATCTTCTTCGGGTTGCCGGGCACCGTTGCGATCTGCAGCACGTTGGTGGCGAAGATCGTGGGCGCGGCGGTGGTGAGGCTCGCGTCCGTGACCGTCCTCATCGTGGTGTCGCTGGCCGCGGCGAACAGGTCGGCGGGCGAGCCGTTCACGATCTGCTGGGCCAGGTCGGACGAGCCGCCGTAGCTGATCGTCACGGTGACGCCGGGGTTGTCCGTCTCGAACCGGGACTTGAGGGCATTGAAGGTGCCCGTCAGCGACGCAGCGGCGAGGACGGTCAGGGTGCGCACCTCGGGGGCGCTCGAGCCGGGGGCCGGTCCGCTGCTGGTGGACGACGAGCCGCACGCCGCGAGCGTGAGCGCGAGGCCCGCCGCCGTGGCCGTGGCCAGGACACGCTTCATCACGGGTTTCCTCCAGGGGTTTCCACGACGACGTTCGTCGACTTGATCACGGCCACGGCCAGGACGCCGGGCTCCAGCCCGAGATCGCGGACGGCCTCGCTCGACATCAGCGACACCACGCGGTGCGGCCCGCACTGCAGCTCCACCTGGGCCATCACCGTGTCCGTCACGACCGAGGTGACGAGCCCGACCAGCCGGTTGCGCGCGGAGCGCTGCACCACCGAGGGATCGGGCGCGGTGTGCGCGTGGTCGCGGGCGAACGCGACCAGGGCGGCACCGTCGATGACCTTGCGGTTCGAGGCGTCGGCCTCGACGGGGATCGTGCCGGCGTCCACCCGGCGACGGACGGTGTCGTCGCTGACCCCCAGCAGACGAGCGGCGTCGGCGATCCTGAACTGCGGCACGATGCGGATACTAAGTGCGCAGTTGCGAGTTTGACCAGCAGGGCCGTGCCTGATGGTCGGCTACGATCGACCTCCGCTCCTCACTCGCCGGCGCTCGCTACGATGCTCAGCCGACCTGCGCCTCCGCACGTTGTGGTTGGGTGCTGGTGTGGACTTCGAACCCAGCGCCGTCGCTGCCGACTACACCAAGCGCATGCGCGCCTTCCTCGACGAGAAGGTCCTGCCCGCCGAAGCCGGGTACGACGCCTTCCGCGCGGAGCGCCGGGGCACCCCGCAGGAGTGGGACCTGCCGCCCGTCGTCGAGGAGCTGAAGACCGAGGCCAAGGCGCGCGGCCTCTGGAACCTCTTCCTCCCCGACGTCTCGGGCCTGACCAACCTGGAGTACGCGCAGGTCGCCGAGGTGTCCGGCTGGTCGCCCGTGATCGCGCCCGAGGTCATCAACTGCCAGGCGCCCGACACCGGCAACATGGAGACCCTCCATCTCTTCGGCACGCCCGAGCAGAAGGCCGACTGGCTCGAGCCGCTGCTGGCCGGCGAGATCCGGTCCGGGTTCGCGATGACCGAGCCCGACGTGGCCTCCTCGGACGCCACGAACGTGCAGACCACCATCCGGCGCGAGGGCTCCGGAGATGACGGGGAGTACGTCATCTCCGGGAAGAAGTGGTGGATCTCCGGCGCCGCCGACGAGCGCTGCAAGATCTTCATCGTCATGGGCAAGACCGACCTCGACGCGCCGAAGCACCGCCAGCAGTCGATGGTGCTCGTGCCCCGCGACACCCCCGGCCTGACGATCACCCGGCACCTGCCGACGTTCGGCTACCAGGACCAGCACGGCCACTCCGAGCTGGAGTTCCGGGACGTGCGGGTGCCGGTCGGCAACGTGCTCGGCGAGGAGGGCGGCGGCTTCGCCATCGCCCAGGCCCGGTTGGGCCCCGGCCGCATCCACCACTGCATGCGCCTGATCGGCATGGCCGAGCGCGCGATCGACCTGATGGTGACGCGGGCGCAGTCGCGCGTCGCGTTCGGCAAGCCGCTGGCCCAGCAGGGCGTGGTCGGCGAGCAGATCGCGCAGTCGCGCATCGAGGTGGAGCAGGCCCGCCTGCTCGTCTACAAGACGGCCTGGCTGATCGACAAGTACGGGGCCAAGGGCGCGGCCACCGAGATCGCCGCGATCAAGGTGATCACCCCGCGCATCGCCTGCGACGTCATCGACCGGGCCATCCAGATCCACGGCGGTGCCGGCATGAGCGACGACACCCCGCTGGCCTACTTCTACGTCTGGGCGCGCGCCCTGCGTCTCGCCGACGGCCCCGACGAGGTCCACCTGCGCACGGTGGCCCGCCAGGAGCTGGGCAGGCACAGCTGACCTTTTGGGCAGCCGGGCCGGCCTGGCTGCCCAGCATCTGCGGAGATCACCGACAGCGGTGTCCGCGGATGCGGAGACGCGAGTTTTCGCAGCTCGGGCGATGATGGAAGATCCGATTCTACGGTTACGCTCGTGGGGTGACGGCAACCGAGATCGGCCTCCCCGCAGTACGGCGGGTCACCACCCGGGACCCGGCGCGGCCCGCAGACCCCCGTCTCGTCGACACGTTCGGCCGGGTCGCCACCGACCTGCGCATCTCGCTCACCGACCGCTGCAACCTGCGCTGCTCCTACTGCATGCCCGCCGAGGGCCTCGACTGGATGCCGCGCGACGAGCAGCTCACCGACGACGAGCTCGTGCGGCTGATCGGCATCGCGGTCAACCAGCTGGGCATCGAGGAGCTGCGGTTCACCGGCGGCGAGCCGATGCTGCGCAAGGGCCTCGAGGGCATCATCGCGGCGTCCGCGGCGCTGGAGCCGCGCCCCGACATCTCGCTCACCACCAACGGCATCGGCCTGGCCCGCCGCGCCGAGTCCCTGGCCGCGGCCGGCGTCAACCGGCTCAACGTCTCGATGGACACGCTCCAGCAGGAGCGCTTCGCCACCATCACGCGCCGCGACCGCCTCTCCGACGTCCTGGAGGGCCTCGCCGCCGCCCGCGCCGCCGGCCTCGGCCCCGTCAAGATCAATACGGTGCTGCTGCGCGGCCTCAACGACGACGAGGCCGTGCCGCTGCTGCGCTTCGCCGTCGAGCACGGCTACGAGCTGCGGTTCATCGAGCAGATGCCGCTGGACGCGCAGCACGGCTGGGCGCGCAACGAGATGGTCACCGCGGGCGAGATCATGGAGTCGCTGCGCACCGCGTTCACGCTCACGCCCGACCCGACCGAGCGCGGCGGTGCCCCGGCCGAGAAGTGGCTCGTCGACGGCGGCCCGGCCGTTGTCGGCGTCATCGCCTCGGTCACGCGGCCGTTCTGCGGCGCGTGCGACCGCACCCGGCTGACAGCGGACGGCCAGATCCGCTCGTGCCTGTTCGCCCGCACCGAGACCGACCTGCGCGCGATGATCCGCGGCGGCTCGACCGACGCGGAGATCGCCGACACCTGGCGCGACGCCATGTGGGGCAAGCTCGCCGGCCACGGCATCGACGACCCCGGCTTCCTGCAGCCGGACCGCCCGATGAGCGCCATCGGGGGCTGAGGAGGATGAGCACCGTGACGATCGAGGTGCGCTACTTCGCCGCGGCCCGCGCCGCCGCGGGGGTCGAGGCCGAGAAGATCCAGCTCGAGGCGGGTGCGACCGTCGACGACGTGCTGGCGGCGCTCCGGGCCGAGCACGGTGCCGAGCTGGCCCGCGTCCTGGAACGCTGCAGCTACCTGCTCGACGAGGTGGCCGTCCGCGACCGGAGCACGTCGGTGAGCGGGGCGTCGACGCTCGACGTGCTGCCGCCCTTCGCCGGCGGCTGACGGCCCGGCGGCGGGCGTCTCCCGGACGACCTCCACCGGGCCGGTGCCGCGGACGGGCGCCGTCACATCGGCCGCCACGGCGTCGAGCGGTACGGACCCGGACTACGCCAGTGAGCGGGCGAAGCCCGTCACGTCACGGACCGCCGCCAGGTAGACGTCCGGCAGAGCGCCGCGGAACAGCAGCTCGCCCACGTGGCAGAGGCCCAGGTTGATCTTCCCGACCGAGCTGACCCCCGCCTTGAGCAGCAGGCGGTGGTAGGCGATGCCCTCGTCGCGCAGGGGATCGAGCTCGTTGCAGGAGATGACGTGCGGCGGCAGGCCCTCCACGTCGGCGACCGTGGCGCGGTGCGGCCAGCAGGTGGGCTCGGCGGCGTTCGCGCCCTCCGGGTCGTAGACCTCCGCGAGCAGCGGGAAGAGGCTCCGGTTGAGCCAGTACTGGTCGTTCTCCCGCAGCGACGGGAGCCTTGACTCCGCCCACGCGCCGACGATGTACGGGCACTGCGCGTAGACGCCGGAGATCTCGTCGACCCAGCCCTCGCGCTTCGCCTTGATCGCCAGGGCGAGCGCGAGGTTGCCGCCTCCCGAGTCTCCGGTGACCACGACGTTCGTCGCCCCCAGCTCCTGCAGGTGCGACGACACCCAGCGGAGGCCGGCGGCGCAGTCGTCGAGCCCGGCGGGGAAGGGGTGCGCACCGAGGACGCCGCCGCCGTTGCGGTACTCCACTCCGACGACGACGGCACCCGCCGCCGCGAGCTCCAGCCGCCACCGCGTGTAGAGCGGCCCCGCGGTGGCGAGCATGACCATGCCACCCCCGTGCACCTGGTAGATGCACGGCAGCGGGCCCTCCACCCCGGACGGGCGGTGCACGTGCAGCGTGATGTCGTGGCCGCCGTCGCCGGTGATCGTGACGACCTCGGACGTGACGCCGTCGAGCGGCGGTGAGCCCTGCGCCAACGCGGTGAACAGGCCCTCGAACCCGACCTCGACGGCCTCCACGAACCCGAGGAGCTCCTCGCGGGGGGCATCGGGGGTGAGCGGCGCGCCGTCGGCGTGGCCGTCGATGCCGAGGCCGGTCAGCACCGCGACCATCCGGGGGTCGGCGCGGGGGTCGGTACCGATCGTGAGGTCCGGGTCGCCCAGGCGGCCGGGCAGGTCTGTGGTCATGACGCTCTCCTCGTCGAGATGTCGTGGTCCATCTGTCGCGTCGTGCGACACAGATGCTTGCGTGTCGCGCTAGTGTGAGTGGGGCCACAGCAACTGTCAACGCATCGGGGGCGACGTGCGCGAGCCGGTCACGCCCCTGGAGCGTCAGCTCGCCGGCGCCTACGCCGAACGACGCACGGCTCTCGACGCGTTCGTGGCCGCCCGTCGCGCGTTCCAGTCCGGGCAACGGCTCGACATGCAGGCACTCGCCGGCGAGCTCGGGGTCAACCGGGCCACGCTCTACCGCTGGGTCGGGTCCCGCGAGCTCCTGCTGTGCGAGGTGATCTGGTCGCTCACCCGGCGCACGATCGAGCGGGGCCTGGCCCGCCCGGCGACCGGCCCGGGTTCCCGGCTCGCCGCGGTGCTGGCCGACTTCGTCCGCGACGTCCTCGCCCACCCCGGGATGAGCCGCTTCCTGGCGGAGGAGGGCGAGTTCGCGATGCGGCTGCTGACGATGCAGTCGGGCGGGTACCAGCAGCGGCTCATCGCGCTGGTCCACGACCTGGTCGTCGGGGAGACCGCAGCCGGACGGCTCGCGAGCCCGGTGCCGCCCGACGACCTCGCCTACACCGTGGTGCGCGTGGTGGAGTCCTACGTCTACCGCGCGGTGATCA
This sequence comes from Pseudonocardia sp. 73-21, assembly GCF_001899645.1. GTDB lineage: Bacteria > Actinomycetota > Actinomycetes > Mycobacteriales > Pseudonocardiaceae > Pseudonocardia. The sequence goes on along the minus strand of NZ_MKVV01000111.1, from coordinate 73,124 downwards.
CGGGAGAGGAACCGGACGCGGACCGCGCGGGAAGGGTCCTCCAGGCGCTGCTCCCGTCCGCACACCCGGACGCCTGACGAGGTTCACGCGCGTTTCCTGTGCTACCGCCAGGAACGTGGATGGCTCCACGCTGGAGACCGCACCACACGTCAGTCCCCATGGAAGGTCACGGAGATCAACCGCGCCACATCTGAGGAGCGTCAGATGCCGAGCACCTCCCGGTAGCTGCGCAACCCGCCCGCCGACTCCGCCGCCCACATCCCGTGCGCGATCGCCCGCGACACCACGTCGGCCGCGGCCGCGTGCAGGCCCACCAGCGTCGCGAGGTCGGGCGCGGGGCGGCTGGCGGTGGAGAGACCGAACACCACGTCGCCGTCCATCACGGTGTGCACCGGGGAGAGCGCGCGGGCCATGCCGTCGTGGCCCATCGTCGCCAGCCGGGAGCAGCCCGCCTTGTCCAGCGTCAGGTCCGTCGCGACCACGGCCAGCGTGGTGGCGGTGCCCGCGGCGGGCGGTGCGGGCCGGGCGATCCCCCGCAGCGCCGCGAGCACGTCCGGCCCGACCTCGACGGGCGGGAACTCGTCGGCGAACCCGACCCGTGCCCCGTACAGCCCGCCGGTGCGCAGGTCCACGGCCGAGCCCACCGCGTTGACGACGGCGAGCGCCGCCACCGTCGAGCCGTCGGGCAGCACGGTGCTGGCGGTGCCGACACCACCCTTGAGCCCGCCCGCGACCGTGCCCCTCCCGGCCCCCACGACGCCCTGGGCGACGGGCCCGGCCGCGGCCACGTCGTAGGCCGCCACCCCGGTGGTGGCGTCCGGGCGGGCGGCGAAGTCACCGCCACGGCCGAGGTCGAACACCACGGCCGCGGGCACGATCGGCACCAGGCCGCCGGGCACGGCGAAGCCCTCCCCCACCGCCTCCAGCCGTTCCATCACGCCGGTGGCCGCGGCGAGCCCGTACGCGCTGCCGCCGCTGAGCACGATCGCGTGCACGCGCTGGACGGTGGTGCGGGGGTCGAGGAGGTCGGTCTCGCGGGTGCCGGGAGCCGCACCCCGCACGTCGACGCCGCCGACCGCGCCACCGGGCGGGGCGAGGACGACCGTGGTGCCGCTCAGCCCGCCGTCGACGGACGCGTGCCCGACGCGTAAGCCCTCGACGTCGGTGATCGCGTTGTGGGTACCGGGGCGCATGGCCCCATCCTCATGCGCCGGTGCGTACCTGCGACACCGGGATCCCGTCGCTGCAGGACAGCCGCGGCCATGCGGGAGCGCGTGAGGTTCTCGGCGGTGCTCGCCGAGGGCGCCGACGCGTCATGAACGTCGACGTGGCACCCGGCCCGCTGCCCGTCGCGATCGGCCGGGCCGACCTCGGGGGCGCCCTGGACAGCGGCGTCCGGCACGAGGTCCGGGTGGACGACGCCACCGGCCCGGTTGCCGACGGCCCCCCCGCGAGGGCCGTCGACGTCCGTTTCCCGCCAGCCCCGCGGGTCTGCCGCAGCCAGGCTGTGTCCCATGCACGAGCTCGACACCGACGGCGTGGCCGCCGTCCCCGACGTCCTGACCCCCGACCAGTGCGCGGAGGTGACCGCCATGCTCGACGAGGACGCGCGCTTCCGCAGCACCGTGGTCATGGCCCGGCACGCCTTCGGGGAGGGCAGCTACCGCTACTTCGCCAATCCGCTCCCACCGTTGGTCCAGGAACTTCGTGAACAGTGGTACCCGCGGCTCGCGTCGGTCGCGAACCGCTGGGCGGAGCGGCTGGGCGAGCCGACCTTCCCCACCTAGCTCGACGGCCTGCTCACCACCTGCGCCGCCGCGGGCCAGCACCGCCCCACACCGCTCGTGCTGCGCTACGGGCCCGGTGGCTACAACTGCCTGCACCAGGACGTCTACGGCGACGTCACGTTCCCGCTGCAGCTGCTCGTGATGCTCAGCCGCCCGGACGAGGACTTCACCGGTGGCGAGAGCGTGTTCGTGGAGCAGCGGCCACGCCAGCAGTCCCGGCCCGTGGTGCTCCGACCGCGCCAGGGCGAGGCCGTGGTGTTCCCGGTGCGGCACCGGCCGGTACCCGGCGCGCGGGGGTACCGGCGGGTGCAGCTGCGGCACGGCGTGAGCGCGGTGCACACGGGCAGTCGACACGTCCTGGGCGTCATCTTCCACAATGCCCGGTGATGCTGTTCCCACGAGAGAGACGTGTGCTCGCCCCCGGCGCGGTGCACGTGCCGGACTGGCTCGACCTCGACCAGCAGCGCCGGCTCGTCGTCGCCTGCCGGGAGTGGGCGGGCGAGGGCCCGGGCATCCGGGCGGCGGTGCTCCCCAACGGCGGCCGGATGACCGTCCGCGCCGTCTGCCTGGGCTGGCACTGGTACCCGTACCGCTACTCGCGCACCAGGGACGACCAGGACGGATCACCGGTGACGGCGTTCCCGGAGTGGCTCGGCGACCTCGGCCGCACCGCCCTGGCCGACGCCTACGGCGAGCACCGCGAGTACCACCCCGACATCGCCCTGATCAACCACTACGACGCCGACGCGCGGATGGGCCTGCACCGCGACGGCGACGAGGCCGCACCGGACCCCGTGGTGTCGTTGAGCATCGGCGCCCCGTGCCTGTTCCGGCTGGGCAACACCGAGACCCGCGGTCGGCCGTGGACGGACGTCGAGCTGCACTCCGGCGATCTGGTCGTGTTCGGCGACGAGAGCAGGCTCGCCTACCACGGCGTGCCGAAACTGCTCCCCGCCGTGGACGTGCCGGACACGGGGTTGGCGGCCGGGCGGCTGAACATCACCCTGCGCGTCTCGGGCCTTCGGTGACCGGCCGCCCACGACCGACCGATCGTTCCTCCCGACTTGCAGCAGAGCCACGTTCACGCAACCAGCTGGCGTGAACGTGGCTCTGCTGCCGAGAAGGGTCGGGCGTGTCTCAGCCGCGGGCGCGGCGGATCAGGAAGATGATCAGGAACAGCAGCACGCCGCCACCCAGCACGGGGGCGAGGCGCTTGAGCACCGGTGAGCCGGCGGTGTCGAGCAGGTCGATCGCGTCGATGCTGCTCTTCATCGGAGTGAACGGCACCGCCGCCGGCTTCGCGGCCGGGGCGGACGCCGGCGCCGTGGCCGTCGCGGTGGCGGCGGTACCGGCGGTGGCGGCACCGTTGGTGCTGCCCGCGGCGGCGGCCACCGGGGCGGCGGGGGTGGCGGCTCCGGCCGGAGCCGCGGCCTCCAGCCCGGGCGCCAGCTTCTCGGCGACACAGCCCGCGAACTGACCGATGATCTTGTCGGCCACGTCGGAGATGACGCCGCGGCCGAACTGCGCCGGGCGGCCGGTGATGGTCATGTCGGTGACCATCGTGACAACGGTCTTGTCCGCGCCGTCGGCCACCATCGTGCCGGTGACCGTGGCGTTGGCGGTGCCGTTGCCCCGGGAGTCGCGACCGCTGGCGTCGATGACGACGCGGTGGTTGGCGTCGTCACGCTCCTTGTAGGTGCCCTTGCCCTTGTAGGTGAGCGAGATCGGCCCCAGCTTCACCTTCACCGTGCCGGTGAACGTGTCGTCCTCGTACTCGGTGAGGGTGGCACCCGGGAAGCACGGCGCGATGGTCTGCGGGGTGTTCAGGGCCTCCCACGCCTTCTCGATGGGCGCCTCGATGGTGAACTTGTTCTCCAACTGCATGGGGTCTCCTCAAAGCAGAAATGCGGACGCTCGCCCCGGATGACCCGGGGCGAGCGTCCGCAGATGGAACGAACGTCAGCCCGCAGCGGCCAGCACCGCGCGGCCGGTGAGCACCTTGGCCAGGTGCTCACGGTAGTCGGCCGCGGCGTCGGCGTCACTCGGAGCGGCCGTGCCCTCGGTCGCATGCTCGGCCGCGGCGCGGATGGCGTCCGCGCTGGCCGACTGTCCGACGAGTGCCGCTTCCACGCCGGCGGCGCGGATCGGCGTGGTGCCCATGTTCGTCAGCCCGACGCGGGCCTCCGAGATGGTGCCCCCGTCGACCTTGACGGCCACGGCGACGGCGCACATCGACCAGGCCTGGGCGGTGCGGTTGAACTTCTCGTAGTGGCTGCCCCAGCCCGTGTACTTCGGGAACCGGATCTCGGTGAGGATCTCGCCCTCGCCGAGCGCGGTGGTGAAGTAGTCCACGAAGAAGTCCTTCGCGGTGACGGTCCGGCTGCCCGACGCGCCGGCGATGACCAGCTCGGCCTCCAGCGCCAGCGCGACGGCCCCGAGGTCACCCGCGGGGTCGGCGTGGGCCAGCGAGCCGCCCAGGGTTCCGCGGTGGCGGACCTGGTTGTCGGCGACCGTGGCGGTGGCCTGGGCCAGGAGCGCGACGTGCTGCTTGACCAGGTCGTCGCGGATGATGTCGTGGTACGGCGTCATCGCGCCGATCACGATGTGGTCGCCGTCCTCACGGATGCCGCGGAGCTCCGCGATCCCGCCGAGGTCGATGATCACCGACGGCGCCGCGAGGCGCAGCCGGAGCACCGGGATCAGGCTCTGGCCGCCGGCCAGGATCTTCGCGTCGTCCCCGCCCTGCTGCAGCGCCGTGATGGCGTCGGCGACCGACGCCGGCTTGACGTAGTCGAACTTGGAGGGGATCACTCTGTCTCTCCCTGGGGGTTGTTCGGGTCGATCGAGCCCAGGCCGGCGCCCGGCGAGTGCGTGTCGATGGGCGTCTCCTGCGTGGCGTTGCCCTTGGCGTCCTGGATGGCCCGCCACACGCGCTGCGAGGTGCAGGGCATCTCGACGTTGGTGACGCCCAGGTGACGCAGCGCGTCGATCACGCCGTTGACGATGGCGGGCGTGGAGGCGATGGTGCCCGCCTCGCCGACGCCCTTGACGCCCAGCGGGTTCGACGTGGCCGCGGCCGGGTTCGGCACCGTGGCGGTGTCGAAGCTCGGCAGGTCGGCCGCCGACGGCAGCGTGTAGTCGACGAACGTGCCGTTGACCAGGGTGCCCTGGTCGTCGTAGTTCGCCTCCTCGAACAGGGCCTGCGCGATGCCCTGCGCGAGACCGCCGTGCACCTGACCCTCGACGATCAACGGGTTGACGACGTTGCCGATGTCGTCCACGCAGACGTACTTGCGCAGGTTGACGTGGCCCGTCTCGGTGTCGATCTCGATGGCGGCGAGGTGCGTGCCGTGCGGGTAGGAGAAGTTCTCCGGGTCGTACACGGCGTCGGAGTCGAGCGACGGCTCCATGTCCTCGGGGTAGTCGTGCGCCATGAACGCGGCGAACGCCAGCTCCTGGATGGCCTTGCCCTTGTCCGTGCCGCGGACCGTGAAGTTGCCGCCCGAGAACTCGATGTCGTCCTCGGACGCCTCGAGCAGGTGCGCGGCCAGCTTCTTCGCCTTGGCGATGACCTTCTCGGCCGCCTTGACGATGGCGATGCCACCGACGGCGAGCGAGCGGGAGCCGTAGGTGTCGAGGCCCTTGGGCGAGATCTGCGTGTCGCCGTGCAGGATCTCGACGTCCTCGAACGGCACGCCCAGCTGGTCGGCGACGATCTGGCTGAACGCCGTCTCGTGGCCCTGGCCGTGCGCCGAGGCGCCGGTGATGACCTCGACCTTGCCGGTGGCCAGCATGCGGATGCTGGCGGCCTCCCAGCCGCCCGCGCCGTAGGCCAGCGAGCCGAGCACGCGGGACGGCGCGAGGCCGCACATCTCGGTGAACGTCGAGATGCCGATGCCGAGCTGGACGGGGTCGTTGTTCTTGCGACGCTCCTCCTGCTCACGGCGCAGGCCGGCGTAGTCGAACATCTCCATGGCCTGGTCGGTGGCCTGCTCGTAGTTCCCGGTGTCGTAGGTGAGACCCACGACGGTGGTGAACGGGAACTCCTCGTGCTTGATCCAGTTCTGCTGGCGCAGCTCCATCGGGTCGCGCCCGAGCTCGACGGCCAGCTCGTCCATGATCCGCTCGACGGCGAACGTGGCCTCCGGGCGTCCGGCGCCGCGGTAGGCGTCGGTCAGCGTCTTCGTGGTGAAGACGTTGGTGCACGTGAACTTGTATGCCGGGAACTTGTAGATCGCGTTGAACATGAACGCGCCGAGGATCGGCACACCCGGGCCGACGAGGCCGAGGTAGGCACCCATGTCGGCGAGCAGGTGGACGTCGAGGCCGGTGACCGTGCCGTCCTTCTTCGCCGTGATCGTGATGTCCTGGATCTGGTCGCGGCCGTGGTGGGCGGCGAGCAGGGACTCCGACCGGGTCTCGGTCCACTTGATCGGCTTGCCCAGCTTCTGGGCGAGGACGACGGTGAGCATCTCCTCGGGCAGCACGCCGATCTTGCCGCCGAAGCCGCCGCCCACGTCGGGGGCGATGACGCGGAGCTTGGACTCGGGCACACCGAGGGTCACGGTGGTCATGGTGCGCAGGATGTGCGGCACCTGGGTGGCGGCCCAGAGGGTGATCTGCTCACCGGAGGGGTCGCACACCGCGGAGCGCGGCTCCATGAACGCCGGGATGAGGCGCTGCTGGATGAAGCGGCGCTTGAGGACGATCGAGTCGGGGTCGGCCTCCGCGGCCGCGATGGCCTCGTCGACGCTGCCACCGGTGCCGGCCGCGCCGGCGTCGAACACCCAGGTGGCGCTCTCGTTGGTCTCGAGCTCCGGGTGCACCAGGGTGGCGCCGGGAGCGATGGCGGCCTCCATGTCGAGGACCGGCTCGAGCGGGTCGTAGTCGATCTCGACGAGGTCGGCCGCGTCGCGCGCCTCGGCGACGGTGCGGGCCACGACCACGGCCACGCCCTCACCGGCGAAGTGCACGGTCTTGCTGGCCAGCAGCGGACGCTGCGGGGCCTTCTGGTCCGGGGTGATCGGCCAGGCGCAGGGGAGGCCGACGGCCTCGACGCCGAGGTCGGCGGCGGTGTACACGCCGATGACGCCGGGGGCGGCCTCGGCCGCGGACTTGTCGATGCCCGTGATCGTCGCGTGCGCCAGCGGCGAGCGGACGACCGACAGGTGCAGGGTGCCGTGCGGGGTGATCGAGTCGGTGTACTTGGTCCGACCGGTGATGAGACGCGCGTCCTCCTTGCGGGTGCGCGCCTTGCCGATTTCGAGCGTGGTGGGATCGGCGGTAGCAGTCATCTAGTTGCCTCCTCCGGCCACGGGGGCCGGGGCTCCTCGGTCAGCGGTGGCGCCCGGCTTCATGGCCTGGGCCGCGCCCTGCACCGCGCGGACGATGTTCTGGTAGCCCGTGCAGCGGCAGAGGTTGCCCTCGATGCCCTCACGGACCTCGTGCTCGTCGGGGTCGGGGTTGTCGCCCAGCAGGTCGATCGCCTGCATGATCATGCCGGGGGTGCAGTACCCGCACTGCAGGGCGTGGAACTCGTTGAAGGCCTCCTGCACGGGGTGCAGCTTCCCGTCGCGGGCAACGCCCTCGATGGTGGTGACCTCGGCGCCGTCGGCCTGGACGGCCAGCACCGAGCAGGACTTCACGCTCTGTCCGTTGAGGTGGACGGTGCATGCGCCGCAGTTGCTGGTGTCGCAGCCGACGAGGGTGCCGGTCTTGCCGAGCTGTTCCCTCAGGTAGTGGACCAACAACGTGCGGGGCTCGACGTCGTCGGCGTAGTTCACGCCGTCGACGGTGACCCGGACCTGTGCCATATGAGTCTCTCTCCTAGGGCCGCGACTGCTGTGTCGATGCCACCACGCCGTTGTGGCGGCGACCACATCACACCGCTGATCATCGGCAGCTGCAACCAGTCCGTCGGGACGGTGGCAGTCCACACCGGGGCGACTTCCCGACAGGACGCTGTCGAATCCGTGAGCGCGGATCCTCACGGCCATCCGCTCCGCAGAAGCGGAAGCCGAACGCCGACTTTATCAACCGTTCGGACTAACCCTGTCGGACTGCTTTCGCCGACATGCGGCCCGGCCGCAGCGGCTCCGACGTACGGTGGCGCCACGCGCCCCACCACAACCCAGCGCCGTAGGCCAGGTCGTCGAGCCGGCGAGCCAGCAGGTACCCGGGCAGGCTCGGCCGGACGCGCGGATCGCGACCGCGGTGGCGCACGAAGTCCACGACGCCCTCCGCCACCGCCACCACCGCGACGGTCCGCCGGGCGCGCCGCGACACGAGGCACGCGAGCGCCGCGACGGGCCAGTAGTGGCGCGTGACGGCGTCGGCGGTCTGGGCGATCGCCCCCACCGCGCCGAGGCCGATGAGCCGCGCCGCCGTGGCGCGGGGGTGCTGCACCCGTTGCAGCTTGCGGGACAGGCGCTCCGCCGCGACGGCGCTCACCGCCAGCGCCGCGAGGGGCCGCCCGAGCAGCACCAGCACGCCGACCGCGGCCGACCACGGGCTCAGCACCATCGGCGGCACCGACCCGCGGTGCCGCAGCGCCAACGGGGCGGCACCCGTGCCGTAGAACGCCTTGCGCAGCCACCACGCGCGGGCGTCGGTGCGGTGGTCGTGCGCCACGCGCGACGACGGCTCGTAGCGCAGCCGCCAGCCCGCCTCGTGCAGGCGCAGGACCAGGTCGACGTCCTCGGCGACGTGCATGGCCTCGTCGAACCCGGCTCCCACGGCCTCGCGGCGCACGAGCAGCGCCGCGCTCGGCACGTAGGCGACGCGGGAGCGGGGCACCACCAGCGCGGGGTCCGGGCCCAGGTCGAGCGACGACCGGACGGCCTCGTAGGTCTGCAGCCAGCCCGGGCCGGGGTCGAGCGCGACGATCCGCGGCGCCACCAGCCCCACCGCCGGGTCGGCGAACTGCGCGAGCAGGGGCTCCAGCCAGTCCTCGTCCGGGACGACGTCGGAGTCGAGGAACGCGACGAGCGGCGTGGTGGCCGCGGCGAGGCCGGCGTTGCGCGCGGCGGCGGGGCCACGGGAGACCGCGTGCCGGACGACGGTGCCGCCCACGCTCTCCGCGACGGCCCGGATCGCGGCGGGGTCGGCGGAGCCGTCGTCCACGACGACGGCCGGACCCACCACGGCGAGCAGGCGCTCCAGCCCGGCCACCCGGTCCTTGACCGGGACGACGACGGTGACGTCCTCGCGGGTGGGGACAGCGGCGGCCGGCACGTCGACGGGGTGGGCGATGCCGGCGTCCAGCAGCGTGCGGGCCAGCGTGCGCGACGTGGCGTCGGTGACGGCGAACGCGCCACCGGCCAGCAGGTCCCGGGCCGCCCGCGAGAGGTGCAGCATCCGCGGGGGCGCACCACCCAGCAGCACCGCCCCGTCGTCGACGACGCGGGCCCGCCGCTCGAGGGCGACGCGCAGGCCCACGGGCAGCGAGGAGTCCCCCGGCCCCGGGCTCACGGCCACCCCCCGCGGCCGCGATCAGGGGCAGAGGGTCGCTGGTGGATCTCCAGGAGCGACCTGTGGGCCGTGATCACCGCGGTCAGCGGCGCGTGGGACGGGGGCACGCGGAGCTGGGGGGAGGCCACGGTGCGCATCACCGGAGCCTAGGCGGACACGGCGTGATCACCGCGCGACGCACGTCACGGCCCTTCCGTGGGCGCCACCCTGCGACCGGCCACGGTCATCGGGAGGTGCGCCCGTCTGGCACGCTGAGGGTGTGACCAGTCCGGTGCTGCCCGACTACGGTCGCCGCTCGCTGGCCGAGGTACTGCCCGCCCTGCTGCGGGCCCTCGGCGAACCGGAGCCGGCGTCCGAGCTGGTGATCGAACCCGTGCGGGCCGCCGCACTGCTCCTGATCGACGGGCTCGGCACCGAACTGCTGCGCGCCCACGCCCACGACGCCCCGTTCCTGGCCGGCCTGACCGACGCCGGGCCGCTGACCGTCGGCTTCCCGTCGAGCACGGCGATCAGCCTCGCGTCGCTGGGCACGGGCCTGCCGCCGGGCGCGCACGGCATCCTCGGCATCTCCTTCCGCGTCTCCGACGACGAGGTGATGGACGCGCTGCGCTGGACGGCGCACGGCGTCGGGAAGTCCGTGGACCTGCGGGAACGGTTCCCCCCGGAGGAGATCCAGGCGCACGCGACCGTCTTCGAGCGCGCCGCGGCCGCCGGCGTCGAGGTGACCACGGTGACGCAGCGGCTCTTCCGCGGCTCGGGCCTGACCCGCGCGGCCCTGCGCGGCGGCCGGTTCCGCGCCGCCGACGCGCTCGGGGACCTGGCCGCCAAGATGATCGACGCGGTGAGCGGCGAAGGGCGGCAGCTCTGCTACGGCTACCACGCCGATCTGGACACCATGGGGCACCTGCACGGTCCCGGTACCGTGCCGTGGCGTTTCCAGCTCCGCCAGGTCGACGGCCTGGCGTCGACGATCGCCGGCGCGCTGCCGCCCGACTCCGTCCTCGTGATCACCGGCGACCACGGCATGGTCGCGGTCGACCGCACCTGGGACGCCGACACCGACGACGACCTGCGCCGTGGCGTCCTGCTGCTGGGCGGCGACGCCCGGTCGCGGCACGTCCACGCCCGCGACGGTGCGGCCGACGACGTGCTCGCGACGTGGCGGGCCGTGCTGGGCGACGCCGCCTGGGTGGTGCCGCGCGACCAGGCGGTGGCCGAGGGCTGGTTCGGCCCGCTCGGCCCGCACCTCGCGTCCCGGATCGGGGACGTGGTGGTGGCGGCCCGCGGCACGGCGGCCGTGATCCGGTCCGAGGCCGAGCCCTACATCTCGAGGCTGCCCGGCCAGCACGGCTCCCTCTCGACGGAGGAACAGCTGGTCCCCCTGTTGATCCACCGCTCCTGACGAGCCGCGAGTCGGGGTCCCCGTGCGTGTGGGTCGCGCTGTGGCTGCGCACGCACGGCCCGACTCGGGCGCACGCACGCCCCGACTCGCGGGGGTGGGGGGGTCAGCCCAGGCGGCCGCGGTCGTCGGGCTTCCAGCGGGCGGCGCGGTCGCGCAGCTCGCCGACCATGAGGCCCAGCAGGAACTCACCCTCGTCGGCGGTGGAGCCGCGGGGGTCGCCGAGCACGCCGTTGGTGCTGGCGGCGGCCACCCCGCCGCGGGTGAGCACCGACAGCAGCTCCCGCAGTGGCGTGGTGTTGCCGACCTCGACGGAGTCCAGCCGGACGACGTCGGGGTCGAGCGCGAGCAGGATGGACGTCTCGGTGTGGCCGGCGTGGGCGTCGCCGTTCGGCACGGCGCAGCCGAACCAGGCGACGTCGCGGCCCTCCCGGCGCAGCTGCGCGACGGCGTCGGGAACGGTCGGGAGGTTGCCGCCGTGCCCGTTGACGAACAGCAGTCGTGTGGCCCACTCCGTCGCCGACCGGCCCAGCTCCACCAGCACCGTCCGCAGCGCCTCGTGGCCGATCGAGAGGGTGCCGGGGAAGCCCTGGTGCTCGCCCGACGCGCCGTAGGCCACCGGGGGCGCGAGCAGCAGCATCGGGTCGTCGTGGGTGGCCCGGCGGGCGACGGCCGCGGCGATCCGGGCGTCGGTGTCGAGCGGCAGGTGCGGACCGTGCTGCTCCAGCGCCCCGACGGGGACGACCACCGTGTACTGCCCGTGGCCCTCGAGCTCGGTCCACGTGCGCTCGCCCAGGCGGGTCACAGCTGCGCCCCGACCCGGGCGCCCTCGACCGTCGCGGCGTGCACGCGGCGCGGGGCGAGGCAGTCGCCGATGCGGTGGACGGGCACGCCGCGGACCGCGTGCCACAGCGCGTCGTCGGGCCGGGGCGGGGACGCGCAGACGACCCAGTCGTAGCGCCGCTCCTCGGTGGCCCCGACGGTGTGGTGCAGGACGTCGACGAGCACGCCGGCGCGTGCGCCGACCACCATGCGGTCCGTGGTCAGCGCGATGCCGGCCGCAGCCGCGCGGCGGTGGAAGTTCTCCATGTCGAGTGTGATGCCCAGATCCTGCCCGACGACCATGCCCGGCGTCATGATCTCGACGGAGCAACCGCGCGCGGCGAGCAGCTCCGCCACCGACGTGGCCTGGTGGAAGCCCAGCTCGTCGGGGATCAGGACGCGACCGGACGGTGCCGCATCGCCGGCGAGCACGTGGCGGACGTCGACGACGTGGTCCAGGCCGGCGGCCCAGCCGGGCAGCTCGGGCACCGCACCGGTGGCGAGCACGACCGCGTCCGGCGCGAGCCGTTCGACCAGCGCGGCGTCGACCTCGACGCCGGTGCGCACCTCGACCCCGAGTCGCAGGCACTCGGCCAGCGGCGCGTCGACCATGGCCGTGAGCTCGGCCCGTCCCGGGGCGGTGGCGGCGAGCCGGACCTGCCCACCGGTCTGCTGCGAGCGTTCGCACAGCGTGACCCGGTGGCCGCGGGAGGCGGCGGTGGCCGCGGCCTGCAGCCCCGCCGGGCCTCCTCCGACGACGAGCACCCGCCGCGGCACGGCCAGGGGTGGCAGCGGCACGGACTCCCGTCCCGCGCGCGGGTTCTGGGCGCAGCCGAGCCAGCGGTTGAGCCCCACCCGACCGACGCACTCCTGGTTGCAGGCCGAGCACGTGCGGATCTCCGCGGGGGCCCTGCGGGCGAAGTCGGGGTCGGCGACCTGCCCGCGGACGACGCCGACGAGGTCGCACACGCCGTCGTCGAGCGCGCGCTGCGCCTGCTCGTGGTCGCCGAACCGGCCGACCCCGATCACCGGCCGGGCCACGGCCTTCCGTAACGCGGCCGGGATGGAGTGGGCGTAGTCGCGCGGCACGTGCATCGACGCCTCGATGAGGTGCAGCGTGGAGGTGGCGACGCCGATGGAGGTGTTGAGGTAGTCGACGTGGGGCTCGACGCGGCGCGCGGTCTCCACGGCGTCGTCGATCGTGATGCCGCCGGCCATGCCCTCGTCGCCGCAGAGTCGTACGCCGAGGACGCGGTCGGGGCCGATCGCGTCGCGGACGGCGGCCACCACCTCGGCGACGACCCGCGACCGGTCGGTGCCGTAGGTGTCGGTGCGCAGGTTGGTGAGCGGGGAGAGGAACTGGCGCAGCAGCGACGCGTGCGAGCACTGCAGCTCCACCCCGTCGAAACCGCCCTCGACGCAGTGCGCGGCCGTGCGCGCGTAGCCGTCGACGATCTCGGCGATCTCGACGACGGTGATCTCCTTGGCCACCTCGCGGAACAACGGGTCGGCCAGCGGCGAGGGCGCCCACACCGGCAGCCGCGAGTACATCCCCGACGACTGACCGCCGTTGTGGTTGAGCTGCGCGAGCACCGGCACGCCGTGCGCGTGGACGGCGGCGGTGAGGCGGCGGTAGCCGGGGATCGCGGCCGGGTCGTGGCCGCGGATCAGCTTCTCGTAGGGCCGGTCGGCCGGGTGCACCGAGTGCTCCTCGGTGATGATCATCCCGGCCCCGCCCGCGGCCCGCGCGGCGTAGTACGCGGCGTGCTGTTCGGTGGCCCGGCCGTCCACGGCGGCGTTGGTGAGGTGGGCGGTGAAGACGATGCGGTTGCGCACGGTGAGCGGCCCGAGCTGCAGCGGCGTGAAGAGCATCAGACCCCCTGTGCGCGGAAATCGGGGCCAGGGCCCCGATTTCCGCGCACGACCTCGGCGGCGGCCCGGCGGCCCTCCCGGATCGCCTCGTGCAGGGTGCGGGGGGCCACGCAGTCACCGGCCCGCACCAGGTGCGGACGGGCGCGCCAGAGGGCGTCGTCGGGGAGCCGGTGGCCGCAGTCGACCACGGCCGCGCAGGGGACCTCCCGTCGTCCGCCGGTCCAGACGTGCTCCAGCACCGCGACGCCGCCGCGGACCTCCACGAGCGACGAGAGGAGCTCGCGCCGCACGCCGGCCCGGTCGAGGCGGACCGTGGCGGGGGCCAGGTCGCCGGTGATCGACAGCTGGGTGCCCGCGACCTGGTCGGGGGTGACGAGCACGGCCCGGCTGCCCACCTGCTCGGCCGCGCCGACGCCCGTCCAGTCCCCGACGGGATCGTGGACGACCACCGGACCGTCCGGGAGCACCGCCCCGGCCGCGAACTCGGCGGCGGTCACCACCGGGACGTCGGCGGCGTAGGAGCGCAGGCCGGATCGGGAGCCGGTCGCGAGCAGCACGGCCGTCCCGTCGCGTCCGGCCGCGTCGAGGGCGGCGGCGTCGACGTGCACGCCGGTCTCGACCGTCACCCCGAGCCGCGCGAGCTCCCGCTCCCACCACGGGATCAGGACGCCCATCCGGCGGCGGCCCGCGACGGCGGCGGCGAGCAGCACCGCACCGCCGAGCCGGGCCGACCGCTCTGCCAGTCGCACCCGGTGACCGTGCCGGGCGAGCTCGCGCGCGGCCTCCAGCCCGGCCGGACCTCCCCCGACGACGAGCACGTCGCGGGGTTCGACCACGGGGAACGCCGGGGTCTCCATCTCGTGGCCCGCGTCCGGCTCGGCGTCGTCGCTGACGATCGGGTTGCGCGGGTCGCGGACGTGGGTGCGCTGGTTGGACAGGGTGGCCGGCCGGATGCGCTCGGGCGTACCCGCGCGGACGAGCGCGACGAGGCCCGGGTCGGCGATCTGGGCGCGCGTCATCTCGACGAGATCGCACACCCCGGCCTCGAGCGCGGCCTGGGCGAAGGCCGGATCGACCACGCTCCCCTGCAGCACGACGGCCGGCCCCCCGCGCTGATCACGGGCAGAGAATGGCTCGGTGCGCTGCTCCGGCGACCATCCGGCCGTGATCAGCGCGTGGCGGACGGACGCGCAGAGGGCGCGGTTGAAGCCGGGGTCGGTGTGCAGGTCGGGGCGGGTGGCGTGGGTGGTCAGGCCGGAGCCGCGCACCACCGTCACCAGGTCGACGCCCGGGAGGTCGGGAAGCTGACCCGGCGTGATCCCCGCCCACGGCGCCAGCTCGTCGCAGCACAGCCGCAGCGCCAGGATCCGGTCCTCCCCGAGCGCCCTGCGGACGGCCCCGAGCACCTCGCGCAGGAGCCGCCCGCGGTCGCGGCCGTAGGCGTCGTCGCGCTGGTTGGTGAGGCCCGAGAGGAACTGCCGCAGCAGAGCGTACTGCCCGGCGTCGATCTCCACGCCGTCGAGGTCGGCGGACACCGCGAGTGCCGCGGCGGAGGCGAACCCGGCCACCAGCGCGTCGATCTCGGCCTGCTCCATCACCTGCGGCACCTCGCGCGAGGCGACGTCCGCGATCCGCGACGCGCCCCACAGCGTCTGCTGGGAGTACGCGGAGCTGCCCTGTGCACCGGCGTGCCCGAGCCCGGCGAGCACCAGCGCGGGACGGCACGCCTCCCGCACCGCGGCCCATCCGTCGACGCAGTCCACGGAAAGCGGGGCGCGTTCGTAGGGCCAGTCGGACTCGTGCACCGACGCCGTCTCGGTGACGATCACGCCGCATCCGCCCGCGGCCCGTCGCGCGTAATAGGCGACGTGCCGGTCGGAGATCTCGCGGCGCCGGGCGAGGTTGGTGGGGTGCGGCCCGAACACCACCCGCGAGGGAGCGGTCCGCGGACCCACCCGGACCGGCCCGGCGAGCGCCCCCACGTCAACGATCAAGGCCCCGATGTCGCCAGTGGATCTCCACAGACGACATCGGGGCCTTGATCAGCGTTTCGGGACCGGCTTCAGGCCCGAGCAGCGGCCGGGCTCAGGCGCGTGTCCGCCCCGCTGTCGACCAGCGGGCTGGTCTCGCACGCCTTGTCGGGACGCCCCATGCCGATCTGCAGCATCACCGGCGCCTTGGGCGTGCGGGAGTTCCGCGGCGCCGACCGCGAGTGGTTGACGTCCGACTTCGGCACCGACAGGTCGGCGTCGCGGGCCGCCAGGGCCTGCTCGCCGAAACCGCGCACGCACTCCGGGTCGGGCCCGTCGAGCGGGAGGCCGGTGAAGAACTTGGCCGCCATGCACCCGCCCTGACACGAGTCGTAGTGCATGCAGGAGGCGCAGGCCCCACCGGTCTGCGGCTGGCGCAGCTCGGTGAACAGCTCCGAGTGCTCCCAGATCTCCTGGAACCCGCCGGGCGAGCGCAGGTTGCCGGCCAGGAAGTTCTCGTGGATCGCGAACGGGCAGGCGTAGACGTCGCCGACCGGGTCGATCAGGCACACGACGCGTCCGGCGCCGCACAGGTTCAGCCCGGGCAGGGCCTCGCCGAACGCCGAGAGGTGGAAGAAGGAGTCGCCGGTGAGGACCTGGTCGCCCTTGGCCACGAGCCAGTCGTACATCTGCTTCTGCTGCGACGGGAGCGGGTGCAGCTCGTCCCAGACGTCCGCGCCGCGGCCCGACGGGCGCAGTCGCGTGATGCGCAGCTGGGCGTTGTACTTGTCGGCGATCGACTTGAACTCGTCGAGCTGGTCGACGTTCTGCCGCGTCATGACGACGGAGATCTTGGGCTGCCCGAACCCGGCCTCGGCGAGGTTCTCCAGCGCGCGGATCGCCATGTCGTAGGAGCCGGGGCCGCGCACGTGGTCGTTGACCGCCGCGGTGGCGCCGTCGAGGGAGATCTGCACGTCGACGTAGTCGGTGCGCGCGAGCTGCTCGGACCGCTTCTTGTCCAGCTTGACGCCGTTCGTGGAGAACTTGACACCGACGTTGTGGTCGATCGAGTAGTCGAGCAACTCCCAGAAGTCCGGCCGCACGGTCGGCTCGCCGCCGCCGATGTTGATGTAGAAGACCTGCATCCGCTGCAGCTCGTCGATGACCGACTTGGCCTCGGCCGTGGAGAGCTCGTTGGGGTCCCGCCGGCCCGACGACGACAGGCAGTGCACGCACGCCAGGTTGCAGGCGTAGGTGAGCTCCCAGGTCAGGCAGATCGGGGAGTTGAGGCCGTACTGGAAGTGGTCGACCAGCTTCACTGCGTCTCCCTCGCAAGAATGGTTCCGTTGGCCGCCAGGCCCGCGAGGGCCTTCAGGTAGGCGGGGCGCTGAGCTTCCTCGACGCCGGCCGCCTCGATGGCGGCGTGCACGTCGGGATGGTTCTCGAGACCGGAGACGACCGTGACGAGCTCGGGCGTCTTCAGGAACGACAGCTTGCGGGTGCCGAAGTGGTAGACGAGGGCACCGAAGGGCTCGGGGCGCAGCGCCACGCTCGGGCTGCACCGGTAGGGCAGCTCGGGGTCGAACGCCGGACCTGCCGAAGCAGGCCCGGCGCCGGCATCCGCCACGGTGCTAGTAGACACCGCACATGCCGTCGATCGAGACCTCTTCGACGAGAGTCTCCTCGACCACGGGCTCTTCGGGGGCGGACTGGGCGTCCTGTGCGGGGGCCATGGGCAGCTCCTGACGTCGTGGGTAACGGGCGCCACAGACGCTAATTGGCACCCGGTGCCAAAGACAAGACCCGGCGGGTGTACCCGTCCGATCGGAGGGGCCGCGCGCCACACTGTGCGGGTGACCGAGCCCCTCCTGCATCTGATCTCGCCCGGTGACTGGCGGGGCAGCCTCGCCGAGGGCGCCGTCGTGCCGCCGTCGCTGTACGAGGTGGGGTTCGTCCACCTCTCCACCGCCGCGCAGGTGGCCCTGCCGGCCGACCGGCTGTTCCACGGCCGCCAGGACCTGGCGCTGCTGGTCCTCGACCCGGACCGCATCGACGTGCCCGTCGCGTGGGAACCGGGGGTGCCCGGCGATCCGGAGTCGATGCGGTTCCCGCACGCCTACGGCAGGCTCCCGATCAGCGCCGTCCTGGGCGTACTGCCCTACCGGCCACGCCCGGACGGCGGGTTCGACGCACCGACCCTGCCCGTCCTCGACACCGCGGGCCGGTGCACCCTCGCCGTCTCGTCGCTGCTGCGGCGCGTGGCGACGTCGGAGATGCCGGTCACGGGCGGGGTCGCCGTCCTGACCGAGCCGGTGCCGCTGTCGCACCAGCACAACCAGCTCGTCGTCGACGGTGAGGTCGACGCGGCCACCCTCGTCGCCGACGCCGACCGCGTACTCGGCGCCGCGGGCCTGTCGCACCGCAAGGCTCTGCTGACCGGCGAGCACCTCGCCCCCACCGCCGCGGGGCTGGAGGCGCTCGGCTGGGAGATCGAGGAGCTCGCCGTGATGGCCGCCCGGCCCGGCGGCCCGCTCAACCCGTTCGTCGGACAGACCGGCATCGAGGACATGCGCCCCTTCTGGAGCGAGGGCTGGTGCCGGGCCATCCCGGGCGTCGACGGCGACACGATCCAGCAGCTGAACGACCGCTACCAGCTGGAGGACGAGGAGGCGGTGGACACCCGCCTGCTCTCGGTCCGCAACGACCTCGGCGACGTGATCGCCGGCTGCGTCCTCAAGATCGACGGCGCCACCGCGATGATCGACGCCGTCGAGACCCTCCCCGACCACCAGGGCCGCGGGCACGGGAACGCGCTGGTGGCGCAGGCCCTCGCGCTGGCCGGCCGGGCCGGCTGCGACCTGGTCACCCTCGATGCCGACGCGGCCGACTGGCCCCGCGACTGGTACGCCCGTCACGGCTTCACCCAGGTCGCGAGGTCCTGGAGCGCCCAGCGCCGATGACAGAACCGATGACACAGGGCCGGTGACCGGCCGCACCCTCCGTCGTGCCCCGTCGGTACCTGCCCGATCGGACGGTCTACCCCCCGTCCCCGTGACGGTCTTTCCGTTGACCGGCCCACAACACCCCTACCGTCGCCTTCGACCACCCCCCTGCACCAGAAAGGGCTGCCATGCAGGTCGAAGAGATGCTTCCGCAGTTCCCGATCAAGGAGTTCCACCCGTTCCCCCGGGCGCTGCTCGGTCCGGGCGCGCACGAGCTGATCGGTCCGGAGGCCCTCAAGCTGGGCTTCAAGAAGACGCTGGTGATGACGTCGGGCCTGCGCGGCTCCGACATCGTCCACAAGATCGTCGAGTCGATGAAGTACCACGGCCTGGAGGTCGTGCTCTACGACAAGGTCGAGTCGAACCCCAAGGACTACAACGTCATGGACGCTGTGGGCCTCTACCAGCAGAACAACTGCGACAGCTTCGTCTCCATCGGTGGCGGCTCCTCGCACGACGCCTGCAAGGGCGCCCGCGTGTCGGTGGCCCACGACGGCCGCAACGTCAACGAGTTCGAGGGCTTCAACAAGTCCGAGAACCCGAAGAACCCGCCGCACATCGCGGTCTCCACCACGGCCGGCACCGGCTCGGAGACCTCGTGGGCGTACGTCATCACCGACACGACGACGGACCCCAAGAACCCCCACAAGTACGTGGCGTTCGACGACGCCAGCGTCACCACGCTGGCCATCGACGACCCGGTGCTCTACTACAGCTGCCCGGTCGACTTCACCGCGCAGTGTGGCTTCGACGTGCTGGCGCACGCCTCCGAGCCCTACGTCTCGCGGATCAACTTCGACCCGTCGCTCGGCAACGCGCTGCACGCCATCAAGCTGACCGCGCGCAGCCTCCGCGAGGCCGTGTGGAACCCGCAGTCCTACGCGGGTCGCGAGGGCATGATGAATGCGCAGTACATCGCGGCGCAGGCGTTCAACTCCGGTGGCCTCGGGATCATCCACTCGATCAGCCACGCGGTGTCGGCGTTCTACGACACCCACCACGGCCTCAACAACGCCGTCGCCCTGCCGCGCGTGTGGGCGTTCAACATGCCGGTGCACTACAAGCGCTTCGCGGAGATCGCGGACGCGATGGGCGTCGACACCCACGGCATGACCGACGTGCAGGCCGCCGAGGCCGCGCTCGCCGCGTCCATCCGGCTGCTGCGCGACGTGGGCATCCCGGAGCGCTTCGTCGACGTCACGCAGGACTCGTACTCGAAGAACCGGCTGGGCCAGGGCCCGACCGAGTACTACAAGTCCCAGGACGTCATCAAGGGCGACGCGGCGGACGTCGACCGCATCACCAACCACGTCCTCGGCGACGCCTGCACCCCGGGCAACCCGAAGGAGTGCACGTTCGAGACCGTGCGCCCCGTGGTCGACCACTGCATGAACGGCGACCTGGACGACCTGCTCACCTGAGTCAGAGCGCTTAACCTGAGGGGCGTCGACCACCTGGTCGGCGCCCCTCAGCCCGCACGGGTATTGAGGAACGGAGCAGCATGTCGCAGTTCGAATCCGTCGACGACGTCATCGAGACCCTGACCGAGCAGGGCTACATCGCCGACACCCGCCTGGCCACCACCGTCTTCCTGACCACCCGGCTGGACAAGCCGCTCCTCATCGAGGGCCCGGCCGGCGTCGGGAAGACCGAGCTCGCCAAGGCCCTCGCCGCCGCCACCGGACGTCGGCTGCTGCGCCTGCAGTGCTACGAGGGCCAGGACGAGACGAAGGCCCTCTACGAGTGGGACTACGGCAAGCAGCTGCTCTACACCCAGATCCTCCGCGAGAAGATCGGCCAGGTCGTCGCGGACGCGCCCGACCTCGAGTCGGCCGTCGACCGCATCGGTGCGCAGGAGAGCGTGTTCTTCTCCGAGCGCTTCCTCGCCGCCCGCCCGCTGCTGGAGTCGATCCGCTCGCCCGAGCCCGTGGTCCTGCTGATCGACGAGGTCGACCGCGCCGACGAGGCGCTCGAGGCCGTCCTGCTGGAGACCCTCGCCGAGTGGCAGGTCTCCGTGCCCGAGGTGGGCACGTTCACCACCAAGACCCCGCCGTACGTCGTCCTGACCAGCAACAACACCCGCGACCTCTCCGCCGCCCTCAAGCGCCGCTGCCTGCACCTGTTCCTGGACTACCCCACGGCCGAGCGCGAGCTGGAGATCGTCCGCAGCAAGAACACCGGGCTGCCGGACGCCCTGGCCCAGCAGCTGGTGGGCATCGTGCGCGGGCTGCGGGAGCTGGAGCTGCGCAAGTCGCCGTCGATCTCGGAGACCATCGACTGGGCCCGCACCCTGGCCGTGCTCGGGGTGGAGGAGCTGACCGCGACGATCCTGTCCGACACCGCGTCCGTCGTGGTCAAGTACGACAAGGACGTCCGCAAGGCGATCGGCGCGCTGCCCCGCCTCGTCGACCCGAACGCCACCGTCCCCGAGACGAACGGCCACGGTCACGGCCACGGGCACGGCGGCCATGACGACCACGCGCACGACCCGGAGCCGGTTCGCAGGGCCCGCACCGACGACGAGGACGGGGACGAGGTGGACGGTCGCGCGATCCGGGCCGCCAAGGACACCCCCGGCCGCTTCGGCCACACCTACGGCAGCAACCCGCTCTCCGGCGACGGGGGCGCGAGCCCCATCAAGCCGCCGAAGGTGCCGGCCGAACGCGGCGCCCGCAGCTTCGGCGCCGGTCTGGGCCGCAAGCGGGCTCTGTAGCCGTGGAGAACGCACTGCACCGGTTCGTGCGGCTGTTGCGGCTGCGCGGCGTCCGCATCTCCATCCCCGAGGCCCTCGACGCCATGGCGTGCGCCTCCCAGCCGGGGATGCTGCGCGACAAGGAGCAGCTCCGCGCCGCGCTGCGCGTCGCGCTGGTGAAGGACCGGCGCGACGAGGAGATCTTCGACGAGATCTTCGACCAGTTCTTCGCGCTGGTGAAGGTGGGGCCGACCGACACCGGGCACGGCCACGGGCACGGCCACGAGGAGCTGTCGGACGAGGGCGTGCTGGAGTCGTTCACGCTCAGCGAGGAGCCCAGCGACACCCCGCAGCAGGGCCACGAGCACGGCAAGCCCGTCGACATCCGCGACTTCTTCGACCCCGACGACCTGGCGCAGCAGTACAACCTGCACCAGGAGGCCAACAAGATCGACCTGGCCGCCATGACCGACGAGATCGTGATCTCGAAGGACAGCCAGGGCATCCAGGGCGAGGGCAACCGCGTCCAGATCGAGACCGACAGCCTGCACAACGCGGGCATGCCCGGGGAGATCTCCCAGCAGCAGGGCACGAAGGTCGACGCCGACCTGTCCGTCGCGCAGCAGGAGATGCTGCTGGGTTGGCTCAACGACGCCGAGGGCGAGTCGCAGGAGGGAACCGAGGACGACGCGGCCGCGTTGCGGCGCCGCATGACCGGTGTGCTCGCCGGGCTGCCCGAGGCGTTGAAGAAGCACCTCGAGGCGCTGATGGCGCTGGAGCACAGGGTCGTCGAGGGTGTCGAGAACGAGAAGATCCGCGAGGTCGACCGCGTCGGCGAGCACGAGCGCATGGAGCTGGAGGAGTCGCTGCGGCGCCTCGCCCACACCCTGCACGGCGGGCTGACCCACAAGCGCAAGGTCTCCAGCCGCGGCCGGATCGACTCGGGTCGCACGATGCGCAAGAACATGCGGTTCGACGGCATCCCGTTCGCGCCGATCACCGTGACGCGCTCGGAGGACAAGCCCCGGCTGGTGATCCTGGCCGACGTCTCGCTGTCCGTGCGGGCCACCGCCCGGTTCACCCTGCACCTGGTGCACGGGCTGCAGAGCCTGTTCGGGCAGGTGCGCACGTTCGCGTTCGTGTCCGACCTCGCGGAGGTCACCGACCTGTTCGAGGACCATCCGGTGGAGCAGGCGCTCGGGCTGATCTTCGGCGGCGACGTGCTCGACGTGGACGCCAACTCCGACTACGGCAAGGCGTTCGGCACCTTCCACGAGGACTTCAGCTCGGCGGTCAACCGGCGCTCCACCGTCATCATCCTGGGCGACGGCCGGGGCAACGGGAACGACCCGAACCTGGAGGCGTTCGGCGAGATCACCCGCCGGGCGCGGGAGACGATCTGGCTGACGCCCGAGCCGCGGTACTCGTGGGGCCTGGGCGGCTGCGACCTGCCCGACTACGCCGAGTACTGCTCCCGGGTGCGCGTCGTCCGGGACCTGACGGGCCTGGAGACCGCGGCGCAGGAGATGGCGACGGAGCTGGTGGGCCGCTGACGCGGCCCGTGCGCGGATAACGGTGTTCCAGCGCTGATATCCGCGCACGACCCCGGTGACGGGCGGGGGGCGATCTGGATCACCCGTTCGGCCGAGTCAGGTCGGCCTCGCCCCCGTCGATGGGAGGGGTGACGGCAGCGGAACGCGCGCCTAGCGTGGACCTCATGGTGACCACCGCGCCGCCCCGCCTCACCCTCGGCCCCGACGGACGGTTGCGCCACCGCATCCCCCGCGGCGAGATCAGCAACGATCTGGCCGGCTGGATCGCCGACGACCTCGTGGCCCCCGGCCTCATCGAGCCCGGCGCGTTCGAGCGCACGTTCGTCTCCGTGATCGCCTCGGTCGACCCGGACTGGACCACGTTCTACCGCAACACCCTCGACGAGCTCGCCGCCGGCGGCACTCCGGGTGGCACCAACGCCGGCATGGCACCGGTGCACGACCGGGCCGCCGAGCTGGCCGTCGGCTCCGTCGCGGAGCTGGGCTGCTGCTTCGGGTTCCTGTCGCTGCGGCTGGCCGCCGACGGGCACGCCGTCACCGCCGTCGACCTCTCGACAGGCACCGTGCGGCTGCTCGACCGCGTCGCCCCCGCACTGGGCCTGACGCTCGACGCCGTGGCCGGCGACGCCACCGCGGTGCCGCTAGCCGACGGCAGCGCCGACAGCGTGTTCGCCGTGCACCTGCTGGAGCACCTGCCCCGCGGCGTCGACCGGATCGTGCTGACGGAGATGCTGCGCGTCGCCCGCCGCCGCGTGGTGGTGGCCGTACCCTACGAGGACGAGCCCGACCAGGCGTGGGGCCACGTCCGCACGTTCGACGCCGCCGACCTCACGGAGCTGGGCAGGAGCACCGGGCTCCCGTTCGAGGTGTCCGAGCACCACGGCGGCTGGCTGGTGATCGACCTGCCGTCATGATCGTTCCGAGACGGGCGCCAGGGTCTTCCGATCAACGACGAGCCCCGTCTCGGAACGATCACCGTGCGGTCGCATGGCGCCAGGTTGACCGGACCTCAGGGCTGACCGGACCTCAGGGCTGACCCGCCACCGGTGCGGGGGCCCCGTCCGGCGCGGCGTGCAGCGCCAGCGCCGTGCCCCCGCCCGCGACGACGAGCACGAGGGCCGCGGCGGCCAGCACCACCGGCCGCCGGCTGCGTTCGGGCCTGCGGTGGCGCCCGACGGGGCGGGGCTCGCGCTGCGGGGTCAGCAGGCTCGCGACGACCGCCGCCTCCGGCCGCGCCGACGGGTCGTCGGACGTCATGGCTCGCAGCAGCGGCGTCAGCCCGCCCGGGAGTCCCTCGGGCACGAGTGGACGCCGGTGCAGGCGCGCGGTGGCCGACTCGACGGCCAGGCCGGGGTACTCGCGGCGCCCCGTCAGCGCCTCCAGCAGCACCAGCCCGAGCGCGTAGACGTCGGCGGGTGGGCCGACCTCCTCGCCGCGGGCCTGCTCCGGTGCGAGGTAGGCGGCGGTGCCGATCACGCAGCCGGCCTCGGTGGAGGCGGTGCCGTCGGCCGACTGGGAGATGCCGAAATCGGCCAGCCGGGCCTGTGTGCCGTCCCCGAGCAGGACGTTGGCGGGCTTGATGTCGCGGTGGACGATGCCGCAGTCGTGCACGTGCGCCAGCGCGTCGGCCAGGTCGCCCGCGATCCGGAGCACGGTGGCCACGGCGAGCGGGCCGTCCTTGATCCGTTCCGCCAGCGTCGGGCCCTCGACGAGATCGGTGACGACGTACGGCCGACCGTCCTCGCTGCCGGCGTCGTGCAGCCCGACGAGGCCGGGGTGGTCGAGTTGGGAGAGCGCCCGGACCTCCTGCCGTTGCTGGCGGAGGTCGGCCGCGCTGGAGCCGGGATGGAACATCTTGACGGCCACCGGCTCGCCGTCGTGGCGGTCGCGGCCGCGGCGCACCACGGCCGAGGAGCCGACACCGATCACGGGTCCGAGCTCGTACCGCCCGGCCATCGCGTGATCATCGGGCTCGGACGTGGCGTGCTCCCCCGGGGTCACTCCTTCTCGTTACCCCGTCCGGGGAGATTCAAACGACGAACGGCACTGTCGTCGGACAGGTTCCGACGACAGTGCCGTTCGTCCGTGGGGGATCAGCCCTGCGCTGTCGTCAGGGCTCGCTTCGTGAGGACTCTCGCCAGGTGTGCCCGGTAGGCCTTCGTGCCCGCCAGGTCGGCGGGCGGGTCGGTGCCCTCCGCGGCCAGCGCGGCGGCCTCGTCGATGCTCGCCCCGCCCGCCAGTGCCGCCTCGGTGGCACTGGCCCGCAGCGGGGTCTGACCCATGTTCACCAGCCCGACCCGGCCGTCGACGACGGCGACGCCGACGATGGCCCAGTCGTTGGCGCGGCGGGTGAACTTCTCGTACGCCCACCCCGCCGTGCCGGTGCGGGGCACGCGGATCTCCACGACCAGCTCGTCGGGCTCCATCACCGTGGAGAAGACGCCGGTGTAGAAGTCCGTGATCGGCACGCTCCGCTCGCCGCGCGGGCTGCGCAGCACCACGGTGCCGCCCAGGGCCAGCACCGCCGCGGGCAGGTCGGACGCCGGGTCGGCGTGGGCGAGCGAGCCGCCGATGGTGCCGCGGTGGCGCACCTGCGGGTCGCCGACCGTGCGGGCGACGGCTCCCAGCAGCGGCACCTCGGCCGCGATCTCGGCCGACGCCTCGAGGTCGTGATGCCGGGTGCCCGCCCCGATGGCGACCTCGTCGCCGTCGACGCGGATGTAGCGCAGCTCCGCGATCCTGCCGATGTCGATCACCAGCTCGGGGGCGGCGAGCCGCAGCTTCATCACGGGCAGCAGCGAGTGGCCACCGGCGAGGATCTTGGCGTCCTCACCGCGCTCGGCGAGCAGGGCCAGCGCGCCGTCGACGGAGTCGGGGCGCTCGTAGTCGAATCCGACGGGGATCATGAGTCACTTCCGGTGGAGAAGCCCGGTGCGACCTCGACGCCACCGGAGGGGGCGGTCTCGGCGTGCCCGTTCAGGCCCTGGACCGTGTCCGGGTCCTGACCCGACGCAGCGATCACCGAACGGACGATGTTGTGGTAGCCGGTGCAGCGGCAGAGGTTGCCCTCCAGCCCCTCGCGGATCTCCCGCTCGGTGGGCGTCGGGTTCTCCTTCAGCAGGCTGACGGTGGCCATCACCATGCCGGGCGTGCAGAAACCGCACTGCAGGCCGTGCTCGGCACGGAACGCCGCGGCCACGGGGTGCAGGTGCTCCCCGTCGGCCGAGAGGCCCTCCATGGTGGTGACCTCCTGCGCGTCGGCCTGCACCGCGAGCAGCGTGCACGACTTCACGGACTCGCCGTCGAGCAGGACGGTGCACGCACCGCAGGACGTGGTGTCGCAGCCGATGTTGGTGGCCTTGAGCCCGACCGTGTCGCGCAGGTAGTGCGCGAGCAGCAGCCGGGGCTCGACGTCGGCGGCGGTCGCCTCGCCGTTGACCGTGATCTGGACCTTGGTCACGAAGTGCTCCTAGCAGTGTCGATGGGCGCTCCGCCTTCGCTCCGCGCGGCCTCGATGGCCTCCCACACCCGCAGTGGGGAGGCCGGCATATCGATGTGGCGCACCCCGAGGTGCGAGACGGCGTCGACCACCGCGCTCTGCACCGCCGGGGTGGCGCCGATGGTGCCCGCCTCGCCGATCCCCTTGACCCCCAACGGGTTCAGGTGGGTGGGCGTGGCCATGTCCAGCAGCGTGAAGCTGGGCAGCTCCGCCGCGGACGGGAAGCCGTAGTCGGCGAACGTGGCCGTCAGCGGGTTGCCGTCCTCGTCGTAGACGACCTCCTCGAGCAGGGCCTGCGAGATGCCCTGCGCGATGCCACCGTGGCGCTGACCCTCGCACAGCAGCGGGTTGAGCACGGGGCCCGCGTCGTCCACGGTGATGATCTTGTCGACGACGGCCTTGCCGGATTCGGTGTCCAGCTCCACGACGGCGACGTGCGCGCCGAACGGGAAGGTGGGGGCGCCGGAGTCGAACACCGAGTCGACCTTCAGCTCCTCCTTGCCCGCCAGCTCCGCCAGGGTGACGCCCTTGTCGGTGCCCTTGACCCCGACGCGGCCCTCGACGACCTCGAGGTCGTCGACGTTGGCCTCGAGCAGGTCGGCCGCACGCTGCTTGGCCAGCTCGACGAGCTCGCCCGCGGCCTTGTACACCGCGACGCCGCCGGTCTGCAGGCTGCGCGAGCCCATCGTGCCGCTGCCGCGGGGGATGAGGTCGGTGTCGCCGTGCTTGACGGTGATCTTGTCGATCGGGATGCCGAGGTGCTCGTTGGCGAGCATCGCCCACGCCGTGGCGTGGCCCTGGCCGTGCGGCGAGGTCCCGGTGAGCACGGTGACGGTGCCGTCCGGGTGCACCTGCACCGAGGCGTCCTCGCTGAACGCGCCGCCGCCGGTGATCTCGACGAACACCGAGACGCCGATGCCGAGCTGCACGACCTCGCCGGCCTCGCGGCGGCGCTTCTGCTCCGCGCGCAGGCCGGTGTAGCCCGAGGCCTCCAGGACCATGTCCAGGGCCTTCTCGTACTCACCGCTGTCGTAGGGCGCGCCGCCCTTGGTGGTGAACGGGAACTGGTCGGGCTGGATCAGGTTGCGCCGGCGGACCTCGGCGGCGTCCATCCCGATCTCGAGCGCGAACATGTCCATGGCGCGCTCGATGGCCGCGGTGGCCTCCGGGCGGCCCGCGCCGCGGTAGGCGGCGATGGACGTGGTGTTGGTGACGAGGATGCGGGCGCGGGACTCGACCTTGGGGATGTCGTAGACGCCGGGGGCCATCATCCGCGTGAACATCGGCAGGACCGCGCCGAGACGCGGGTACGCGCCGGCGTCCTGGAGCACGTCGAGGCGGTAGGCGAGCACCTTGCCGTCCTTGGTGCCGCCGATGGTGAAGGTCTGCAGCTGGGCGCGCCCCTGCACCATCCCGGTCATGTTCTCCGAGCGGGTCTCGTTCCACCGCACCGGACGCCCGGTGTGCTTCGCGAGCCAGGCGACGACCGCGAACTCGGGGTCGGCGCCGATCTTCGCGCCGAACCCGCCGCCGACGTCGGGGGTGATGACGTGGACGAGGTCGGCCTCGACGCCGAGCCAGCCCGCGACCTCGGCCTTGGCGCCCTGCGCGGCCTGGGTGGAGCACCAGAGGGTGAGGCGCCCGTCCCCGCCCCAGACGGCGCTCGCGGCGCGCGTCTCGAGCGAGGCCGCGGCGACGCGCTGGTTGACGATCTCCTTCGTGACGACCACGTCGCAGCCGTCGAAGAAGTTCTCGTCGAACGCGTCGTCGAGGCCCATGCCGTTGGACGTGTTGGTGCCGGCGTCCTCGAACAGCAGGACCTCGTCCGTGGCGGCGGCCCGCAGGTCGATGACGGCCGGGAGCGGGTCGTAGTCGATCTCGACGAGATCGGCCGCGTCCTGGCCCTGGTAGGCCTCCTCGGTGAGCACGGCGACGACCGGCTCCCCGACGAAGCGGACCTTGTCGGCGGCCAGCCACGACCGCACCATGTTCTTGTCGGCCCCGGGGAACAGCAGTGCCGCGGGGAGGTCGATGTCGGCGCCGGTGATCACCGCGGCCACGCCGGGGGCCTTGCGGGCCTCCTCGACGTCGATCGCGGTGATGCGCGCGTGCGCGAGCGGGGATCGCACGAGCGTCAGGTGCAGGGCACCCGTCAGCCGCTCGTCGATCAGGTCGTCGGTGTAGGTGGCGCCTCGGGAGAGGAACTGGGGATCCTCTGTCCGGACCACTCGTGTGCCCATGATGCTCATCACCCGCGAGCGTAGCTCCCGGATCGACCGTCCGCGCAGTCAACAGCACCGTTAATTGAAAGCGCTACGGGGCGGGTTCGTCCACCACGGACGGATGGCCCACAGCGACGACACCGGCCCGTGCCCGGCGCCGAGCGGGTAGGAGTGCCGCACGGCCTCCACGATGTAGCGCTTGCCCAGCGCGACGGCGTCGGGCACCGACATACCGCGGGCGAGGCCGGAGCAGATGGCCGAGGCCAGGTTGTCACCGCTGCCGTGGGTGTCGCCGGTGTCGAAGCGGGGGCCGGGCAGCTCGGTGAAGGTGTGGCCGTCGTAGAGCAGGTCCACGCAGCCGTCGACATCCTCGGCGAGGTGCCCGCCCTTGACCAGCACGAACCGGGGGCCGAGCCCGAACAGCACCTTCGCGGCCTCGTACTGGGCCCCGCGGTCGTGCACGTCGATGCCCACCAGCAGGCGCACCTCGTCGAGGTTGGGGGTGACGAGCGTGGCGCGCGGGAACAGCAGCGACCGGTAGGCGTCGAGCGCCTCGTCGGCGAGCAGCTTGTCGCCGTTCATCGAGGCGGCCACGGGGTCGACGACGAAGGGGGTGGGCCCGTCGGCCCCGATGCCGACGCGGTCACAGGCCCCGACGACCGCGCGGATGATCTCCGACGTGGCCAGCATGCCCGTCTTCACGGCGTCGAGCCCGATGTCCGTGGCGACGGACTCGATCTGCGCGGCCACCGTCTCCGGCGGCAGCGTGTGCACGCCGGAGACGCCGAGCGTGTTCTGCACGGTGACGGCGGTGACGGCCACGCAGCCGTGCACACCGCACGCGGCCATGGCGCGCAGGTCGGCGGCGACGCCGGCCCCGCCGCCCGAGTCGGTGCCGGCGATCGTCATCACCCGCGGCGGGGTGATGCCCACGGTGCGTTCCACACGTCGACCGTAACCCGTGTTGGATGGAGCCATGCCATTGGAAGGTGAGTACGAGATCAGCCCCGTGGGGTGGGTCCGTGACCAGACCGAGAAGATCTTCGAGACCGGCACGACGAAGAGCGTCGACATCGGCGGACGTTCGGTGATCCTGCTGACCACCCGCGGCGCCAAGTCCGGCAAGCTGCGCAAGGTGCCACTGATGCGCGTCGAGCACGACGGGAACTACGCCATCGTGGCGTCGCTGGGCGGGGCCCCCAAGAATCCCGTCTGGTACTACAACGTGAAGGCCGACCCGCACGTCGAGCTGCAGGACGACACCGTCACCAAGGACTACACGGCCCGCGAGGTCACCGGCGACGAGAAGGCCGTCTGGTGGGACCGCGCGGTGGAGGCGTTCTCCGACTACGCCGACTACCAGAAGAAGACCGACCGCGAGATCCCGGTCTTCGTGCTGGAGCCGTCCGAGGCCTGAGCACCCGGGGGGAACGGGCGGTCCCGGGGTCGCCCGTTCCCCCCGGAGCGACGGGGGTGCGTGCCACACTTCGCTCCGACAGAGCAGGAGGTCCGATGACGATCCAGCCCGTGGCGCCACCGCACCTGCTCACCGTGCGGAGTACCTCGGGATCGGGGAGATCGAGCTCGGCTACAGCGAGCTGGTGGAGGGGCGGCTGCTGATGTCTCCGAGTCCGGTGGCCGACCACAAGCACGCCGAGCTCGAAACGACTCACCAGCTCCGGCCGTACCTCCCGGACGGCATCGAGGTCCTCCCGGACATGGACATCGACCTCGAACTGGCGCCGCCCGACGCACCGGCACCGTCAGACGACCCGACCTGATCATCGTTCAGCATCCGGCGTTCGGACAGGCCCACCAGGAGGGCCGCCGGAGAGCCACGACATGGCCACCCGGGAGCGCGGCCGGACAGCGGACCAGGTCGAGCGGTGGTGGACCGACACCCTGGTCGAGCTGCTACCGGGCCGAGCGCATCTCGCTCGGCACCGCCACCACGTCGACCATCGCCCCGTTCCTGAGCACGGTCACCGGCAGCGGCACCCCGATCGCCTCCCCGAACAGCTGCCGCTGCACGCCCTGCGCGTCCTGGACGGGACGGCGGCCGACGTCGAGCACCAGGTCGCCGGCCCGCAGCCCGGCCTGCGCGGCGGGGCTGCCGCTGATCACCTCGGCCAGCCGCAGCCCGTTGCGCCGCCCGTAGCGGTCGGCCACGGCGGCCGGCACCGGGGCGGGGCTGCCGACCACACCGAGGTAGGCGCGGCGCACCCGGCCGTCGGCGAGCAGCGCGGCCATGATCCGCCGCGTGGTGGCGTTGACGGGCACCGCCAGCCCCAGCCCGACGCCGGCGACGGCGGTGTTGATGCCCACGACGCGCGCCCGGGAGTCGGCCAGCGCCCCGCCGGAGTTGCCGGGGTTGAGCGCGGCGTCGGTCTGGATCACGTCCTCCACGACGCGACCGGCGCTGCCGCTGCGGGTGGGCAGGGCCCGGCCCAGCGCGCTGACCACCCCGGCGGTGACCGAGCCCGCGAGCCCGAGCGGGTTGCCGACGGCCACGACGAGCTGCCCGACCACCAGGTCGTCGGCGTCCCCGAGCGTGACGGGCGCGGGCAGCTCACCGGGCCCGGACGCGCGGAGCACCGCGAGGTCCGAGAGCGGGTCGGTGCCGACCACGACCACGTCGACCTGCGAGCCGTCGAGGAAGTCGGCCCGCCCGCGCCGCACCTCGCCGACGACGTGCGCGTTGGTGACGAGGATGCCGTCGCCGGTGACCACGGCGGATCCGGACCCACGGCCCGTCCGGACCGCGGCCACCTTGCCGGTGATCTCCGCGGCGACCGCGCTGACCGTGCGCGAGTAGGAGTCGAGCTCGTCCACGGCGGCCTCCTGCGTGATGATTACACCGTTGCAGGAACGACGGTACGCCGGTTCAGACGTCCTCGGCGTGCACCTTCGACGGGTCCCACGACAGCCCCGGCACGCCCCACCCGTTGCGCTTGACGGCCTTGCGGCCCGCGCGCTGGTTGCGCCCCACGAGCCGGTCGATGTAGATCAGGCCGTCGAGGTGGTCGGTCTCGTGCTGCAGGCAGCGGGCGAAGAACCCGGTGCCCTCGACCTCGACGGGCGCCCCGTCCAGGTCCACGCCCGTGACCTTGGCCCACTCGGCCCGGCCCGTCGGGAACTGCTCGGCGGGCACCGAGAGGCAGCCCTCGTCGTCGTCCTCGGGATCGGGCATCGTCTCCGGCCGCTCGGAGGTCTCCAGCACCGGGTTGACCACGACGCCGCGCAGCCTCGTGCGCGTCTGCTCGTCGGGGCAGTCGTAGACGAACACCCGCAGCGGGACGCCGACCTGGTTCGCCGCGAGCCCCACCCCCTCGGCGGCCGCCATGGTGTCGAACATGTCGGCGACCAGGGCCTTCAGCTCCTCGTCGAACGTCTCGACGGGGTCGGTGGGGGTGTGCAGGACGGGATCACCGATGATGACGATGGGACGGACGGCCACGGCCGTCGAGGATAGTCGGCGAGGATTCACCCCGGACGGGCGGCGCGTCCCTGCCCCGGAGTTGTCGGTCCCCCGTGATTCAATGGCCCCGCGAATGACAGGCGTGTCATTCGGCTGGAGCGAGGCCGCGAGGAGCGTGATGGAGTCCGCCACCGAACCCGGTTTCCCCGCCGGGAGCCCGTATCGCGAGCTCGACCGCAGGGAACGCGAGATCCTCGCGTTCGAAGGGCAGTGGTGGAAGTACGCGGGCGCCAAGGAACAGGCCATCCGCGAGCTGTTCGACATGTCCGCCACCCGCTACTACCAGGTCCTCAACGCGCTGGTCGACAAGCCGGAGGCGCTGGCCGCCGATCCGCTCCTGGTCAAGCGGCTCCGCAGGCTGCGCGCAAGTCGACAGCGCACCCGTGCGGCGCGTCGGCTGGGCATCGAGCCCTGGTAGGGACACCATGATCGCGCCAGCCGACGATCACCGGAGGACTCTGTGACCCGCCAACCATCATCACGACTCCTGATCCCGGCCGCGATTCCGGTCGAGGAGCACTCGGCATGACCGCACCCGCTCCTTCGGGAGGATCCTCGCCGCTGCGGGTCGGCGGCCTGGCACTGCTCGGCGTCGGGGCCGTCGCCGCGGTCATCGGCATCGGCACCCTCGTCACCGGCGGCGGTGACGGCTCCAACTCGGCCGCTCCCGCCCCCACGTCCAGCGCCACCGCACCCGTCTCGCCCACCGCGGTCGTCCCGCCCAGCGCGGACGTCCCCGTCCCGTCGTTCGGGCCCACCCCCACCAACGCCATCGCCGCGCCCGGCACCGACGGCTCGGGATCGGGCGGATCGGCCGGCTCGGGCGGTTCCGGATCCGCCGGCTCGGGCGGATCGGGCCCGGCCGGTGGCTCGGGCTCCGCCGGATCCGGCGGCGGCAGCGGCGCCTCCGTGGTCAAGTCGCCGGTGCGCGTCTACAACAACAGCACCATCAAGGGCCTCGCCGCCCGCGCCGGCGACGACTTCCGCAACGAGGGCTGGACGGTCACCGCCGTCGCGAACTACCCGTACGGCAACATCCCGACGAGCACCGTCTACTACCGCCCGGGCACGGCCGAGCAGGCGGGCGCCCAGGCGATGGCCAGCGAGTTCGGGCTGCGGTCGGAGCCGCGCTTCGTCGGCCTGGACGACGCCAGCCCCGGCCTGATCGTCATCGTCACGAACGACTACCAGAAGCGCGGTTAGCCCGGCCGCCGTTCCGCGTAGCCCTCCAGCGACGCCAGCTGGGCCGGGTCCAGCGACGCCGGCACGGCCTTGCGGGCGGCCGCGATGTGCGCGCCCGTCACCGACACCGCGTCGAGCGACTCGCGCATCGCGGTGAGCGCGGCCTCCCGCAGCACCGCGGCGC
Source organism: Pseudonocardia sp. 73-21 (assembly GCF_001899645.1). Classification (GTDB taxonomy): domain Bacteria; phylum Actinomycetota; class Actinomycetes; order Mycobacteriales; family Pseudonocardiaceae; genus Pseudonocardia. The sequence continues at coordinate 39,992 of NZ_MKVV01000111.1, read as the reverse complement.
AGTCGGCGGCCGAGTAGCCCTCCAGATCGGCGCCGAGCGCGTCGAGGTCGACGTCGGCGGCGAGCGGGGTGTTGCGCCCCGCCGCGCGCAGGATCTCGGCGCGCGCCGCGGCGTCAGGCGGCGGCACGTAGACGAGCCGTTCGAGCCGTCCGGGGCGCAGCAGCGCGGGGTCGATCAGCTCCGGCCGGTTGGTGGCCCCCACGACGATCACGTCACGCAACGGCTGCGCGCCGTCGAGCTCGGTGAGCAGGGCGGCCACCACGCGGTCGGCCACGCCCGAGTCCGACGACTGCCCGCGCCGGGGCGCCAGCGCGTCGATCTCGTCGAGGAACACCAGCGACGGGGCCGCGTCCGACGCGCGCCGGAACAGCTCGCGCACCGCCCGCTCCGACTCGCCGACGTACTTGTCCAGCAGCTCCGCCCCCTTGACGGCGATCACGTTGAGCTGGCCGGTGCCGGCCAGCGCGCGCAGCAGGAACGTCTTGCCGCAGCCGGGCGGCCCGTAGACGAGCACCCCGCGCGGCGCCGACACCCCGAGCCGCGCGAAGGAGTCCGGGTACTGCAGCGGCCACAGCACGGCCTCGGTGAGCGCCTGCTTGGTCTCCACCATGTCGCCGACCTGGTCGAGCGTGATGCCGCCCGTGCGCAGTGTCTCGGACGACGACATCGAGATCGGACGCACCGAGCCGACGGCGTCGAGGAGGTCCTGCTGGCAGACCTGGGGGTCGCCCTCGCCGGAGTGGCGCAGCGCGGCCTGCACCGCGGCCTCCCGGCGCACGGCCGCGAGGTCGGCCACCACGAACCCCGGCGTACGCTCGGCGACCGCCCTGAGGTCCACCCCGTCGGCGGTCGGCACACCGGCCAGCAACCGGCGCAGCAGCTCCGTGCGGGTCCGGACGTCGGGCAGCGCGAGGCCCAGCTCGCGGTCGACGAGGTCGGGGCCACGCAACCGGGGGTCCACCGACTCGGGCGCCGACGTGGTGGCCACGAGGGCGAGCCCGGGCGTCATGACGGCGTCGCGCAGGGCGTCGATCACGAGCGTGGCGAGCGGCGGGGGCTCGGCGGCGGGCAGCAGCGCCTCGACGTCGGTGATCACCAGCACGGTGCGGGTGCCGTTCCGCGCGCTGTCGCGGGCGATGCGCAGCGCCTCGTGCACCCGCTCCGACGCCGCTCTCGCCTCCAGGGCGGCCGCGCCGGGGGCCGCGAGCTCGACGCAGCTCGCGTCGACGGCGGCGGCCGTGCTGCGCACCAGCGTCAGCTTCCCGACGCCCTCGGGCCCCACGAGGAGCACGCCGAGCTTCGCCGTGCCGCCGAGACGCACCAGCAGCTCGGGCCGGTCGAACGTCAGCTCCAGCCACTCGACGAGCCGTCGCGCGGCGTCGGTGTTGCCGACGAGGTCCTCGACGGGGACGGGCGGGGTCACCGGCGCGGTCGGGGTCGCGGAGGTGCCGCTCCCGGGCCCGGTGGCCGCGGCCGCGGCGGCCGCGGGCCGGACGGTTCCCGCAGCGGCCACCGGGGCCTCGCCGGTGACCGCCCCACCCTCCCAGCCCACGACGGTGCTGGGCCGCACCGCCACCGCGCCGGCGGGCTCGACGGTGGCCACCGTCAGCAGCTCGGAGGTCCACGCGGCGCCCAGCGCCCCCGCCACGCGTCGCCGGGCGGCCGAGGCGTCCAGACCGGGGGCGGGCTCGATGTCCTGCGGCAGCAGCGACACCGCGTCCCCGCCGGTGACGACCTTGCCCAGCAACGCGAGCCGCACGGTCTCCGGGGTGAGCGCGGCCCGCGCGAGCTGCGACCCGGTGAGCCGCACCAGCCGCGCCGGCTCCACCGCGGCGGGCGCGACCACGACGGAGGCCCCGTCGGACAGCCCGGCGTTGGAGAGCGTGACGTCGTCGAGGGTGGCCTGGCCGGGCGGCCCGTCACCGGCCGCGACGAGCGCCGTGGTGACCCGCGCGCCCGTCAGCGTGACGGCGTCCCAGGACCGCAGGCCGAGCGCGTCGAGCACCTCGGGATGCAGCCGCACCACTCCGCGCCGGGAGTCGGCGGCGGAGGCGGCGAGCCGGGCGACGAGGGTGATCGAGGGCGCACTCACGCCGCGAACGCTATCTGTTCGTCCCTCAGCGGCGGCGGGCCCGGCGCAGGCCCAGGCGCAGGCGGTTGCCGGCACTGCTGCGCTGGGGCTGCGGCGCGGGGCCGGGCGCACGGCCCTGCACGGTGCGACCGCGCGGCACCCCGTTGCCCGACTCGTCGCCAAACCGGCGCACCGCCCGCGCCACCGCGCTGGCCCCACCGGCGACGCGCCGACGCAGCGGCGGGCGCAGCCCGAGCCGGCGGGCCGAGCGGGCGGCCCGGGCGACCGCGCGACGCTCCCGCACGGGCACGTTCCAGGCCTCCGGGTGCTTGCGCATCCAGCGGTGCAGGTAGACGGCGTAGGGCGTCAGCGCGAGGTAGACGAGCGCGGCGACGGCCAGGCCGAGGAACGGCGCGGTGACCACGACGGCCGCGACGAGGCCGACCAGCACCAGGACCGGTGCGATCCACCGCGGCCGGACCCGGACGGTCTTGAACGACAGCGTCGGGATCCGGCTCACCATCAGCCCGGCCGCCACGAGCGCCCACAGCCCGACGACGACCGGGTCGGACCACCAGCCCGCGCCGAACTGCAGCGTCACGTAGAGCGGGACGCCGGCCACGAGCGCCGCGGCGGGCGCCGGCACCCCGACGAAGAACTCCTTGACGTAGGGCGCCTCGTCCTCGACATCCAGCAGCGTGTTGAACCGGGCCAGCCGCAACGCCATGCAGACGGCGAACACGAGCGCGACGGCCCAGCCGAACCGGCTGCCCTCGAGCGCCCAGACGTAGATCACCAGCGCGGGGGCGACGCCGAACGAGACGAGGTCCGACAGCGAGTCGAGCTCGGCCCCGATGCGCGTACTGGCGTCGAGCATCCGGGCCAGCCGACCGTCGAGGGCGTCACAGATGGCGGCGAACCCGACCGCCGCGACGCAGAGCTCGAACCGGCCGCCCAGCGCGAAGTAGACGCCCGACAGTCCCGAGCAGAGGGCGAGGACCGTGACGGCGTTGGGCAACAGCCGGACGCCTGCGGCGTAGGTGGGCACGGGTCACACCTCCCCGAGCGAATCCGAGGCGGGGAGTTCGGCCACCGCTGTCTCGCCGCCGATGGTCCGCTGCCCGACCGCGACGGTCACGCGGGAGCCGGGCGGCAGGTAGGTGTCGACGCGCGAGCCGAACCGGATCAGGCCGTAGGTCTCCCCGGCGGCCACCTCGTCGCCCGCCTTCACCTGGCAGACGATGCGGCGCGCGAGCAGCCCGGCGATCTGCACGACCCCGATGCGGGCGCCGTCGGTGGACTCGACGAGCACGGCGTTGCGCTCGTTGTCCTCGCTGGCCTTGTCCAGGTCGGCGGAGAGGAAGACGCCGGGCCGGTAGGCGACGTCGACGACGCGGCCGTCCACCGGCATCCGCTGCACGTGCACGTCGAGGACCGAGAGGAAGACGCTGACCCGCGGGGTGGGCACGCGGGGCAGGTCGAGCTCGGCGGGCGGGAGTACGTCGGACACCGTGGCGACCGTGCCGTCGGCGGCGGCCAGCACCACCCCGTCGAGCGGCGGGCGCACCCGGCGCGGGGCCCGGAAGAACGCCGCGGTGGCCGCGGTGGCCAGCGCCCCGGGGACCGCGCCGCGGCCCGTGACGGCCCGGACGAGCCCGGCGACGGCGGCGACACCGAGCACGAGCGGCCTGCCTCCCGGGTGCATCGGCGGGATGGCCTCCCGGACGAGTCGGGCGACGTGCGGGACCGAGAATCCGGACGGGGCCGGCTGATCGGGCATGTGGGGGCGCTGCTCCTCCGGCGTGGCGGCCCGGGCGACCGCGTGGCGGCGGCTACGGTACGCGAGGGCGACTCACGGGCTCGGCCGGCACCGGGGGCATCGTCACCGTGTGCCACACTGCTAGGCCTCCGCGGAGGCCTGGCAGAACGCAAAGGGCCGGGGCCGCCATCCCCCGAGACGACGACCCCGGCCGTGGAACCGCTCGTCCGCTCCCCAGCGACGGGCGGTGGGCTCTTTGCGACGAGGGGTGGGGCGCCCCTGTCGTAGGAAAGTATCGCTGAGCATCTGCTTGATCGTCCAGATCATCAGGACATATGCCTTCGATCTGCACCGATCGGCGGAACGCTCATCAGTAAGACGCTCCGCGAGTGCCGATTGTTGCACCGGGCGTGTGTGATGTACACCACATTTACTCGGTCGAGTCAGTCGTCGAGCAACCAGACGTCGACAGCGGCCCCGGCGTCGAGCTCCGTCACGTCCTCCGGGACGACGAACAGGCACTCCGCCAGCGCGAGCGACCCGAGCATGTGCGACGCCGACGAGCCCACCTCGCGGACCGATCCCGTCACGGCGTCGAGCACGCCCCGGCGGAACTGCCGCCGCCCGGCCGGTGAGCTCACGCGCTCACCCAGCGTGGCCGTGACGACCGGACGTTCCGGATGGGGGTGCCCCATCGCGGCCCGCAGCGCCGGCCGGACGAAGACCTCGAACGACACCTGCGAGCTGACCGGGTTGCCCGGCAGCGTCACCACCGCGACCCCGTCGAGGTCGACCACCGATCCGGCCCCCTGCGGCCCGCCCGGCTGCATCGCCACCTTGACGAACTCCACCCCGCGCCCCGTGAAGGCGTCCTTCACCACCTCGTAGGCGCCGGCGCTGACCCCTCCGGAGGTCAGGACGAGGTCGACGCCCTCCTTCACCCGGTCCCGCAGGACGCCCAGGAACTCCTCGACGTCGTCGGGGACGAAGCGCAGCAGTTCCGCCACGCCCCCGGCGTCCTCGACGGCGGCGGCCAGCATCGGCCCGTTGCTCTCGTAGATCTGGCCGGGCCGCAGCGGCGTGCCCGGTGCCACGAGCTCGGACCCGGTGGACAGCACCAGCACCACCGGCCGGCGTCGCACGGGCACGGTGGCCGATCCGACGGCCGCGGCGACGCCGATCTGGGCGGCGTGCAGGACGGTGCCCGCGGTGAGCACGACGTCGCCCGCCGTGACGTCCTCACCGACGTGGCGGAGGAACGCGCCCACCTCGGGCTGCGCGGAGATCCGGACCCGGTCCACACCGCCGTCGGTCAGCTCGACCTGCACCACCGCGTCCGCGCCGGGGGGCAGCGGCGCCCCGGTCATGATCCGGTGCGTGGTGCCCGGCTCGAGGACGGGCACGTCGGTGCGCCCGGCGGGGATGTCCGTGGTCACCGGCAGCTCGACGGGGCTGCCCTCCGAGGCGCCCGCCAGCTCGGCGGCCCGCACCGCGTAGCCGTCCATGGCGGAGTTGTCGAACGAGGGCAGCGACACGGCCGCGACGACGTCCACGGCCAGCACGCGGCCACGGGCCTGCGCGAGCGGCACGTCTTCATGGGCGGTGGGGCGGAGCAGGGCCGCCACGACCGAGCGGTGTTCTTCCACGGACCTGGGCATACCCGCATCGTGCCGGATCCCGGCCGCTTGCACTCACCCGCATCGAGTGCTAAAACCGGGGCTGGCACTCGGCACGGTAGAGTGCCAGTTGTCGAGCAGGTGAGACCGGCGCAGGGTTGCCGGTCGTCCGTCGCGGGCACCGCGCTCGGCACAGTGACTTTTTCGGTCATCCCAATCGGAGGACTACACACCCATGGCGAAGATGATCGCTTTCGACGAGGAGGCGCGCCGCGGGCTCGAGCGCGGCATGAACACCCTCGCCGACGCTGTCAAGGTGACGCTCGGCCCGCGCGGCCGCAACGTCGTTCTGGAGAAGAAGTGGGGCGCGCCCACCATCACGAACGATGGTGTGTCGATCGCCAAGGAGATCGAGCTCGAGGACCCGTGGGAGAAGATCGGGGCCGAGCTCGTCAAGGAGGTCGCCAAGAAGACGGACGACGTCGCGGGTGACGGCACCACCACCGCCACCGTGCTCGCCCAGGCGATGGTCCGCGAGGGCCTCCGCAACGTGGCCGCCGGCGCCAACCCGATGGCCCTCAAGCGCGGCATCGAGAAGGCCGTCGAGGCCGTCTCGCAGCAGCTGCTGAAGACCGCCAAGGAGGTCGAGACCAAGGAGCAGATCGCGGCCACGGCCTCCATCTCCGCCGCTGACCCCGTGATCGGCGAGCTCATCGCCGAGGCCATGGACAAGGTCGGCAAGGAAGGCGTCATCACGGTCGAGGAGAGCCAGACCTTCGGTCTCGAGCTCGAGCTCACCGAGGGCATGCGCTTCGACAAGGGCTACATCTCGCCCTACTTCGTCACCGACGCGGAGCGCATGGAGGTCGAGCTCGAGGACCCCTACGTCCTCCTGGTCAGCTCCAAGATCTCGACGGTGAAGGACCTGCTCCCGCTGCTGGAGAAGGTCATGCAGGGCGGCAAGCCGCTCGCGATCATCGCCGAGGACGTCGAGGGCGAGGCCCTGGCCACGCTCGTCGTCAACAAGATCCGTGGCACCTTCAAGTCCGTCGCCGTCAAGGCTCCGGGCTTCGGTGACCGCCGCGAGGCGATGCTGGCCGACATGGCCATCCTCACCGGTGGCGAGGTCATCTCGGAGAAGGTCGGCCTCAAGCTGGAGAACGCCGACCTGTCGCTGCTGGGCCGCGCCCGCAAGGTCGTCGTCACCAAGGACGAGACCACCATCGTCGACGGTGCGGGCGACGCCGACCAGATCGCGGGCCGGGTCTCCCAGATCCGCAACGAGATCGACAAGACCGACTCGGACTACGACCGCGAGAAGCTGCAGGAGCGCCTGGCCAAGCTGGCCGGCGGTGTTGCGGTCATCAAGGCCGGTGCCGCCACCGAGGTCGAGCTCAAGGAGCGCAAGCACCGCATCGAGGACGCCGTTCGCAACGCGAAGGCGGCCGTCGAGGAGGGCATCGTCGCCGGTGGCGGCGTGGCGCTCATCCAGGCCGGTGCGGGCCTGTTCGAGGGTCTCGGTCTCGACGGTGACGAGGCCACCGGTGCGAACATCGTTCGCGTCGCGCTGGAGGCTCCGCTCAAGCAGATCGCCATCAACGCCGGCCTCGAGGGTGGCGTTGTCGCGGAGAAGGTCCGCGGCCTGGCCGCGGGCGAGGGTCTCGACGCCGCAACCGGTGAGTACAAGGACCTGATCAAGGCCGGGATCATCGACCCCGCCAAGGTCACGCGCTCGGCGCTGCAGAACGCAGCCTCGATCGCGGCCCTGTTCCTCACCACCGAGGCCGTCATCGCCGACAAGCCGGAGAAGAACCCGCCGGCCGGCGGGGGCGACCCCACCGGTGGCATGGGCGGCATGGACTTCTGAGTCCAGCCATCTGATCCACAGCACGTCCCGCAGGGGCGGCACCCACTTCGGGTGCCGCCCCTGCGGCGTTCCGGAGAATGACGAGGGTGCCGGCGACGAGGAACGGTTCGTCGACGCGGTGCCTACGAGGCGAGGACCGCCCGCTGGGCGCAGCAGTGGCCGGGCCTCACGATCGAGCCGTGGGCTTCATGATCACCGCGCACTGGTTGCGGTCGTGACCGGAACCAGCGCGCGCCCGACGCTGCGCCGGGTTCAGGGACGGTTGACCGGGACGACCTCGAGCAGACCGTCCAATCCCGCGAAGTCGTCGGGGTTGGTGGTGAACAGCGGCAGGTCGTGGACGATCGCGATCGAGGCGATCATCAGGTCGGCCACCCTCCGGCGCGGGGTGCGGCCCGCGGCGACGACGGCCGCAACCACGCGTCCGTAGGTCCGGGCGGCATCGTCGTCGAACGGGATCGCGTCGAACTCGTGCTCCGCCCGCTGCAGCACGTCGAGCCGGCGGGCCCGCTCGGCCGACTCGTCGTAGCCGTGCTGGCCGTCGGCGGATCGGACCTGATGCGGACCTGCCGACAGCTCGGCCAGGGTGACCGCGCTGATCGCCATCTCGTCCGGCAGCTCGGCCGGATCGATGAGCTTCCGCAGGATGACGATGTTCGTGTCGAGCAACCCCTTGCCGGTACGGCTCACCGGCCATAGGGGTCGTTCGGCTCCTCGTCGAGAGCGGCGGCCTGATCGGCCCGGAAGGCGTCGAGATCCATGGTGGGGGCGCCGCCGGACATCGTGGCGAACTCCTGGCGGGAGACGAACCGTCGTCGGCTCCGCAGCGGGATCAGCTCACCGATGCGACGGCCGTCGCGGGTGACGGTGAAGCCCTGCCCGTTCTCGACCGCATCCATGATCTCTTCGGACCGGTTGCCCAGATCGCGTTGGGTGATCTCCGGCTGTGCGGTCATGTCCGCACGCTACCCGGGGTGTGGCACCCGGTGCTACGCCTGGCGTAGAGGGCTGCCGCCTCCGCCGCGCGGGCGGTGAGCAGGGCGCGCACCGGCTCCGGGGTCAGGACCTCGACGTCGGGGGTCAGGGTCCACAGCACGCCGGCGGCGTGGGCGTCGCCACCGAACTCGGCCTCGACCTCCAGGCGTCCGTCCGGCGACGCCTCCACCCGGACCACCCGCGCCGCCCGCCGCAGGTCGGGGAGGCGGTCGGCGCGCACGCGGAGCCGGACCACCGCCCGCACCACCGAGGCGAGGAAGCGGGCGCGGCGCTCCTCCCACATCCGCTCCAGGTCGACACCGGACGGACGTTGCGCGGGTTCGTCGAGCTCCTCGACGTCGTGCATCCGCTCCAGCAGGTAGCTGCGCTCCGCGCCGTCGCGGGTGGCCAGCAGGTACCAGCGCCCACCTCCGCTGACCAGGCCGACGGGATCGACGGTGCGCCACCGCGGCTCGGCGCCCCTGGCCTCGTAGCGGATCCGCAGCCGGTGACCGGCGAACACCGCACGCCGGACGACCGCCATCCGGCCCTCGTCCACGGACGCGGGGGCGGCGCGGTCGCGGAGCCAGCCGTCGGGGCGGACGAGGATGCGGTCCGCACCGGAGGTGGCGCTGTCGCGCTGGGCGGATGGCAGCGCGGCCACCACCTTGCGCATCGCCGCGGCCAGCGCGGGCGCCATCCCGGCCTCGTTGCCGCGCCCGGCGACCACCAGGGCCAGCGCCTCGTCGTGGGTCAGGCCGGTCAGGTCCGTGGAGAAGCCGTTCAGCAGCGCGAACCCGCCGGACCGGCCGCGCTCGGCGTAGACGGGGATGCCCGCGGTGGACAGGGCGTCGACGTCGCGCAGCACCGTGCGCGTCGAGACCTCGAGCTCGCGGGCCAGCGCGGCCGCCGACATGCGGCCGCGGTGCTGCAGCAGCAGGACGAGGGACAGCAGACGGTCGGCGCGCACCCGTCGAGAATGGCAGAGATACACGACATGAGGTGTCGTGATTGAGGAGCAGGCTCCCTCTCATGACCACGATGCAGATCACCGACCCCCGCCCCCTCTACGACGACGCACTCGCCTGGGTCGCCGGCCTGGTCGACCACACCGACGGATTCGACCGCCCGACCCCCTGCGCCGAGTACGACGTCCGCGAGCTGCTCGGCCACATCGTCGCCACCGTCGACCGCATCCGGGTGGCCGCCGAGGACGGCGACGTGAACGCGCAGCCCACCGTCGTCACGGGCGTGCCCGACGATGGCTGGCCCGCCGCGCTCGCCACGGCGGCGGCGCGCATGCGGGCCGTCTGGTCCGACGACGCCCTGCTCGACCGCCCCACCACCGTGCCGTGGGGCACGCTGCCGGGCCGGGCCACGATCCGGGGCTACCTCAACGAGGCCCTCGTCCACGGCTGGGACCTCGCGGTCGCCACCGGCCAGGATCCCGAGGCCGATCCGGCGCTGGCCGGGGCCGCTCTGGCCGCCGTGCGGCAGTTCCTCCCGGCCGGGATGCGCGGGGGCGAGATCCCGTTCGACACCGTGGTGGAGCCCGCCCCCGACGCGGGCCCCACCGAGCGGCTGGCCAACTGGTCGGGCCACCGGCGCTAGACCACCAGCACCGACCGGCACCCGAGGTACCCCGCACACGCCACGCCCAACCACGCGGCGGTGGGCCCCGCGGTCGCGACGGACATCCGTAGTCCTACGGGACGCACTGGCCCGCGCCGACGACGTACGGCACGATCCCCGCATGGCGACACCCCGACGCGCGCGGGTGGAGGCGGTCGGCGCGAGCGCGTCCGTCACCCCGCTGGAACTGTTCTTCGATCTCGTGTTCGTGTTCGCGCTGACCCAGATCACCGATCTGATGGCCGAGTCCCCCAGCGTCGAGGGGCTCATCCGCGGCGCGCTGGTCCTGACCGTCCTGTGGTGGTGCTGGGTCGGCTACTCGTGGTTGTGCAACGTCGCCAAGGCCGACGAGGGCGTGATCCGGCTGGCGATGTTCTTCGCGATGGGCGTGCTGTTCGTCGCGGCCATCACCATCCCGGAGGCGTTCGACGACGGCCCCGGCGGCCTGTTCGGCCCGGCCGTCTTCGCGTTCTGCTACCTCGGGTTCCGTGTCGTGCACGTCGTGATGTTCCTGATCGTCGCGCGTGAGGACCCGGTGCTGCGCCGTCAGATCTACCGGTTCATCCCGTCGATGGTGATCGGCACCGCACTGCTGCTGCTGGCGTCGCAGACCACCGGCGTCACCCAGACCCTGCTGTGGGTCGCGGCGCTGGTCGGCGACTACGTCGGCACGATCCTGTCGGGCACGAACTGGCGGCTCAACTCCGCGGGCCACTTCGCCGAGCGCCACGGCCTGATCGTGCTGGTGGCACTGGGCGAGTCGATCGTCGCCACCGGTATCGGCATCGCCCAGGTGCCCGTGAGCTGGCCGATCATCGCCGCGGTGCTGCTGGGTCTCGCGATCTCGGGCGCGCTGTGGTGGGCCTACTTCGACGTCACGTCGATGATCACCGAACGGGCACTGGCCGCGGCGGACGGCGTCCGGCAGATCGCGCTGGCCCGCAACGGCTACTCGTTCCTGCACCTGCCGATGGTCATCGGCATCATCATGATGTCGCTGGGGCTGAAGAAGGCCATCGGCTACGTCGCGGGGGTCGACGAGCACACGCTCGCCGACCCGATCTACGGCGTCCCGCTCGCCGCCCTCTACGGCGGGGCCGCGCTCTACCTGCTCGCCCACGTCGGGTTCAAGTACCTGATGACGGGCTCGCTCAACGTCGAGCGGATCGCCGTGGTGGTGCTGCTGCTGGTGCTGATCCCGCTGGTGGCGAACCTGGCGGCGCTCGTGACGCTGGCCGTGCTGGCGGTGGTGCTCATGGCCCTGATCGGCTTCGAGACCTACCGCTACGCCGAGCTGCGCCACGAGATCCGCCACGGCGGGCACTGATCCTCAGCGTTCGGGGGCCAGGATCCAGGCGGAAATGTAGAGCGGGATGCCGATGCCGCCGCCGAGGATCGTCAGCGCCACCAGGCTGATGCGCAGCAGCGCGACGTCGACGTCGAGGGCCTCGGCGAAGCCTCCGCAGACGCCACCGAGCATGCGGTCGGTGCGGCTGCGGTGGATCCGGAAGGAGGGGCGGGTGGTGGGCGTGTCGGTCGTGGTTTCCATGGCTATGAGCCTGCTCCGCTCCCAGCGCCATCGCGTCGGGGTCGGCCCGGACATCCACCCTGGTTCCACCCCGGCCTCGGCTCAGGGCCGCCCACCCCCGCGGCACGACCGCGGTGACGACCCCGAACCACAGCCGGCACCGGGGTCGGACAGCACCAGCAGCGTCTGTACGGGAGCGTGGCCGACCGGGCGGGCCCGCCACGGTGGCGGGTGAAGCCCGCGCGACAGGCCCGGCACGGGCTCTCCCGTCTACAGTGGATCCCCGGTCCGTGGATCACGGTAGACGGAGGAGCCCCGCCCGTGGCTACGTCTGGAAGGGGGCCTTGTAGTCGGCCACCTCGGGTGCGGTGAACAGCGGCGCCACCTCGGTGAGGCCACCCTCGGCCGCCGGGTCCACCTTCGCGATGTAGACGCCTCGGGTGGGGGGCGAGCCGGGCGAGCTGTAGTCCAGCTCGGCCACGAGGCCGTCGGTCTTCACCGAGGTCAGTGACTTGAGCGCGGTCTGCACGCCGGCCCGGCTCAGGTCCTTGTTGTCACATGCCTTGGTCAGCACCGACTGCCACACGAGCCCCTCGACGTACCCGACGTCGACACCCGCGTTCAGCGGCGATCCCGCGTACTTCGCCTTGTACTCGGTGGCCAGCTGGGCCGCCTTCGGCGTCTTCGACGAGAACGGCGGACTCGACGCGGCCACGTAGAGCTTGTCCAGCGACGCGGCGGCCGGGCTCTTGAGCAGCGCCGGGTCGAACGTCGGGTTGTTGCCGATCACCGGCACGTTCAGGCCCAGAGCCTTGTTCGCCGCCAGCGCGGACGCGGTCTGGCCCGGCGTGGTCGTCAGCGCGATGGCCTTGACCCCGGCGCCCTTGAGCCCGGTGACGATGTTGGTCAGGTCGTTGTCCGTCGAGGTGGTCTTGGCCTCCTGGACCTTCAGGTTGTGCTTGGTGGCGTAGTACTGGACGCCGCGGAGCCCGTTGCCGCCGTACTCGCCGTCGATGTAGATGGCGCCGATCGTGTCGCCGTCCTTGATCAGTCCCTGCTGCTGCAGGTAGGCCAGACCGTTGACCTGCTCGAGGTCGTAGGTGGTGCCGATCATCATGATGTTCGGGTTGTTGAGGATCTGGCTCGACCACGACGCCGGCGCGGCCGTCACGTTGTCGTCGATGAGGTTCTGCTTGAGCGCGGCGAGCACCGGGGAGCCGAGCAGCTGCACGATGCCGAGGATCTTCGGCTCCAGCTGCGGGTAGAGCGTCTTGGCCGTGTCGGCCTTGTAGCCGTGGTCGACGATCTCCAGCTTGAGCTGGCGGCCGCAGATCCCGCCCGCGGCGTTGACGTCGTCGGCCCACAGCTGGTTGCCCGCGTTGATGGCCGCACCGAGGTTCTTGAACACGCCGCTGGTGTCACCCATGACGCCGAGCGTGATGGTGGAGTCGGTGACGCCCTTGTCGGTCTTCACGCCGCCGGCGCCGGTGCCACCACCCGCACCGCTGTCGGCTGTGCTGCCACAGGCCGCCAGAACCAGGGTGCTGGCGAGCGCACCGGCCAACACGGATCTCCGGAGGATCATCATCGTTCCTTTCGGGGGGTGAAACGGGAGGTCAGGCGTCTGCCGATGGCCGCGGCGCCACCGGGTTCGAACAGGACGACGAGCACCACGGCGGCGCCGTAGACGAAGGCGCTGAGGATCACGGCCGACAGGCCGCCGAACTGGGCGTCGGCGAACCAGCCGAACTGGTTCGCGCCGAGCAGGAAGAACTGCTGCAGCCCGTAGACCACGATCGCGCCGACCACCGCGCCCGGCACCGAGCCCAGCCCGCCGATGATCACGATGGCGAGGAACGCGATGGCGACCGTCAGCGAGTAGTTGCCGGTGAACTCGTTCTCGTCGGGTTTGACGAGGTCGAGCCACAGCGCGGTCATCACGCCTGCGAGCCCCGCGAACGCCGACGAGATCGTGAACGCACCGGCCTTGACGCGAGCGACGTTCACGCCCATCGCGGTGGCCGCGGCCTCGTTGTCACGCACGGCCCGCCACGACCGGCCGATCCGGCTGTTGATCGCGCCGCGGGCCAGGAAGTAGGCGCCGAGGGCGAAGACGAGGAACAGGTACCAGAGGCGCTGCTGCTTCTGGATCGGCACACCGGCGATGGTCGGCGCGGGCGTGGTGGTGGAGAACGCGAACCCGAACAGCTCGAACGTGGGCGGCGGGCGCCCGCTCGACGTGCCGCCGGTGAACAGCTCCAGCGACTGCCCGAGCCACAACCCGAGAAACACCAGCGACAGCGACGCCACGCCCAGATAGATCCCGCGCAACCGCCCCGCGACCGGGGCGAACGCCAACCCGACGAGCCCGCAGATCACGACGGCGCCGATCACGGCGAGCAGCGGCGGGAAGCCCAGCCCGACGAGACCCGGTGACTCGGCCGGATCTCCGGCCAGCACGGCGTAGCTGACGGCGCCGACCAGCAGGAAGAACGGGTGGGCCAGCGAGAGCTGTCCGGCCTGGCCGACGAGCAGCGTCAGCCCGATACCGCCGACCGTGCCGATGAGGATGTACTGCGCCACCTTGAGGTAGGCCACCTGCGAGCCGGTGAGGATCGGCAGCGCGACGAGGAACAGCACCAGCAGCACGGTGGCGGCGATCTTGATCCAGTTGCGCTTCTTCGGCGCGGCCACCGGCCGGGGCACGGACGGTGGAGCCTCGGTGATCGTGTCAGACACGACTGAGCTCCTTCGTCCCGAACAGCCCGGACGGTCTGATCACCAGCACCAGCAGCATCACCAGGAACACCGCGCTCTTGGAGAACTCGAACGAGATGTACTGGGCCGACAGCGCCTCGGTGAGCCCGACGACGATGCCGCCGACCACCGCGCCCGCCGTCGAGTCCAGCCCGCCGAGGATCGCGGCGGGGAACGCGATGAGCGCGATGGCGTGCGTGCCGCGACCCAGGCCGGCGCCGGAGAAGTCCTGCGTGGCCATGAACAGCACCGCCACGCCGGCCAGCGCACCGGCCACCAGCCACGCCGTGGCCGTCACCCGGGAGCTGCGGATCCCCATCAGGGCCGCGGCCTCCTTGTTCTCCGCCTGCGCGCGCATCGCGACGCCCCAGCTGGAGTACCGGAACGCCAGCAGGAACGCGGTGATGAGCACCGCGCCGACGACGAGCGCGATCGCCTGCGTGCGGAAGATCGTGATGCCGGCGACCTGGAGCGGCTGGGCGTCGTAGGGGTCACCGATGAACGGGATCGCGGCGCCGACGCGGCGCACGATCTCCTCGGTGATGATCACGTCGAGCCCGATGGTGAGCAGCGCCAGGCTGTTGGGGTCGGCACGGCGGGCGTTGGCCAGGAATACGCGCTCCACCAGCAGCGCCACCAGCGCGGCGCCGATGATGCCCAGCAGCGCCGCGGGCACCCAGCCCAGCGTGTCCTTGAGCGCGAACACGACGTAGCCGCCCACGAGCACCAGCGAGCCGTGCGCGAAGTTGACCACCTCGGTGGCCTTGAAGATGATCACGAACCCCAGGGCGAGCAGCGCGTAGACCGCGCCCTTGCCCAGACCGTTGACCAGCAGTTGGACGAACGTGCCCATCAGTTCTCCTCCTCGGCACCCACGCCGAGATACGCCGAGATCACCGCGGGGTCGGACTGCACCTCGGACGGCACCCCGTCGGCGATCAGCCGTCCGAAGTCCAGGACGGTGACCCGGTCGGCGATGCCCATGACGAGCCCCATGTCGTGCTCCACGAGCAGCACCGAGATGCCCAGCGCGTCGCGCAGTTCGCTGATCGTCACGGCCATCTCGGCGGTCTCGGTGCCGTCGAGCCCGGCCGCGGGCTCGTCGAGCAGCAGCAGGATCGGCTCGCACGCGAGCGCCCTCGCGATGTCGACGCGCTTCGCGACGCCGTAGGGCAGCGCGCTGACGGGGCTGTCGAGCCGGTCGGCGACGCCGAGGAAGTCGCAGATCTCCTCGACGCGGGCCAGGTGCTTCCGCTCGGTCTTCGACCCGAGCCGCAGGCCGCCGGAGAGGAAGCCGCCGCGGGTCAGCGAGTGCCGGCCGAGCATGACGTTGTCGCGCACGGTCGAGCCGGGCGACAGCGCGATGTTCTGGAACGACCGCCCGACACCCAGCGCCGCCAGCCGGTGCGGGCGCAGGTCCGTCAGAACCTGCTCGCCGAGGCGGACCCGGCCCTCGGTGGGCCGGTACAGGCCGCTGATCACGTTGAAGCAGCTGGACTTGCCGGCGCCGTTGGGACCGATGAGCGCGTGCACCGTGCCGGGGGCGACGGTGAACGAGACGCCGTCGAGTGCGGTGATGCCGCCGAAGCGCAGGGTGACGTCGTCGACGACGAGGTCGACGACGCCCTCGCGCAGCGTGGGAGCGCTCGTCATCCGACCCACCTCGACAGCGTCCGGCGGCCCCGGTGGGTCCGCGCCTCGGCCTCCTCGGCGTCGGCCTGGGCCTGCGACTCGGCGTGCCCACCCAGGTAGAGCCGCTGCACGTCCTCGCTGGCCGCGAGCTCGGCCGCCGGACCGGACAGGGCGATGCGGCCGACCTCGAGCACGGCGGCGTGGTCGGCCACCTGCAGGGCCATCGTGGCGTTCTGCTCGACGAGTACCACCGAGGTGCCCTGGGCGTGGATCTCCCGGATGATCCGGGCGATGCGCCCGACCATCTGCGGCGCGAGGCCGAGCGACGGTTCGTCGAGCAGCAGCAGCCGGGGGCCCGACATCAGCGCGCGACCGATCGCGAGCATCTGCTGCTCACCGCCGGAGAGCAGCCCGGCTCGCTGCGAGGCGCGCTCGGTGAGCACGGGGAACAGCTCGCCGACCCGCCTGCGCGCGGCCGTGCGCGCCGCCGCCGACGCGGCGCCGAGCCCACCCGCGCGCAGGTTGTCCTCGACGGTCATCCGGGCGAACACCTGCCGGCCCTCGGGCACGGCCACCACGCCCCGGCGGACGACCACGGCCGGGTCGAGCCGGTCGATGCGGTCACCGTCGAAGGAGATCTCACCCTCGGTGATGGCCCCCCGGTACAGGCCCAGCGTGCCCGACACCGCACGGAGCAGCGTGGACTTGCCCGCCCCGTTGCCACCGAGCACGGCGAGCACCCCGTCGCCGGGCACCTCGACGTCCACCCCCTCGAGCGCGCCGACCGAACGGCCGTACCGGACCGACAGTCCTCGGACACTCAGCACCAAGATGCGTCCTTTCGCCGGGTGCGGCCCTGCGTCGGGCCGACCGGCGCACATCGTGTTGCCGATCACAGGGGACAAACACCCCCAGGTGGAGAGGGGCAGGCGAAGTAGATGACTGTCCGTTACAGGAGGCCGGCCTCGGCGGCCTTCCCGATGGCTTCCACCCGGTTGCGCGCGCCCAGCTTGTGGAGCGCCGACTGCAGGTAGGTCTTCACCGTGTTGCGCGCGAGGCCCGTGGTCTCCGCGATCTCGGGGTTGGTGCGGCCCTGCGCCGCAAGCCGCAGGACCTCGTACTCGCGGCGGGTCAGCCCGCTGCGGGCCAGGGCCGCGCTACGCCCGACGTCGCCGGGCACCATCCGGGGATCGGACACCCGCTCGCCCCGCAGCACCCGGCGCAGC
Organism: Pseudonocardia sp. 73-21; assembly: GCF_001899645.1. Taxonomy (GTDB): domain Bacteria; phylum Actinomycetota; class Actinomycetes; order Mycobacteriales; family Pseudonocardiaceae; genus Pseudonocardia. The sequence continues at coordinate 22,929 of NZ_MKVV01000111.1, read as the reverse complement.
GCGGACACGAGATCGGTGGCCGCGGCGTCCTTCAGCAGGGCGCCGTGCGCGCCGGCGTCGAGGGCTGCCTGCACACCGTGGTGGTCGCCGTGCGCGGTGAACACGACGATGCGCGCGGCGGGCACCGACTCCCGCAGCCCGACCACGACCTCCGGGGCGAGCATGTCGGGCAGCCGCAGGTCGAGCAGCACGAGGTCCGGCCCGAGCCCGGGGGCGCGCTCCAGCGCCGACCGGCCGCTCTCCGCGGACCCCACCACCACCAGCGACGGCTCACCGCGCAGCAGCAGGGCGACGCCGTCGCGCACCACCGGGTGGTCGTCGACGACCATCACCCGCGACGGCGTCACCGCACACCCGGCAGGAACATGCGCAGGGTGGTGCCACCGTCGTCGTCGTGGACGAGGCTCACCCGCCCCCCGAGCCGGGCCGCCTTCTCGACGAGCAGCCGGATGCCGAGGCCCGCGCCGTCGGAGGTGCTACCCACCAGGTCGTCCCCGGCGTGGCGGCCGTCGTCGGCGACGGCCACCTGCACCCCGCCGTCGATCTCACCGAGGCTGACCACCACCGCGCAGGCGTCGGCGTGCTTCTCGGCGTTGAGCAACCCCTCGCGCACGGCGCTGACCAGCAGCGTCGTGCGCTCGACGTCGAGCGGCCGGACGTCGCCGAGCTGCACCAGCCGCGCCGTCGTGCCGGTGCGGGCCTCGAAGCTGCGGCAGTGCTCGGCCAGCTCGATCGGCAGGGCCCGCTCCGGGCTGGACTCCGAGAGCGCCAGCAGCGCCTCGCGCAGCGCCAGCGACGCCGCGGACACGTCGGTCTCCAGCCGGCCCAGCCGGGTGCGCAGCAGCGGGTTGTCGGGCACCGTGGTGCGCAGGTCGCGCACCTGGGCCCCGATGGAGAACAGCATCGCCCCCACCGAGTCGTGCAGCGACGCCTGCATGCGCTGCCGCTCGGCCGCCACCGCCGTGTAGCGGCCGGCCTCGGCGCGCTCGGCCAGGCGGATGGCCTGCGCCGCCTCGGCGGCGATGCGCTGCACCGCGTCGACGGCGGCGTCGCCGAACGACCCCGGCCCCCGCAGCGCGGCGTAGGCGACGGCGACGGGACGCGGACCCTCGCCGTCGATGATCGGGACGGCGAGCATCGCGCCCAGCGCCTCGCGCCGCACGGGCAGGTCGAACTGGTGGGTGATGCTCGGCGAGCTGACGTAGTCGGAGACGCGCACGGGCCGGCCCAGCGCCATCACCCGGCCGCCGACGCCCTGGCCCGTGGGGACGACGAGGTCCTGCAGGGCGTCGGTGCGGTTGCCGGCCAGCCACCGGATGACGGCCTGCCCGTCGTCGGACGAACCGGGCCGGTCGACGTCGGCGACGAAACCGGCGTCGGCCCCGGCGGCGTCCCGGATCAGGCGCGCGGCACCGTGCAGGGCGAGGACCCGGTCGAGAACCGAGAGCAGCCCGTCGCGCTCGGCCAGCAGCGTGTTGAGCAGGTGCTCCTGGTCACTGACCTGCTCGCGCGCGGCGCGCTCCGTCGATGCCACAGGCGGACGATCGCACGAAACGGACGCTCCGCGACACCCCGGTTCAGTCCCGGCGCCGTCGGCCCACCGAGTCGGGGCTGGGGGCGGGCACACCCGGCGTCTCCGACGTCTCCGACGGCTCCGCCCCCCGCGGGGTCTGGGCGTCCCGCCTGCGGATCATCCGTCCGATCAGGACGCCGACGACCAGGGCCACGACCAGCCAGGCCGCGACTCCGATGGCGATCCATCCGACCGTTGAGATGGCGACTCCCTGTTCCGACGTAGCACCAGTGTCCACCCGCCGGCATTCAGGTGCATCTCCAGACGCCCATCCGTGGGGGGATCACACCTGTTCAGACCAGGTCACGGGCCGGCGCGAGCGCTGTGTAGTCAGCCGACGTCGGGGATGGCGGGTCCGAGGAGGTCGTCGGCGTCGACGATCCGGTAGGCGTAGCCCTGCTCGGCGAGGAACCGCTGCCGGTGCGCGGCGTAGTCGGTGTCCAACGTGTCCCGCGAGACCACCGAGTAGAAATGCGCCTGCCGGCCGTCGCCCTTGGGCCGCAGCAGCCGGCCCAGCCGCTGCGCCTCCTCCTGCCGGGACCCGAACGTGCCCGACACCTGGATGGCGACGCTGGCCTCGGGGAGGTCGATGGAGAAGTTGGCCACCTTGCTGACCACCAGCACCGGCAGGTCGCCCTGGCGGAACTGCTGGAACAGCTCCTCGCGCTCCTTGTTGCGGGTGGAGCCCTGGATGATCGGCGCGTTCAGCGCCTCCCCGAGCTCGTCGAGCTGGTCCAGGTAGGCGCCGATGACGAGCGTCGGCTCCCCCGGGTGCTTCTTCAGGATCGACGTGACCACGGCGATCTTGGTGTGGGCGGTGGAGGCCATCTTGTAGCGCTCCTCCGCCTCCGCCACGGCGTAGCCGAGCCGCTCGGCCTCGGTGAGCGTGACGCGGACCTCGACGCAGTCGGCGGGCGCGATCCAGCCCTGCTGCTCGATGTCGCGCCACGGGGCGTCGTAGCGCTTGGGGCCGATGAGGGAGAAGACGTCGCCCTCGCGGCCGTCCTCGCGCACGAGCGTGGCGGTGAGCCCGAGGCGGCGGCGCGACTGCAGGTCGGCCGTCATCCGGAACACCGGGGCCGGCAGCAGGTGCACCTCGTCGTAGATCACGAGGCCCCAGTCGCGGGAGTCGAACAGCTCCAGGTGCCGGTACTCGCCCTTGGTCTTGCGCGTGACCACCTGGTAGGTGGCGATCGTGACCGGGCGGATCTCCTTGCGCTCGCCGGAGTACTCGCCGATCTCGTCCTCGGTGAGCGAGGTGCGGGCCACGAGCTCGCGCTTCCACTGCCGCCCGGCCACGGTGTTGGTGACCAGGATCAGCGTGGTGGCCTTGGCCTGCGCCATCGCCGCCGCGCCGACGAGCGTCTTGCCGGCGCCGCACGGGAGCACGACCACGCCCGAGCCGCCGGCCCAGAACCCGTCGACGGCCTGGCGCTGGTAGTCGCGCAGGTTCCAGCCGTCCTCGGCCAGTTCGATGGGGTGGGCCTCGCCGTCGACGTAGCCCGCGAGGTCCTCGGCGGGCCAGCCGATCTTCAGCAGGGCCTGCTTGAGGTGGCCACGCTCGGACGGGTGGACGATCACGGTGTCGTCGTCCACGCGCGCGCCCAGCAGCGGGGCGATCTTCTTCTGCCGGAGCACCTCCTCCAGCACCGCACGGTCCAACGCGACCATGACCAGGCCGTGCACCGGGGAGTTGGTCAGCTGCAGGCGGCCGTAGCGGCCCATCGTGTCGACGACGTCGACGAGCAGCGGCTGCGGCACCGCGTACCGGGAGAAGCGGACCAGCGCGTCGACGACCTGCTCGGCGTCGTGGCCGGCGGCGCGGGCGTTCCACAGCGCGAGCGGCGTGACGCGGTAGGTGTGGACGTGCTCGGGGGCCCGCTCCAGCTCCGCGAACGGCGCGATGGCCATCCGCGCCTCCTGGGCGTCGGCGTGGTCGACCTCGAGCAGCAGCGTCTTGTCGGACTGGACGATCAGGGGACCGTCGGTCATGCCTGTCCTTCTTCCTGCTCTTGTGGCTCCGGACACACGGGCGCAGCCGCCGGAGGGGAGCGCGGTGGATGATCCGCGGTAGTCGACCGGGCACTCTGAGTACCTCGGAAGTGGGTGCGGCGTCGCGCCCGGGCTATACTTCCCCGGCCTCGACCGAGAGCGCACGTGTGCCGCCCCGATCCTATCGGGTCCTCACGGCCACTGCCCGTCCCCAGCGGGTGCGTGTCGCTTCCCGATCGTGGCAAGCCACGCGGGCCGGGACCACCCGACCGGGCCGCTCCCGAACAGAAGGTGCGACGGATCGATCCGATGGTTTCGATGGTGATGCTCCCCTGTTCCCGGCCATCCACCGCCGCTGGAGCGCAGCTCGTCCTGTCAACCCTCGCGGAGGGCTGCCTCGCCGTGCCAGAGTTCGGCGGATCGTCGCCGGCAATCCTCAGGGGGACGTTGACGTGACCAGCATCGAGACCGGGCCCACCTGGTCCGAGCGGTTGAACCCGCGTAACTGGACTCTGGCCTGGAAGCTGGTGATCGTCGGCCTCGTGCCGGCCCTGCTGGCCCTCGCCCTCGGGGTGCTCCGCATCTCCGACCAGGCAGGGGCCGCAGCCCAGCTCGGCCAGGGCAGCGCCCTGCTCGGCGTCCAGTCCCAGGTGGGATCGGCCGCCGACGCACTGCGCCAGGAACGGGACGCGGCCGTCCTCTTCGTCGCGGGCAAGCGCGCGGGCGACCGCAACGCGCTGAGCACCGGGTTCGGCCAGTCCGACTCGGTCACCTCCGGCTCGCTCGCCGCGGCCCGTGGTGCCGGCACGCTCGGGCCCGTCTCCGCGGCGGCGCTCGACCAGGCCACCACCACGGTCGACGGCCTCACGGCCCTGCGCCGCGACGTCACCGACAACCCTGCGGTCGCGGCGCAGCAGGTCCGGGACCGCTACACGCAGGTCATCAGCTCGTTCGACCGGCTGGACGCCGCCCTGCTCGGCCAGGTGAGCACGCCGGACACGGCGGCACTGATCGGTGCGCTGGGCTCGGCCCAGGACGCCAAGGAGCAGCTCGCGCTGCAGCACACCGTCCTCGGGGCCGCGATCCGCGCCACGCAGCTGCAGCTCCCCGGCGACCCGCAGATCGTGGCCGCCACCGACGTCCGGCTCGCCGCGCTCGCGGCCGACTACCAGGCGTCGCTGTCGGCCGAGCAGCTCGCCCGCTTCGGCCCGCTGCTGCCGCCCCAGGCCGAGACGACACGGCAGGCGGTCGCCACGGCGATCGTCAACACGCCGCCCAACCGGCCGATCGTCTCGGCCCCGGCCGATCTGGACAACGCCTACACCACCGAGCTCACCGCCGCGAACGGCGTGGCCGACGGGATCCGGCAGGACGTCGTCGCGGCCGGCAAGGCGGCCGAGGCGAAGGCGAGCAACCTGGCGGGCATCAACTCGGTGATCCTGATGCTGGGCCTGCTCGTCGGCATCACCATCGCGATCCTGGTGGCGCGGAGCCTGATCCGGTCGCTGCGCGTGCTGCGCACCGCGGCCCTCGACGTCGCGGAGCGCAGGCTCCCGCAGGCCGTCGAGAGCATGCGGGCGGGCGAGACGCCCGACGTCACGGTCGACCCGGTGCCGCTCAACAGCCGCGACGAGGTGGGCCAGGTGGCCCGGGCCTTCGACGCGGTCCACGGGCAGGCCGTACGCCTGGCCGCCGACCAGGCCGCGCTGCAGTCCAACGTCAGCGCGATGTTCGTCAACCTCTCGCGCCGCAGCCAGGCCCTCGTCGAGCGCCAGCTGCAGCTCATCGAGCAGCTGGAGAGCAACGAGCAGGACGCCGACCAGCTGTCCAACCTCTTCCAGCTCGACCACCTCGCCACCCGTATGCGCCGCAACAGCGAGAACCTGCTGGTCCTCGCGGGCACCGACCTCGCCAAGCGCAACATCGCGCCCGTGCCGATGGTCGACGTCCTGCGCGCCGCGGTCTCGGAGGTCGAGCAGTACCAGCGCATCGTGGTGCAGGCCCCGCCCACGGCCTCGATCGTCGGCCGCGCCGGGTCCGACCTCGTCCACCTGCTGGCCGAGCTGCTCGACAACGCCACCAACTTCTCCCCGCCCGACTCGCAGGTGGTCATGAGCACCACCCGCACGTCCGACGGGTCGATCATCGTGGAGATCGCCGACCGTGGTGTCGGCATGATCGACCACGAGCTGAGCGACGCCAACCAGCGCCTCGGCGGCCCGTCCAGTGTCGACGTCTCGGCGTCGCGGCGCATGGGCCTGTTCGTGGTCGGTCGCCTGGGCGCCCGGCACGGCATCGGGGTGCGACTCAGCACGTCGGCCGCCGGTGGTCCCGGCGCCGGCCTCACCGCATCGGTCACGGTTCCCGCCTACCTCATCCCGGCCAGCGAGCCGGTCGAGTCCGGCCGCCCGATCGGCATCCCGCAGCCCGCGGGCGTCCCGGCCCAGGGCGGGCGCGGGGGCGACGTGCCTCCGCAGCGCGCCAACGGCGCCGGTCGTCCCGGCTCCCTGTCGGCGCTGGTCGCGGGCACCGACGGCCCGGCCAACCCGGCCGGGGTCTTCGACAGCACGGAGGGCCCGCTGTTCGGCACGGGCGCCCCCAACGGCGCCAACGGCGCCGGCCACACCGGCGGGAGCACCGCGCTGCCGAGCAGGCGTCCCGGTTCCTCGCTGCGTCCCGAGGGCCCCCCGCCCGAGCTGCCCGCGTCCGGTTCGTCGGACGGCCCGGACGGCGCCGACGACGACGCCGTGGCCGCGAAGCAAGCCGCCGACCAGCGGCGCGCCCGCGAGGTCGCCGAGCAGGCCCGCCGCGACCAGGAGGCGGCGGCGGAGCGCGAGCGGATGGCCGCCGCGGCGGAGCAGGACCCCGTCGACGACGCCGACCTGGACGACGACCACGACGCCCACCTCGGCAACGGCAACGGCACGCGCTCCAACGGGGTGCACCCGCAGGCCTTCCTGGCCCCGGCCCCGTTCGCGGGCCGTCCGGTCGCCGGCGCCCAGGACCACGAGTCGGACGACCAGGACCCCACACCGGGCGAGAGCGACGAGCGGTCGGATCCCACCGACGAGCGGAGCCCGCTGGACGGGCAGCGCGCCGACCTCCAGCACCGCAGTGACCGGGCCGGGCCTCCCGCTCCGCCCGTCGCCCGTCCACCGGTCGTCTCGCCCCCGACCACGCCGATGCCGGTGGTGCGTCAGGGCACGGCCCCGCAGCCGGCGCCCCAGCCCGCCCCGGCACCCCAGCCCGCGCCCGCCCCGCAGCCTGCCGCCACCGAGCCACCCCGCCCGGCCCCGCAGGCTCCGGCCCCGCAGGCTCCCCCGGCCCCCCAGCCGGTCGCCCAGGCACCTGCGGGCTTCCCCGCCCGGCGCCCGGACGAGCTGTTCGCACCGAGCGTGCCGAACATCGCCGAGCCCGGACGTGCGGCCGCCGAGGTCCAGGCGGGCTTCGAGCGCGGCGAGACCACGCCGATCTTCGAGGAGATCGCCTCGGCGTGGTTCCGGTCGAACCGGCCGGTCCCCGTCACGTGGGAGACCGAGGACGCCGAGTCGACGCCCGAGGCGCAGGCCCGGCCGGCTCCGGCCCCGGCGCCCGCTCCGACGGCACCGCCCCTGGCTCCGCGACCCGACGTCCGGCCGCCGTCGGCGGTCGAGCCGCCGCGCATGCCGCAGCGGCCGCCGGCCCCGGCGCCGCGACCGGTGGCCCGGCCCACCCCGGCCCCCGTCCAGGCGGGGCGCGTCGAGCCCGTCGCGGAGCCCCGGCCCGTCGCCGAGCCGGCCCCTGTCCGGGCCGGCGCGGCCGACGCCGGGGTGGCCGGGGCAGCGGCGTTCGCCGGCGCGGCCGACGAGGGCTGGCGGGCGGCGAACGGGATCGAGTCCGACCGCCCCGACGAGCTCACCTCGGCGGGCCTGCCCAAGCGGCGGCCCCGGGCCCGGCTGGTGCCCGGCAGCGCCGGATCCGCCGTGCTGTCCCCGCCCGTCGCGGCCTCCCGCAGCGCCGAGACGATCCGCGGCCGTCTCGCCAGCTACCAGCAGGGTGTCCGCCAGGGACGCGAGACCATGGCCCGGGGCGAGGCCGGAACCGCCACCGACACCGACGACACCAGCACGAACCACGAGGAGAAGTCATGACCGCACCGCAGAACCAGCCGAGTCGCTTCGGCTGGCTGGTCACGAACTTCGCGGAGCGGGTGCCCGGTGTCGCCCACGCGATCGTGGTCTCGGCCGACGGCCTGCTGCTCACCAGCTCCGACCGGCTCCCCCGCGACCGCGCCGACCAGCTCGCCGCCGTCGCGTCGGGGCTGATCAGCCTCACCCAGGGCGCGGCCCGCTGCTTCGACGCGGGCGGCGTGGTGCAGACCGTCGTGGAGATGGACCGCGGCATCGTGCTCCTGATGTCGATCAGCGACGGTTCGTGCCTCTCCGTGCTGGCGTCACCGAGCTGTGACATCGGCCTGATCGGATACGAGATGACGCTGCTGGTCGACCGGGTCGGCCAGCTGCTCACCCCGGAGCTCCGCGCGGAGCTGCAGGGCTCGTTCGGCCCCTGATCCACCCGCTTCACCGAGGCACGCCCCCCACGACGGTAAGAGAAGGCAGGTGATGTCCGATGACCTCCGGTCCCGACGACGAGCGCCGGCAACCCTCGGAGCCGACTTTCGCCGACGTGATGAACGGCTTCAGCTTCGACGCCGGGCGTTCGCCGCGCCGACGTCGGTGGGGACGCCGCCGTGACGAGGGCGATCCGACCCCGGGTTCGGAGCAGGCCCGCTCCGAGCCCGTGTCACCGCCGACGTCCAGCCCGATGCCGAACGACGAGATGTACGGATACGTGACGCCGCCGCAGCCGCGGTCGTCGGTTCCGCACCCGCAGACCACCGGTCCCATCGACATGCGCGTCGTCGAGCCCGAGCAGCTCGGCAACGGGGTCGGGGCCTCCGCGGTGCGGCCCTACACGTGGACGCGCGGACGAACCAAGTCCGGCCTGGAGCTGGCGATCGAGACGCTCGTCTCCACCAGCCAGCGCGGCCGGGACCAGATGGGCATGTTGCAGGTCGAACACCGTGCCGTCGCGGAGCTGTGCGAGCAGACCCGTTCGGTCGCCGAGGTCGCGGCGCTCATGTCGCTGCCGCTGGGCGTCGCCCGGGTCCTGCTCGGCGACATGGCCGGGCTCGGCGTGGTGACCGTGCACCAGACCGCGAGCAGCGCCGGCAACGCGCCGGACCTCGCCCTGATGGAAAGGGTGTTGAGTGGACTCCGTCGGCTCTAGGCCTCATGCGATCGCCACCGCGGCGACGATCTCGGCCAAGATCGTGGTGGCCGGGGGGTTCGGTGTCGGGAAGACGACGTTCGTCGGCTCGGTCTCCGAGATCGTCCCGTTGACCACCGAGGCCGTCATGACCGAGGCCAGCGCGGGGCACGACGACCTGTCGGCCACGCCGAACAAGACCACCACCACGGTGGCCATGGACTTCGGTCGTCTCTCCCTGGACTCCGAGCTGATCCTGTACCTGTTCGGCACGCCCGGGCAGCACCGGTTCTGGTTCATGTGGGACGACCTGGTGCGCGGGGCGATCGGCGCCGTGGTGCTGGTCGACACGCGCCGGCTCGCCGACTCGTTCGCCGCCATCGACTTCTTCGAGGACCGCGGGCTGCCCTACGTCGTCGGGCTCAACTGCTTCGACGGCCTGCTGCAGCACCGCGTGGAGGACGTCCGCGAGGCCATGTCCATCGATCCGACCGTGCCGATCGTCAGCTGTGACGCCCGCAACCGTGCGTCCACCAAGCAGACGCTGATCGCGCTGGTGGAGCACGCCATGCACCACCGGATGACGGCCGGGGCCCGCTAGCGCCGGTCCCGGCCCTCCACCAGCGCGATGCTGGTGATCCGGTGCAGGGGCACGCGGTGGAGCGCACCGTCGGCCCCGTCGCGGCCCTCCACCACGCCGGCCCCGACGCTGGTGGGCTCGAGCACGCGCTCTCCCTGCCGGCCGTGGCTGTCCACGAACCCGATCCAGACGCTGCGCCGGGCGGCGACGGCGTCGCGGAGCAGGTCGAGGGTGGAGCCGTTGGCGAAGGCGGCAGCGCTGCGGCGCACGCCGGCGAGCGTGTCGCCCGAGCGCATCCGGGCCACGAGCTTCGCGAGCTGGTCGGCGTCGGGCTCCGGCGGGGCGCCCACCCGCTCGCTGCCGCGGAACCGCGGCGCGGTGCGGCGGCCGCGGTCCGACAGGTCGAGCACGGCGCCCCCGGTGTCCTCCGCGGCCGGCGTGAACCCGGCGGCGCGCAACCCGTCGAGCAGCTCCACCAGCGGCAGCGGGCTGACCACCACGGTGGGCGCGATGCGGCGCAGCTCCAGGCCGATCGCGTCGGGGTGGGCGAGGACCTCCGCGATCAGCACATCGTCGTCGGAGCGCAGGAACGACGACGCCACGCCGCCGCGCAACCGGCCGTGGCGGCGCGCGACGTCGTCGACGAGATAGGTCAGCCCCTGCGGCACCGGCGTGGCCGACCGCTTCGCGAGCAGCTCGTGCAGGTCGGCGGCGCTGCGCCCGGAATCCAGGGCACGCCGGACGGTGGCCTCGGTGAACCGGTAGACGGTGGCCCCACCGGCCGACTCGACCTCCGCCATCAGGTCCAGCTCGCGGGCCAGCTCGGGCTCCAGCGGGCCGGGGGCGACGGCGGTGAGGTCGGCCTGCAGCAGCACGTGGTCGACGGGGGCGGGCAGCGTGGCGCGCAGCGCCGTGACGATCCCGTCCTGGTCCTCGAGCAGGGCGCGGCCGGGCGTGGAGATCGCGTCGAGGGCGACGACGCCGAGCGTGGTGGCCTCGGCGAGCGCCCAGCCGACGACCTCGTCGCGCAGCCGGCCCCCGCGGCGCGGGGCGCGCCAGGCGAGCACGTCGGCCAGCGCGGTGGCCGAGCCGACGGCCGTGCCCGGGCCGAGCTCGGCGAGGCCCCCGAGCACCCGGCGGCGGTCGCGCGGGGCCAGCGGGCGGCGCACCGCGTCGGACAGGGCGTTGATCGGCTTGCCGGCGTCGTCCTTGCGGCCCACCAACCCCGGCAACCGCGGCAGGTCGAGCCACGTGCGCGCGAGCAGCGACCAGCGCAGCTCGGGCCCGCCGACCGCCCAGACGTCGGCCTGGGTGGTGGGCACCCAGTCGGGCCCGATGCCGTCGCTCGGGCCGACCAGGTCCGCGGCCACGGCGAGCTCGACGAGCAGGGCCGCGGTGGTCTCGTCGACGTCCATCTCCTTGGCCGCGCGACGCAGCTCCCGCACGCCCACCCCGCCCGAGCGCAGCACCGGGGGCGGGGTGCGCCCCCAGAACGCGATGAGCAGCTCCACCTGGCGCAGCACGCCGAGGGCGGCGCCACCGGCGGTGCGGTCGACGACGTCGGCGCCGCGGTCGCGGACCGCGAGGTCGGGTGAGGTGAGCGTGAGCGTGCCCATCGGGCGCTTCCCGCGCAGGGCGATGCCCACCTGGCGGGGCAGCTCGACGGTCTCCGGGTCGACGCGCAGCAGCAGGCCCTTGGCCAGCAGCCGCCCGACCGGGCTCTGCGGGGCGGAGCCGCCCCGGCTGCGGCCGATCGGCGGGCCTGCGGCGAGGGCGTCGAGCACGCGCCGCTCGTCGGGTTCGACGGCGGCGAGCAGCTCCGGCAGCTCCGACGAGCCGGCCGGCCCGGTGGCGAGGCGGCCGAGCCCCCCGGGGAAGCGCGGCACGATCTCCCGTGCGGCCGGCACGAGCGCGAGCTCGGGATCGGACCCCCAGACCAGCGCTCGCTCCCTGAGAGCGCTCAGCGAGGCTCTCAGGGCCGCTGCGGGCATGTCGGGACCCAGCAGCCGAGCCACCTCGGCCCGCGGGACGGGCGCGCTGTCGGCGTCGGCGAGGACGAGGGCCTCCAGGACCGCCAGTGCGACGGTGTCGAGATCGTCACAAGCACGGTGCACCGAGGCGCGGATGCCGGCGCGCGTGGCGAGCACCGTCAGGTCGGCGGGCGGGGGCACGGCCAGGTCGGGGCGCAGCCGCAGGAGAGTGGCGAGCGTCCCGTCGTCCTGGGCGCGCAGCCAGTCGACCAGCGAGGTGGGCATCGGCTCCAGGGTAGTCGCCGCCGCGATGGCGACGCCTGGCGCGCCGTACGGAATACTCGGAGGTAAGGACTTTTCCACCCCGCAAGGAGGACACCGTGGCCAAGGCAGCGCCCGAGGGCCGTATCGACCCGACGTGGCCCGACCTGCCCGACGGCGAGCACCCGGTCTCGGAGCTCGCTGCGCCGGTGCAGGGCTCGCTCTCGCCGTTCGGCGACCTGGAGTTCCCGCTGGAAGAGGTGCCCTACGTGCACCCCGTCACGATCATCAACAAGTAATCGCCCCCACCGGGCTGCTGCTCGCGGGCGGCGCGGGGCGGCGCATGGGCGGCCCCAAGGCCCTCGTCGAGCTCGACGGCGAGCCGCTCGTGCGCCGTACGCTGCGCGTGCTCGCCGACGGCGGCTGCGCGCCGCTCGTGGTGGTCGTCGGCGCCGCGGCGGCCGACGTACGGGCCGTCCTGCCGCCCGGCGTCACCGTCGTCGAGGCCCTCGACTGGGCCGAGGGCATGGGCGCGTCGCTGCGCGCGGGCCTGTCCGCCCTCAGCGGGGTGGACACGCCCGCGGCGCTCGTGCACCTCGTCGACCTGCCCGGCGTCACGGCTGCGGCGGTCGCCCGGCTCGGGGCCGGCGCAGCCCCCGACGACCTGCGCCGTGCTTCCTACGACGGGCGACCGGCGCACCCCGTCCTCATCGGACGGTCTCACTGGACGGCCGTGGCCGCCTCGGCGTCGGGCGACGCCGGGGCCCGCGGTTATCTCGCTGGCCACCCGGCGCTGGAGCTGGTGGAGTGCGGTGACGTCGCCGATCCCGACGACGTCGACACCCCGGAGGCGCTGGCGAGGTTCAGAGCGTCAGCATCTGACCCGGGGTGATCACGTTCGGGTTCCCGGCGAGGGCCGGGTTCTTCGCGACGATGGCCTTCCAGCCCCCCGCCACCCTGTTGGCCGCGGCGATGGAGCCGAGGGTGTCGCCGCTCTTGACCTTGTAGCTGCCGGTCGTGGCCTTCGCGGGGGCCTTCGTCGGGGCGCTGAGCCGGACGGTGTCCGAGGGCACGCCACGATCGGTGGAGCCGCCGCTGGCGCCGACCTTCTTCGAGCAGGACGGCCAGGCGTTCCAGCCCTGCTTGGCCAGTACCTTCTCGGCGACGGCGATCTGCTGGGCACGCGTGGCCTGGTGGGCGGCCGGGGCGTACACGGTGCCGCCGAAGGCCCGCCAGGTACTGGGGGTGAACTGCAGGCCACCCTGGAAGCCGTTGCCGGTGTTGATGTCCCACCGGCCACCGCTCTCGCACTGGGCGAGCTTGTCCCAGGTGGTGTCGGTGGCGGCGTTCGCGGCCGGGACCATGGTGACCAGCGGGGCGCCGGCCACGGCGCCGGCAAGGGCGGTGCGGGCGATGACCCGACCGGTGTTGCTGGGGGCGCGATGACGACCGCGATAACGGGTCCTGGGGCAGCGAGCCATGGGACATCTCCGGACGCTGCGCGCGGATCCGCCTGGGGAGTGGCGTTCCGGCGGGCTGGGGACCGCCGGGTGATCCGTTCCTGTCCCACGCTGGGGTTCGTGAGGCGACTGGGGTTCCGGAACCACCGGACAGGGGAGCGCTGCGGTTCCAGGGTCCACCGGGACCTGGGGGGTCCTGGTGGGCCGTGAGGCACGCTACGTACGGTTCCGGGAAGCGCAAGTCCGACGCGCCGAGAGTGCCACCTCCCGATCGTGTGGTCCGAACGGCCTAATCGGGGGGCTTCAGGGCAGTTCACAGCACCGAAACACGACGTCCGCATCCACTGAGGACGGGTTGCGTACGTGTGACGCAGCTCACTCTGATGTGCTCACCCCGTAGGCTCGCAACGGTGGAGCTCACACACGTCGACGCCACCGGGGCCGCCCGCATGGTGGACGTCACGGACAAGAACGTCTCGGCCCGCACCGCGGTGGCCACCGGCACGCTGCGCACCACCGCGGAGGTGGTCGAGCTGCTCAAACGCGACGGCCTGCCCAAGGGCGACGCGCTGGCCACCGCCCGCATCGCCGGGATCATGGCGGCCAAGCGCACCCCGGACCTCATCCCCCTGTGCCATCCGATCGCGTTGTCGGGGGTGACGGTCGACCTCGAGACCGACGTCGACCGCGTGCACATCCGGGCCACGGTCCGCACCACCGACCGCACGGGCGTCGAGATGGAGGCCCTCACCGCCGTCGCGGTGGCCGGGCTGGCCCTGCACGACATGGTCAAGGCCGTCGACCCCGCCGCGGTGATGGACGGCGTGCGCGTCGAGCGCAAGGACGGCGGGAAGACCGGGTCCTGGACCCGTCCGGAGGGAAGGGAATGACGAGGACCGCGCGCGTCGTCACCGCCTCCAACCGCGCCGCTGCCGGGGTGTACGCCGACCGGGGCGGGCCGCTGATCGTCGAGTGGCTGCGCGAGCGCGGCTTCGACGTACCCGACCCCGTCGTCGTCCCCGACGGCGAGCCCGTCGGGGAGGCTCTGCGGACGGCCGTGGCCGACGGCGTCGACGTCGTCATCACCACGGGCGGCACCGGCATCTCCCCCACCGACGCGACACCCGAGGTGACCCGTGCGGTGCTGGACTACGAGGTGCCCGGCCTGGCGGACGCGATCCGCGCGGTCGGTGCGCCGACGGTGCCGACGGCCGTGCTGTCGCGGGGGCTGGCCGGCGTCGCGGGCCGCACGCTGGTCGTCAACCTCCCCGGATCGACAGGGGGAGTTCGGGACGGACTGTCGGTGCTGGCCGAAGTCCTGGATCATGCCGTGGACCAGCTACGTGGAGGCGATCACCGATGACCGGTGCAGTGGTTCTCAGGGCCGCGGTCGGGGAGGACGTGCTCGACGTCGCCGAGCACGCCGCGCTCGTGGAACAGGCCGCGGCCGGCGCCGTCGTGACCTTCGCGGGGGTGGTGCGCGACCACGACGGTGGCCGTTCGGTGCTGGGCCTGGAGTACAGCGCCCACCCGACCGCCGCGACGATCGTGGCCGAGGTGGCCGCCGACGTCGCGGCCCGGGCGCAGGGCGTGCGGGCCGTCGCGGTGAGCCACCGGGTCGGGAAGCTCGCGATCGGCGACGTCGCACTCGCGTGCGCCGTGGCCGCCGATCACCGCCGGGAGGCGTTCGCGACCTGCTCGGAGCTGGTCGAGGAGATCAAGAAGTTGCTTCCGGTCTGGAAGCACCAGTCGTTCGCCGACGGTGACGACGAGTGGGTCAACAGCGCCTGAAACACCCCGGTCGCGGTCACCGCCACTGGGGTGGGGCGACCGCGACCGGTGAGATCACCGCAGGTCGAGCTGCTGACCGACCTGGATCACGTTCGGGTCCTTCAGCACATCGGTGTTGCGGTCCCAGATGGTCTTCCACCCGCCGGCGATCTTCTGGTCCGCCGCGATCTTGCTCAGCGAGTCGCCCGCGACGACGGTGTAGTCGGCGCCGTTCTTGACCACCGGGGCGGCCGGGGCTGCCGGAGCAGCCGGAGCAGCCTTCGGAGCGGGAGCGGCCTTCGGGGCCGGCGCGGAGGCGCGCACGACCGTGCTCGGCGAGGAGGCGTAACCGGTGGCACCGGCCTTCTTCGAGCAGACGGGCCACGCGCCCCAGCCCTGGGCCGCGAGCACGCGCTCGGCCACGGCGATCTGCTGGGCCTTGCTGGCGCTGGACGCCGAGCCGACGCCACCGAATGCCTTCCAGGTACTGGCGCTGAACTGCAGGCCACCGTAGTAGCCGTTACCGGTGTTGATGTTCCAGTTACCACCGCTCTCGCACTGGGCAACGGCGTCCCAGACGGAGACGGGAGCAGCGTTGGCCGTGCCGGCGACGGCGAGCGGGGTACCGACGACAACGGCACCGGCGACGATCAGACGAACGAGACTTCGGCCCGAGCTGAGTGCAGGTCGAGAAGTCATTCTGGGGTTTCTCCTATCGCAGCCGTCGGGGAGAACCTGCTCGTCAGCGGGCTGGGTGTGCCCTGACGTGCGGTCCCGGTCCGTGTTCCTCGACCGTGGGGCGGTCGGGGAAATTGCGACCCCGGCCCTGACCCGTCTTTCCATCTCGACGGACCGGAAACCGCGGGTCAGGGCCTGGTGCGACGGTTCCGGATGCATTCTCGGCCGTCCCTCTCGAGGCGACCGGCCGTCGACGCTACGAGGCGGTGCCGGGAAAACGTCAAACTTCTGATGCGTGACCATCGTCACGGTAACGAACACATTAACGGGACGATACCCAGGTACCCCCAGGTCACGGGCATGAGATCACGGCTTGATCACGGTTTTTCCAATAGAACCAAACTGGAAGTATTACCGAATCCATCACACCGAATAGTCGACGCTGAGTAACAGCCCGATCACGTCGTGGTGGAGGCCCGGACACCCGCAGTGGCTGACCGACCCCCTGGTCAGTCATGCTGGGGGGGTGAACGATCGCTTACCGGCCCCTTCGGACTCGCCGACAGCGCTGGCTGCCGCCCTGCGCTCCACCGGCTACCTCGCCGACGACGGGCTCGCCACGGCGACGTTCCTCGCCATGCGGATGAACCGACCCCTGTTCTGCGAGGGCGAACCCGGCACCGGGAAGACCGCACTCGCGCAGGCCCTCGCCGAGATCACCGGCGCCGAGCTGATCCGGCTGCAGTGCCACGACGGCATCGACGCCTCCCAGGCGCTCTACGACTGGGACTTCCCGCGCCAGCTGCTGCACCTGCGCGCGCTGGAGACCGCGGCCGGCGCCGACAAGCTCGACGTCGACGCCGTCGAGTCCTCGCTCTACGACAAGAAGTTCCTGCTGCAGCGCCCGATCCTGCGTGCACTGCAGACCACTCCGAGCGTGCTGCTGATCGACGAGGTCGACCGCGCCGACGACGAGTTCGAGGCGTTCCTGCTCGAGGTGCTCACCGAGTACGCCGTCACCATCCCCGAGGTCGGTGAGGTCCGGGCCACCACGCCGCCACTGGTCGTGCTCACGTCCAACCGCACCCGCGAGGTCCACGACGCCCTCAAGCGCCGCTGCCTCTACCTCTGGCTCGACCACCCCGACCTCCAGCGTGAGATCGAGATCCTGCACTCGCGGCTGCCCGGCATCCCCGAGCGGCTCGCCGCCCAGGTCGCGGGTGCGGTCCGCGCGCTGCGCCAGGCCGATCTCCTCAAGCCTCCCGGCGTCGCGGAGACCATCGACTGGGCCCGCGCCCTGCAGCTCGTCGGCGCCCGGCACCTCGACGTCGACAGCGCCGCGGCCACCCTCGGCGCCGTCCTCAAGTACCGCGAGGACGCCGACCGCGTCCGCAAGCAGCTCGACACGCTGCTCGCGTCCTGAGCCGTGACCACCACCGAGATCCCGGACACCGACGACCCCGTCGAGGGCCTCGTCGGCTTCACCGTCGTGCTGCGCAACGCCGGGCTCTCGATCACCACCGACCGCGTCGCGACGTTCCTCGGCGCACTCGACACGCTCGACGTCACCAGCCGGATGCAGACCTACTGGGCCGGCCGACTCACGCTCTGCTCCGACCCCGACGACCTGCCGCGCTACGACCAGGCCTTCGACGCCTGGTTCACGCCGCCGCGCGGTGGCGGCCGCACCCGCATCGTCGACGAGCGCAAGCCCCCGCCGCCCCGACTGGCCGCGCTGACGCCGTCCCAGTCGCAGGAGTCCGAGGACGGCGACGACGACCGCGAGACGCCGCAGGTGCACGCGCGGGCCAGCGGCAGCGAGGTGCTGCGCAACCGCGATCTCGCCGAGCTCACCCCCGGCGAGCGCGAGCACCTGCGCCGGCTGCTGGCGCTGCTGCGGCCCGAGCCGCCCACCCGGCCGTCGCGGCGCCTGCGCCCGTCGCGGCACGGGCCGGCCGACCCGGGCCGGACGCTGCGCGCCGCCCTGCACAACGGCGGCGAGGTGCGGGACATGCTGCACCGCGACCACTCGCGGCGGCCCCGCAAGATCGTGCTGCTCGTCGACATCTCCGGGTCGATGGAGCCCTACGCCGACGCGCTGCTGCGCTTCGCGCACGTCGTCGTCCGCCGGTCGCCGAACGCGGTGGAGGCGTTCACGCTCGGCACGCGACTCACCCGCATCACGCGTGAGCTGCGGATGCGCGACGCCGACCGCGCGCTGGCGGCCGCGGGCAAGGCCATCCCGGACTGGTCGGGCGGCACCCGCCTCGGCGAGGTGGTGCAGGCGTTCGTCGACCGGTGGGGGCAGCGCGGCGCCGCCCGCCGCGCGGTGGTCGTCGTGTTCTCCGACGGCTGGGAGCGCGGCGAGACCGACCTGCTCGGCGTGCAGATGCAGCGGCTGTCCCGGCTGGCCCACAAGGTGGTCTGGGTCAACCCGCACGCGGGAAAGGACGGCTACGCCCCGGTGCAGGGTGGAATAGTTGCGGCCCTGCCGTACTTGGACCAACTGCTGGCCGGGCACAGTCTGGCCACCCTGGAAGAGCTTCTCGAGGTGATCCGCAATGCGTGACGTCATGGACCGGCTCGAGGGCTGGTGGAAGAACGGGGAGACCGCGGCGCTCGCCACGGTCGTCGGCACCTACAGCTCGGCCCCCCGCCAGCCCGGCGCGTCGATGCTCATCGGGCCCGACGGAGAGGCTGTCGGCAGCGTGTCCGGCGGCTGCGTCGAGGGCGCGGTGTACGAGCTCGGGCAGCAGGTGCTGGGCGACGGCCGTCCGGTGTTCCAGCGCTACGGCGTGTCCGACGAGGACGCCTTCACCGTCGGCCTGACCTGCGGCGGCATCATCGACATCTTCGTGGAGAAGGTCGGCCCCGGTACCTACGACCAGCTCGGCTCGGTGGCCCAGGCCATCCGCGACGAGACGCCCGTCGCCGTCGCCACGGTGGTGGGCGGGCCGTCGGAGAAGCTCGGCAGGCGGCTGATCGTGTGGGCCGACCGCGTCGACGGCAGCACCGGCTCGTCCCGCCTCGACGACGCCGTCCGCGACGACGCCCGCGGCCTGCTCGACGCCGGGCGCAACGCGATCCTGCACTACGGCGTCGACGGCCAGCGCCGCGGCGAGGGCCTCGACGTGTTCGTCGAGTCGTTCGCGCCGCCGCCCCGCATGATCGTGTTCGGGGCCATCGACTTCGCCGCCGCCGTCGCGCGGATGGGCACGTTCCTCGGCTTCCGCGTCACGGTCTGCGACGCGCGCCCGGTCTTCGCCACCGCCACCCGGTTCCCCGGGGCCAACGAGGTGGTCGTCGAGTGGCCGCACCGCTACCTCGCCGCCGAGGCCGAGGCCGGCCGCATCGACAAGCGCACCGCGCTGTGCGTACTCACCCACGACCCGAAGTTCGACGTGCCGCTGCTCGAGGTGGCCCTGCGGCTGCCCGAGGTGGGCTACATCGGGGCCATGGGGTCGCGGCGCACCCACGACGACCGGCTGGAGCGGCTCCGCGAGCGCGGCATCACCGAGGCCGAGATCGCCCGCATGTCGAGCCCGATCGGGCTCGACCTCGGCGCCCGCACCCCGGAGGAGACGGCCGTGTCGATCGCGGCCGAGATGATCGCCCAGCACTGGGGCGGCGACGGCACCCGCCTCGCGCACCGCGCGGGCCCCATCCACGCGAGCTGACGGGCCCGTCATCTCGCCGACCAACACCACGGCACCGGTACCGGCCGCGCCATCGGTCGGGGGGTACCGGTCTGCCTGCCCGATGGGACAGGGCCACCTCCCGTCACGGGGCAGGGTCCGGTTGCGCCCATCCGTGGCTAGCGTCGGTCCGTGACCTGCCCCAGACCCGCCGACCGGACGAGAAGGGCCGTCCCGGCGGCGGGTCGGCGCACCCGATCGGATGCAGTGCGCACCGTTCGCACCTGCCCGGCCACCTCCCGCTCTTGTAGCCTGGGTCACGTCGTCGCCCGGGACACCTCGGCTGCGGCAGCGGACGATGTGGTGCGGGAGGGCAGTGTGGTCCTCGTCGATGAAGCTCGAAGGGCCGGTGATTCGGTCCTGCTAGCGCGGCGCAGTCCGGATGATCAACAGCGAACGGTCGGGGGCGACACCGGCTCGCTGCGGCTATCGAAGTTCCACGCCCCGGAGATCGTGTTCGGGCCCAACTCCCTCGCCGAGGCCGCCCATGCCGCGGTCCGGCTCGGCGCGCGTCGCCCCTTCGTCGTCACCGACCCCGGGCTCACCGAGGCGGGCTGGCCGTCGGAGCTGCTCGACCAGCTCCGCGAGGCCGGCCTCTCGCCGGTCGTGTGGACCGACGTCACGCCCAACCCGAAGGACCACGAGATCGAAGCGGGCCACGAGCGCTACGTCGAAGCCGGCTGCGACGTGGTGCTCGGCATCGGCGGCGGCTCGGTCATCGACGCCGCGAAAGGCATCGCCCTGCTCGCGGCCAACGGCGGGCGCATCCTCGACTACGAGGGCAT
>NZ_MKVV01000111.1:0-2892 GCF_001899645.1 Pseudonocardia sp. 73-21 | reverse complement strand
ACCGCATCGAGCACCCGATCCCGCCGCTGATCATGATGCCGTCCACGTCCGGCACGGGCGCCGACGTCTCCCAGTTCTGCATCGTCACCGACACCGAGCGCCACACCAAGATCACGATCATGGGACGGGCGCTGGTCCCCGACGTCTCGGTGATCGACCCCCGCCTGCTGCTCACCATGCCCGACGCGCTCAACGCCGCCACCGGCCTCGACGCGCTCACCCACGGCATCGAGGCCTACGTCTCGCTCGCCCACGGCCCGCTCACCGACCACCACGCACTGCAGGCCATCTCGCTGGTGAACGGCCACCTCGCGCGCACCATCCACGCCCCGCGCGACACCGGCGCCCGGTCGTTCATGGCGCAGGCCGCGCTGGAGGCCGGGCTGGCGTTCACCAACGCGATCCTCGGCGCCACCCACGCCATGAGCCACCAGGTCGGCGGGATGCTCGACCTGCCCCACGGCGTCGTCAACGGGGTGCTGTTGCCGCACGTCATCCGGTTCAACGGGGCGGAGCTGCCCGAGCGGTTCGTGCCGATCGCCCAGGCCATGGGCGTCCATCGGCCGGGGATGCCGCCACTGGAGGCCGTCGACGCGGTGGCGGAGGAGGTCCGCCAGCTCGGCGACGAGGTCGGGGTGCCCCGCGGGCTGGGAGCACTCGGCGTCACGGCCGAGGACATCCCGCGCCTGTCCGAGCTGACGCTCGGCGACGCCTGCCTCACCACCAACCCCCGCCCCACGTCGGTCGGCGACGTCGAGACCCTGTTCAAGGCGGCCCTGTGACGGTGGAGGGCGTATGACGGCCGCAGCGCAGTGGCCGCGGCGCTCCGGGCGGGCGGCCGCGAACCGCCCCCGACCCGATCTCGAGGCGCTCACCGGCCTGCGCTCGGGCAAGCCGCACTACTACCCCGAGTACCGCACGTCGGCCGAGCGGCTGCACCGCGTCATCCTGGCGCTGGAGAAGATCTCCGCCGCGCTGGTGCGCACGATGGAGGGCTCGGAGGCCCTGGTCCGGGCCGTCGTGGAGGCCGCGGCCGACCACCTGACCGCGGAGTGGGTGGTGTTCGCGCTGGTGGACGGCGCACTCCCGGAGGCCCGGCCCCGCCACCTCGTCCGCGGGCCCGACGGCGCCGAGTGGGCCGACGCCCGCTCCGTGCCGCCCCGCATCTGGCTCCACCTCGACCACATCCGCACCGACACCTCCGACGACCACCACGACGAGGCCGAGGCGCGCCGGCACCTGCACGTCCCCATCAAGCTCGACGGACGCACCGTCGGCGGGTTCGTGGCCTGGACCCCCGAGGAGCGCCCGATCGACGACACCGACCACTCGGTGCTGCGGATCCTGGCCGGCCAGACCGCCGCCGCGCTGCAGAACTGCGCGCTGCTCGACCACTCCGCCCGGCTGCACGCCCGCACGTCCCTGCAGGCCACCGACCTGCGGATGCGCAACGAGCAGCTGCTGGCCACCCAGGCCGAGCTGGGCGCGGCTCGCCAGCGCGAGGTGCTCGACAACGAGCGCCACCGCATCGCCCGCGAGCTGCACGACAGCGTCACCCAGTACGCGCTGTCGGCCGGCATGCACATCGAGCTGGTCCGCACCGAGATCGCCGACCCCCGGCTGCGCGGCCAGCTCGACACCGCCAAGGACCTCACACGCCGGGCCGTCGAGCAGCTGCGGTCGGCGATCTACGCGCTCAACGACTGCGACGCGCACGG
Organism: Pseudonocardia sp. 73-21; assembly: GCF_001899645.1. GTDB lineage: Bacteria > Actinomycetota > Actinomycetes > Mycobacteriales > Pseudonocardiaceae > Pseudonocardia. The sequence goes on along the minus strand of NZ_MKVV01000111.1, from coordinate 1,174 downwards.
CGCCGACAAGGACCTGCCGTCGATGCTGCGCCAGCTCTCCGGCGTCCACATGCCCGACGAGCTGCGCGTGGAGGTGCGCATCGGCGGGACCCCGGTGGAGCTGCCGTCGGACTGCGAGCAGTCGCTGTTCCGGATCGCGGGCGAGGCGCTGTTCAACACGGCCGTGCACGCGGAGGCCACGAAGGCCGTGGTGCGGCTGACCTACCAGGGCGACCAGGTGCGGCTGACGATCTCCGACGACGGCGGCGGCAGCCCCGACGGCGTGCGACGCAGCCTGCGCGCGGCCACCGTGGCCACTCCCTCGGGTGAGCACCGCGGACTCGTGAACATGCAGGCCAGAGCACGTGAGCTCGGTGGCACGCTGACCTTCCGCCGGGCCCGGCTCGGCGGGCTGCAGGTACAGGTGGACATCCCCGTGCCCTGCGCAGCAGAGAGTTCGAGTCCATGACCACAGCCACCAGGGCCCGCCCGATGCCCACCCGCATCGTGCTCGTCGACGACCACCTCATCATGCGCCAGGGCCTGCGGGCCGTCCTCGAACGCGAGGACGACCTGCGCGTGGTCGGCGAGGCCGGCACGCCCGCGGACGCCGTCGCCGCGGTCGCCGCGTCACGGCCGCACGTCGTGCTGCTGGACCTCAAGCTCACGACGGGCCCGCAGACCGACGGGCTCGACGTCTGCCGCCGCCTGTGCGCCGCCCACCCCGGGCTGGGGGTGCTGGTGCTCACCACGTTCGCGGAGGACCGGCTCGTCGTCGAGTCGGTGCAGGCCGGCGCACGCGGTTACGTCGTCAAGGACGTGGACACCACCGAGCTGGTGCGCGCGATCCGCGCCGTCTCGCGCGGGGAGAGCGCGTTCGACGCCCGCAGCGCGTCGGCGATGGTCCGTTCGCTGTCGGGCGGGGTGCCCGAGCGGGAGCGGCTCACCGAGCGCGAGCTCGACGTGCTGCGGCTGCTCGCGCGGGGCCTGTCGAACCGCGCCATCGGGGCGGAGCTGTTCATCTCCGAGACCACGGTGAAGTTCCACGTCGGCAACCTCATGCGCAAGCTGATGGTGTCGCGGCGGGCCGAGGCGGTCTACGCGGCCACGAAGCTGGGCCTGCTCTAGTGTCCTGAGTCATTAGTTTGTGGTCGATTGCTAGCGTGTGGCATGGCCGAACGGGGACCGAAGCCGG
>NZ_MKVV01000110.1:62838-67627 GCF_001899645.1 Pseudonocardia sp. 73-21 | reverse complement strand
ACCGCGCCCGCGATCCCCAGGAACGCCGCCGCGGACAGGTAGTCACCGGCCAGCGCCGTGCCGTTCTGGGCCCCGGTGAAGGCACTGCCACCTGTGTAGTAGTCCGCACCCGATCTGCTGCCGTGCCCGGACCGGTACACCACGACAAGGGTCGCCAGTGCGAACACCGCGAACACCGCGATGTTGACCGCAGGACTTCCGACGACCGGCGCCTCGGCGAGCTGGATTGTCATCGTCATACCTCCGCGGCCCGGATGAGGCCCGGACACCCACTGTCGCTCGCATCAACGATCCGCCGCGCAGAAGGTCACTGCGACACCTTCTCCCGACAGGCCGGCACGGGTCCGGAAGCCCACCAGATCACCCTTCAGGGTCGTGACCTGGTGGGGCATCCCCTCGTTTCCTGGTCAATCGCGCAAGTGGTCGAGGGAGATGGCACCGTGCTACGAAAAATGCTACTGACGGCGGCGGGTGCGGCCGTTGTGGCGGTGGCCGCGGCGGTGCCCGCCTTCGCGGGCGGCACCAACGGGGTCCCGCCCCTGGCGACCCCGCCCGAGCACGTCGTGCAGGTCCCGGTCTCCTTCACGGTGCACAACACCAACCAGACCCCGGTGCCGTGCGCCGCCGACGGCCGGACCTACACCGTGCGCGGGCACATCGTGGCGCCCGAGGGCGCACTGGACCACCCCGACGCCGCGACGCTGTACCTGCACGCGGTCACCCTGGGTGAGTACTACTGGAACCTGGACATACCGGGCTACGACTACGCCGACCAGCAGGCGCGGAACGGCCACGTCTCGGTCATCATCGACCGGCTCGGCTACGGCTCCAGTGACAAGCCCGCCGGTGCCGGCACGTGCTTCGGTTCCGAAGCCACCGTGGCCCACCAGATCATCGGCCGGCTCCGCGCCGGGGACTACCACACCGACGCCGCCACCGCGGCGAAGTTCTCCCGCGTCTACACCGCCGGGTCCTCGGTCGGCGGGCTGATCGCCAACGTCGAGGCCTACAGTTTCCACGACACCGACGGCGTGATCAACTTGTCGTGGGGTGACGTGGCCGCGACCCCGTTCACCGCGGCGCAGACGGCTGACGTGGTCGCCCGCTGCCTGGCCGGCGGAGATCCCGATACCCCCGGCTACGCGACATTCTTCGACAACGCCCGCGACGAGTTCTACTTCAACAGCGCCGGCCCCGAGGTCCGCCGGGCCGTGCCGCCGCTGCACGTCGATCCCTGCGGCCAGATCGAGTCGGTTCCGGCGGGCATCGCCGCCGACGTGCTGCACCTCGGCGAGATCGACGTTCCGGTGCTGGTGATGTTCGGCAGCGCGGACGCGGTGTTCGGGCCGCCGGCCCTCGCCGGCAAGCAGGAGGCCGCGCGCTACGTCGGCAGTCCGGAGGTCACGCTGGACATGATCCCGGATGCTTCGCACTACCCGCTGTTCGAGTCCCGTCACCTGCAGGTCGTGTCCGATATCGACAAGTGGCTCGACCGCCGACCCTCCTGAGCGGAAGTAGCGGCAGGAGACCCGTTCCGGTGGCGCCCGCGCCGCTCGCCCGGGAACTCGATCACCGTCGCCGTGCGCGGATCGTCAGCGGTGGTGACGGTCGTCATGCGCAGGAGACCCGGTGCGGCTCAACCATTCGCCCAGTCGGTGTAGCGCCTCCTCGACGTCGGCGGTGGCGCCCGCGCACGACAGCCGGATCCAGCGTCCGCCGTCGACGGGATCGAAGTCCAGCCCCGGCGCCACGGCCACTCCGATGTCGGCCAGCAGCCGGTAGGTCAGGTCCATCGAGTCCGACGTGAGGTGCGCGACGTCGGCGTAGACGTAGAAGGCACCGTCGGCCGGGGCGAGCCGGGTGATGCCCAGCCGCGCGAGCCCGTCGAGCAGCAGGCCGCGGTTCACCGCGTAGCGGGCCACGTGCGAGTCGGCCTCGGCGTAGCTCGACTCCTCGAACGCCCCGAGCGCCGCCTGCTGGGCCAGCGCGGGCGGGCAGACGGTGAAGTTGCCGGCCAGGCAGTCGGCCGCGCGAAGCAGCCGTGGCGGCATCAGCAGCCAGCCCAGGCGCCAGCCCGTCATCGAGAAGTACTTGGAGAACGAGTTGACGACGATCGCCTCGCGGCTGGTGCTCCACGCCGACGACGTCGCGGGCGAGCCGGCGTAGGAGGTGCCGTGGTAGATCTCGTCGCTGACCAGCTGGACGCCCGTGCGCTCGCAGTACGACGCCAGCGCCCGCAGTTCCTCGGGGGCCATCACCGTGCCCGTAGGGTTGGCCGGGCTGGCCACGATCAGCCCCTTGACCGGCTCGTCGAGGGCCTCCAGCATCGCCACGGTCGGCTGGTAGCGCGTCTCCGGCCCGCACGGCAGCTCCACCACCTCGCACCCCAGCGCGGCGAGGATGTTGCGGTAGCAGGGGTAGCCGGGCCGCGCCATGGCGACGCGGTCGCCGGCGTCGAACGCCGCGAGGAACGCCAGCAGGAACCCGCCCGACGAGCCGGTGGTGACCACGACCTGCCCGGCCGGCACCTCCAGGCCGTAGGTGCGCGCGTAGTGGCCGGCGATCCCCTCCCGCAGCTCCGGGATGCCCAGCGCCACCGTGTAGCCGAGCACCTCGTGCGCGATGGCCCGCGTCGCCGCCTCCCGCACCGCGACCGGGGCCGGTGTGGAGGGCTGGCCCGCGGAGAGGTTGACCAGGTCGCCGTGGGTGCGCTGGCGCTCGCCCGCGGCCTGCCACACGTCCATGACGTGGAAGGGCGGGATCTGTGCCCGGCGGGCCACGGCGGGCATCGAAGAAGGAGCAGTCACTGCGAGAGCCTAGAACGCGCGACGGCCGGCCACGTCCGATGACGTGACCGGCCGGCTGGCCAGGAGGATCAGATGAGGCCGGTGATCAGGCCTGCGGTCGAGGTGGCGGTGCCGGTCGACGGGAGCGAGTCGGCACCGGGCAGGGAGCCGGCCCCTGGCAGGGAGCCGGTGCCCGGCAGCGACGGCAGGCTCGGCAGCGAGCCGGGGCCGGGCAACGACGGCAGGGAGTCCGCGCCCGGCGCGTTCACCTCGACCGAGAGGAGCGGCGCGGCGTGGCGCCTGCCGACCGACGGGGCCGGGTCGGTGCCATCCGTGCCGGCGCTGTCGGTGCCGGCCGTGCTGTCGGTGCCGTTCGCGCTCGGCAGCGACGGCAGGCTGTCCGCGCTCGGCAGCGCGTCCGCGCCCGGCAGCGAGGGCAGGCCGGGCAGGGCGTCGGCGCTGGGCAGGCCGGGCAGGGCGTCGGCGCTGGGCAGGCCGGGCACACTGTCGGCGCTGGGCAGGCCGGGCACACTGTCGGCGCTGGGCAGGCCGGGCACACTGTCGGCGCTGGGCAGGGCGTCGAGCCCGGGCACGCTCGGCAGCTCGAACCCGAGGAGGTCCGGGAGCCTGCTGCCCACGTCGGGCAGGGCCGGCAGGGCGAGAGCGGACGGGCTCGCCTCCGACGCGGCGTCGGAGACCGGAGCGTCGGTCGTGGGCGCGGTGATCTCCGCGGCGTTGGCGGGGCCGGCGACGGCGAACAGCGCCACCGGGGCGCCGACCACACCGAGCGCGATACGGCCGGCGACCTTCGCGGCGTGTCCGGGGGCGGCGTGACGTGCGTGGGTCATGGAAGTCCTCAGTCCTCGGGGAGCGAACGTCTCCGGTGGCCCGACGTCGGATGTCACGGGGAGCGACGACGAGGTGGACCTCCGGGGTGCCCCGACCATGCTCGGCCCCCGAAAGCAACGCAACTTGCCCAGCGTCACAGTAACCCACCCACGCAGGGCCGTTCAGTCGCTCGGCCTCGACCTTTGGGACTAAGCGATAGTGACCGATCGTTATGATCATCACCCGTTCGAGTGAACCGGGAGGCGTTCCGCGCGTCCGTTCAGGCCGGTGCGGCGATCTCGCCGCGGATGGCCTTCAGCGCGATGTCGGTGCGGTGGTGCGAGCCCGCGAGGTGCACGCCCTCGAGACGGCGGTAGGCGTCGTCGTGGGCCGCCTGGAGGTCGGCGCCGGTGCCGACCACCGACAGCACGCGCCCACCCCCGGACACCACGGCGCCGTCGTCGCGGCGGCGCGTGCCGGCGTGCAGCACACCGTCGGCCTCGGCCCCGGAGATGACGTCCCCGAGCCGCGGCGGACCCGGGTAGCCCTCGGCCGCGACGACGACCGTGACGGCCGCCCCGTCGGCCCACTGCAGCGGCGGCTCGGCGGCGAGCGCACCGGTGGCCGTGGCGTGCAGGGCGCGGGCGAGCGACGAGCGCAGCAGCGCCAGCACGACCTGCGTCTCGGGGTCGCCGAAGCGGCAGTTGAACTCCACCACCGCCGGCCCCTGCGACGTGAGCGCGAGACCGGCGTACAGCAGGCCGGAGAACGGCGTGCCCCTGCGCACCATCTCGGCGGCGACGGGCGCGACGACGTCGGACACCAGCTCGTCGACGAGGCCCGCGGGCGCCCACGGCAGCGGGGCGTAGGCACCCATACCACCGGTGTTGGGGCCGCAGTCGTCGTCGCCGACGCGCTTGAAGTCCTGGGCGGGCAGCAGCGGCACCACCGTCTCGCCGTCCACCAGGCAGAACAGCGACACCTCGGGCCCGTCGAGGAACGACTCGAGCAGCACCGGGTGGCCGCCGTCGAGCAGCGTCATGGCGTGGGCGCGGGCGACGTCGAGATCCGGGCTGACGACCACGCCCTTGCCCGCGGCCAGCCCGTCGTCCTTGACGACGTACGGCGGCGTGAACCGGGCGAGCGCGGCGTCGAGGCGGGCGGGGTTGTCGACG
>NZ_MKVV01000110.1:0-62828 GCF_001899645.1 Pseudonocardia sp. 73-21 | reverse complement strand
CCCCGCCGCAGCCATGACGTCCTTCGCGAACGTCTTGGAGCCCTCGATGCGGGCGGCCTCCGCGGTGGGGCCGAAGCACGCCACCCCGGCGGCGCGCACGGCGTCGGCCACGCCGGCCACCAGTGGCGCCTCGGCGCCGATCACGACGAGGTCGGCCTCCCAGTCCAGCGCCAGCGCGGCCACGGCAGCCGGGTCCCCGACGTCGAGACCGCGCTGCTCGGCCACCGCGACCGTCCCCGCGTTGCCTGGTGCGCACGCGAGTGCCGTCACCTGCGGGTCCTGCGCCAAAGCGAGGACGATGGAGTGCTCTCGGGCACCGGATCCCACTACCAGGACGCGCACGGCTCGAAAGCCTAGATCCCCCCTGATCACCTCCGACGCCCGCGTCGGCCGTTCACTCCATCGATGTGCGTCCGACGCCGCACGGCGATGTGGCCGCCGCGCCGTGCGGGCACACTCCTCGCCGTGGATCCCAGACCCCGACCCACTCGCGGTACCGGCACGGCCCTCGTTGAACGCACCCCCGTAGTGATCGGCCACCGCGGCGCGTCCGGTTACCGGCCCGAGCACACCCTGGCCTCGTACGAGCTGGCCGCGTGGATGGGCGCCGACTACGTCGAGCCCGACCTCGTGATCACCGCCGACGGCGCGCTCGTCACGCGGCACGAGCCCGAGATCGGCGGCACCACCGACGTCGCCTCGCGGCCCGAGTTCGCCGACCGGCGCACCACCAGGACCGTCGACGGCGAGGTGCACGACGGCTGGTTCGTGGAGGACTTCACCCTCGCCGAGCTGCGGACGTTGCGCGCCGTCGAGCGGCTCCCCCACGTCCGGCGCAACAACACGATCTACGACGGGCACTACGGCATCGCCACGTTCGAGGAGGTCCTGGCGTTGTGCGCACGGCTCTCGGCGCGTCTGGACCGCCGGATCGGGATCTACGCCGAGATCAAGAACCCCACCTACTTCGCCGCCGCCGGGCTGCCGCTGGAGCACGCTGTGGTGCGTGCGCTCCGCGACGCCGGCGTGGACTCCCCCGACGGCGCGGTGGTGGTCGAGTCGTTCGAGACGGCGTTCCTGCGCACCGTGCGCGAGGAGCTCAGCGTGCCGATCACCCAGCTCGTGGAGCAAGGCACCGTCCCGGCCGACCTCGTGGCCACGGGCGACCCCCGCACCACCGAGGACCTCGTGACGCCGGAGGGCCTCGCGGAGATCGCCGGCTACGCCGACGGGCTGGGCCCCGACAAGGACCTCGTGATCCCCCGCGACGCCGACGGCAAGCTGGGCACCCCCACCTCGCTCGTCGCCGACGCGCACGCGGCCGGGCTGCTGGTGCACCCGTACACGTTCCGCAACGAGAACCACTTCCTGCCGGCCGACCTGCGCCGCGGTGACGACCCCTCTGGCTACGGCGACGTCTTCGGTGAGTACGCGGCGTTCCTGGCCGCGGGCGTCGACGGGATGTTCACGGACAACCCGGACACCGCGGTGGCGGCGCGTGACCTGCGAGGACGACTCCTCAGGGAGTCGTGGATGATGGCCGGGTGACCGACATCGACGACCGCACCCGCCGCGTGCGCTCACACCAGTTCGCGGGTGCGGCCGCCCTCGTCCTCGCGGTCGGATCGGTGTTCGTGTTCCTGTGGGTCGCCCCGCTGAGCATGGCGCTGATCGGCGTCGGCAACCTGCTCGCCGCCCGCGGCGTGAAGGACACGGGGACCGTGCCGCTGCCGGCCAAGGTGCTGATGATCGTCGGCGTCCTGGGCTTCCTCGGCTTCGTGATCGCGCTCGTCGTCCGGGCCGCGGGCGCCAGCTGATCCGGCGCGGCGGGAGCCCCGACCGGTCGCCCCGCAGCGCGTTCCGGCCTGTTCGACCCGTAGCAACACCGGCACGACCTCGGCCTGGCGCACGGCGGGCAGCGCGCCGACCTTCGTCGTCACGAACCGGTAGAGCTCCTCGGTGTCGCGGTAGTTCACCACCGCCATCGGGCTCGCGGCGCCCGTGACGGTGGCCGCGGAGCCCGTCTCCGGGTGCAGCGACAACGCGTGCCCGGCGGTCTCCAGATCGCCCGGGGCCACGGTCGACCACACGTACGCTCCGGAGTGGAACCCGAACAGCAGGGCCGAGAGATCGATCTCGACGTGGATCGCGCCGCCGCCGAACAGCCCGTCGAGCCGCGCGGACACCCGCGACCGGGGTCAACCGGTGGCCCCGGCCGGCAGGACGACGCCGGCACGCCCGTCGCAGGCCGGCTCCGCGGGCACCGGGGCGTCCTCGTCGAGGATCCGGGTCGGTCCCTCCCGGTCGACGGGCGCGGTCTCGTCGAGCAACCGCCCGATCTGCTCCGCGGTGAGAGGTGCCCGAGGCGGCTGCGCGCTGATAGCCTCCCCGGTCATGCGGACCGCAGCCCGGCTCGGCTGGTGGCGCCCCTGACGGGCGGCACCACCTCTCCGCGTACCCACCTCCCCCTCGCGGCCGCCCCCACCAGGGCGGCCGCGTGGCGTTTCCGGCTCCTCCCCGGGTGGGCGGTCCCTCGCTCCAGGAGCTGACCATGCCTCGCCGACTCACCGGTTTCACCCCGTCGGGCCACCTGCACCTCGGCAACCACATCGGCGCCGTGCGGCCGATCGTGGCCGAGCAGTCCGCCGACACGGTGGTGTTCGTCTCCGACCTGCATGCCCTGACCCTCGACCACGACCCCGCCGAGGTCCGCGCCCGCACGCTCGAGTTCGTGACGCTGCTGCTGGCCTCGGGCGCCGATCCCGACGCCTGCCTCGTCTTCGTCCAGTCGCACGTGCCCCAGCACACCGAGCTGCACTACCTGCTCGAGTGCACCACGGGCTACGGCGAGGCGAGCCGGATGATCCAGTTCAAGGAGAAGTCCCGCCGCCAGGAACACGTCCGGCTCTCACTGCTGACCTACCCGGTCCTGATGGCCGCCGACATCCTGCTCCACGACACCGAGGAGGTGCCCGTCGGCGCGGACCAGAGCCAGCACGTCGAGCTCGCCCGCGACGTCGCGATCCGGTTCAACGGCCGCTACGGGCCCACGTTCACGGTGCCGAGGGCGGTGAATCCGCCGGTGGCCGCACGGATCATGGACCTGGCCGACCCGACGTCGAAGATGAGCAAGTCGGCGTCGACGACCGGCGTCCTGCGGATGCTCGACGAGCCGGAGGTGCTGCGGCGCACCGTGATGCGCGCCGTCACCGACGCCGACGGCGAGGTCGCCTTCGACCCCGCCCGCAAGCCGGGTGTCTCGAATCTGCTGACCGTCCTCGCGGCGTGCACCGGCGACGAGCCGGCGCGGCTGGCCGGGCGGTTCGACCGGTACGGGGAGCTGAAGACCGCGGTGGCCGACGCCGTCGTGGCCACCCTCGACCCGATCAGGGAGCGGTACCGGGAGCTGGAGAAGGACCCGGGGTACGTCCGCACGGTGCTGCGCGACGGCGCCCGGCGGGCGCGCGAGCGGGCCGGGGCGAGGGTCGACGCGGCCCGGGAGGCGATCGGGCTGCTCCCCGGCTAGACGATGCGGTGGTCCACGAAGCACCAGCGCCACTGCTCGCCCGGCTCGTAGGAGCGCATGACCGGGTGCGCGGTGGCGTCGTGGTGCGCGGTGGCGTGCCGGTGCGGACTGGAGTCGCAGCAGGCCACGTGCCCGCACGTGAGGCACATGCGCAGGTGGGCCCAGACGTTCTCGCCCAGCTCCGCGCAGTCCTGGCACTCGTCGTCGGCGCCGGGGCGGGGCTCGCCCCAGGACGGGGACTCGAATTCAATGGTGTGATCGCAGCTCATCATGAGACATCCTGCTCCTCGTGAGCATGAACATCGAGCTGACCCTCCTCCTGCTGGTCGTCGGGGCGCTGGCGGTCACCTGGATCTGCCGGCGGCTCGACGTCTCCGCCCCGCTCGTCCTGGTGGTCGTCGGCATCGCCGCGTCGTTCCTGCCGGGCGTCGAGGCCGTGGAGTTCGACCCCGAGATCGTCCTTCTCGTCGTTCTGACGCCACTGCTGTACTCGGCGGCGCTCGAGTCGTCCTACATGGGGATCCGCGCCAACGTCCGGCCGATCGGCCTGCTCGCGATCGGGCTGCCGGTGTTCAGCGCCGTGGCTGTCGGGCTGGTGGCGTGGTGGGTGGTGCCGGGGCTGTCGCTGCCCGCCGCGCTGGTGCTCGGCGCCGTCGTCGCCCCGCCGGACGCGGTGTCGGCGCTGTCCATCGGGCGCCGGCTGGGCCTGCCGCGGCGCATGATGACGATCCTGGGCGGCGAGAGCCTCGTCAACGACGCCACGGCCCTGACGCTGTTCCGGGTGTTCGTCGCCGTGGCCGCGGGCACCGGGATGACGCCGCTGTCGGGGATCGGGATGTTCCTGCTCGCGGCGGTGGGGGGCACCGTGATCGGGCTCGCGATCGGCTGGGTGGTGCACGCGGTCCGGCGCCGGCTCGACGACCCCAACATCGAGAGCGCGCTGGGGCTCGTCGTGCCGTTCGGGGTGTACCTGGTGGCCGAGGAGGCGCACACGTCCGGCGTGCTGGCGGTGGTCGTCGCGGGCCTCTACCTGGGTCACCACGCGCCCGAGAGCGGCTACGCCACCCGGCTGCAGGAGCAGGCGGTGTGGCGGGCCAGCGACACGATCCTGGAGTCGGTGGTGTTCGCGCTGATCGGCCTGCAGCTCACGGCCGTGCTCGCCCAGGCGGGCCCGATCGGGCCGCTGCTGGTCACCGGCGTGATCGTGACGGTGGCGGCCGTGGTCGCACGCATCCTGTGGGTCTTCCCGGCCACCTACGTGCCGCGCGTGCTGTCTGCCCGGGTGCGCCGCAGCAGTCCACGCCCGCCCTGGCAGGTGCCGGCGGTGATCTCGTGGTCCGGGATGCGCGGTGTGGTCACGCTCGCCGCGGCGTTCGCGATCCCGGCCGAGGTGCCCGGCCGCGAGACGATCGTGTTCCTGGCCTTCTTCGTGACGGTGGCCACCCTGCTGCTGCACGGCCTGACCCTGCCCACGGTGATCCGCAGGCTCGGCGTGCGCGAGACGGGCTTCCAGGCCGACGTCCTCGCCGAGGCCCAGACCCAGTACGACGCCGTGCAGGCCGCGATCGGGCGCCTGGACGAGCTGACCGAGGGCACCGAGAGCACCCCGCACATGGTGCAGAAGCTGCGCTACCTGGCCCAGCAGAGCGCCAACTCGGTGTGGGAGCAGCTGGGCCGCCCCGACTCAGAGGCAGGCGAGCCCCCGAGCGTCGCCTACCGGCGGTTGCGCCGGGAGATGCTCAACGAGGAACGCTCGACGTTCGTGGAACGCCGCGACTCCGGCGCCATCGACGACGAGGTGCTCCGCCGCGTCCTGCGCCGCCTGGACTTCGAGGAGGCCATGCTGAGCCGCGACGAGGCCTGACGCCCCACCCGCGAGTCGGCACTTCTCCGCGCGCGAGTCGGCACCTTCCCGCGCGCGAGTCGGCGCTTTCCAGTCAGGCGGTGGGCCCCGCGGACCCGGACTTCAGGAACGCCGCCAGCAACTGGTCGACGACGAGCGGGTTCTCCTGGTGCGGGAAGTGGCCGACGCCGGGAAGCACCTCGAGCCGGTGGTCCGGCCCCGCCCACCGCCGCGACGCCTCGGCGGTGCGGACGAGCAGGCACGGGTCGTCGGCGCCGTGGATCTGCAGCACCGACACCTCCGGCGGGCGCGCGACGGCGGCCGCGAACCGGCGTCCCTCGATCCGCACCTGCGACCGGAACGCCCAGCGGTAGTACTCCATCGCGCCGTACGCGACCCCGGGCAGCTGGATCGCCCGCCGGTTGTGCTCGACGGCCGCCGCGAAGTCGTCCGAGTCGATCCAGCCCGGTCCGGCCCAGTCGCGCATGATCGTCTCGATCCGCGCCCCGTCGTGGGCCCGCAGGGAACGCTCGGGCCAGCGGGGCAGCTGGAACCCCACCGCGTAGGACGAGGCGACGAGCTGTCCGCGGGGATCGTGCAGCAGCGCCGACCGGACGGCCAGCGGGTGCGGCGCCGCGAGCACCGCAAGTGACCGCACGAGCCGCGGGTGCAGCGCCGTGAGCGTCCAGCCGATCAGTCCGCCCCAGTCGTGCCCGACGACGTGCGCGCGCGGCTCACCGAGCGCGCGGATCAGCCCGGCGACGTCCCCGGCGAGGGTCCACAGGTCGTAGCCGCGCGGTGGCTTGTCTGACTCACCGTAGCCGCGCAGGTCCACCGCCACGGTCCGGTAGCCGTGGTCGGCGAGGGCGGTGAGCTGGTGGCGCCACGACCACCAGAACTCGGGGAACCCGTGCAGCAGCACCACGAGCGGCCCCTCACCGCACTCGGCGACGTGCAGCCGGATGCCGTTGGCCGAGATCTCGCGGTGGGCCCAGGGCCCCGGCGGCCGCACCACGTCAGTTGAGGCTGTGGCCGTTCAGGTCGGGTGAGGTGGCCCCACGGCCGCGCTGCGACAGCACCTGCGCGGAGTCCTTGAGGCTGGAGATGGTGCGCTCGGGCTTGCGGATCTTGCGCACCCGCAGGTAGCCGAGGAACCCGAACAGGCCCGCCACCAGGAGCATCAGGGCGAACGTGATGCCGAACGCCGCCGATCGTGGCAGCCAGATGGCGATCACCTCGGCGATCGTGAAGAACAGGTAGAACAGGCTGAACAGCGCGATCACGAGCGCGACGATGAAGAAGATGCTGCCCTGCAGCCCCTTCTTGACCTCGGCGGTGACCTCGGCGCGGGCGAGCTCGACCTCCGCGCGCACGAGCGTGGAGACGTGCGCGGTGGCCTCCTTGACGAGGCCTCCGATGGACTGCTCGCCCACGGGGGTGACCGGCTCCTTGGAGAGCGGGATCGAGGGCAGCACCGGAGGGACCTCCGCGCCGCCTGCGCTGGTCGGGGTGGCCACAGTGGTCCTCCTTCTCGCTGCTCAGGTGATCGCTACGCATCCTTCCACGGCCGTCCAGCGGACGCCCGGTCAGGCGGCGGCGCGCCCGGGTTCTCCACCGGACGTGTGGTCGTCGGCCAGCGCCGCGTGCACCCGGCCCCGCCGCACGAGCATCGCCGCCCCGAGCAGTGACGCCACCGCCGACGCGATGAGCACCGCCGCCTTCGCGGCGTCCAGGACCGAACCGGTCAGCGACAGCTCCGCGATGAGCAGGCTCACGGTGAACCCGACGCCGCCGAGCATCGACACGGCCGCCATGTCCCGCCAGCCCAACCCCCTGGGCCGGCAGGCGGGCGTCAGCCGGATCGCGAGCCAGGACGCCCCGAGGATGCCCACGACCTTGCCCACCAGCAGCCCGACGATCACCGCCAGGGGCACCGGGTTGCCGACCACCTCCCGCAGCGCCGACGGCCCCACCGGCACGCCCGCGGCGAACAGCGCGAACACCGGCACGCACACCCCGGCCGACCAGGGCTGCAGCCGGTGCTCCAGGCGCAGCGCGGGGGCGAACCGCTCGTCGTCGTCCGGGCGGACGCGGGTGAGCAGACCGAGCAGCACCCCGGCGACGGTGGCGTGGATGCCCGCGTCGTGCACGGCGATCCAGACCGCGACGCCCAGGGGCACGTAGATCCACCAGGCCCGGACGCGCCGGCGCTGCAGCCACCAGTACAGGAGCGCGCCCGCCGCGGCGACGCCGAGCGCGAGCAGGTTCAGCCCACTGCTGAAGACGATGGCGATGACGGCGATCGCCCCCAGGTCGTCGGCCACCGCCAGCCCGAGCAGGAACACCCGCGCGGTGACGGGCAACGCCGAGCCGGCCAGGGCGAGGACGCCGAGGGCGAACGCGATGTCGGTGGCCACGGGGATGGCCCAGGCCTGCTCCATGCCGGGCGCACCGCCCCCGACCAGCAGCGCGAGCCCCGCCGGCACGATCATCCCGCCGAGCGCGGCCGCCACCGGGAGCAGCGCCTGGCGCGCGGAGGACAGCTCCCCGGTGACGAGCTCGCGCTTGAGCTCCAGCCCCACCACGAGGAAGAAGACCGCCAGCACCCCGTCGGTGGCCCACTGCGCGAGCGTCAGGTCCAGGTGCAGCGCCGCCGGGCCCACCACGGTCTCGCGCATGATCCGGTAGGCGTCGGCGAAGGGCGAGTTGGCCCACAGCACCGCGATCGCGGCCGCCACGAGCAGGACGACGCCACCGACGGTCTCGGTACGGAGGTAGCGGGCGAACTCACCCGAGGTGGCGATGAGGTGACGTGCGATCACGGGCGGCTCCGGGCGGAGGTGGGTACGGCGATGACATTGCCGACCAGACTTCCCGGCGCACCTTCACACGACCCTAACGGACATCTCACTCGTCCGGGCGGCCGCGCAGCTTCTTGATCGCCCCGCGGCGGGTCTTGGCGTCCACCCGTCGGCGCCTCGCGTTCTTGGACGGCTTGGTGGGGCGGCGCTTCGGCGGCTCGGGGGCCGTGGCCCCGCGCAACGTCTCGGCGAGGCGCTCGCGCACGGCGTCGCGGTTGCGGAGCTGGCTGCGGAACTCCTGCCCGGTGATCGTCAGGACGCCGTCGACGAGGCGGGGGGCGAGCCTGGCCAGCGCGCGTTCGCGCAGGTCCTCGGGCACCGACGGCGAGCGGAGCAGGTCGAACGACAGCTCCACCCGCGAGTCGGTGGTGTTCACACCCTGGCCACCGGGCCCCGACGCGCGCGAGAACCGCCAGTGCAGCTCGCTCGCGGGCAGCACCAGCGGTCCCCGTACGTGAAGATCGCCCTCGGCCATGCGTAGAGCATGCCCGAGGGAGCGGTGATCAGTCCTCCGACTTGCTGCTGTCCCTGACCCCCGAGGAGATCAGGTCCATCACCGTGGAGTCGGCCAGCGTCGAGACGTCACCGACCTCACGGTTCTCCGCGATGTCCTTCAGGAGCCGGCGCATGATCTTGCCGGAGCGGGTCTTCGGCAGCTCCTCGACGACCAGGATCTTCTTCGGCTTGGCGATCGGCCCGATCTCCTTGGACACGTGGTCGCGCAGCGCCGTGATGGCCGCCTCGCCGCCGTCCTTGGCGGCACTTCCGCGCAGGATGACGAACGCGACGATGCCCTGACCCGTCGTCTCGTCCGCGGCCCCGACGACCGCGGCCTCGGCCACCGTCGGGTGGCTGACCAGCGCCGACTCCACCTCGGTGGTGGAGATGCGGTGCCCGGAGACGTTCATGACGTCGTCGACGCGGCCGAGCAGCCAGATCGCACCGTCGTCGTCGTACTTCGCACCGTCGCCCGCGAAGTAGTAGCCCTGGTCGGCAAAACGCGACCAGTAGGTCTCGCGGTAGCGCTCCTCGTCGCCCCAGATGCCGCGCAGCATCGACGGCCACGGCTTGTCGAGCACCAGGTAGCCACCTCCACCGGGGCCGACCGGCGTGGCCTCCTCCGTGACGATCTCGGCACTGATGCCGGGGATCGTGCGCATCGCCGAGCCCGGCTTGCTGGCCGTGACGCCCGGCAGCGGCGCGATCATGATCGCGCCGGTCTCGGTCTGCCACCAGGTGTCGACGATCGGGCAGTTGTTGTGCCCGATGTTCTCCCGGTACCACATCCAGGCCTCGGGGTTGATCGGCTCACCGACGCTGCCGAGCACCTTGAGGGAGGAGAGGTCGTACCTCTCCGGGATCTCCTTGCCCCACTTCATGAAGGTGCGGATCAGCGTGGGCGCCGTGTAGTAGATGGTGACGCCGTACTTCTGGATGATCTCCCAGTGCCGACCCTCGTGCGGGGTGTTGGGCGTGCCCTCGTACATCACCGACGTGGCGCCGTTGGCCAGCGGCCCGTAGACGATGTAGCTGTGGCCGGTGACCCAGCCGATGTCGGCGGTGCACCAGTAGACGCTCTCGCCCGGCTTGTGGTCGAACACCACGTTGTGGGTGTACGCCGTCTGCGTGAGGTAGCCGCCGGAGGTGTGCAGGATGCCCTTCGGCTTCCCCGTGGTGCCCGAGGTGTAGAGGATGAACAGCGGGTGTTCGGCGTCGAACGCCTCGGGGGTGTGCTCGGCCGACTGCTTGCCGACCACGTCGTGCCACCAGACGTCGCGGCCCTCGGTCCAGGGCACCTCGGTCTCGGTGCGCTTGACCACGAGTACGTGCTCGATCGACGGGGTCTCCTTGACCGCCTCGTCGGTGTTCTCCTTCATCGCGGCCGGCTTGCCGCGACGGAACTGCCCGTCGGAGGTGATGAGCAGCTTGCACTCGGCGTCCTCGATGCGGGCCTTGAGCGCGCCCGGCGAGAACCCGCCGAACACCACGCTGTGCATGGCGCCGAGACGGGCGCAGGCCAGCATGGAGATGACGGCCTCGGGGATCATCGGGAGCTGGATGGCCACCCGGTCGCCCTTGCCCACACCGAGCTCGGTGAGCGCGTTGGCCGCCCGGCTGACCTCGTCCTTGAGGTCGGAGTAGGTGATGGTGCGGGTGTCGCCCGGCTCGCCCTCCCAGTGGAAGGCCACGCGGTCGCCGTTGCCGGCCTCGACGTGCCGGTCGACGCAGTTGTAGGCGACGTTGAGCGTGCCGCCGACGAACCACTTCGCGAACGGGGGCTGCCAGTCGAGGACGGTGTCCCACTTCGTCGCCCAGCTCAGCCGATCGGCCTGCTCGGCCCAGAAGGCCTCGCGATCGGCGTCGGCCCGGTCGTACCACTCGGCGGTGGCGTTGGCCTGCCCCGCGAACTCCTCACTCGGTGGGAAGCTCCGGCTCTCGGTGGACAGGTTGCTCAGCGTCGCTCCGGACTCTGCCATCTCTTCGTGCCCTCCTGGTGCTGCACTGCACACCGGACGGCCTCGACCGGTGGCTTTCGTCGTGGTCGAACGCTAGTGGCCGACGACCCCGAGCGCACCGTCAGTACGGGCAGGGTCGTCGGCCCGGACGGGCGAACCGTGCTAGCTCAGCGGCATGACGGGGAGCACGGAGCGCTTCCACGTCGCGTTGACCACGCCCGCCGCGGAGGCGTACCAGGCCAGGAAGGCCGTGACGAGTCCGAGGTACCCGCCGATCTGACCCGCGCCGGCGGAGCCGCCCAGGGTGCCGAACACGAGCAGGATGAGCGTCGCGAGCAGCACCACGAACACGGCGGCGATCGCGCCGGTCGTCCGCAGCGAGGCGACGGTCATGTACGCGGTGAAGATCGTCCACGCGAGCAGGAAGAGCCCCGTGGCCGTACCGGCACCGGCCGCGGGCAGTCCCGGCGCAATGAACTTCACGTAGGCCGCGAAGGACAGCCAGAAGGCACCGTAGGAGGTGAACGCCACGGCCCCGAACGTGTTGGCCTTCTTGAATTCCCACATGCCGGCGAGCAGCTGGGCCGTCCCGCCGTAGAACAGCGCGAGCGGCAGCACGACCGCTTCCAGCGTCTTCGGCACGATACCCGCGTTGAACGCGCTCAACACGAACGTGGTGGTGGCGAAGGCGGCGAGCCCGAGGGGTCCCGGGTCAGCGACGTGGTCCGCGGGACTGACCGCCCGCTGCTCCAACGGCTCCTCGACGAAGTGGGCACCATGTTGACGATCCTCGACCGAGCTGGACATGCGCTTTACCCTCCACAGCCACGCTGACCTGGTGCGACACGGTGCCGACCGGACCGTCCGAGCGGGTGGGAGGGCCTCGACGGCATCCGTCCCGGCCGCTCTGCCGGTACGTGACTCGGCGAGCAAGCTAGGAGCTGTTCCACTCGAATTGCGATTCGCGTCACCCACACGAGCGATGGGTTCGTGACCAGTGTCACCCGCATTGCTCGCTTATCCACCATGCCCGACATTCGTCGACAAATAGTGGAAAACGACATTTCGCCGAACCGCCCGCGGATGCCCGGTGCCGGGCTGAGACGATGGTCGGATGGCGCTGAGGTCCGTCTCCGATCCGCTCGCCCCGCTGGTCGGACTGCCCGGGGTGGCCGACGCGGTCGCCCGCGCCCGCGACGCGCTCGTCGCCGTCCACAACCACGCCGTCAACCGGCGGGGCTGGGCGGCCACGGCCGCCGAGGCGAGCCTGCGGGCGGCCAGGGCGTCGGCGGCGCTGGACGGGGCCCCGATCGAACCGGCCCGGACCGGGCCGGACGACGACGAGACAACCGTGACCGACCCGGTGCTCGCCGGCGCGGTGCGGGTCGCCGAGGAGTCGGGCCGCATGCTCGGGGTCTGGCGCACCTCGCCCCTGCAGGCCCTCGCCCGGCTGCATGTCGTCGCCGCGTCGGATCTCGTGCCCGGCGAGCGCCGGGACGCCGAGCTGGGCCGCCCCGCGAACAGCGCGGGCGTGTCGGCCCGGCTGTCGCTGCTCGCCGACCTGGTGACGGGCGCGACGACGGTGCCGGCACCGGTGCTGGTGGCGGTGGTGCACGGCGAGCTGCTGGCCCTCGCCCCGTTCCCGTCCGCCAACGGCGTGGTGGCCCGGGCCGCCGCCCGGCTGACCGCCGTCGCCGTCGGCCTGGACCCCAAGGGCCTCGCGGTGCCCGAGGTCGGGCACCTGCGTCGGGCCCAGGAGTACCGCACCGCGGCCGCGGGCTTCGCCGCGGGCACCACCGACGGACTCGCCACCTGGATCGTGCACTGCTGCGCGCAGTGGGAGGCCGGGGCCACCGAAGGCCTGTCGATCGCGGAGGCCCGCACGTGAAAGACGGGCGGCGCCCCCGTGAGGGAGCACCGCCCGCCGACGCGACGACCGGGATCCAGCGTGCACTACGTGTCGTGGTCGGTGGCCTCGGCGCCCGGCATCCCGGTACGCAGGCCCCACGACGACATGCCTCCCGCGGCGTGCTGTGCGTGGAGTGCCCGTCCTTCGCGTACGAAGCCCTGACCGGGGAGGACGGGTGCTTCTCTGCCGCACCGCCCCTGGCCGTCCAGGAGTTCGTGGGTCCGTTTGTAGTCGGTGACCGGGGCCACATCAAGGGCCGACGGCGGTGCACCGGTTCAGGCACGCAGCGTGTCGATCACCGCCTGGGCGGTCACGCACAGGTCGACTACGGCCGCGTGAGCAGGCGATGGCCGAACCAGCCCGCGCCCACCAGGGCCGCGGCCGCGCCCCCGGCGACGGCCATCGTTGCGCCGGACGGTCGGAACCGGGACCGCAGCGCCACCGGATCGGCGAAGGTCAGGATCGGCCAGCCGCGGCCGACCGCCTCGCGGCGCAGGGCCCGGTCCGGGTTGACGGCCGTCGGGTGCCCGACCGCCTCCAGCAGCGGCAGGTCGGTGATCGAGTCGGAGTAGGCGCGGCAGTCCGCGAGCCGGTAGCCGCGCTCGGCGGCGATCTCCCGGGCCGCGGCCGCCTTCTCATCGCCGTAGCAGTAGTACTCGATCACCCCGGTGTAGCGGCCGTCCGCCACGCCCATCCGCGTCGCCAGGCACCGGTCCGCCCCCACGAGCGCGGCGATCGGTTCCACCACCTCGAGCCCCGACGCGGACAGCACGACGATCTCGTCGCCCTCGGCCCGGTGCTCCGCGATCAGCGCGGTGGCCTCCGCGTAGACGAGCGGCTCGACGATCTCGTGCAGGGTCTCGGCGACGATCGCCCGGATCTGCGCCACCTCCCAGCCGGTGCACAGCGCCGTGATGCGGCGGCGCAGCAGGTCCATCGTGTCGGCGTCGGCGCCCGAGAGAACCAGCAGCAGCTGCGCGTAGACGCTGCGCAGCGCGGCCCGTCTGCTGATCAGCCCACGTCGCCGGAACGGCCGGCTGAACGCCAGCGCGCTCGACCCCGCGATGATCGTCTTGTCGAGGTCGAAGAACGCCGCGGCCGACGACAGCGGCGGCGGCGGAACGGACTCACCGGGGGCACTGGGCACGTCGCGCGAGCTTGCCAGAGCACCGCCTCCCCCGGACGGCCGACCGGCACGCCAGAGATGCTCCGTCCAGGGGCGCGCATTGCGGCTCGTGACCGGCTACAGTTGACGTGTTCGGACAGTGTCCGGACGTGGTTCAGCTCGACCCCCCGGAGCTGAACCGACGACGACCCCCGCCAATCCCCCCTGGCGGGGGTCGTCCTATGTCCGGGGTACCCCCGGAGTCCATTCTTCCCCAGCGCACCGACAGAACCGGTGGACAGCGGGCCGGCGGCGTCGAGTTGTCCCCATCGCACCCCGGCCATCCACAGTTTCGCGATCGCTCCACCACGCCTCCCCGCACCGCCGCACGCTGGTCGGTGTCGCTCCACCCGGAGCGCGGAGGAGGCGGATGTGCACCCCGACGACAGCCACGCGAGCGGGCCCCCGGTGCGCGGGCTCGTGATGATGTCCGATCCCGATCTGCTCGACGCCGTGCTGCGCCTCGCCGCAGCGGCCGGCTGCGAGCTGCACCGGGTCCTCGACGCCGCGCAGGCCCGTCCGCACTGGACGGCCGGCCCGCTGGTGCTGCTCGACGCGCCCGCGGCGCAGCACTGCGCCACGGCCGGGCTCCCCCGCCGGGGCGCGGTGGTGGTGGCCGCGCGGGGTGCCCCCCCGCCCGACATCTGGCGCCACGCGGTGGCCGTCGGTGCCGAACACGTCGTGTCACTCCCCGACGCCGAGTCGTGGCTGGTCGCCGCGCTCACCGAGGCCTCCGAAGGGCACCACCGCGGTGGTGGTGGGGTGGTCGCCGTCGTCGGCGGTCGGGGCGGTGCGGGCGCGTCGGTGTTCGCCGCGGCCGTGGCCGTCACGGCGGTGCGGGAGGGCCACCGGGCGCTGCTCGTCGACTGCGATCCGCTCGGTGGCGGTCTGGATCTCGTGCTCGGAGCGGAGGATCTCGGCGGGCTGCGCTGGCCCGACATCGGGGTCGGCGGCGGCCGGGTCCCGGCCACCGCCCTGCATGCCGCGCTCCCGGCCCCCGACGTCGGGCGGGGCCGGGGTGAGCTGGGCGTGCTGTCCTGCGACCGCTCGGCCCACGGCCCCACGCCGGCCGCGGTCACCTCCGTGCTCGACGCCGGTCGCCGCGGCGGCGACACCGTCGTGTGCGACCTGCCCCGCTACCCCACCGACGCGGCGGTCGCCGCGCTCACCGCGGCCGACCTCACACTGCTGGTCGTCCCGGCCGACGTCCGGTCCTCAGCGGCGGCCGCCCGCGTCGCGGCGGTGCTCGCCGAACACGGCGGCGCCGTGCGGCTGGTGGTGCGCGGGCCGTCCCCGGGCGGCGTGGAGGCGCAGGAGATCGCCCGGGCCCTCGGCCTGCCGCTGCTGGTCGCGATGCGTCCCGAGCCGGGCATCGAGCGGGCCCTCGAGCGCGGCTCGGCGCCCGGCCGGCCCCGTGGCCCGCTCACCGGCGCCGCCAGGGCCGTGCTCGCCGAGCTGCGCACCGTCACCGGTGCCCGGGTGGGGAGTGCGCCGTGAGCATCCTCGACGCCCGGCCCGCCCTGGTCGACCGCGTGCGGTCCCGGCTGGCCGCGTCCGGCGCCGGCACCAGCCCGGCGGCGGTCGCCGCGGCCGTCCGGGCCGAGGCCGGCGGCGTCGCCAGCGACCTCGACGTCCTGGCCGCGCTGCGCAGCCTGCGCCAGGAGTTCGTCGGCGCCGGCCCGCTCGACGAGCTCCTGCGCGATCCCCGCACCACCGATGTGCTCGTCTGCGGCCCCGACGCCGTCTGGGTCGACCGCGGCACCGGCCTGGAACGCAGCACCGTGCGCTTCCCCGACGAGGCCGCGGTGCGCCGCCTCGCCCAGCGCCTCGCGCTCGCCGCCGGGCGCCGGCTCGACGACGCGAGCCCGTACGTCGACGGGTGGCTCTCCGACGTCGGCGTGCGGCTGCACGCCGTGCTCCCGCCGGTGGCGGCCGACGGCACCTGCCTGTCGTTGCGCGTCCTGCGGCCCGCCGCCCACGACCTCGCGACGCTGCGCACGCTGGGCACGGTCGACACCGAGGGCGAGGCCGTCCTGCGCGCGGTGCTGGCCGCGCGGCTCGCGTTCCTCGTCTCGGGCGGCACGGGCACCGGGAAGACCACGATCCTCGGGGCGCTGCTGAGCGCCGTCGATCCGACGGAACGGATCGTCTGCGTGGAGGACGCGGAAGAGCTGCGGCCCCGCCACCCCCACGTGGTCCGGCTCGTGTCGCGGCCCGCCAACATCGAGGGCGCGGGCGGTGTCGTCCTGCGCGACCTCGTCCGGCAGGCCCTGCGGATGCGACCCGACCGGCTCGTCGTCGGGGAGGTCCGCGGCGCCGAGGTCTGCGATCTCCTCGCCGCGCTCAACACCGGCCACGACGGTGGCGCCGGCACCGTCCACGCCAACTCGGCACGGGAGGTGCCGGCCCGGATGGAGGCCCTCGCCGCGTCCGGCGGTCTGCCTCGCGCCGCCCTGCACAGCCAGCTGGCGGCGGCGGTCCAGGTGGTGCTGCACATGCGGCGGCTCCGCACGGGTGCGCGGGTGCTCGACGTCGTCGGGTCGTTGCGTCTCGAGGGAGAGACCGTCGTCGTGCGCCCGGTGTGGGCCCGCGGAACGGGCTGGAGCTCCGAGCGCGACGGGTTCGGCGCCCTGCTCGCCGAGCGGGAGGTGCGGGCACCGTGGTGACGTCGCCGGTCCTCGCCCTGCTGGCCGCGGCCCTGCTGTGCGCGCCCGGCCCGTGCTCCCGCGCCCGGCTCGCCGGTCTGCACCCGGCCGCCGCCACCACCCGCAGGCTGTCACCGGGCACCGCGGCTCCCGTCGTCCTGGCCGGGCTGGTGGGGCTGCTCGTCGCCGGCCCGGCGGGCGCGGGAGCGGCCGCGCTGCTGGCCGTGGTGGTCCGGGGCAGGCGCCGCCGCACCCGGGCGGCGCGGGACGCTGCCGCCGCGGCCGAGCAGCTCGCCGACGCCCTGCGCCGCATCACCGACGAGCTGCGTGCCGGTAGCCACCCGACGGCCGCGCTCTCGGGCGTGGACGCCGACGGACCGCTCGCGCGGGCGATCCTCGCGCCGGCCGCCGCGGCCGCCCAGCTCGGCGACGACGTGCCGGCCGCGCTGCGCCGGGCCGCCATCGCGCGGCCGGACGTGGCCGCCGACGTCGAGCGGGTGGCCGGGGCCTGGGCCCTGGCCGAACGCCACGGCGTCCCATTGGCCGATCTGCTCGCCGGCGCCCAGGAGGACATCCGCTGGCGCTTCCGCTTCGGCAACACCGTCCGCGCGCAGCTGGCCGGGCCCCGGGCCACTGCCACGGTGCTCACCGCGCTCCCGGTCGTCGGGATCGGGCTGGGCCAGATGCTCGGCGCCGATCCGGTCGCGGTGCTGCGAGGTGGGGTGCTGGGCCAGGTCCTGCTGGTGGTCGGGGTCGCGCTGGCGGCCGCGGGCAGTACGTGGACCGACCACATCCTGCGCTCGGCGGTGCCCCGATGAGCGCGACGGCCGCCGCCACGGCACTGCTCGCCGCCGCGCTGGTCGTCACCGGTCCCCCGGCCGGGCGCCTGCGCCTGCGGTCGCTCTCCGTGCCCCCGCCGGTCGCGCGGGCGCCCGCCCCGGTGCTGCGGCCCGCCTGGGTCGCCGTCGGCGCCGCGGGCCTGGGCACGCTGGCGTTCGCCGTGTCGGGTGCGGTGGCCGGCGCCGTCGTCGCGGCGGTGGCCGGCGCGGCGGGCGTCGTGGTGATGCGGCGCTCGGCCGCGGGCTCGGCCGGTCCGGCTGATGCCGCCGAGCTGGCCGGACGGTGGGAGCTGCTGGCGGTCTGCCTCGAGGCGGGCCTGCCGGTGGCGTCCGCCCTGTCGGCCACGGCCGCACCGCTGACCGGTGCCACCGGCACCCTGCTCCGCCGGGTCACCGGGCTGCTGGAGCTGGGCGCCGATCCCGGTGACGCGTGGCGGGTCGCGGCCGACACCCCCACCCTCGCCACGTTCGCACGGGCCGCAGGGCGCTCGGCCGGCACCGGCTCCGCGCTCGCCCAGGTCGCCAGGGTCGAGGGCGCCCGCATCCGGGCCGAGCTGATCGACACCGCGCAGGAGCGGGCCCAGCGCGCCGCGGTCCTCATCACCGGGCCGCTGGGCCTGTGCTTCCTGCCCGCATTCCTGGTCCTCGGTATCGCCCCGGTCGTCGTCGGCCTGGCGGGCGAGGCCCTCGCACGGTGGTGACCACCGCCGTGCTCCCACGAAGGAGGAGTCCGATGTCCCCGACCGCCCCGCCCTGTTTCCTCTGGCCCACGGAGGACGACGGCATGTCCACAGTGGAGTACGCGATAGGCACCATCGCAGCGGCCGCGTTCGCCGCGGTGCTCTACGCCGTCGTCAGTGGCGACTCCGTCGTCACCGCGCTCACCGATCTCGTGCAGCGCGCCCTGACGGCCACCTTCTGATGACGGCCGGGAGGGCGCCGGGGGCAGAGCGCCCTCCCGGCGCCGGTGCCGACGTCCGGGACCGCGGGGCCGTCACCGTCGAGGCCGCGCTCGCACTCGGCACCCTCGTCGTCTTCCTCGCGCTCGCGCTGGGGGCGCTGGCCGCGGTCACCGACTCCCTCCGGTGCGTCGACGCCGCTCGTGAGCTGGCCCGGTTCGCGGCCCGGGGCGAACCGGAACGCGGCCGGGCCGTGGCCGCCCGGCTCGCCCCGGCCGATGCCCGGTTCGACCTCACCCACGACGGTGACACCGTCTCGGTCGAGGTATCCGCTGTGCTCCTGTCGCCGTTGCCACTCCGGATCGGCGGCCGTGCGGTGGCCGCCGTCGAACCGGGCGCGGAGCCGGGCCCGGAACCGGGCGGGGACCTGCCATGAATCCGCCACGGGACCGGGACGACGGCCTGGCCACGGTCTGGGCGACGGGCGCCGTGGCGGTGCTCGTGGCGGTGCTGGTCGTCGGCCTGCACATCGGGTCCGCGGTGCTCGCCCGCCACCGCGCTGAGGCGGCCGCCGATCTGGCGGCACTCGCCGCCGCCCAGGTCGCGGTGCGGGGCGAGGGTCCGGCGTGCGAACGGGCCGCCGCCGTCGCCGCCGGCATGGGCACCCGCACGGTGCTGTGCCGGCTCTCCGGATGGGATGCGCTCGTCGAGGTCGCGGCCCCCGTCGCGCTCGCGCTGCCCGGCTTCGACGCCGCGTCCGGACGGGCCCGGGCCGGTCCGGTCGTCGAGTCCTCATCCGCGGCATCGCCGCGCGCGACCACAGCGGGACCATCCGGCTCACCGTGGATCATGCCGGTCGTCCACCGGCCGTCCGACGGACCAGGACGGCCGCCCGGCGCCGACAGCACCCGGAACGGCAGCGGTCGCGCCTTCTCCGCATTCGCGGGAGTGCCTGCGACGAGCGGTCGGCGCGTCCCGACCGGCGGGCCGATCCGTCGGTCGGGAGCTCCTGCAGCCCGACAACCTGTCCGTCCGGCGACTCGGCGCAGCCAGAATGCGCTCGTCGTGGCAGCCGCACCGATCGGCGACAGCACCTGGATCCGTCGGCCGGGCCGGGGCTTACTGTTCCTGCTCCCCGCCGGCCAGGGTCGGCGGGGAGCTACGAACTCGCTCCCCAGACTGCGGTGGGGCCGGCGCGTCCCCCCGACGCCCACCCCGCAACCGGTTCCACCGCACTACGGCCGCCACCGGCCCGCCCGCCCCCCGACTGGGCCGGCCGGTGGCGGCCTACCCCACCAGCCGCATCCGGTGGGTGGCGGGCTCGGCCAGCGCGGCCAGCGCCACGCCGAGCACGAGCAGCGCACCCGCCTTGTCCAGCGGCGCGTTCCCGTTGCCGCACTTGGGCGACTGCACGCACGAGGGGCAGCCGGAGCGGCACTCGCATCCGGCGATCGCGTCACGGGTGGCCGCCAGCCAGGCCTCGAGCACGGCGTGCCCGCGCTCCGCGAAGCCCGCGCCGCCCGGGTGCCCGTCGTGCACGAACACGGTGGGGCGTCCGGTGTGCGGGTGCAGGGCGGTCGACATGCCGCCGATGTCCCAGCGGTCGCAGATCGCGAAGAGCGGAAGCAGCCCGATCGCCGCGTGCTCGGCCGCGTGCAGGGCGCCGGGCGCGAGGTCGTGGTCCACACCCGCGGCCTCGAGCGCGCGCTGGTCCACGTCGTACCAGACGCCGCGGGTGCGCAGCGTCTGCTCGGGCAGATCCAGCGGCACCGTCTCCAGCACGGTGCCGTCGGGGGCGCGCCGCTGGTAGGCCACCACCTGCGAGGTCACGGTCACCTCGCCGAACGACACCGACACCGGTCCGTGGTCACGCTGGGCGAGCACCCGGGCCACCTCCACGTCGGCGGTGCTGCGGGCGTCGGTGCGCCAGTCGGGGTCGGCGGCGCGCACCAGCGCCACCCCGGCGTCGAGATCGAGCTCGTCCACCAGGTAGCTCTCGCCCCGGTGCAGGTACACCGCGCCCGGGTGGGCGGTGGCCGGGGCCGAGGTGCCGTCCACCGTGCCGAGCATCCGCCCGGTCGCCCCCTCCACCACGGCCACCTGGCGGAGGCCGGAGCCGCGGATGTCCACCGACGCCGCGGGCCGATCGCTCGTCGACGGCCAGAACCACCCGGCCGGCCTGCGCCGCAGTACCCCGTCGGCCACGAGCTCGTCGAGCACGTCGCGGGCCGGCTGGCCGCCGAAGCGCCCGTCCACGTCGAGCTCGGTGAGCGGGAGCTCGGCGGCCGCACACACCAGCTGCGGCGCCAGCACGTAGGGGTTGGCGGGATCGAGCACGCATCCCTCCACCGGCGCGCCGAGCAGCGCACCGGGATGGTGCACGAGATAGGTGTCCATCGGGTCGTCGCGGGCCACCAGCACCACCAGCGCTTCGTCGGCGGCCCGGCCCGCCCGCCCGGCCTGCTGCCAGAACGACGCCCGCGTGCCGGGGAACCCGGCCACCACCACGGCGTCGAGGCCGGCGATGTCCACGCCGAGCTCGAGCGCGTTCGTGGTGGCCACGCCCAGCAGCCGCCCGTCCACCAGCGCCGCCTCCAGGGCCCGGCGCTCCTCGGGGAGGTAGCCGCCGCGGTAGGCCGCCACGCGCTGCGTCAGGTCCGGGTCCACGTCGGCCAGCACGCGCCGGGCGCCGAGCGCCGTCACCTCGGCCCCACGCCGCGAGCGCACGAAGGCCAGCGTGCGGGCCCCCTCCAGCACGAGGTCGGCGAGCATCCGCGCCGCCTCGGCCCCGGCGGCCCGGCGCACCGGGGCGCCGTTCTCGCCGGTCAGCTCGGGCAGCAACGGGGGCTCCCACAGGGCCACGGTCCGGCCGGCGCTGGGCGAACCGTCGACGGTCACGGCGGTCACCTCCCGCCCGGTCAGCCGCCCGGCGAACGGTCCGGGATCGGCCACCGTGGCCGAGGCGAGCACCACCGTGGGATGCGCCCCGTAACGCTCACAGATCCGCAGGAGCCGGCGCAGCAGCAGCGCCACGTGGGAGCCGAACACCCCGCGGTAGGTGTGACACTCGTCGATCACCACGAACTCGAGCCTGCGCAGGAACCCCGCCCAGCGCGCATGCCACGGCAGCAGCGAGCGGTGGAGCATGTCTGGGTTGCTGAACAGCAGCCGCCCGTGGCGGCGGGCCCAGTCGCGGTCGTCCATCGGCGTGTCGCCGTCGAGCGGGGCCGGCCGCACGTCCGGCAGCCCCAACGACGTGATGGCCCGCAGCTGGTCGGCGGCCAGCGCCTTGGTCGGCGAGAGGTAGAGCGCGGTGGCGCGTGGATCGGCGGTGAACGCCGCCAGCACGGGCAGCTGGTAGGCCAGCGACTTGCCCGACGCCGTGCCGGTGGCCACCACCACGTCCACTCCGGAGTGGGCCAGCTCCGCGGCCTGGGCCTGGTGGCTCCACGGCGAGCTCACCCCGTCGCGGACGAACGCCTCCCGCACCTGGTCCGGCACCCACCCGGGCCACTGCGCGGGCACCCCCGCGCGGGCGGGGAGCCGCACCGCGTGGCGCAACGGGCCGTCGGCGTCGAGCCCGGAGGCGCTGTCGGGCGACGACTCCCCCGCGACCGACACGGACCAGTCGGGGCCGGGCTCGGCCCCGCAGCCGGCGAGCACCCGGCGCAGCAGCCGTTCGCCCCGTCCGTCGTCGCCCACACCCCCGAGGTTGGCACACCGCCCGGCGGCTCAGGCCAGGGGCGCCACGGCGGCGGCGGCGATGCGGTCCAGCTCCCGGCGCGCGGCCTCCCGGCCACCGGATCGGGGCACCCCGGTCAGCAACGCCACCACGAACCGCTGGTCGGAGCCCACCGCGCCGGCGCTGTGCATGGAGGAGATCCCCGAGAAGCAGCACATCCAGCCCTGCTTGGCCACCGCGCCCGGCCCTCCCCCGCCGTCGACGCCCGGGAACAGCAGCCCGAAGGCCTGGTCGAACCCGTCACCCGCCCGGGGCGGGGCGGCCTCCATGTCGGCCACCAGCAGGTCGCGGTCGGCGGCGGGCATCTCGTCCAGCACGTGCTCCCAGATCCGCGCGGTGCCGGCGGCGGAGACCGTCATCGCGCCCCACTGCGACGGGTCACGCGGGTTGCTCGTGCCGGTCAGGCCCAGCCGGCTGCTCACCCGCCCGGCCGCTCCCGCGCCGTCGAAGCGGCTCCACAGGGCGTTCATGGCGCTGTCGTCGCCGCGGCCCAGCGCACGCCGGAAGAGATCGAGATCCGCGTCGGTGACGGCGAGGCCCTCGAGGCGCCTGCGGTCCAGCACGTCCACGGCCACCACCACCTTCGACAGCGACGCCGTGAAGAACGACTCGCCGCCCCGGCCGCCCACCACCTTCTCCCCGGCGACGCGGTCGAGCACGGCCACGGCGAGCTGGGTGGAGTCGCCGGCGGCCTTCTCGCGGCCGCGACGGCCGCCGGGGCGAGTCCGGCGCGGAGCGCGGGAGCGGTGCTGGGAGCCGGCGTCGAGGCCCGAGCGGGTCGGGGAGTGGGCATCGACGTGATGGGGGCCGCGGCCCGGACCACCTCGTCGCCGCTGCTCCGAGCGGCGCGGAGGCCGATTGTCAGCGCCGGCACGACACCGACGACCGCCACCGTGCGGCGCGAGCGCGGGCGGTGCGGGGCGGCCGTCACCCCCCGTATGACGACCGGGGGCCGGGAAAGTTCAGGACGATCACCGATCCGCCTGATCTGCAACGAGATCGTTACGCAAGTGACAAACACCACCTCCCCGTATGGGAGGTCTCCGTCACACTCCTACACTGCACACGCCCGGCACCGCGCTCACCTGCGGCGACGGGCTTGTCGAGACGCCAGGGCTGCCGTCCGAGTGCCCCTGGCCCAAGTGAACGACTTGATCCAGGAGGACGGATGTCCCTGTCCACCACCACACTCGCCCAGGGCGCGGAGAACTCTCTGCAGCTCAGCGGGAGCGACTACACGATCGTCATCGTGGTCGCGGTGGTCGCCCTTGTCGCATTGGCCATCGGGTTCATCCTGCGCAGGGAGGTACTCGCGGCCGACCCGGGGACCTCCAAGATGCAGGAGATCGGCCGAGCGGTCCAGGAAGGCGCCACGGCCTACCTCAACCGGCAGTTCAGAACCCTCGGTGTGTTCGTCATCATCGTGTTCCTCCTGTTGTTCGCGCTCCCCGCGTCGACCATCGGTGAGCGCATCGGACGTTCCATCTTCTTCCTCATCGGGGCCCTCTTCTCCGCCACCATCGGCAGCCTGGGCATGCGCCTGGCCACCGCCGCCAACATCCGCGTCGCCTCGGCGTCGCGCGACGACGGCGGCCGCGAGAAGGCCACCCGCATCGCCTTCCGCACCGGCGGCGTGGTCGGCATGTTCACCGTCGGCCTGGGCCTGCTCGGCGCCGCGGTGGTCGTGCTCGTCTACGCAGGCGGCGCTCCCCGCGTGCTCGAGGGCTTCGGCTTCGGTGCCGCCCTGCTCGCGATGTTCATGCGTGTCGGCGGCGGCATCTTCACCAAGGCCGCGGACGTCGGCGCCGACCTCGTCGGCAAGGTCGAGCAGGGCATCCCCGAGGACGATCCCCGCAACGCCGCCACCATCGCCGACAACGTCGGCGACAACGTGGGTGACTGCGCCGGCATGGCCGCGGACCTCTTCGAGTCCTACGCCGTCACGCTCGTGGCCGCGCTGATCCTCGGCAGTGCCGCGTTCGGTCTGCACGGGCTGCTGTTCCCGCTGATCGTGCCGGCCATCGGGGTGATCACCGCGGTGATCGGCGTCTACATCACCCGCACCCGCCCGAACGAGGGCAGCCTCAAGACGATCAACCGCAGCTTCTACATCTCCGCGGTCATCTCGGCGGTGCTCTGCGCCATCGCGGCTTTCGTCTACCTGCCGAACACGTTCGCCGGATTCACCACCCCGGAGGGCAAGAACGGCCCGACCGACGGATCGGTCGTCGCGGCCATGGGCTCCAGCGACCCGCGCCTCATCGCCACCATCGCGGTGATCATCGGCATCGTGCTGGCCGCGGCCATCCTGCGGCTCACCGGCTACTACACCGGCACCGAGGACAAGCCCGTCCAGGACGTCGGCAGGTCCTCGCTCACCGGTGCGGCCACCGTCATCCTCTCGGGCATCTCGATCGGTTTCGAGTCGGCCGTCTACACCGCGCTCGTCATCAGCGCGGCCGTGTTCGGCGCGTTCGCGCTGGCCACCGGCTCCATCACGATGTCGCTGTTCGCGGTGGCGCTGGCCGGTACCGGCCTGCTCACCACGGTCGGCGTCATCGTCGCGATGGACACCTTCGGTCCCGTCGCCGACAACGCCCAGGGCATCGCCGAGATGTCGGGCGACGTCGAGGGCGCCGGCGTCGGCATCCTCACCGAGCTCGACGCGGTCGGGAACACCACGAAGGCCATCACCAAGGGCATCGCGATCGCCACGGCGGTGCTCGCGGCCACCGCGCTGTTCGGGTCTTACCGCGACGCCATCACCACGGCGCTGACGGATGCCGGTCAGGCGGTCGACCCGACCAAGCTGCTGTCGAGCCAGTTCGGCACGGGCTTCGCCAACGAGGTCTTCTCCCCCAACACCCTGGTCGGCGTGATCATCGGTGCGTCCGTGGTGTTCATGTTCTCGGGCCTGGCCATCAACGCGGTCACCCGCGCGGCCGGGGCCATCGTCTTCGAGGTGCGCCGCCAGTTCCGCGAGCACCCCGGGATCATGGACTACTCGGAGAAGCCCGAGTACGGCCGCGTCGTCGACATCTGCACCCGCGACTCGCTCCGTGAGCTGGCCACCCCCGGCCTGCTCGCGGTCTTCGCCCCGATCGCCGTCGGCTTCGGCCTCGGGCTGGGCCCGCTCGCCGGCTACCTGGCGGGCGCCATCGCCACCGGCACCCTGATGGCCATCTTCCTGGCCAACTCCGGTGGCGCCTGGGACAACGCGAAGAAGCTGGTCGAGGACGGCAACCACGGTGGCAAGGGATCGCCCGCCCACGAGGCGACGATCATCGGTGACACCGTCGGCGACCCGTTCAAGGACACCGCTGGCCCGTCGATCAACCCGCTGATCAAGGTGATGAACCTGGTCTCGGTGCTGATCGCGCCGGCCATCGTCGTGTTCTCGGTCGGCCCCTCGGCGAACACGCCGGTCCGGCTCGTGATCGCGCTCATCGCCGTCGCGATCATCGTCGCGGCAGTCGTCGTGTCGAAGCGTCGGTCCACCTCCATCACCGACACCCCGGCGGAGACGACGGTCGCCTGACCGCCCCGATCCGCTCGACGGAGGCCGTTCACCCGCGCGGGTGAGCGGCCTCCGTCGTTTCGGGGCCCGAGTACGGTCCGTCCGGTCCGCACCTCCGTTCCGCCGGGAGCCACGCATGCACCGCAGTATCCGCACCGCCCTGATCGCCGCCGGCGCCGCCACGGCGATGCTCGTGACGGGGTGCTCCACCACCGTGACGGGCTCGCCCGCAGCCGTCGGCGCCTCGTCCGCCGCACCGTCCGCGCCGGCCACCGGCGACCCGGTGGCGTGGATCAACGGCGTCTGCGGGTCCCTGCTCGGATTCGTGCGTACCGTCTCCGCCCCACCCGCGATCGACTCCTCCAGCCCGCAGAAGGCCGTCACGGGCCTCAGCACCTACCTGGGTACCGCCGTCACCGCGATCGACAAGGCCACGACGGACATCAAGGGGGCCGGCCCCTCACCCGTGGAGGGCGGCGACAAGGCCGTCACCACGATCACCGACGCCCTGGGCAAGGCCCGCACGTCGTTCCAGTCCGCGAAGACCAAGATCGACGCCGTGAACACCTCGGACCTCAGCCAGGTCGCCACGGCGCTTCCCGAGGCGCTGGCCCCGCTGCAGGACCTCTCCACGCTGACCAACACGTCCACCGACCTGCAGAGCACCCCCGAGCTCGACAAGGCCGCGCAGCAGGCCCCCAACTGCCGGGCGCTGCAGACCACCGGGGGCTGACTTCCCGACCGTTCGGCGAGTCGATGAGCCGATGATCGAACATGTGTTCTACGGTTCGGTCCGTGTCGCAGCTCTCGCTGTTCTCCGCCGACTCACGTCCGGCCCGGCTCGCCGATCTCGGTGGGCTGCTGTGCGGCCCGGGCCGGATCACCCGCTTCGGCGCCGGTGACCAGGCCCGGCTCTCCGTCGACCTCCCGGACGCGGCCCGCGCGCCCGCCGTGGTGGCCGCCTGCGCCGCCGTCGGCATCGCCGCACAACCCGTCGTCACCGAGTCGGGCGGCGTCTCCGTCCGCACCGCCTTCCGCTGTGACCTGGTCGGACTCGCCCGCACGTGGACCGATGGCACGGTGAAGGCGGTACCCGCGGAATGGCAGCTCGACGGCCCGGCGTTGCGGCTGTGGGCCATGTCCGCGGGGTGGCCCGACGGGCGCGGCGGCTACCTCCTCGCGCTCGACCGGGACGCCCCGCAGACCCACCAGTCCCTGATCGCCGCGGCCACCCGGGCGGGCATCCCGCCGGCCCGCGTCGGGGACGGCGCGGCGTTGCGGATCAGCGGTACCCGGCGGGTCCAGCGGCTCGTCGAGCTGGTCGGCCCGGTGCCTCCCAGGCTGTCCGGGGAGCACTGGCCCAGGTACTGGGGTCGCCACGCGTCTTGACAACCATGGTTAGGCTCTCGCGGCGCGGGCTCGGCGGAATGAGACAGTCACGACGTGGGGCCGCGAAGCGTGATGAAGGCAACACGGCGTGTGGTGTGCAACCGTGAGGCTCCGGAGAACGTCCGGAGCGACGGGACGCATACTCGATGACACGGCCGGGGCCCGCGCGGTCGTCGACGATGGAGTAGGACCAGGTGACAACCGGAACGACGAGCTCGAAGCCCACCGCCACAGGCGGCGAGGGCACCGACGGCGTGCCCACCCGCAGGACGGGTGGCGGCAGCCGGCGCTCCGGCACGCCCGCCGCCACCGCCACGAGCCGCCCGTTGCGCCGGCTCGTGATCGTCGAGTCGGGCACCAAGGCCAAGAAGATCCAGGCCTACCTCGGCAAGGACTACGTGGTGGAGGCCTCCGTCGGCCACATCCGCGACCTGCCGCGCGGTGCCGCGGACGTGCCGGCGAAGTACAAGGGCGAGGCCTGGGCGCGGCTCGGCGTCGACGTCGACAACCAGTTCGCGCCGCTCTACATCATCACGCCGGAGAAGAAGAGCAAGGTCGCCGAGCTCCGCGAGGCGCTCAAGGGCGTGGACGAGGTCCTGCTCGCCACGGACCCCGACCGCGAGGGCGAGGCCATCGCCTGGCACCTGCTCGACACGCTCAAGCCGAAGATCCCCGTGCGTCGCATGGTGTTCCACGAGATCAGCGAGCCGGCCATCCGCGCCGCCGTGGAGAACCTGCGCGACCTCGACCAGGACATGGTCGACGCCCAGGAGACGCGCCGCATCCTCGACCGCCTCTACGGCTACGAGGTCTCCCCCGTGCTGTGGAAGAAGGTCATGCCGAAGCTCTCGGCGGGCCGGGTGCAGTCGGTGGCCACGCGCATCGTGGTGGCGCGGGAGCGCGAGCGCATGGCGTTCGTCTCGGCGTCGTACTGGGACATCGCCGCTCAGTTGGATGCCGGACCCGCCGCGACACCACGCCAGTTCCCGGCCCGCCTGGTCGGCATCGACGGGCACCGCGTCGCCACGGGCCGCGACTTCGGCGCCGACGGCCAGCTCAAGACCACCGGCAAGGACCCGGCCCGCGCGCTCGACGAGGCGTCCGCCCGGCAGCTGGCCGAGGCGCTGCAGGACCGCGCGCTGGCCGTCGAGTCGGTGGAGTCCAAGCCCTACACACGTAAGCCCTATGCGCCGTTCATGACCTCCACGCTGCAGCAGGAGGCGGGCCGCAAGCTGCGCTTCTCGGCCGACCGCACCATGCGCAGCGCCCAGCGCCTCTACGAGAACGGCTACATCACCTACCTCCGCACCGACTCCACCACGCTGTCGCCGTCGGCGATCGAGGCGGCCAGGAGGCAGGCGCGCGAGCTCTACGGTGACGCCTACGTGCCCGCGCAGCCCCGGCAGTACACGAGGAAAGTCAAGAACGCGCAGGAGGCCCACGAGGCCATCAGGCCCGCTGGAGACACCTTCCGCACGCCGGGCGACATCGCCCGGGAGGTCGACGGCGACGACTTCCGCCTCTACGAGCTGATCTGGCAGCGCACGGTGGCGTCGCAGATGGCCGACGCGCGGGGCACCACGGTCAGCGTCCGCATCGCGGGCACCGCCGCCACCGGCGAGGCCGTCACGTTCGCCTCCTCGGGCCGCACCATCACCTTCCCCGGCTTCCTCAGGGCCTACGTCGAGACCGTCGACGACCAGGCCGGCGGCGAGGCCGACGACGCCGAGTCGCGGCTGCCCGAGCTCACCGAGGGCCAGTCGCTCACGGCGGCGTCACTCACGCCGGAGGGCCACTCCACCAACCCGCCGTCGCGCTTCACGGAGCCCAGCCTCATCAAGCAGCTGGAGGACCTCGGCATCGGCCGCCCGTCCACCTACGCCTCGATCATCAAGACGATCCAGGACCGCGGGTACGTGTGGAAGAAGGGCCAGGCGCTGGTCCCGTCGTGGATCGCGTTCGCCGTGGTCGGGCTGCTGGAGCACCACTTCGGCCGGCTCGTCGACTACGACTTCACCGCCGCGATGGAGGACGAGCTCGACGCCATCTCGCAGGGCACGCAGCACCGCACCGACTGGCTCACCGGCTTCTACTTCGGCGCCGACCAGGGCACCGAGGGCTCGGTGGCGCGCGCGGGCGGGCTGAAGAAGCTCGTCGGTGTCAACCTCGAGGAGATCGACGCCCGGGAGATCAACTCCGTTCCGGTGTTCGACGACGTCGTAGTGCGCGTCGGCCGCTACGGCCCGTACCTGGAGCGCGTGCGCGACGGGCAGAGCCAGCGCGCCAACCTGCCCGAGGACCTCCCGCCCGACGAGCTCACCCGCGAGGTCGCCGAGCAGCTGTTCTCGGTGCCGCAGGAAGGCCGCTCGCTGGGCGTCGACCCCGTCACGGGCCACGAGATCGTCGCGAAGGAGGGCCGCTACGGGCCCTACGTCACGGAGATCCTGCCCGACGAGGCCGAGCCGGAGCCCGAACCCGCACCGGCCCCGAAGACCACCCGCGCCAGGACGGCCGCGACCACGGCGACGGCCACCACGGCCAAGGCCCCGGCGCGCAAGAAGGCGCCGGCCAAGCCGAAGCCGCGCACGGGGTCGCTGTTCAAGGGAATGTCCACCGAGACGGTCACGCTCGAGGAGGCGCTGCGGCTGCTGTCGCTGCCGCGCCTGGTGGGCCAGGACCCGGAGAGCGGCGACGAGATCACCGCGCAGAACGGCCGCTACGGCCCCTATCTGAAGAAGGGCACGGACTCCCGCTCGCTCGCGGAAGAGGAGCAGCTGTTCACGGTCACCCTCGACGAGGCGCTGGAGATCTACAAGCAGCCGAAGCAGCGCGGCCGGCGCACGGCCGCGGCCACCCCGCCACTGCGCGAGCTGGGCGTCGACGCCAACACCAAGAAGCCGATGGTGATCAAGGACGGCCGCTTCGGCCCGTACGTCACCGACGGTGAGACCAACGCGAGCCTGCGCAAGGGCGACAGCGTCGAGGAGCTCACCGACGAGCGAGCGAGCGAGCTGCTGGCCGAGCGCCGCGCCCGCGGCCCGGCGCCGAAGAAGCCCACGGCGCGCAAGCCCGCGGCCCGCAAGCCCGTGGCGAAGAAATAGCGGCTGACGCCGCCCGTGCGCGGATAACGGTGTTCCCACACCGTTATCCGCGCACGACCTCTGATCAGGGGACCAGCAGCGCCTTGACCGCCGCGGCCACCCGGCCACCGTCGGCCCGGCCGGCCGCCGCCGCGTTGGCCTTCTTCATGACCTGCCCCATCTGCCGCGGGCCGGGCTTCTCCCCCAGCTCGGCGGTGGTCTCCTCGACCGCCGCGGCCGCGATCACGGCCAGCTCGTCGTCGGAGAGCTGGGTGGGCAGGTAGCGGTCGAGCACCTCGCCCTCGGCGCGCTCCTGGGCCGCGAGCTCCTCACGCCCGGCGGCGGCGAACGCCTCGGCCGACTCCGCGCGCTTCTTGGCCTCCTTGGCGATGACCTTGAGCACCTCGTCGTCGGAGAGCTCGCGCGCCTCGGTGCCGGCGACCTCGGCGTTGCCGATGGCGGTCAGCGTCATGCGCAGGGTGGACTTCACCAGCTCGTCACGGGCCTTCATCGCGGCCGTGAGGTCGGTGCGCAGCTGTGCTTTGAGGGTGCTCACACCGGGCGACGCTAGTCCACACGTACTCTGGCCTCGTGAAGAGCTGGGCTCGGCTCGCGCTCGGCGCGACCACCACAGGGGCGGCCACGGTCGTCTACGCGGCCGGCGTGGAGCGTCGGCGCTGGACGTTGCGCGAGGCCACGTTGCCGGTGCTGGCCGCCGGCGCCACGCCGCTGCGCGTCCTGCACGTCTCCGACCTGCACATCACGCCCACCCAGAAGAGCAAGCAACGCTGGGTGACGGCGCTGGCGGAGCTGGAGCCCGATCTCGTCGTCAACACCGGCGACAACCTCGCGCACCCCCGCGCCGTGCCCACCGCCGTCGCCGCGCTGGGCCCGCTGCTGGACCTGCCGGGCCTGTTCGTCTTCGGCAGCAACGACTACTTCGGTCCCACCCCGAAGAACCCCGCCCGCTACCTGACGAAGAGCAAGAAGCGCCACCATGGGGAGAACCTGCCCTGGCGCGACCTGCGGGCCGCGTTCGTCGAGCACGGCTGGGTGGACGCCACGCACGAGCGGGTCAGCATGGAGGTCGCCGGCGTCACGATCGCGGCGGCCGGCGTCGACGACCCGCACCTGGGCCTGGACCGCTACGACCGCATCGCCGGCCGCGCCCGCGGCGACGCCGGCCTGCGCCTGGGCCTCACGCACTCGCCCGAGCCCCGCGTGCTCGACGCGTTCTCCGGCGACGGCTACGACCTCGTCCTGGCCGGCCACACCCACGGCGGCCAGCTGCGGCTGCCCGGCTACGGCGCCATCGTCACCAACTGCGGCATCGACCGCTCCCGCGCCCGCGGCGCCTCGCGCTGGGGCACCCACACCCGCCTGCACGTCTCGGCCGGGCTGGGGACCTCCCCGTTCGCCCCGGTGCGCTTCGCCTGCCCGCCGGAGGCCAGCATCCTGACGCTGGTGCCCCGCCTGACCGCCGTCGACGCCGAGGGGGCCACCCCCGCAAAGGCCGTGGCGGACGTCAGCTAGACTTCACCACGGCTCGCAGCACGATCGCGAGCCATCGGGGTGTGGCGCAGCTTGGTAGCGCGCTTCGTTCGGGACGAAGAGGTCGCAGGTTCAAATCCTGTCACCCCGACCACACGCAAAGGCCCTCTGACCAGCCGGTTCAGGGGGCCTCGCCCGTGGAGGGGCCACGTCGTCCACGACCGACTTCAAGCGCGAGCTGCCCTGCTACACGGCCAGGCGCAATTCCCCGCAACTCGTCGACCGTGCCCGACCTGCGCTACGTCATGATCAACGGCCACGGCGACCCGAACACCCCCGGCCTGGCCCACACGACGGGCGCGACCACGTCGTGATGCCGCTCGAGGGTCTCTGGTGGGCCGAGGACACGGCCACCTTCACCAGCGCACGGGACACGACGCGGTGGGACCGGACGCTGATGATCATGGTGCCCGACTGGATCACCACGGAGATGTTCGACGCCGCCGTCGAGAAGATCGGGCCTCGCGAACGGGTGGCGGCCGTCCGGCTGGAGACGCTGTCCGAGGGCCGTTGCGTCCAGGGCTCCGACGTTCCGGGCTCCGACGTTCCGGGCTCCGACGTTCCGGGCTCCGACGTTCCGGGCTCCGACGTTCCGGGCTCCGACGTTCCGGGCTACGGCATCTTCACCTCACCCATCTCGGACCAGCCCGCCCCGGGCAGCTCCTGGTAGACGATCCTCGGGACGGACGCCACGACGGACGGCAGCCAGCCGAAGAACCACTGCGCGTGCTCGGACGAGACGTGTGCCTCGCCGGCCGCCTGGTCGACGTAGTTGGCGATCACGGAGAACTCGTCGGGGTTCTCGACGCCGGCGAAGCAGCTGAACACGAGGTTGCCGGGCTCGTCCCGCACCTGCGCCGAGTACCGGGTGATGCCGGCGAGGAAGTCGTCCCGCTTCTCCGGGCGGACGTCGATCCTGATCACGATGAAAATCACACCGCCATCGTCCACCCGATCGGCGCCGGCGGGTGTCCCAACGCGAGACGGTTCAGAGCGGCAGGCGCTTGTAGGTCACCGCGCTGATCCGCTCCATCAGCTCTACGGGCACCACCCAGTCCCCGGGTGACCCCGACGCGCTGGCGTCGTGGGCCCGCGCCGCCCGCACCACCGCGTCGGCGTCCCCCACGTCGAGACCCGTGAACCGGACGCGGGTCTTGCCCGGCCCGTCCACGGCGACGACGCCGTGCTCGGGGCAGCCGCCGAGGCACTGCACGCCCCGCACGGCCACCCCGGACGCCGCGACCGCCGCCGACATCACCGCGCCGAACGTGCCCGTGGCGCGCATGTCGTACCGCGGGCACGTCCGGCAGATGAGCAGGGTCACGGCGCCGTCAGACGGCGGTCGCGGTGGTGTCGTCGCCCGGCTCCTTGTGGAACCGGCCGTCCTTCATGATCGCGTTGATCCGGTCGCGGTCCTGTAGGACGGTGATGTCGGCGATCGGGTCGCCGTCGACGAGGATCAGGTCGGCCAGGTAGCCGGGCTGGACCTTGCCCAGCTCGTCGGGGCGCAGCATGATCTCGCCGCCGAGCGCGGTGGCCGACAGGATGGCCTCCATCGGCGTGAACCCGAGCAGCTCGACGAAGTGCTCCAGGTCGCGGGCGTAGGTGCCGTGCGGCGTCCACGCGAAGCCGTAGTCGCCGCCGGGCAGGATCCTGACGCCGCGCCGGTGCATCTCGCGCAGGCCCTTGATCGCGGTCTCCAGCTCCTTCTTGTACCCGACGGCCTCGGCGGCCTCCTGCGGGAAGCCGAAGGACTCCGCCTCGTAGAGGGTGGCGACGAGCCAGTTGATGCCGGGCGCGACGAACACCCAGTCCTTGGCCTCCTCGAGCATGTCGAGGCCCTCGTCGTCGGTGAAGCTCGCGTGGTAGATGATGTCCAGCCCGTTGCGCAGACACATCTTCACGCTCTCCGCGGAGCGGGCGTGGGCGCAGACGCGCTTGCCACGGCGGTGGGCCTCGGTGACGGCGGCGGCCACCTCCTCGTCGGAGAAGTAGGTGTCCTCCGCGCGTTGGGTGCCGGTGATCTCCTCGCCGGTCATCGAGAGCTTGATCTGGTCGACACCCAGGTCGATCAGCTCCCGCACGGCCTTGCGCATGCCCTCCGGGCCGTCGGCGAACTTGGTGATCGACTTGATGAGCGCGCCGCCGGTGACCGCGATCTCCGGGCCGTTGGCCAGGTAGCGCGGGCCGGGGATCCTCCCGGCGTTGATGGCGTCGCGGCAGACGACGTCGAGGCGGTCCTTCGCCGACGCGGCGCCGAGACACATGGTGTAGCCGGAGTCGATGTAGGTCTTCGCCGACTCGACACTCGCCAGCAGGTGCTCCTCGACCGGCATCGTGCCCAGGCCGTCGAGGTCGGCGCTGTTGATCCAGCTGAAGTGGGTGTGGGCGTCGCAGAGCCCGGACATCAGGGTGCGGCCGCGGCCCTCGACCACGCGGGCGCCCTCGGCGCGCGCGGGATCGACGGTGCCGACGGCGGCGATGCGGTCGTCCTCGACGAGGACGTCGCCGGGGTAGGGGTCGGCTCCGGTGGAGTCGAGGATGCTGACGTTGCGGAACAGGGTCGAGCTCATCGGGCGATCTCCTCGGCGGTGAGGGGTAGGAGGAACTTGAGCAGGAGTTCGGTGACGGGTCCGGCCGCTTCGA
Organism: Pseudonocardia sp. 73-21; assembly: GCF_001899645.1. Lineage (GTDB taxonomy): Bacteria > Actinomycetota > Actinomycetes > Mycobacteriales > Pseudonocardiaceae > Pseudonocardia. The sequence continues at coordinate 28,760 of NZ_MKVV01000110.1, read as the reverse complement.
GCGCGGTCCAGTGCCCGATGCCGGGCACGATCTCGACGGTCGCACTGGCGGTGGCCAGCGCCTCGCTGACCACCGGCGGGCCGACCTTGTCGTCGGTGCCGGTGACCAGCAGCAACGGCACGGCGGGATCGATCGGGCCGGGGTCGGTGGCGGCGGCCAGCGCCTCGCAGTTGCGGGCGTAGCCCTCCGCGTCCTGGCGCATGACCAGCTCGCGGACGAACGCGGCCACCTCCGGCTTGTCACGGCGGGTGGTCTCCGACAGCGCGTTCGCGACCACCCCGGGTGCGACGGCGGCGGTGCCCTTGTCGCGCAGCACGCCGGCGCGGTCGCGCTGGGCCTGGCGGCCGGCCTCGGCCGGTTCGGCGACCGCGCCGAGCAGCGCCAGCGCGGTGACCTTCTCCGGGTACCGCGCGGCCAGCGACCGGACGACGAGCGTGCCCATCGAGTGCCCGACGACGGCGGCGCCGTCGACGTCCAGCGCGTCGAGCACGGCCGCGAGGTCGTCGGCGTGCGAGTCGATGCTGATCCCGTCGGCCACCGGCGAGCGACCGGCGCCCGCGGAGTCCACCCGGATCACGGTGTGCGACGGCGCGAGGGCGTCCGCCTGCACCTGGTAGAAGTTCGACGTGCCGCCCAGGCCGTGCACGAGCAGGACCGCTGGGCCCTCCCCCTCGACCTCGACGGCCAGTTCTCTCCCGTTGACCTGCATTCTCATCCGATCCTGTTCTTCTGGGTGCCGAGGCCGGTGATCGAGACCTCGATGACGTCGCCGGTGGCCATGAACTTCGGTGGGTCGAACCCGATGCCGACACCGGCCGGCGTGCCGGTGGCGATGATGTCGCCGGGCTGCAGCGTGATGCCGGCCGAGAGCGTGGCGATCAGCTCCGGGATGTCGAAGATCAGGTCCTTGACCGGCGCGGACTGCCGCGGTTCGCCGTTGACCCAGCTCTCCACCTGCAGCGCCGTGACATCGGCGATCTCGTCGGCCGACACCGCGTAGGGCCCCATCGGGCAGTGCGTGTCGAGTCCCTTCCCGAGGAGCCACTGCTTGTGCTTGCGCTGCAGGTCGCGGGCGGTGAAGTCGTCGATGATCGTGTAGCCCCACACGTGGTCGACGGCGTCCTCACGGCTGATCCCGCGGCCCCCGACCCCGATGATCACGCCGAGCTCGGCCTCGTAGTCCAGCTCGCTCGTGACGTCGTGGTGGGGCTCGATGACGTCGAACGGGCCGGTCACCGAGGTGGTGGCCTTCGAGAAGATCACCGGGAACTCCGGCATGTCCTGCGAGCGGTCGGGCTGGTCGTAGCCGCTGCGGCCGAACTCCAGCACGTGGTCGCGGTAGTTCTTGCCGACGCAGAAGATGTTGCGCCGGGGCGTGGGGATGGGGGCGTGCAGGCGCACGGCGTCCACGGGGACCGAGGGCGCGGTCGCGGCGTCGCGCGCCAGCACCGGGCCGAGCTCGGCCCACCCCTCCACGACCTCGAGCACCCCGGCCCCGGCGGGCAGCAGCGCGGTCACGTCGTGCACGACGTCGACGTCGACGTCGACGTCGACGACCCCGACCTTCTGCGGACCCCCGTGGGAGAACGTCACCAGCCTCATGGCTGCACCAATCTGAACCAATAGAACCAATCTGACCAGCGCCGAAAGTACCCGCCCCTATACATGCTGTCGAGAGGCAACTCAATGGTCTAGATTGGTCGCGTGATGCTCGTAGAACGGTCCCTCCGGGAACTGCTGGCCGAAGGCAGCCGCAACGGCACGCTCGTGCCCGGCTCCAAGCTGCCCACCGAGCGCGACCTCGTGCAGCGCCTCGCCGCCCCGCGCAGCGCCATCCGTCAGGCCCTCGACGTGCTCGAACGCGACGGCCTCGTCATCCGTCACGTCGGGCGCGGCACCTTCCTCACCGACCACGCCCAGCAGGTGGACGGAGCCTCGGCCGACACCAGCCCGGCCGAGATCATGCAGGTCCGGCTGCTGCTCGAACCCCAGGTCGCGGCGCTCGCCGCGCGCGTGGGCACCCAGGCCGACCTCGACCGCATCGTCGAGTGCCTCGACGGCGGCGGCGCGAGCGACGACTTCGAGGGCTTCGAGGCCTGGGACGCCAAGCTGCACCGGGCCATCGCGCAGGCCGCCCACAACGGGCTGCTCATGAGCATGTTCGACGTGCTCAGCACGGCCCGTGCGCTACCGATCTGGGGCACCCTCAAGCGCCGCACGTCCAGCCCGGAGCGACGCCGCTGCTACCACGCCGAGCACACCGCGATCGTCGACGCGCTGCGCGACCGCGACCCCGACGCCGCCGCCGACGCCATGCGCACCCACCTGCGCGCCGTCTCCGACAACCTCCTGGGCAGCCCCTGACTCGAGCCGCCCGTCACGCACCTCCGCCACCGGATCCCAGCCCGGCGACGAGCAGCCCGACCAGGCGGCGGGCGTCGTAGCGGGGGTCGACGCCCGCGCAGAGGTTGCCGACGCCGAACATCAGCTCGAAGGCCGCCACGTCGGAGCGGATCTCCCCGGCGGCGGCCGCGGCGGCGAGCAGCTCGGCGCAGACGGGCACGAGGCGGTCGAGGAAGTAGGCGTGCAACGGGCCGGCGTTGTCGGACCGGATCGCCGTGGCCAGCCCGTGCTTGGTGACGAGGAAGTCGACGAACAGGTCGATCCACGCCGCCAGCGCGGCGTGCGGTGTCCCACTGCTCGCCAGCAGGGCCGGACCCGCCTCGGCGCAGGCCTCCACCTGGTGCCGGTAGACGGCCACGACGAGATCCGCGCGCGTCGGGAAGTGGCGGTAGATCGTGCCCATCCCGACGCCGGCCGCGGCCGCGATGTCGCGCACCGGCGCCTCCACGCCCGACCGGACGAACACGGCGGCGGCCGCGTCCAGCAGGGCCTGCTGGTTGCGCCGCGCGTCGGCCCGCTTGCGCGGGGCCTCCTCCTCGGACACTGCACCCCTCCCGGGCTAAGCGGAACATTGCTCCGTATCGTGGGCGGAGCAGTGTTCCACTTAGCAGGATGCCACAGCGAGGAGACCGACCATGACCACGAGCTTCGGGATCATGACCGCGCCGATGCAGGTCGACTACCAGGACGTCCAGCGGGTGTGGCGCGAGGCGGACGCGATCCCCGAGATCGGGCACGCGTGGCTGTTCGACCACCTGATGCCCATCGGCGGCGACCCCGACGGGCCGATCCTCGAGGGCTGGACGCTGCTCGGGGCGCTGGCCGCGCAGACCGAGCGGCTGCGGCTGGGCCTGCTCGTCACCAGCAACCGCTTCCGGCCGCCGGCGATGCTCGCGAAAATCGCCACGACCGTCGACATCGTCTCCGGCGGACGGCTCGACTTCGGCATCGGCGCGGGCTCGCGGCCGAGCGTCCCCATGGCCCGGCGCGAGTACGAGGCCCACGGGCTGCCCTACCACGACGCCGCCCACGCGGTGGGCAGTCTCGCCGAGGCGTGCACGATCATCCGGCGGCTGTGGACCGAGGCCGCGCCGTTCGACTTCCCGGGCACCCACCACCAGCTCACCGGAGCGTTCGGCAACCCGAAGCCCGTCCAGCGCCCCCACCCGCCGATCGTCATCGGTGGACGGGCGGCCTCGACGCTTCGCGTGGTGGCCGAGCACGCCGACGTCTGGAACATCCCCGGCGGCGACCTCGACGACGCCGTGGCCCGCAGCGCGCTGCTGGACCGCTACTGCGCCGAGATCGACCGCGACCCCGCGTCGATCACCCGGTCGATCCACCTCGGGGTCTCCTACGAGAAGCCGGAAGACACCCGCGACGCGATCGCCCGGGCCGTCGACGCCGGGTTCTCGCACCTCGTCCTCGGGCTGTCGGCGCCCTATCCCGTCGGTGTCGCGCAGTGGGTGGCCGACGAGCTCATCACCGGCTGACCAGCCCGAGTCCGCGCCGGCCGGTGTCGTTGAGGTCGTCGACGGAGAAGCGGTCGGGCCAGGTGCGTTCGTAGTGCTCGGCCGGGAAGTCGCCCGGGCTCGATCCGGTGCGGAAGGCGTCACGGACTTCGCGGCGTAGGTCTCGTTGCGGGGGCACCACGGGGCGGCGGGGATGTACATGACGTTGCCCCAGCCCTTCTGGTCGGTCACCGGGTCGACGCCGTGGATCATGTCGCAGTGCCACCAGACGGAGTCGCCGGCCTCGACGTCGGGGATGCCGGAGACGGCCTGCATGAGCAGCGGGTGCCACGTCGCGTTCGCCGGGAAGACCTGGTTGACGGTGACGCCGCACATGTCGTCGTCGGGCACGTCGGCCAGCAGCGGGCGGAGCATCAGGTACGCCATGGCCTCCGGGATGGGCACGGTGTGCAGCACGCCCTGGTCGTGGTCCATGTCCGACAGCGCCGTCCAGCCCTGGAAGGTGCGGAACGCCGAGCACATCGTGGTGCCGGGGTACTGCGGGCCGGCGGTGCGGTGGGCGGCGTCCCAGGGGTCGTACTGCTCGACGGTGCCGTCGAACAGGTGCCGGAACGCCCGCTGGTAGGCCTCGGTCATCCACAGGTCGAGGTTGCCGGGGTCGAGGTGGGTGCCGAGCCCGCCCGAGTCGGCGCCCGGTGGACGGCGCCGGATGCGGTCGGGATAGAGCGAGTCGCGGTCGGGGTCGAACCACCGCACGCCGTCGGACTCGCTGCGCCACTGGGCGTTGAGGAAGGCCTGCACCCGGGCCATCCGGTCGCTCTGGCGGGCCTGCATCTGCGGGGGTGACCAGTAGACGGGGTAGATCTCGGGCCGGGAGCCGACGCTGCCGAAGAAGTCGTCGGCCGGGCCGCGGTAGTTCTCGAAGAACCGGTTGTTCTCGACGTAGTCGACGACCTCACCGTCCCAGCCGACGGCCTGCTCGTGCGGGAAGTGGCCGCGCACGACCAGGCACCCACGGCGGTGGAGCCTGGCGAGCGCGTCGGCGGGCACGGTGCCGGCATCGATGTCGGCGTAGTCGATCACGGGCCAGACGGTCTCGCCGCGTTCCTTCTCCGTCACGATCTCCGCCACCCGCTGGGCGACCCGGGCCTCGACGACGGCGAAGACCTCCTCGACCGTGCGCCCGGACGCTGTGATGCGGGCCCGCAGGGCCGCCTTGATCTCCCGGACCGCCGCCTGCAGGTCGGCCGGCGGGGTCTCCCAGTGAGGCAGGGGCGTCATGCCGTCTCCTTTGGTGAGGACTCCTTACTAGAACGACGTTAGACTGCCGGCCGAGGTTCAGGCAAGAGTCCTTACTAGAATGCCGCCGTGCCCCCCGCCAAGCCGTCGCTGGACCTGCTGCGGTCGTTGACCGACGAGCACGTGCTGCGCGCGTTGACCGAGGTGCGGCGGCTGACCCGGGCCGAGCTCGCCTCGCGGACCGGCCTGTCCAAACCCACGGTCTCCGACAGCGTGCGCCGCCTGTGCGACGCGGGACTGCTGGTCGACACCGGGGAGCGGACGACCGGGCGGGGGCGGGTCGGCTCGTACTACGGCCTCGCCGACGACGTCGGCCACGCGCTGGTGGTCGGCGTCGCGCCGGAGGGGATCGTGGCCGAGGCGGTCGACGTGCACGGTGACGTGATCGCCACGGCGACCACCGGGATCACGCGCCCGGCCCGGGCGGCGCAGGTCGTCGCGGCGCTGACGACGGCGGCCCGGGCGGTGCGGGACGACGTCGGAGCGCGGCCCCGGCTCGCGGTGGTCAGCGCGGCCGACCCGGTGGACCGGGCCACCGGGCGCCTGGTCCACCTGCCCGACTCCCCGTTCCTGCTCGGTGAGCTGTCCCCGGCCGAGGTGCTGGCGGGGCTCGTCGACGGTCCGGTGTCGGTCGACAACGACGTGAACTGGGCGGCCCGCGCCGAACGTGACGCCGCCGACGACCCGGACCTCGACGACCCCTCGCCCGAGGACCTCGCCTACGTCCACCTCGGCGAGGGTCTGGGCTGCGCCGTGGTCAACGACGGCGTCGTCCGCCGCGGACACGGCGGCCTCGTCGGCGAGATCGCGCACGTCCTGGTCGACGGCCCGGCGGGCCGGGCCATGCCGCTGATCGACGTGTTCGGCGCGGTGGGCCTGCGCCGTCCCGGCTCGACGGCGGTCGACGTGCCCGCGCTGCTCACCGCGGTCCGCGGTGGCGACCCGCGGGCGGACGAGGTGACGACGACCATCGCCCGGGCCGTCTGCGGCGTGCTGGCTGCCGCAGTGGCCTTCGCCGACCCCGCGCTCGTCGTCGTCGGCGGCTCCTGGGGCACCGAGCCCGCCGTCCTCGGCGCCGTCACCGCCGCGTTCGGGCGGTTCCCCCGGCACGTCCCGATCCGCCCGGCCCGGCTGGTGGACGGCGCCGCCCTCGCCGGCGCCCGGAACCATGCCCTCGACCAGCTCCGGACGGCCGTCGCCACCGCGACCCGGCCGTGAGCACGACCGGGCCGCGTGCCCTCAGCGGGCCAGCAGCTCCCCGAGGTGCCGGTCCACCTGCTGCATGAACGTCGGGGCGACGCCGAACAGGCCGAGGTGGCCCAGCACGTCGTCGATCACCCGCAGCTCGCTGTTCGCGATGAGCGCCTGCTCGGCCTCGTGGTCGCGCACGGGGAAGAACATGTCCTCGTTGATCGGGAGCACGAACGTCGTCGCGGTGATGCGGCCCAGCGCCGCGGCGAGATCACCGCCGGTGTGCCGCGCGACGTCGCCGCGCTGCCACTTCCACGCCATGCACAGCAGGTCGTTGGGGTCCATCGCGGTGAAGTAGGGCTCGAGGAACCCGGCGAGGAACTCCTCCTTCGACCCGAACTCCAGCGCCCGCCACACCTCCTGCTTCCAGAACTCCGTGGAGAAGCCCATCACCGCCCAGATCCCGGCGTGCCGGGTGAGGCCGGCCACCACGTCGGCGTTGCTCTTGTACTCGCCGTCGGCGAACCCGGGATCCGACGTGATCGCCTCCACCAGCGCCTTCCCGAACAGGAAGTCGTGCGGGGTGTTCTGCGCGGTGCCCGCGATCGGTGCCGCCCGCTTCACCTTGTCCGGGAACCGCACGGCCCATTCGTAGGTCTGCTGGGCACCCATCGACCCACCGACCACCAGCTGCAGCGTCTCGATCCCGAAGTGCTCGCGCAGCAGCCGTTCCTGGGCCACCACGTCGTCGCCGATACGGACCTTCGGGAAGTTCGACATCGCGATCTCGTCGGGCGCGTTGTGGGGTGACGTCGAGAGCCCGGAACCGATCTGGTCGATCACCACGATGAAGTAGCGCTCGGGATTCAGCGCGTGGTCCGGGCCGATGTAGACGTCGCGGAAGATCTGGTGGGTGCCCGAGTACCAGGTGGTCACGAGAATGGCGTTGTCGCGCGCGTCGTTCAGGGTGCCGAACGTCGCGACCGCGAGTTGGCAGTCCGCGATGGAGCCGCCCTCCTCCAGGTCGAGCCGGCCGATGCTCACGAGGTCGTAGTCGCCGTGGAACTCGTGGGAGTAGAACGGGTTGTCGATCATGCGGACGCACCTTCCCTGGTGATCGTGAATCCCTCGTAGTCGTTCGCGACGACCTCGTCGCACTTCGCCCGGTACGGCCCGACGAAATCGAGGTTGGGCATGAACACGCGCGGTTTGCCGGGGATGTTGGCGCCCATGTACCAGGTGTCGGCCTGCTGGAACAGCGTCGGCGCGACGACGTCCTGGCAGTGCTGCACCCAGGCGTCCTCGGCCTCGCGGGTGGGCTCGATGGTGGCGGCGGCGCGCTCACGCAGGTCCCCGATGATCCGGGCCACGAGGTCGACGTGCTGCTCGATCGAGACGGGCATGTTCGACAGCACCGACGGGCTCTGCGGCCCGGTGATGGTGAACAGGTTCGGGAACCCCGCGCTGGTCAGGCCCAGGTAGGTGCGCGGTCCCTCGACCCACTTGTCGCGCAGCAGCTCGCCGCCGCGACCACGAATGTCGATCTTGTTCATCGGTCCGGTCATGGCATCGAACCCCGTCGCGTAGACGATGGCGTCGAACGCGAACTCGGCCCCGCTCTCCAGCCGCACCCCGGTGGGCGTGATCTCGGCGATCGGGTCGGACTTCACGTCGACGAGGTGCACGTGCGGCTCGTTGAAGGTCTCGAAGTAACCGGAGTCGAGCGGGTTGCGCTTCACGCCGAACGGATAGCCCTTCGGCGTCAGCAGTTCCGCGGTCGCCGGATCCTGCACCTTCTCGCGGATGCGGTCGTGCAGGAAGTTGCGGACCTTCGCGTTGGCGTCGTCGTCGAAGAAGATGTCGACGTAGCTGCCGAGCCAGATGCCGAACCCGCCCTCGTCCCAGCGGGGTTTGAGCGTCTCGTAGATCTCCTCGTCGGTGGCGTCCGCCGCGTTGCTCTCCAGCAGGTTCAGCTCGAAGCCGAAGTAGGAGTTCTGGATCCGCTCCCGGATTCCCTCGTAGTCGTCGAGGCGGGCCTTCTTGACCTCGTCGGGAACGGGGCCGTTGTTGGCCGGGATGATGTAGTTCGCGGTGCGCTGGAAGACCGTGAGGTCCGAGGCCTCCTTCGCGATCAGCGGAATGGCCTGTACGGCGCTCGCGCCGGTGCCGATGATGCCGACGCGCTTTCCGGTGAAGTCGACGCCCTCGTGCGGCCACAGCCCGGTGTGGAACGTCTCTCCGGCGAACGAGTCGATTCCGGGGAACGGCGGCGTGTTCGACGACGACAGCGCACCGACGGCCGTGATGACGTAGCGGGTCACCACCGTCTCGCCGGTGTCGGTGGTGACCGTCCAGGTGTTCGCGGCCTCGTCGAAGGTGGCGCCGGTGACGCGCGTGTCGAACGTGATGGAGCGGGTGAGGTCGAAACGGTCGGCCACGTGTTCCAGATAGGCGCGGATCTCGTGCTGTTCGGGATAGCGCTCGCTCCACTCCCATTCCCGCCACAGTTCCTCGTCGAACGTGAAGCCGTAGACGTAGCTGTCGGAGTCGCTGCGGGCACCCGGATAGCGGTTCCAGTACCAGGTGCCGCCGACCCCGCCGCCGGCCTCGAACACCCGGACCGTCAGGCCCATCTGGTTGCGCAGCTTGTGCAGCATGTACAGACCGGAGAACCCGGCCCCGATCACGACCGCGTCCACGGTCCCGGTGTCGTCCGCCATGAGGCCACTCCCCGCTCTCGGTGTGACCCAGGACACTGCCCCGCCCTCACCGGTCGAGGCTTGAACGGCAGGTCGTGGCCGTAGAAGGAACTTGCGGTGTTGGGCCGAACGCGCGCCGGGAGCCGGGGTACCGCGCCTACCCTGGGAGAACGCCCGTCAGCGAAGACGCGGAGGTTCACGGTGGCCGCGGAGTTCATCGTCCCGGACGAGCTCACGACATGGGTCCCCGGCCATCTCACGGTCCGCAGTCCCGAGGTGGGCTGGGACGGTGTCTCGGTCCGCGGGTACCGCTACGCGGGCTCGGACGTCGAGGTCCCCGCGATGCGCGACTACATGGTGGTGGCCTACCGCAGGGGCCGGACCGCGATGCGGCGGCGCATCGACGGCGCCTGGATCGACGAGACCCTCGGCCCCGGCGACGTCTCCCTGCTCACCCGCGCCGCGGAGTCGCACTGGGTGTGGCCCGAGGACATCGAGGTCGTGCACGTCTACATCACCGAGGACGAGCTCGCCGCCACCTGCCGCCAGATGTACGAGCGCGACGTCTGCGAGGTGGAGCTGCACGACACCATCAAGGCCGACGACCCGGCGCTCCACCACACCGCGATGCAGATCGCCCACGAGGCCGCGCAGGGGGCGTCGGGGAGCAGGCTGATGGTCGACTCGCTGTCCTGCCAGCTCGCCGTGCACATCCTGCGCCGGCACGCGCACGTGCTCTTCCGTGAGACCGGGGGTCCCGACGGCCTGTCGTTCCGGCAGGAGCGCGTCGTCCGCGACTACATACAGCAGCACCTCGGCGAGAGCCTCTCCCTCGACGACCTCGCCGGCGTGGTCGGCCTGAGCCGCTACCACTTCGCCCGCCGGTTCCGGGCGAGCACCGGCGCGCCGCCCCACGAGTTCCTGCTCCGCCAGCGCGTCGAACGGGCCCGGGCGTTGCTGGAACGCACCAACTCCCCGCTGCTCGACATCGCGTGCGTCTGCGGTTTCGCCGACCAGAGCCACATGACGCGCGAGTTCAAGAAGCGCGTGGGCGTGACGCCCGGGCGTTACCGGGCGCGGAGCCGCTGACTCACGGCACCGCGTCGAGCGAGGTGGCGCGCACCGGCGTCTCGATCACGACGTTGGTGGACTTCACGACGGCGACGGCCAGCACCCCCGGCGCCAGGCCGAGGTCGCGCGCGGCCTCGCTGCTCATCAGCGAGACCACCCGGTGCGGACCGCACTGGATCTCGACCTGCGCCATCACCCGGTCCATCACCACCGCGGTGACCAGGCCGACCAGGCGGTTGCGGGCCGAACCCTGGACGCCCGACGGGTCGGGCGCCGCGCTGGCGTGCTCGCGCGCGAACTCCGCGAGGGCCGCGCCGTCGATCACCTTGCGGTTCGACGCGTCCAGATGGGACGGCAGCTTCTCGGCGTCGACCCAGCGCCGCACGGTGTCGTCGCTGACGCCGAGGAGCCCGGCTGCTTCGGAGATCCTGAACTGGGGCACCTCACGGAGCATACGGCCCGCCCATGTGTGATTTATCCGAACCCCTCGTGATCTGCGACCTGCAGAATAAAACCATTCCTTTACCAGCTAGCGTGCGCATTCTCGGCGCAGGGGCTCCGAGATCCGCACAGCCCGTTCCCATTCTATTCACAGGCAATTCCTAGCTTCACGGCGCACGGTCCGCGCCGGGTGGGGACCTGGTCGAGGAGGACCTCATGAGTGAGATGATGACGACCGAGATCCCGGTGCAGGGATCTGCGGCACCTCCGCCACCGCCGTCGCGGTGGGGGAAGCTGCGCGCCCGTTTCGACTCGATGACGCCCCGGGCGCGCTGGCTCAACCTGATCCTCGCCCTGCTGTTGATTCTCGCGATCGTGCTGGCCTTCACGCTGATCGGGAACCCGAGCACGCCGACGGTGGCGGTGCGGACGGTCGCGGTGACCCGCGCGACCGTCACCTCCAGCGTCACGGGCAGCGGCAACGCCGCCTCCTCGGCCAGTACGCCGGTGAGCTTCCAGACGGCCGGGACGGTCACGGCGGTGAACGTGAAGGCGGGTGACACGGTGACACTCGGCGAGGTGCTGGCGACGATCGACCCCACCAGCTCCAAGGCATCCCTGCGGACGGCCCAGGCCCAGCTCGACAGCGCCAAGGCGGCGCTGGGTCAGGCGGCCTCCGGCCCCACGGCGGTGAAGAAGCAGCAGGACCAGCAGGCCATCACCACAGCCCAGCAGGGGGTGGCCAACGCCAACGCGGCGGTGACGGCGGCGCAGAACCAGCTGGCGCTGGACACCACCTCCACGGCGAGCGCGATCGACAACGCCCAGACCAAGTTCAACGACGACAAGGACTCGACGAACACCGCGGTGGCGAACGCTCAGGCTAAAGAGCGGTCCGACGAGAACACGCAGAACGTCGCAGTGAGCAACGCGGAAGCGTCCTGCAACGTCGTGCAAACCAGTGCGGCGCCGTCGATGGCACCCAGCGCAGCCGGACAGAGCCTGCCTGCCCCGACGGACTGCGCCGCTGCGAAATCAGCTCGGGCGACCCGTGACGCGACACTCCAGTCGGATCGCCAAGCCATCACCACCGCGGAGGAGTCCCAGCAGACGACCCTCGACCTAGACCAGCAGGCCATCACCACCGCCCAGCAGACGCAGTCGTCCACCCTGCTCAAGGACAACACCACCATCGCGACCGACAAGCAGCAGGTGACCACCGCCCAGGGCCAGGTGACGACCGCTCAGCTCACCGCGCAGGCCGACCTCCACCCCGAGACCCCCGACCAGATCGCCCAGGCCAAGGCCCAGGTCGACCAGGCCCAGGTCCAGGTGGACACCGCCCAGAACGGCGTGGACGAGACCGAACTCAAGGCCCCGCAGACCGGCGTGGTGCTGGTCGTCAGCGGCAAGGTGGGCGAGTCGTCCTCCGGCGGGTCGGGCGGCTCCTCCTCGACCTCCTCCAGCGGCTCCACCGGCAGCGGCGCCGCCAGCGCGGCCAGCTCGTCGGCCACCTCCGCCGGTTCCGGGTTCGTCACGATCGCCAACCTCAGCCAGCTCGCCGTCACCGCCAACATCGCCGAGGCCGACGCCGCCAAGATCAAGCTCGGGCAGACCGCCACCGTGACGTTCCCGGCCACCAACCAGACGGCCACCGGCTCGGTCACCCAGATCACGCCGCAGAGCACGGTCACCAACAACGTGGTGCTCTACCCGGTGCAGGTCTCGCTCGACACGGCACCGCCCGGGGTCGGCATCGGCTCCACCGCCAGCCTCACGATCGCGGCCGCCGCCGCCACCGACGTGCTCTCGGCCCCGAATCTCGCGATCACCTCGCTCGGCAACCGGCACACCGTCACGGTGCGGCGCAACGGCACCGACACCACGGTGCCGGTGGACATCGGCCTCGTCGGCGACACCACCACCGAGATCACCAGCGGCGTCCAGGAGGGCGACGTGCTGGTCCTGCCGAGCACCGGAGGCACCGCCACGGGGTCGACCACGCCGTCGGGCACCAACAGCGGCGCGGGCTTCCCCCGGACCGGCGGATGACGCGCCCGGCCCGGCCGGTCATCGAGCTGCGGGCGGTCTCGAAGATCTACGGGAGCGGGGACACGGTGGTCCGGGCCGTCGACGGCGTCGACCTCGTGGTGGAGCGCGGCGACTACGTGGCCGTGATGGGCGCATCGGGGTCGGGCAAGTCGACGCTGATGAACATCATCGGCTGCCTCGACGCGCCCACCCGCGGCCGCTACCTGCTCGACGGCGTCGACACGCGGCTCCTCGACGAGAAGCGGCAGGCGATCATCCGCAACCGCAAGATCGGGTTCATCTTCCAGTCGTTCAACCTGATCCCGCGGACCTCGGCGGTCAGCAACGTCGAACTGCCGCTGGCCTACGCCGGCATCCGGCCGGGCGAACGGCGACGGCGGGCGCTGGCCGCGCTGGACCAGGTCGGGCTGACCGCGCGCGCGAACCACGGGCCGTCGCAGCTCTCCGGCGGGCAGCAGCAGCGCGTGGCCATCGCCCGTGCGATCGCGACGAACCCCGTCCTGCTGCTCGCCGACGAGCCGACCGGCGCGCTCGACAGCCGCAGCACCGCCGAGGTGCTGGATCTGTTCGACGAGCTCAACGTGGCCGGCCGCACCGTCGTGGTGATCACCCACGAGGAGGAGGTCGCCGCCCACGCCAAGCGTGTGCTGCGGATGCGCGACGGCAAGGTCCTCTCCGACGAGCGCGTGGCCGGTCCGGCCGGACGGCCGCCACGGTGGTCGGCCGAGCACGCACCACAGGCCCGGGTCACGTCGTGAACCTCCGCGAGAGTGCCCGGTTCGCCGTCCGCGGGGTGATGGCGAACAAGCTGCGGTCGCTGTTGACCATGTCGGGGATCCTCATCGGCGTCGCGGCGGTGATCATCCTGATCGCCGCCGGCACCGGGGCGAGCGCGTCGGTGCAGAAGTCGGTCAGCAGCCTCGGCAGCAACACGCTCACGATCACCTCGACCACCACCGGCGCCGGCAGCCGCGGAGGCGGCGCCCGGGGTGGGGCGGGCGGCCTCGGCGCACTCGGCGGCGCCGCCCGGGCCGGCGGAGGTGGGTTCGGCGGGGCGGGCGGCGCCGGAGGAGCGGCGTCCTCGTCCACGGTCAACAACGGCACGCTGGTCCAGCAGCCCCAGCTCACCCTCGACGACGCACAGGCCCTGGTCGACGAGACCCAGGCCCCCGACGTGGCGTCCGTGGCACCGGTCGTCACCGCACCGTCGGTGACGGCGACCTACGAGGGCGCCTCGCACACGGTCGGCACGTTCACCGGCAGCACGCCGAGCTACCTCACGAACGACAACGACTCGCTCCAGGCGGGCGTGCCGATCTCCGACTCCGACTACACCGCCCGCAAGCGGATCTGCCTGGTGGGCACCACCGTGGCCGTCGACCTGATCGGCGGCGACGGCTCGGCGATCCTGGGGCAGACCGTGCAGTTCAACGGGATCGCCTACCAGGTGGTCGGCATCCTGACCGCCAAGGGCAGCAGCGGGCCACAGGACCAGGACGACCGCGTGGTCGCCCCGCTCACCGCCGTGCAGGACACCCTCACCGGCTACGGGACCATCAGCAGCATCTCGGTGAAGGCCGCCTCCTCCACCGAGGTCACCGCGGCGCAGGACGAGGTGACCTCGATCCTCAACCAGCGCCACCACGTCACCGCGGCGAACGAGGACTTCTCGATCTTCAACCCGACGTCGATTCTCTCCGCGCTGGGCACGATCACCGGCGTCTTCACCATCCTGCTGGGCGGCGTGGCGGGGATCTCGCTGCTCGTCGGGGGCATCGGCGTCATGAACATCATGCTGGTGACCGTCACCGAGCGGACCCGGGAGATCGGCATCCGCAAGGCCATCGGAGCGCAGAAGTCCGACATCGTGGGCCAGTTCCTCATGGAGGCCGTGATGCTGTCGGTGTTCGGCGGCCTGATCGGCGTGGTCATCGGGGTGCTGGTCGGGCAGCTCCAGTTCGGCACGTTCCAGCTGGTGGTGGCGCCCTACTCGGTCGTGCTCGCGTTCGGCGTCTCCGTCGCGATCGGTCTGTTCTTCGGGATCTACCCCGCCAACCGGGCCGCCTCGCTGCGCCCGATCGACGCCTTGAGGTACGAGTGAGAGCAGTCGCCCGATGACCGTCCCCGCACCCGACGACACGACCACCGACGGGTGGTCCACCGGCCCCGTCGCGACCAACGGCGTGCAACCCGCGCCGGCCCAGGACCCCGACGACGATCTCTTCGAGCCCGACTGGAACCGCCCCAGGCGCACCAACAGGTTGACGTTCGTGCTGCTCGCGGCTCTGCTGGCGGTGCTCGCCTTCGCGGGGGGCGTCGCCGTGCAGAAGCAGCACGACGCCGGCCTGGCCGCCGCAGCCACCGCGGGTCGCACCCGGGGCGCCGGCGGGTTCGGCGGTGCGGGTGGGTTCGGCGGCGCGGGCGGCGCCACCGGCCAGGCGGCGGGCGGTGGTACCCCCGTTGCCATCGGCACGGTGAAGTCGATCAGCGGCACCACCCTGACCATCACGAACTTCGCGGGAACGGTGGTCACCGTGACGGTGCCGCCCACCGCCACCGTCACCACCTCCGGGCTCGGCGGTCTCGCCGTCGGCGCCACCGTGTCGGTGGCGGGTACCCCGAACCCCGACGGGACCGTCACAGCCACGTCCGTCACCAGCCGCAAGACCGCGTGAGCGAAAGGACACCATGAGAACCACCACCATCCGGCGCGGAGGTGCCGCGATCGTCCTGACCGCTGCCGCCGTCGTCGGCGGGCTGACCGGTTGCGGCAGCTCAGCGAGCACCCCGACCGCAGCGGCGAGCACCGCGGCCCCCGGGGCCGGCGGCGGCAACGCCCGCATCGACCCGGCCCTGCGCCAGAAGATCACCGCCTGCCTGCAGGCCGCCGGGATCACGGTGCCGACGTTCACGCCGCGGCCGTCCGGGCAGCCCCGCCCCACCGGTCAGCCCCGGCCCACCGGCGCACCGGGTGGTGGCGGTTTCGGCGCCGCGTTCACCTCGCCCGAGGCGAAGGCCGCGCTCCAGGCGTGCGGCATCACGCTGCCCACCCGCGGCCCGCGGCCCACCCCGCCCACCGCGGCCTGACCTGCGGTTTCGGAGTAGGCTGTGGGGGTCGGGCGCACCTCGCACGCGGACGTTCGAGTCCACGTCGTCCCCGACGTCAGCTCACCCCCGGCGCGTCGCTGCCCGGGAGACTCGGAGCACCACCATGGCCAGCCCCACCACCTACGTCTCCGTCCACGACCAGCGCGTCGCTCTCGTCGCCGCAGCACTCCGAGCCAACTCGAAGCTGGACGAGAAGGCCGCCACGAAGCTCGCCCGCCACGCCCTGGACGCCCTCGACCACATCCCGGAGAAGGTCCGCTAGGTCACCGGCCCACCGAGGCCATGATCGCCGGAATCGGGACACCACCTGCACATGTGCAGCTCATGTCCCCGTTCCGGCGATCATGACGTCCCGCCGGCCGCGCCACTGGGACGCCGAGGCCACCACCGCCAACCGCCCTCGGCCGTCCCGCAACTCGGCTCTGGCACTCGCGAAGCGGGACCCGGCGTGCAGCACCTCCGCCCGGACGGTGAAGCGCGCGCCGTCGGCCGGTATCCCCCGCACGAACGTGACCTCGAGGTCGCACAGGGCCCCGGCGAGTCCTGACCGGACCGCGCCGATCGCCTCGTCCAGGGCGTGGGCGGCCACGGCGGCCAGCACCCCGCCCTGCACGGCACCTCCGGAGTTGGCCGTCGCCGGGTCGGCG
Organism: Pseudonocardia sp. 73-21; assembly: GCF_001899645.1. GTDB lineage: Bacteria > Actinomycetota > Actinomycetes > Mycobacteriales > Pseudonocardiaceae > Pseudonocardia. Next base: position 12,377 of record NZ_MKVV01000110.1, on the reverse strand, counting down.
GTCGCCCGTCCGGCCCGCAGGGCCAGCACGGAGAACGGTGCGGGCACGGGGCGCCGCTCGTGGGCGGGACGGCCGTTCCGCGACGGTTCGCCCACGATCGCGCAACGGCTGGTCAACACCGCCACCGTGCGGCCTGCACCGTCGTCGATCTCGGCGGAGCTCACCGCGTTGTCCGGATCGGCGCTGATCAGGCGGCCGGACGCGTGCAACGGCGCGCCGGCCGGGGGCAGCGGGCCGAGGGTGGTCACGTGCATCGTCAACGTGGTGACGAAAGCCCCGGCGGGCAGGTTCGTCGACACGGCCCCGCTCAGGACCAGGTCCGCGAGCACCGGGATCGGGCCGACGCCGCGCAGCTCCCCCATGGGCAGTCCCGGTACGTGCGCACGGACGTGGCCCGGCTCTGCGTGGTCGACCACGGTGCCCAGCGCACTGTGCACCGGGGCCAGCGACTCCCCCGCCGCCGCGATGGCGCGCAGCCGCTCCAACGGCGTGATCCCCATACTCCGCACCCTACGATCAGGACCGTGTTCGACCACCTCCACCACACGCAGCTCGCCATGCCCTCCGGCGAGGAGGACCGTGCCCGCGCCTTCTACGTCGACGCGCTGGGCATGGCGGAGATCGCCAAGCCACCGGTGCTCGCGGCACGGGGAGGTGCGTGGTTCCGGGCCGGTGGCGTGGAGCTGCACCTCGGTGTCGAACCCGACTTCCGGCCGGCCCGCAAGGCGCACCCGGGCATCCTCGTCACCGATCTCGACGAGCTCGCCGGCGGTTGGTGGACGCGGGCGTGGAGCCGGACTGGGACGGCGAGTTCCCCGGACACCGCCGCTTCTACGCGGCCGACCCGTTCGGCAACCGGCTCGAGTTCCTTCAGCCCCTGTCCGGCCGTCCGATCCCCGCCGCGTAGAGCACGGCCGGCACCGCCCCGGGCGGCCCCGGAACCCACGGGTAGGTCAGCTCGGCGTTGGTGATGGAGACGAGCCCCGCACCACCAGGATCACGGCGACGAGCGACGCCCAGATGATCGTCAGCACGCGCATCGTGGCGCCGCCCGCGCTGTCGGAGAAGATCCCCGGGGCGGAGACTCGCCTGTCGTCGGGATGCACAGCCTCGGGACGCACGGGCTCGGCCACGTCCTCGATGATGGCACCATCGGGACCCGTGAGCCCGCATCCCGTTGCCCCGGTCCCCGAGCACCTCTTCGACGACGAGCGCGAGCAGCGGTGGCGGGCGCGGTTCACCGCCGCGCGGATGTCGAGACCGGCGTGGGCGCGCGACGCCCCGGACCGCAACCTCTACACGTCCAACGCCAGCGGCACCACCGAGATCTACGCGTGGGACCGGGCCACCGACCTGCACCGCCAGGTCACCGACCGCAAGAGCGGCACCCACTCCGCCACGCTCCCGCCCGACGGCGAGACGATCTGGTGGTTCGACGACACCGACGGCGACGAGTTCGGGCGCTGGGTGAGCGAGCCGTTCGGGGGCCTGCCCGCCGACGCGGTCGCGGAGCCGGCGGTGCCCGGCGTCGAGGACGGCTACCCGGCCGGGCTGGAGATCGGCCGCACCGTGGTGGTCGCCGGCACCTCCACCGACGACGGCACGAAGGTCTGGGTGCGGCGGGGCGACAGCCCGGTGGAGGTGGTCTACGCCCACGCCGAGGACGGCGGCGTCGGGGCGCTGTCGGAGGACGAGACGCTGCTCGCGATCAGCCACTCCGAGCACGGCGATTCGCGGCACCCCGCGGTGCGGGTGATCCGGGTGGCCGACGGCGCCACGGTGGCGGAGAAGCACGACGGGCCCGGCCTCGGGCTCGGCGCGCTCGCGTTCGCCCCGGTCGCGGGCGACGGGCGGCTGCTGATGGTGCACGAGCGCCACGGCCGCGAGGAGCTGCTGGTCTGGGACGTCCTCGCCGACACGGAGACCGAGCTGCACCTGGACCTGCCCGGCGAGATCGTCGCCGACTTCTCCCCCGACGCGTCGTTCCTGCTGGTCTGGCACACCCACGCCGCCCGCACCCGGCTGCACCGCTACGACCTGGCCACCGACGCACTCACCGAGCTGCCGGTGGCGCCGGGCTGCGTCGGGTCCGCGGACGTGCGGCCGGACGGCACCGTCGAGTACTCGTGCTCGTCGGCCGCCGAGCCGTCGACGATCCGGGCGCTGCACCCCGACGGCACCGACCGCGTGCTGGTCACACCGCCCGGGGAGCGCCCGCCGGGGTCGGTGCCGGTGGAGGACGTGTGGGTCGGCGACGTGCACGCGCTGGTCGCCCGCCCGGCCGGTGACGGGCCGCTGCCCACCGTGTTCTCCCTGCACGGCGGCCCGCACGCCGCCGACGAGGACCGCTTCTCGCCGGTCCGCGCGGTGTGGGTGGACGCCGGGTTCGTCGTCGTCGAGGTCAACTACCGCGGGTCGACGGGCTACGGCTCGCCGTGGCGCGACGCGATCGAGGGCCGGCCCGGGCTCACCGAGCTGGAGGACGTGGCCGCCGTGTACGACCACCTCGTGGCCGCGGGGATCAGCGACCCGTCGAGGTGCGTGGTGGAGGGCTGGTCGTGGGGCGGCTACCTGGCGCTGCTCGCCGCGGGCACGCAGCCGCAGCGCTGGGCCGCGTCGCTCGCGGGCGTGCCGGTGGCCGACTACCTCACCGCCTACGCCGACGAGATGGAGCAGCTGCGCTCGTTCGACCGAGCCCTGTTCGGCGGCTCGCCCGAGGACCAGCCCGAGCTGTACCGCACGGCGTCACCCCTCACGTACGTCGACGCCGTGCGGTCGCCCGTCCTCGTGCTCGCCGGGGAGAACGACCCCCGCTGCCCGATCCAGCAGGTGGACAACTACCTCGACGCCCTCGCGGCCCGCGGCGACGTCACCTACGAGGTGTGCCGGTTCGACGCGGGTCACGGGAGCCTGGTGGTGGAGCAGACGCTGCAGCACATCGCCACCGAGGTGGATTTTGCGCTGCGCGCCTGTGCGCGGAAGTCGGTGTCGGAGCACTGATTTCCACGCACGACCTCAGACGGTGGCCTTGAGCACCACGTCGACGTTGCCGCGGGTGGCCTTCGAGTACGGGCACACCTGGTGGGCGCCCTCGACGAGCTCGTCGGCCTGGGTCTGGTCCAGCCCGGGCAGGTGCGCGGTGATCACCGCACTGATCCCGAAGCTGGTGTCGTCGGGGGCGAGGCTGACCGACGCGTCGACGGTGGCGTCGTCGGACACCTTCACGCCCTTGCTCCTGGCCACCATGCGCAGGGCGCCGTGGAAGCATGTGGCGTAGGCCGCCGCGAAGAGCTGCTCGGGGTTGGTGGCGCCACCCGGGCCGCCCAGGGCCGGGGGCATCTTCAGGTCCTGGTCGATGATCCCGTCCGAGGTGCGTACCCGGCCGTCCCGGCCGCCGCCCGACGAGGTCGCCTCTGCCGTGTAGATCGCTTCTGCCATGGTGATCTCCTCACTCGACTATGTTGTGTACAACCTATCCCGGCTCCGCTGTCACCACCCGGTAGCAATGACGAAACACACCCCTAGCAGGATGGGGGCGTCCCCGGGGAGGTGGTCGTCGTGGTGCTGTGGCGCGTACACGTCGAGCTGGAAGACCGGCCCGGACGGCTCGGTGAGCTCGCCACCGCCGTCGGTGCGGCCGGGTGCAACATCATCGCCCTGCACATGGTGGGCGAGCCCGCCGACGACGGCTCGGTCACCGACGAGCTGCTGGTGAAGGTGCCCGACCCGATCGACGCCACCGCGCTCGTCGACGCCGTGGAGCGCGCGGGCATCCCGTGCACGCTGCTGGTGCGGGCCGACGCCACCGAGCTGTCCGACCCCGCCACCACCGCGCTCGCGCTGGCCCGGATGGTGGCCGCCGACCCCGGCAGCGCGCCCCGCGCCGTGGCCACGATGCTCCGGGCGCGGCTCGTCGACCCCGCAGCGGCCGACCCCACCGGCCACATCCACACCCTGCGCGTGGGCACCCACCAGCTGCGGCTCGGCCGCGCCTGGCCCTTCACCGCCACGGAGCTGTCCCGCGCCGCGGCGCTGCTCGAGCTCGCGGCACAGCTGGCCATGAGCGCGCCCGCCCGGGTGGCCGCGAACGACCGGATCCTGCTCCTGCGCGACGGCTCCGAGGTGCGCATGCGCGCCGCCGGCCCGTCGGACGCGCCGCTGGCGGCCGCGCTGCACGCGCGCTGCTCACCCGAGGCCCGGCGCTCCCGGTTCCTGAGCCCCACCCCGCGGCTCGCCCCCGGGCAGCTCGACGCGCTGCTGCACGGCGAGACCGGCACGGGCCAGGCCGTCATGGCCGTCACCGCCGACGGCGGCAGCGCCGTGGGCCTGGCCAACCTCGACATCCACGGCGACGGCGTCGCCCGTTTCGCCGTGCTCGTCGAGAACGCCTGGCACGGCCGCGGACTGGGCACGGCCCTGCTGCGTCGCGTGGCCGACCTGGCCACCGAGCAGGGCATCACGGAGCTCACGGGGATCGCGCGCCCCGAGGACCTGGGCATCACGAAGCTGCTGCGCCGGGCCGGCCTGCGCCCGTCGGCCGAGATCGTGGACGGCGAGGTCCGCCTCCACGCCGCCCTCCCGGCGCCCGTCGCCGGCTGACCGCTCTCCCACCGCGACCCACACGCACCCTGACCCCGACTCGCGCGCACGGAGGCCCCGACTCGCGGAACGCTCGCGAGTCGAGGCCTCGGTGCTGCTGGGTCGGGGGCTCCGTGCGATCCGGGCCCGGGGCGTCAGAGCTCGATGCGCTCGCCCGTGTCGCCCGCGAACAGGTGCAGGCGGGCGTCGGCCGGGGCGAGGTGCAGGATCGCACCCTTCTCCGGCACGTTGCGGCCGTCGACCCGGGCGATGATCGGACGCCGCTCGCCGCCGAGCTCGGTGCTGCCGTAGATGTAGGCGTCGGCGCCGAGCTCCTCGACGACCTCCACCTCCGTGGCCAGGCCCTGGCCGGAGTCGACGATCTTCATGTCCTCGGGGCGGGCCCCGACCGTGACCGAGCGGCTGCCGGCGACGGCGTCGGCGGCCTGGCGCGGCACGCGGATCTCCGAGGAGCCGAACTTCAGGACGTCGCCCTCGATCTGCACGGGCAGCAGGTTCATGGCGGGCGAGCCGATGAAGCCCGCGACGAACACGTTGGCCGGCTTGTCGTACATCTGCCGCGGCGAGTCGACCTGCTGGAGGATGCCGTCCTTGAGCACCGCGACGCGGTCGCCCATGGTCATGGCCTCGACCTGGTCGTGCGTGACGTAGACGGTGGTGACGCCGAGCCGGCGCTGCAGCGACGCGATCTGCGTGCGGGTGGAGACGCGCAGCTTGGCGTCCAGGTTGGACAGCGGCTCGTCCATGCAGAACACCTGCGGGTTGCGGACGATCGCGCGGCCCATCGCGACGCGCTGGCGCTGGCCACCGGAGAGGGCCTTGGGCTTGCGGTCGAGGTACTCGGTGAGGTCGAGGATCTTCGCGGCCTCGGCCACCCGCTCGGCGATCTTCGCCTTCGACTCGCCGGCGATCTTGAGCGCGAAGCCCATGTTGTCGCCGACCGTCATGTGCGGGTAGAGCGCGTAGTTCTGGAAGACCATCGCGATGTCGCGGTCCTTCGGCGGGACGCGCGTGACGTCGCGCCCGCCGATGAGGATCGATCCCTTGTCGATGTCCTCGAGCCCCGCGAGCATGCGCAGGGAGGTGGACTTGCCGCATCCGGACGGGCCGACCAGTACGAGGAACTCCCCGTCGGCGACCTCGAGGTTCAGATCCTCGACCGCGGGCTTCGTGGAGCCCGGGTAGATCCGGTAGGCATGGTCGTACGTGACAGCAGCCATTGCTGGAACATCCTTAGTCTCACCGGCAGGAACGTGCCGGACGATCCGAGTGAGGGCTCCCGCACTGTAGCCACGAATGTGGCGCACGCAACAGCGTCAGTTCGGATGAGGTGCGGCCGTCGTGCCCCGCACCACCAGCCGGGTGGGCACCACGACGTCGACGACCTCGGTCTCCCCCCGGTCGAGCACCTCCAGCAGCAGCCGGGCGGCGGTACCCCCCTGCTCGAGCACCGGCTGGGCCACGGTCGTGAGGTCGACGACCGAGGCCATCTCGTGGTCGTCCATCCCCACCACCGAGACGCGCCCGGGCACCGGGATGCTGGCACGCCGCAACGTGCGCAGCGCGCCGATCGCCAGCTCGTCGTACTCGGCGAACACGGCGGTGGGCAGGGTCGGACCGGCCATCAGCGCCGTCATCGCCCGGGCCCCGCCCTCGATGCCGTACTCGCCCGACACCATGAGCTCCTCGCGGGCGCGCAGCCCGGCCGACGCCATCGCCTGCCGGAACCCCTCGCAGCGGTCCTGCGACGACAGGAAGCCGAACCCCAGGTCGTCCTGGTCGCCCGAGATCATCGCGATGTCCTCGTGGCCCTGGTGGACCAGGTGGTAGACGGCGAGCCGCACGGCCGCCGCGTCGTCGATGCGCACCGACGACACCCCCGGGATCTGCGCACCCAGCGTCACCAGCGGCATGTCGAGCGCCCGCAGGGCTAGCGTGTGCTCCTCGTCGAGCGGCAGCGCGAGCGTGACCACCGCGTCGACGCGGCGGGTCAGCGGCATCCGCTCGAAGAAGCGGTCGCGGGTGGCGGCGCTGCCGAGGTGGTAGAGCAGCACGTCGTAGCCGGCGTCGGCGAGCACCTGGTAGGCGCCCGCCACGGCGTTGGCGAAGAACCACCGCGTGACGAACGGGACGACGAGGCCGATGGTGCGCGTGCGCCCCGACGCCAGACCGGAGGCCTGGGGCGACGCGCTGTAGGACAGCTCCTCGGCGGCCTCGAGCACCCGCTGACGGGTGGCCGGCGAGACGTTGTGGTGCCCGCGCAGCGACCGGGAGACGGTGGCCGGCGAGACCCCGGCGAGCGTCGCCACGTCGATGATGCTGGCGTGCCGCGGGCGCCCGGACCTGACCGGCTGCACGTCGTCCTGCATGTGCCCCCGCCTCCTGTCGTCACACCTTTGCGCCGCCCACCTGCAACCGTTTGCAGTCGGCGTCGGTACATGATCCACCAGCTCGGACCACCTGGAAGGTCACGAATTGGAAACGCACACTTCATCTCTGGCCCACAGAAGTGATTCGTGACACTCTGCGGACCGCAAACGCTATCTCCCAAACGGCATCCGCCGCGGGACATCGCGTCGACATCGACGAAAGGGAACGCCCATGCGCCGCAGGCCACTCGCGGTCGGAGCCTTCGTGGCTGCCACCGCCCTCCTCGTGAGTGCGTGTGGTGGTGGATCAAGCAGCAGCACCAGCTCGGGGAACGCTCCCGCCGCGCTGGACGGGGTCGGCCCGATCACGCTCGTCCAGGGCAAGGACACCTCGAACTTCGTGCAGGGCCGGCTCGACGCCTGGAACCAGCAGCACCCGGACCAGAAGGTCACGCTGATCGAGCTGCCCGAGGACGCCGACGCCCAGCGTGCGCAGATGATCCAGAACGCCAACGCCAAGTCCGACGCCTACGACGTGCTCGCCGTGGACAACGTCTGGACCGCGGAGTTCGCGGCCAACCGCTACATCGTCGAGCTCCCGACCGACACCTTCCCGCAGACGGCCGACTTCCTGCCGCCGGTGATCGACTCGGCGAAGTACAAGGACAAGCTCTTCGCCATCCCCTACGCCTCCGACGGCGGGATGCTCTACTACCGCACCGACCTGCTCAAGGCCGCCGGCATCACCGACCCCCCGAAGACCTGGGCCGACATGCAGGCCGACTGCACGAAGGTCGCCGCCACCCCGGCGGGCGCCGGCGTCAGCTGCTACGCGGGCCAGTTCCAGAAGTACGAGGGCCTCACGGTGAACTTCGCCGAGGCCGTCAACAGCGCGGGCGGCGTGATCACCGACCCGTCGGGCAAGCCCGACGTCAACACCCCGGCGGCCAAGGCCGGCCTCGACTTCCTCGTGAACGGCTTCAAGAGCGGTGAGATCCCGAAGGAGGCCATCACCTACAAGGAGGAGGAGGCCCGCCGCGCCTTCCAGGAGGGCAAGCTCGTCTTCGAGCGCCAGTGGCCGTACATGTACACGCTGGCCGAGAAGACCGACGGCTCCTCGAAGGTCAACGGCAAGTTCGCCGTGGCCCCGCTGCCCGGCCTGAACGGCCCCGGCGTCTCGAGCCTCGGTGGCCACGCGCTGGCGATCTCCACCTACTCGAAGAACAAGAAGACCGCGGCGGACTTCATCAACTTCTACACCAGCAAGGAGTCCAACACGATCCAGGTCCAGCAGGCCTCGCTGGCACCGGTGTACACGTCGATCTACGACGACGCGACCCTGCAGGCCTCGCTGCCCTACCTGACCACCCTCAAGGCGTCGATCCTCGCCGCCCAGGCCCGTCCGAAGGTCGTGCGCTACGGCGACGCGACGCTGGCCATCCAGGACGCCGCCTACGGGGCGATCCAGGGCAACATGACCTCTGACCAGGCCCTGAGCCAGCTCCAGACCAAGCTCGAGGCGCTGACCAGCGGAAGCTGATCGTCGCAGTCCCGCGGGGCGGCGGGCACTTCGCCCGCCGCCCCTTTTTCCCGCCCAAGGAGGGTCAGCATGGCCGTGGTCGAGGCGCCGCCACAGACGCCCGTTCCGATAGTGACCAAGAGCAAGGACACCCGGAAGCAGGGGTCGCTCGCGGCGAAGCTCCTGACGCCGACGATGGGGGTGCTGCTGCTCGTCATCGGCTACCCGATCCTCGCGGCGATCTACCAGTCGCTGTACTCGCAGAACCAGGGCACGGACGCCGACGGCTTCGTGGTGCAGGGCGACCAGTTCGTCGGGCTCGGCAACTACGCCGCGATCTTCTCCGGTGACACCGGGGTCCGGTTCTGGAACGCCTTCTACAACACCACGTTCTTCACCGTGATCTGCGTCGTCATCGAGGTGATCCTCGGCGTGGCGATGGCCCTGATCATGAACAAGGCGTTCAAGGGCAAGGGCCTGATCCGCGCGAGCATCCTCGTGCCGTGGGCCATCCCGACGGTCGTCTCCGCCCTGCTCTGGCGGTGGATCTTCGACTCCAACGGCATCGCCAACAAGCTGCTCGGCCAGCAGATCCTCTGGGCCACCGACGGCTTCCAGGCCAAGGCGGCCGTCATCATCGCCGACACCTGGAAGACCGCGCCGTTCATCGCCCTGCTGGTGCTCGCCGGCCTGCAGGTGATCCCGGCCGAGGTCTACGAGGCCGCGAAGATCGACGGTGCCAACGCCTGGCGCCAGTTCTGGAGCATGACGCTCCCGCTGGTCAAGCCGGCACTGCTGGTGGCCGTGCTGTTCCGGCTGCTCGACAACCTGCGCATGTTCGACCTGCCCTATGTCCTCATCGGCCCGCAGAAGCCGAGCGTCGAGACGATCTCGATCCTCGCCTTCCTGGAGAACACCAACAGCCGGTACGGCCCGGCCGCGGCCTACGCCGTCGTGCTGTTCCTCTACGTCGTGCTCGTGTCGTACGCGTTCGTGAAGCTGCTGGGGGCGGACGTCATCGGGGACAACCGGGCCAAGACCCCCAAGGCGGCCGGACGCCGTCGGGGTCTGCGCACCGTCGCGAAGGGAGACACGCCGTGAGCAGCAGCACGATCGACACGACGAAGACCGCCAGCTCGCCCGCGGTCGACATCCCGACCGTCCCGGCCAAGAAGAACTACGGCATGTGGGCCGCGTACCTCGGCATCGCAGTGATCATCGTCTACTGCCTGGCGCCGTTCTACTGGATGCTGGTCACCGCACTGCGGCAGCCGACCGACACGTTCTCCATCGCGCCGGTGCCGGCACCGCTGTCGTTCCAGAACTTCATCGACGTGTTCAACCCGAAGAACGCCTTCGGCATCGCACTGATCAACAGCATCATCGTGGCCGGCGTCGTCACGGTGCTCACGCTGCTGATCGGCACGATCGCCGCCTACGCGCTGGCCCGGCTGGACTTCCGGTTCAAGAACGCGGCGCTCGGCATCATCATCGCCTGCTCGATGTTCCCGGGCATCGCGATGGTCATCCCGCTGTTCCAGCTGTTCACGAACATCGGGTGGATCAACACCTACCAGGCGATGATCCTCCCGGCGATGTCGTTCGCCCTGCCGCTCGCGGTGTGGAACCTGACGGCGTTCTTCCGCCAGATGCCCGCCGAGCTGGAGGAGGCCGCCATGATCGACGGCTGCACCCAGGGGCAGGCGTTCCGCAAGGTGATCATCCCGATCGCCGCACCGGGCGTGTTCACCACCGCGATCATCGTGTTCGTCGCGGCGTGGAACGAGTACATCATCGCCCTGACCATGACCAACAAGGCCGACATCCGCACGGCCACCGTCGCGGTCACGTTCTTCACCGGCACCACCGGTCGCGACATCCCGACCGGCACGATCATGGCCGCCGGGATCATCCTGACCATCCCGCTGATCATCATGGTGCTGATCTTCCAGCGCCGCATCGTGTCCGGACTGACCGCCGGAGGGGTGAAGTCCTAAGTGAGCTCGGAGAACTGGTGGCGTTCGGCCGTCATCTACCAGGTCTACATCCGCAGTTTCCGTGACGGCGACGGGGACGGGCCCTGCTGTGGTGATGGTCTGGGCGACATCGCCGGGCTCCGTTCCCGGCTCGACCACATCGCGTCGCTCGGGGTCGACGCTCTCTGGATCAACCCGTGGTACCCGTCGCCGATGGCCGACGCCGGGTACGACGTGATCGACTACCGCGACGTCGAGCCCCGGTTCGGCACGCTGAGCCAGGCGGAGGAGCTCGTCGCCGAGGCGCACGAGCGGAACCTGCGGGTGCTGCTCGACATCGTGCCGAACCACACCTCGGACCAGCACCCGTGGTTCGTCGAGGCCCTCGCGGCGGGTCCGGGATCGCCGGCCCGGGAGCGCTACATCTTCCGCCCCGGCCGCGGCGACGGCCCGCCCAACGACTGGGTGAGCAACTTCGGCGGCCCGGCGTGGACGCAGGCCCCCGACGGGGAGTGGTTCCTGCACCTCTTCGCGCCCGAGCAGCCCGACGTCAACTGGGAGCACCCGGAGGTCAGGGCCGACTTCGCCGACACCCTGCGGTTCTGGTTCGACCGAGGGGTGGACGGCTTCCGCATCGACGTGGCCCACTCGCTGATCAAGGAGCCGGGCCTGCCCGACGTCGGCGACCTGGTCTACCCGCGGGAGTACGTCGAGCAGGACGGCGAGCTCGTGCTGCCGCCGTGGCGCCCGCACCCGCACTGGGACCGCGACGAGGTGCACGAGGTCTACCGGGAGTGGCGGGCCATCGCCGACTCCTACTCGCCGCCGCGCGTGTTCGTCGCGGAGGCGTGGGTGGACGAGCCCGAGCGGCTCACGCACTACCTGCGCCCGGACGAGCTGCACACCGCCTTCAACTTCAACTACCTCGTCGCGCCGTGGACCGGGCCGGGGCTGCGCAAGGCCATCGACGAGACGCTGGCCGAGCACGTCAAGGTCGGGGCGCCGCCCACGTGGGTGCTGTCCAACCACGACGTCACACGCCACCTCTCGCGGTACGCGCGGGCGGAGCAGATCCCGGGCCGGCACCGGCTCCAGGACCTGCTGGACATGCCCTACGACCTCGCGGTCGGCACCCGGCGGTCCCGTGCGGCGCTGCTGCTCACGCTCGGGCTGCCCGGCGGCGCGTACGTCTACCAGGGCGAGGAGCTGGGGCTGCCCGAGGTGGAGGACCTCCCCACCGACGTCCTGCAGGACCCCACGTGGGAGCGCTCCGGGCACACCGAACGCGGTCGCGACGGCTGCCGCGTGCCGATCCCGTGGTCGGGCGCCGCCCCGCCCTACGGCTTCACGACCGCGGCGGAGACGTGGCTGCCGCAGCCGAACGACTGGGCGGCGCTGACGGTGGAGGCGGAGAGCGGCGACCCGTCGTCGATGCTGGAGCTCTACCGCCACGCCCTGCACCTGCGACGCGCCACCAAGGAGCTCGGCGACGGGCCCCTGCGGTGGCGGGCCGACGCCGGGGAGGACGTGCTCGCGTTCGACCGCGGCGAGGGCTTCGCGTGCGTCGTCAACATGGGGAGTGCACCGGTCGCGCTCCCGGCGGGGGCGACGGTGCTCCTGGCGAGCGACGCGCTGACGGACGACGGAGCCCTCCCCGGCGACACCTCGGTCTGGCTGAAGCCCTGACCCCCACATGATCAGCGGTTCGGCGCACGAACGGCCAGATCCGGCCGGAAGACGCGCCGAACCGCTGATCACGGCAGGTGGGGCGCCGAGCTGGTCGGATCGCGCCACGTCGGCTCCGATGCCCCGGTGATGTGGGACGACCACTGCGCCGTGATCGTCGGCCCTCGTACGGCAGCGCCCCCACCAGGGCGGCGGATTCAAGGAACGGTCGCAACATCCCTCTGATCT
>NZ_MKVV01000109.1:58394-65340 GCF_001899645.1 Pseudonocardia sp. 73-21 | reverse complement strand
TACAGGATCGCGATGTCCTTGGGGTCCGTCGTGTGCAGCATCTTCAGCAGCATCGATCCCTTGACCGGGCGCCGCGGCGCGTCGGATCGGGGTGTGATCGGGGTCGGGCGCAGTACGGAGGTCAGGACGGGGCTCCTGACAGCTCACCGGAGCCGTGGGGCCCGGCCAGTTCGGTGGGGGTGTAGTACTTGCCCAGCTCGTCGGGGTCGAACAGCTCCAGCAGGTCCGGGCGCATGGGCGGCTGTTGCTGCGGGGTCACGGTGAGCTGGTCGCGGTCCAGGGCGCAGACCAGCAGTTGCCGGCGCCAGCCGGCGTCCAGGACGGGGTGGTCCTCGCGGGTGTGCCCGCCGCGGCTCTCGGTGCGCAGCAGCGCCGCGCGGGCCACACACTGCGACACGAGCAGCATGTTGTGCAGATCCAGCGCGAGGTGCCAGGCCGGGTTGAACAGCCGGGCGCCGGTGACGGTGAGGGTCCTTGCGCGGGCCTCGAGGTCGTCGATCCGTTTGAGGGCAAGTTCGATCTCGTCGGCCTTGCGGATGATGCCGACCAGGTCGTTCATCGTCTGTTGCAGCTCGGCGTGCACCGTGTACGGGTCCTCTCCACCGGCGTTGGCGAAGGGCAGCAGTGCGCGTTGGCGGGCGAGCTCGAGGTCGGTGTCGGGGATCGGCGGTGCGGGGGCGAACAGATCGGCGCACTCGGCGGCGCCGAGACCGGCGCGACGCCCGAACACCAGCAGGTCGGAGAGCGAGTTGCCACCCAACCGGTTGGAGCCGTGCATGCCGCCGGAGCACTCACCGGCCGCGAACAGCCCCGCCACCGTGGTCATCGCGGTGTCTGGATCGACCTCGATACCCCCCATCATGTAGTGACAGGTGGGCCCGACCTCCATCGGTTCCTTCGTGATGTCGACGTCGGCCAGCTCCTTGAACTGGTGATACATCGAGGGCAGCAGCCGGATGATCCGCTCGGCGGGCAGCCGGGTGGACACGTCGAGGAACACCCCACCGTGCGGAGACCCGCGCCCGGCCTTGACCTCGGCGTTGATCGCCCGGGCCACCTCGTCGCGGGGCAGCAGTTCGGGGGGGCGCCGGTTGTTCTCCTGGTCGGCGTACCAGCGGTCGCCCTCGGCCTCGGTGGTGGCGTAGTTGTTCTTGAACACCTCGGGGATGTAGTCGAACATGAACCGGCGGCCCTCGCAGTTGCGCAGCACCCCGCCGTCGCCGCGGACCGACTCGGTGACCAGCAGGCCCTTCACCGACAGCGGCCACACCATGCCGGTGGGGTGGAACTGAAGGAACTCCATGTTGATCAGCGTGGCGCCGGCGCGCAGGGCCAGCGCGAGACCGTCGCCGGTGTACTCCCAGGAGTTGCTGGTCACCTTGAAGGACTTGCCGATCCCGCCGGTGGCCAGCACGACCGCCGCGGCGGTGAACGCGACGAACGCGCCGGTGCTGCGGTAGTACCCGACCGCCCCGGCGATCCTGCCGTCGGTCTTGATCAGCTCGGTGATGGTGGTCTCGTGGAAGACCCGGATGTTGGCCTCGTAGTCGCCGGTGGCCGCGAAGTCCTCCTGCTGCAGGGACACGATCTTCTGCTGCAGCGTGCGGATCAGTTCCAGGCCGGTGCGGTCACCGACGTGGGCCAGTCGCGGGTAGGTGTGCCCGCCGAAGTTGCGCTGGCTGATCTTCCCCTCAGGGGTGCGGTCCAGCAGCGCGCCGTAGGTCTCGAGCTCCCAGACCCGCTCGGGGGCCTCCTGGGCGTGCAGCTCGGCCATCCGCCAGTTGTTGAGGAACTTCCCGCCGCGCAGGGTGTCGCGGTAGTGCACCTGCCAGCAGTCGTTCGCGTTGACGTTGCCCATGGCCGCGGCGATTCCGCCTTCGGCCATCACCGTGTGGGCCTTCCCGAACAGTGACTTGGAGATGATCGCGGTGCGTTTGCCCTGGGCGCGGGCCTCGATGGCGGCGCGCAGCCCGGCCCCCCCGGCGCCGATGACCACCACGTCGTAGTCGTGGCGTTCGATCTGCTCGATCTCAGGCGGCGTCTCGGTCATCGTGGGTTCCTTCCAGGGAGAACCGCGGGCAGGCCGCAGAGGCGCGACCATCCGGCGCGGGGTCTGCGGTCGCGGCCGTCGTCGGTGGGGTCGGGCGCTGCGCTCACCGCCGCCCCGGATGGTCGCGTTCGTTGGGACGCGGCCAGGCGGCCCGGCTGGTAGCAGGCGGAGCGGCCCGGTGAAGGACGTGTAACGCGGCGCCGGTGACAGCGTCGGTGGTGTGCGGGCTGCTCAGAACGGGAAGGCGGCGGTGCGGTGGGGTGGCGCTGACAAGCCCGCGCGCGCTCGCACACAACAGCCGTATGTCCACCGGTGCGGCGGGAGCCGCAGCGGGAGCCGCAGCGGGAGCCAGGGCGGGGGCTGCGGCGAGAGCCCGAAACAGCCCGGGCAGCGCGAGCAGGTGGGCGCGGCGCTGATCCAGACCGACGACCGAACCGCTGGGCCGGTCCAGAGCGACCTGGTCCATGCCCCCCGCCGGACCTACCAGGTCGATCACGACGTCCGCGTCACGGGCGACCCGCGACAACGGGGCCTGATCGGCGTCGCCGAGATTCCACAGCGTGAGCTCGACGACCCCGGCGGTGAGCAGCATCGGGGAGATGATCGGTAGGGCCGCGGCGCCGGCGAACAGGACCCGGCAGCCGCTGAGGCAACGACGCCGGCGGATCAGGTAGTTCAGCACGGCGGCGGTCAGGGTGATCGCCATGGCGTCGTCGTCGGTGATCAACGGGCGGTTGTCGAGTTCGGTCAGCAGGTGTTGCGCGGCGCGGGTCCGCGCCCGGTTGGTGCGGGTCAGGAAGATCGCCCCGACCTGACGCGGGAGCCCGTGCAGTCTCGTGGCCAGTTCGGCGGCGTCGCGGGCGATCAGCGACATCGGCACGGCCGTGACCCCGGAGAGGGTCTCGATCAGTGCGGCGTCCTCCCGTAGACCGGCGCCGTGCTCCGTCGAGGAGGCCAGCGGTGCGCCGGCGTCGTTGACCACCGCGACCGCCCAGGTCGCGTCGGTGATCGACCCGCCCTGCGCGTCGGGCCGGTGTCCCGATTCCCGAGCGGTCATAGCGGCCACCCGCGGCCGACGAGGCCGATGCCTGCCCGCGGCCCGGTATCGCCCGTCGGGTTGGCGGCGCCGTATGCGGCCGGTGCGGGTGTCGAGGCCACACCGTGGGCCGCTGCGGGTCTCATGAGGCCCGTTCGGTCTGCAGTTGGGCCAGCAGTCGTTCCTGGCCGACGGCGCGCCGGTTCACCACCCACCGGGCGGCCTGGACCAGCCCGATCACCTCGGGGGTGCTCAGCGCGTAGTCGATCGAGCGGCCGCGACGGCGGGCGCTGATCAGCCCGGCCCGGCGCAGCACGGCCAGCTGCTGGGACAGCCGGGAGCCGTCCACGTGCGTCTGGGCCTGCAGCTCACGCACCGACGCCGGACCCTCACCCAGGGCGTAGAGAACCTGCACCCGCACTCGATGACCCAGCACCCGAAACAACTCCGACATCGCCTCGGACATCGCCTCGGACATCGCCTCGGACATCGCCTCTGGAACCGGCGTGTCCGATGGTGTGCTCACGCGGTGTCGCCCGCGGCGGCGGTGACCGAGGCCCACGCTGACGCGGGGACCCAGTCGGCGGTGTCGATGCCGTTGACCCGGGCCCGGTCGAGCAGATCCAGGATCCGTGAGGCGTGCTGGTTGGCCGCGAACGGCCGGCCGTCGCGCCGGGCGGTCAGCATCGCCTGCTGTGCGCGCTCGACGGATTCGCGCAGAGCCTGCTCGAACACGTCCATCGCAGCCGCGTCCCCTCGATGCGTTCGGCACGGCGAACCCGCCGTCCTTCCTTCCCTTCAGCGTATTCGCAGTTAACAACTTATGCAAGTGTTGTGATGCGATGTTTGGCAGGGTGAGCGGCTGGTTTCGGGGCCGGTTACAGATCGTTGCCGGCGTAGGAGAGATTGAAGCTCTTGTTGACCAGTGGGAAGTCCGGAACGATCGTGCCGGTCAGAGCAACCGGGAGAGCGGGCCAGTTGAGGAAGCTGGGGTCGGCGATCTTCACCCGGGTCAGCAGCCCGTCGGGTCCGAGTTCCACGCGGTGCACGATCGTGCCCCGCCAGCCCTCGACGATGCCCACTCCCGAGCGTCTGCCGTGGGGGTCCTGCGTGGCATTGTCCGGGTGGGTGTCGTCCGGGTGGTGGTGGGTGGTCAGTGGGGTGGTGGCGTGGTGGCGGCCGTCGAGCTGCCCGACCCAGGTGGTGATCATCGCGACGGAGGCGGTGATCTCCTCGGCGCGGGCGAGGAACCGGGCGAGCACGTCACCGTCGGTGCGGATGTGCACGGTGCGGGGATGGGGCGGGGTCAGGGTGGGGTGGTCGTGGCGGGCGTCGAGGGTCAGGCCGCTGGCGCGGGCGACGTAGCCCAGCGTGCCGAGGTCGCCGGCCTGTTCGGCGGTGAGCACGGCGGTGCCGGTGAAGCGGTCGCGGACCACGCTGTGGTCCAGAGCGAGGGTCACCACCTCGCCGATGTCGGCGGCGATCGCCTGCAGCGCGGCGGGGTCGGGTAGCCGGCGGAGGCAGGCGCCACCGGGATGGAGGGCGCCGCGGAGCAGCCGGTGTCCGGTGACCTGGTCGTTGATGCGCAGCAGCTGTTCGCGGATCCGCCCGGCGTGGGCGTTGAGGATGGAGTGCCCGACGTCGTTGCACAGTGCGCCGATGTCGGTGACGTGGTTGTAGAGCCGTTCGAGCTCCAGCAGGATGGCGCGCAACCGCAGGGCGTCGTCGCCGACCGTGACCGATCGGGCGTCCTCCACGGCCTGGCAGAACGCGAGGGCGTGGCCGACGGAGGTGTCGCCGCTGATCCGTTCGGCCAGCTCGAGGCCGTCCTGCGGGGAGCGGTCCTGGAAGAGTTTCTCGATGCCGCGGTGGACGAACCACAGCCGGGCCTTGAACTTGAGGATGGTCTCCCCGACCACGGAGAACCGGAAGTGCCCTGGCTCGATCATGCCGGCGTGCACCGGGCCGACGGGTATCTCGTAGACCCCCGGGCCCTCGACGATGCGGAACGGGTACGGGCCGTCCTGGTCGCCGAACGCCGGCGGCTCCCCGGCGTCGGCGAGCATCGGGTACCAGCCTCGGGGCCAGTGGAAGTGGCGCACCAGCCGCCTGGGCAGCGGGTGGCCGGCCGCGACGATCCCGAACAGGTCGCGCATCTCGCGCTCGAACCGGCCCGCCGGGAACGACAGCCCGGCCAGGCTCGGGACCTGCGGTCGGTGTGGGTCGAGCGGGACGTGCAGTTCGACGCGCCGGTCCGGGGCGGTCGCGGTGAACAGGTACACCGCCCGCAGTGCCGCGCCCCCGTCGCCCACATCCCCGTCATGCCCGCGTCCGGGTGGGCGGTGCCGCAGGCCGCTGTCGTCGTGTCCGGCGATCAGCGCGACCCGGAACCCGGCGGCCAGCAGTTGCGCGGCGTGGGCGGGCAGCTCGTCGGGGGTGACGGTGCGCGCGGTGCGGTGGTACCCGGCGACGCGGCCCGCGCCGGGAGATTCTGCGCTGGGGGCTTCTGCGCTGGGGGATTCTCTGCTGAGGGATTCGGATTCGGTGGCCGTCGGTCGGGTGAGGTCCGGTGGCGTGCGCGGGGTTGGCGAGGGTCGGGGGGCGGTCATCGTGTTCCTGTCAGGACGTCGGCGGCCAGGTACAGCAGATGGGCAAGGGGTGGCGTGCTGACCCCGACGGCCGCACACACCGCGAGCGCGACCACCAGCGTGACCGCGGTGCTCGCCGGCAGGGTGCGGGGCGCGGTGGCCGCGCCCGGTCCGCCGCGGAGAGCGCCGGCCGGAGCAGGGGCGCCGCGGACGGGGGCGTGGGAATCGGCTGCGCCAGTGCCGACCGGCGTCGACCCGGCCGAGCCGGAGCCGGCCGGGGTAGGGGTCGCTGGGGGGCCGAGCAGCATCCGGGTGGTGTGTCCGACCAGGGTGGCGGCGATGACCAGGACGAGCAGGAACACCGCTGCGGTGAGCCATCCGAGGCCGGCACCTGCCCCGGCGCGGGCGAGGGTGAACTCGCTGGCGAACATGCTGAACGGTGGGAATCCGATCAGGGCGAGCACACCGGCGGCGAAGCAACCGGCGAGCACCGGAGCGCGGGTGGCCAACGCCCGGACCGAGCCGATCTGGCTGGTGCCGGTGGTCTGCAGGATGTGTCCGGCGCTGAGGAACAGGGTGCTCTTGGCCAGGCCGTGACCCAGCATGTGCAGCAGCACCGCGGCCATGGCGAGGGGCCCCCCGACGGCGGCGCCGAAGGCAAGCAGCCCCATGTGTTCGATGCTGGAGTAGGCCAGCATCCGTTTGTAGTCGCGTTGCGCGATCAGCACGGTCGCGGCCACCAGCAGGGAGGCGAGCGCGATCACGGCCAGCAGGGTGCGAGCGAACCCGGCGCCCAGAGCGAGATCGGCAACGACCTTGATCCGCAGGATGGCGTAGAACGCGACCGCGAGCAGCACCCCCGACATCAGCGCGGACACCGGGGCCGGAGCTTGGCTGTGCGCGTCGGGGAGCCACGAGTGCAGCGGGGCGAGCCCGGCCTTGGTACCGAACCCGAGGATCAGCAGCACGACCGCGATCCGGGTGACGCCGGGGTCCAGTCCGGTGGCGTGCGCGGTGAGCCCCGTCCAGTCCAGGCCGGTCCCGGCGCGGTCGGCGGCGTAGTTGAGCAGGAAGGTGCCCAGCAGGGCCATCGCGATCCCGGTCGAGCAGATCACCACGTACTTCCACGCCGCTTCGACCGCGGCGCGGGTGCGGCGCTGCCCGACGAGGAACGCGGTGACGATAGTGGTGGCCTCGATCGCGACCCACAGCAGGCCCAGGCTGGAGGACAGTACCGCCAGCGTCATTGCGGCGAGGAACACCTGGACCAGC
>NZ_MKVV01000109.1:26192-58382 GCF_001899645.1 Pseudonocardia sp. 73-21 | reverse complement strand
CCACGACGGCGACGACCAGCAACATGAACGCGCTCAACGCGTCGGCGCGCAGCAGCCCCCCTGCGGTGGACTGCGGGTCGTTGTCGCTGACCTGGATGGCGACGGTGATCGCCGCCACCAGCACGACGACGGTGCTGGTGGCGCTCAGCCAGACTGTTCGTCGCCCCCAGCCCGCCACCAGGTAGATCGCGGCGGTGACCAGGGGTAGCAGGATCGGGACCAGCAGGACGAGGGAGGTCAGCCCTGCGGGGGGCGCGGATGTGGGGGGCATCAGTCGTGCAGCTCTCGTAGTTCGTCGAGGTCGGTGTTGCCGAACGCGGTCTGCATCCATCCGGTGAGCACGCCCAGCACGAGGACGGCGAGCAGGATGTCCAGGGACACGCCGAGCTCGACGACCAGACCGATTCCGGCAGTGGTGAGGAACCCGACGGTGGTGATGCCGTTGTCCATCAGCAGGAACCCGATCAGCTGCGAGAGTGCGCGGCGACGGGTGACCAGCACGAAGAACCCGATCAGCACCACCGCCATCCCGACCGGGATCGCCGCGGTGGCCGGTGACGGGGCGAGCGCTACCAGGGGCGCGGACACCGCGAGGGCGAGCAGGGTCAGCCCGGCTGCGGCCAGCAGGGACGCGGCCACGTTGACCAGGGGGCGGGTTTCGCGGCGTTGCGGCCCGGCGGCGGTCAGGGCGCGGCCCAGCAGATAGGGCAGCAGCCCGGCGCGCAGAATCAGGACGCCGGCGGCCACGATGCCGAGCTCGGCGGAGGACTCGCGCACGGCCAGCACGGCGACCAGCCCGGCGAGCGCTACGCCTTGCACGGCGAACACGCGGATCACCATGGCCAGCTCGCGGCGCCACAGCACCAGCACTGCGGTGAGCAGCACGATGCCACTGCTCAGGCTGAGCAGCTCGACGAAGACGGCCTCGCTCATCGGGGTGTCCGATGCGCCTGCGCTGTCATGTGCACTCCTGTACTGGGAAGGGTTCAGGCGAAGAAGAACGATGCGACCACCGCGAGCAACGCCAGGACGAACGATCCGGCCAGCAGCTCCGGGACCCGGAACAGCCGCAACTTGGCCAGGAACACCTCGCCCGCGGCCAGTGCCGCGCCCAGGGCGGTGACCTTGACGACCAGGACGCCCGTCCCGAGCGCGAGTGCTCCGACGCCGGCGTCGGCGGCGATGCCCCACGGGGCGAACAAGGTCGCCCACAGCCCGAGGAACACGCTCAGCCGCATCGCCGAGGCCAGCTCGACCATGGCCAGGTCCGGCCCGGCGTACTCGAGCACCATCGCTTCGTGGATCATGGTCAGCTCCAGGTGGGTGGACGGGTTGTCCACCGGGAGCCGGCCGGTCTCGGCGACCACGGCCAGCCCGAGGGCGACGGCGGCGAGCAGGCTGGCCGGGGTGATGGTCCGGCCCGGGTCGTGCAGGGTCGAGGTGACGATGTCGGCCAGGTTGGTGGATCCGACCGGCACCGACAGCGCGAAGATCGCCACCAGCAGGGTGGGCTCGACCAGGGCCAGGATGGTGATCTCGCGGCTGGCGCCCATGCCGCCGAACGCGGTGCCGGTGTCGAGCCCGGCCAGTGCCAGGGCGGCGGCCCCTAGGGTCAGCAGCGCCACCACCACGAACAGGTCCGCGCCCGCTGCGGGCACCGACGCGGTGGTCACGAACGGTGCCACGGCGACCACCGCGACGGTGGTGGCCAGCATCAGCAGCGGCGCGACCCGGAACACCTCGCTGGTGCCGCGTGGGGTGACGGGCTGCTTGCGGGCGAGCTTGCGCAGGTCTCGCCACGGCTGGAGCACTCCTGCTCCGGCGCGGCCCTCCAGACGGGCCCGGATCTGGCGCATCACCCCTACCAGCAGCGGTGATCCCACCGTGACCAGGGCGATCTGCAGGAGCGCGCTGAGTACACCGGCGAGGCTCATCGGGTCACCACGAGCAGGAGCAGCGCGCCGCACACCACAGCGAAGCCGTAGCCGAGGTAAAGGTGCACGCTGCCGTTGGCCAACCGCGGCCCGGCCCGGCCCCAGGCCCGTACCGCGGACAGGACCGGGCGGTAGAGGCGGTGCTCGACGCGGTCGGGTACCCGCAGCCGGTAGCTCACCGCGTCGACCAGGTAGCGTGACTCGCGGTAGTGGGTGATGTCGACGTCGTGCTCGGGCCGCAGCACGTTGTCGAACACCCGTTGCAGGGGCTCGGCGAACGAGGTGGCGGTGTACTCCATGCGCGCCGAGAGCGGACCCGCTCCGCAGTCCCACAACCGGGCCGCGACCCGGGCCCGGTGCCGGGCCGCGATCAGCCGGGCCGCCACCGCGAACACCACCGTCGCGAACACCACCGCCGCGGCCACCAACAGCGGCGACAGCGACCCGGTGAACCCCTGCAGCCGCACCGCCAACAGCCCCGACAACACCGGATCGGCCACACCGAACACCCGTCCGCTCGCAGCGCCGATCACGGGGAGCACCAGCACCGGCGCCACCGCCAACACGACGCACACGGCGGCGGCGACGCCCATCCCGGCGAGCATGCTCGGTGGGCTCTCCCGGGCGGCAGCGGCGTGCTCGGAACGGGGCCGCGCGAGGAAACCGACCCCGAAGGCCTTCACGAACGTCGCCACGGCCAACCCCGCGGTGAGCGCCACAGTGGCCACCGCGATCGGCATCATGATCGCGGTGGCCATCCCGCCCGCGGCCAGACCGTGCACCAGGGCCTGGAGCAGCAGCCACTCGCTGACGAACGCCGGCCCGAGCGGCAACGCCGACCCAGCGAGCGCGCCGAGCCCGAACGCGGCGGTGGTGACCGGCATCCGGGGGCGCAACCCGCCCAGATCGTCGAGGTCACGGCTTCCGGTGGCGTGCAGCACCGACCCGGCCGCCAGGAACAGCAGCGTCTTGAACGCGGCATGGTTGACCACGTGCAGCAGCGCGGCGGTCAACGCCAACCCGGCCAGCAGCATGTTCCCGGCCGCGGCGAACAGCCCACCGGCGCCGACCCCGATCAGGACCAGGCCCATGTTCTCGGTGGTGGAGTAGGCCAGCAGCCGTTTGAGGTCGGTGCCGATCGCGGCCTGCAGGATCCCGTAGACCGCCGACACCGCACCCAAGGCGAGTACCAGCAGCCACCACCAGCGGCTGCCGCCGCCGAGTAGGTCGAACCCGACCCGCACGATCCCGTAGACGCCCAACGTCACCATCGCCGCCGACATCAGCGCCGAGACGTGGCTGGGCGCCTCCGGATGGGCCCGGGGCAGCCAGGCGTGCAGCGGCAGGATCCCGGCTTTCGAGGCGAACCCGACCAGGGTCAGGGTGAACACCAGCCCCGCGGTGGCGGGGGACAGGCCCGCGGCGGCGACCCGCAACGCCGGGAAGGAGTCGTTGTCGGCGTGTCCGGCCAGCACCACCAGCCCGATCAGGATCGCGACGAACCCCAGATGCGTCATCACCGCATACCAGCGGGCGGCCGAGGCGACCTCGACACGACGGGTGTGCTCGGCCAGGACCAGCAACAGTGAGGTCAGCGCCATCAGCTCCCAGCACACCAGGAACGTGCCGACCCCGCCGGCGGCGGGCACCAGCAGCATGGCCGCCACGAACAGCGGCTCCATCGCCTGCACCCCGCGCCCGTCCAGGCCGTGGCGGGCATACCCGATCCCGTAGATGCCGACCGCGATCCCGACCGCTCCGATGACCGACAGGAACACCCCGCTCAGAGCGTCCACACTCAGCACCACACCTGTCAGCGGCAGCAGCCCCGCCACCGCGGCCGACCATCCCGGACCGGTCAGGGCCACGATCCCGGCGGCCATCCCCGACGCGCCGCACAGCACGGTGCCCACACCGACGACGGCCGACCGCGCCGGCCGCGGCACCAACAGCGCCGCTGTCGCGGCGGCGACGGCCACGACGACCGCGCCCACGAGACCTGCCGCGACGAGGTTCATCGGCCGGTCAGGGTGCGCAGCGCCGCGACGATCGCCTCGGGTCGCGGGGGACATCCCGGCACGTCCAGGTCGACGGGAACCACATCGGCGACCGCGCCGGCCACCCCGTAGGCGCCGGCGAACACCCCACAGTTGCGGGCGCAGTCGCCCACCGCGACCACCACCTTCGGGGCCGGGACCGCGTCGTAGGTGCGCCGCAGCGCCCGGTGCATGTTTCGGGTCACCGGCCCGGTCACCAGCAGGACGTCGGCATGGCGCGGCGAGGCGACCAACCGGGCCCCGTACCGCTCGGCGTCATACACCGGCCCGAACGCCGACCCGATCTCCACCTCGCAGCCGTTGCACGAACCGGCATCGACGTGGCGGACCTGCACTGAACCGGCCAACTCCACCGCCGGCCCGACCCGACCGCCCGACGGGGGCGCCGGCTCGGCGACCGTCCCGACCTGTCGGACCTTGCGCCACAGCCTCAGCACACGAACCAGCCTCCTCACTAGTCACTGCGAATGGGTGCGGCCACCCCGCCAGGAGGTGGGGGAGCGGGATGGCCGCAGCTCAGCGCCGCCGCGCCGCCGACACGGTCGCCCGAGCGCGGGGCCCCTGAAGGTCCTCCAGCAACTCGACCTGACCGGTCAGCACCGACGTCAGAATTCCCCGGGCCACCGCCAACAGCTCGGCAACCTCCGGGCTGGTGAGCGAGTAGTGCACTGTCGAGCCCTCCTTGCGGGCCACCACCAGCCCGGCCCGGCGCAACACCGCCAACTGCTGCGACAGGTTCGCCGGCTCGATCCCCACCTCCGGCAGCATCTCCGCCACCGAGTGCTCGCGTTCACCGAGCAGCTCCAGCACCCGGATCCGAGCCGGGTGCGCCAACGTCTTGAAGAACTCCGCCTTCAACTGGTAGAGCGGCTTGCTCATCCCGACCGCCTCTCCCTGAATCCCCCACCGCAGCGCGCGCAGTGACCGCAGACCAACGATTGCAAACCTTAGCAACTCTTCAACGCGCGCGCTGCATGTCCCCCACCGGGCAACCGTCACCGTCGACGCTCCCTGCTCCGTCACGGCACATGACCCGCCGGTCGAACGGGCTCACCCGGAGCGGCCTGCCAGTCGGAGCCCGGACAGCCGTTCTAGGCGGAGTGCGATGGTGTGCACGGGAACCAGCGCCGCGGGCAGCCGACGCCCGAGCGCGGCGAGTCGCACGCCGTCGACCACCTCGTGGGTCTGACCGACACCCAGCACCGTCCACCCGGTGTGGGTCCGGAGGTCGATGCAGTCCGCCTGGAACGCGATGACCCTCGCCCAGGTCGCGGCGGCGAGGGTGCTCCCGACCGCGGTCCGGAAAACGACCTCCTCGTCATCCATGTGGTATACGACCGGCGCGACAGCGGGCATCGCCGCCTCGGTGAAGACCACGCGGCCCACACCTCCCCCAGCCAGCAACATCAAGCACGCCCCGCGGTCCAGCTCCGAGTGATGTGCAGATGTCTGCATCCTCGTCACCTCCTCAGTCCAGGCCACCGCCAAAGACCCACCCCGTACCAGGGCCACAAGGCCCCGACCCTCAGCCATCGGACAGAGTCTCTCGACGCCTGCTCCTCAGGGCGGCAAACGCCTAGTGTCGGTGCCATGACAAGGCAACCGCCGGGTCCACTTCGGTGGCTGTGGTACGCCCTCGGAGGGGGCCTACCGTCCCGCTACCGCGAGTGGGTGCTGTTCGACGCCACCTGTCCGAGCTGGGCGTGGCGACACTTTGCACGCGCCTTCGTCCAGATGAACCTCGCCGTGGTGCCGATCATGCTCTTCATCCCTGGTCCACTGTGGATCCGTCTGGTCGCCATCCTGCTGGGTTGGCTGGTCGCCCTGCAGTACGCGCTCTACAACATGCACGAATCGGTCGAGCACCGCGTCCACAAGGCCGGCTACCCGCGAGGCTCGGCCCAGGCCGGGCGAGACGACGCGCACGCCGACGAGCGCGCCGCGGCAGCAGTGCGGTACGACGCACGCTACAGGTCAGGCGCCCCGCCACCTCCGCAATGATCGTCAATTGCTGTCCCTGCGTTCCGCAGCTCGGGTGACCGTCTAGCACACCAGGTGCAGCCGGTCGGCGTTCCTCGGCGGTCAGGCCGCGCGGTGTGGCCTTGCGGTGCCCCTTCGGGGACTCGATGCGCTCCAGCTCGCGGACGGGGTTGGAGGGGATGGCCTTGTGGAGCACGGCCTGCTGCAGGACGCCGGCCACGACGGCGCGGTGGATGCGGCGGGTGTTGGCCGCATACAGAGGCTGCGCCGAGGTCGTGCCGTCCTTGTGTTCGACGACGCGCCGGCCGCGCTCCAGGCGGGCGAAGAAGGCATCCATCTGTGCCACGTCGCACTCGCCCAGGCGCAGCTCGCCGAGCTGGGGGAGGACGAGCTTCTCGAGCCAGTACGAGTAGACGTCGGTGGTCGAGTCCTCGCGCCGCGCGGTGACCTTGCCCAGGTAGATCGTCACCGCGTCACGGAACCGGGACTCGGGCCGGAGGACCTCGGCGCGTTCGCCGCGCTGGGAGCGGAGCTCGTCCTGGAGGGCGAGCCGGGCTGCGGTGCGCGACTTCCCGGAACGCTCGATCTTGCGGGTCACCCCGTCGAGTCCACGCACTCGGCAGCGCGCGATCCAGCGGCCGTTGTTGGATGTGACGCTGATCGCACCGTGCTGGCCGAGGGGGAGGGGTGGCCGAGCCATCGGGAGGGCCTCCTGGAGAGGTCTCCGCGTGGTTTCCGCGGGATTTGGTCTCCAGAAAGCCAACAGGCCAGGGGTCTGAGCCCCTGACCTGCTGTGATTGTGCGCCGTCAGGGACTTGAACCCCGAACCCGTTGATTAAGAGTCAACTGCTCTGCCAATTGAGCTAACGGCGCCTGCATCGCGCCCCACTGCCTGGCGCTCCGAAACTCTAGCAAGAGCTTCTGAGCGACCACGCTGCGGGGTCCCGCTGCATGGGGTGAGTGACGGGACTTGAACCCGCGGCCCCCTGGACCACAACCAGGTGCTCTACCAGCTGAGCTACACCCACCATGCACACCGGCCGGAGCCAGCGACTGGACCAGCATAGCGTGGCCCGTCAGCCCCTTTTCGTCAGCCCCGCCGCCACCGCCTGGGCCTGCTCGGACGTGGGTCCGGGTGGCGCGACGAACAGGGTGTGGCGGTAGTAGTCGAGCTCCCGGATGGACTCGAGGATGTCGGCCAGCGCCCGGTGGGCCAGGCCTTTCTCCGGCTTCGCGTAGAAGACCCGGGGGAACCACCGCCGGCACAGCTCCTTGATCGAGCTCACGTCGACCATGCGGTAGTGCAGATGGGCGTCGAGCTCGGGCATGTCGCGGGTGATGAAGCCGCGGTCGGTGGCGATCGAGTTGCCGGCCAGGGGGGCGACGCGTGGCTCGAGGACGTGTTCGCGGACGTAGGCGAGCACCATCTGCTCCGCCTCGGCCACCGTGACGGTGGCCTTGCGCACCTCTTCGGTGAGGCCCGAGTGGGCGTGCATATCGCGCACGACGTCGGGCATCGCGGCCAGTGCGTCGTCGTCGGCGTGGATCACCACGTCGACACCCTCACCGAGGACGTTGAGGTCCCCGTCGGTGACGAGCACCGCGATCTCGATCAGCGCGTCGTGCGCCAGATCGAGCCCGGTCATCTCGCAGTCGATCCATACCAGACGGTCGTTCACCCACCCAGCCTAGGCGCTACGCTCCGCTCCGTGGCAGAGAACACGGCTTCGGCCGCCCAACAGATCGCCGCCGGATACGCGACCGAGGGCGCCGCTCTCGAGCTCGGCAGCGTCGTCATCGACGGCGTCGTCGACCCCACCGCCAAGGTCCGCATCCCGTTCGCGACGCTGAACCGGCACGGCCTCGTGGCCGGCGCGACCGGTACCGGCAAGACCAAGACGTTGCAGGGCCTCGCCGGGCAGCTGTCCGACGCCGGTGTGCCCGTGCTGCTGGCCGACGTCAAGGGCGACCTGTCGGGCATGGCGCAGGCCGGACAGTCCAACCCGAAGGTCGAGCAGCGCGCCAAGGACACCGGCGACGACTGGACGCCCACCGCGTACCCCGTCGAGTTCCTGTCGCTGGGCGGCACGAGCTCCGCGGTGCCGATCCGGGCCACGCTGACGCAGTTCGGCCCGATCCTGCTGAGCAAGGTGCTGTCGCTCAACGACACCCAGGAGTCCACGCTCGGCCTGATCTTCCACTGGGCCGACCAGCAGCAGCTGCCGCTGCTCGACACCAAGGACCTGCGCGCGGTCATCCAGCACCTGACGTCGGACGAGGGCAAGGCCGACCTCAAGGGCATCGGCGGCGTCTCGTCCGCCACGGCCGGGGTGATCCTGCGGGCGCTGGTCAACCTGGAGGCCGCGGGCGGCGAGGACTTCTTCGGCGAGCCGGAGTTCGTGCCCGCCGACCTGCTGCGCGTGGGCCCCGACGGCAAGGGCATCGTGTCCCTGCTGGAGCTGGCCGACCAGGCCGCCAACCCGCGGCTGTTCTCCACGTTCCTCATGTGGCTGCTGGCGGAGCTCTACGAGGAGCTGCCCGAGGCGGGCGACCTCGACAAGCCCAAGCTCGTGTTCTTCTTCGACGAGGCGCACCTGCTGTTCACCGACGCGTCGAAGGCGTTCCTGGAGCGCATCGAGCAGACGGTGAAGCTGGTGCGCTCCAAGGGCGTCGGCGTGTTCTTCTGCACGCAGCTGCCCACCGACATCCCCAACGCCGTGCTGTCGCAGCTCGGCGCGCGCGTGCAGCACGCGCTGCGGGCGTTCACGCCGGAGGACCAGACGGCGCTGAAGAAGACGGTCAAGACCTACCCGAACACCAAGAACTACGACATGGAGGAGGCGCTGACCTCGCTGGGCACCGGCGAGGCCATCGTCACGGTGCTGTCGGAGACCGGAGCGCCCACCCCCGTCGCGTGGTCGCGGATGCGGGCCCCCCGCTCGCTGATGGCGGCCATCGGCGTGGAGGCCGTCACCGCGGCGGCGAAGGCGTCGCCGCTGTTCGGCAAGTACGGCACCACGGTGGACCGCGAGTCGGCCTACGAGAAGCTGACCGCCAAGATCGCCGAGGCTCCCGCCCCGCCGCCCCCGCCGGCCGACGCCCCGCCCCCGCCGCCCCGGCGGGAGCGGGAGGCGCCCAGCATGGTGTCCGAGGTGCTCGGCTCGCCGATGGTCAAGTCGTTCCTGCGTTCCGCAGGCACGGCGCTGGGGCGCGAGATCACCCGCGGCCTGTTCGGCACCCGGCGCCGCTGACGCGCGCACGACCCGTAGCGGCGGGGGCCAGCAGGAACGGGGTGAGCAGGTCGGGCACCGCCGCGTCGGCCAGGGCCACCGCGTCGGCCGCCGCCAGGTCCAGCACGTCGTAGCCGCCCGCCCCGGCGCCCGTCACCGCCTCCAGGGTCACCAGGCCCACGCGGCGCTGGAAAACGCTCTGCCGCACCGTCCAGCCGATGACGCCCGACCGCTGCAGCGCCACGGTGCGCCGCGCCACCGCACCCTGCCGGCTCACCAGGTAGCGGGCGGTGAGCTCGTGGCCGAGGTTGCGGTAGCGGTCCCAACCGATCAGCGCCGCGACGGGCAGCAGGACCAGACTCGTCGGGCCGGCCCAGCCCAACCACGGCACCAGCGAGCCCGCCACGAACGCGACGACGACCAGCACGGCCGTCGGGCCCAGGGCACGCGTCATGCGCCGGGTCAGGGCCGCCCGCGGGTGGTGGCGCAGGACCGCTCCGGTGATCTCCGACGGCGGTTCCCGCAACGCCGCCGACGCCACGCGGTGGGCCTCGGCGCGCGGCACCGGGGGCTGCAGCACGCCGCCCTGCGCGTCCTTGGCCAGCCCGGCCGACAGCGCCCGGCACTGCGCCCCGCGGCCGGCCCGCAGCAGCAGCGGCTCGACGATCTCGGCCCCGCGCATCCGGCGTTCGGCCACCGACAGCGAGCGACGGGTGAACAGCCCGCGGTGCACGCGCAGGGTGCTGCCCTCGCCGGAGCGCTCGCGCGTCAGGCGGTAGCCGAACCAGCGCTCGGTGAACAGCAGCAGGGCCCCCAGCACGGCCGTGGCCAGGACGACCGCCGCGACGACGCCCACAGCCGCCCAGATCGGTCCGTTGGACAGCCGGATCGCGGCGTCGTCCACCGCGCCGATCTCGGTGGGGTCGACGCCGAAGTCGTTGAGGATGTTGAACACCGCCGCCGCGATCACACCGACGCCGGCGAGCGAGGAGAACGTCAGCGGGGCGAAGCGCAGCCACGACCAGTCCAACCGCGCGAGGACCTCCGCCGGCGCCGCGGTCGCCGCCACCGGAACGGGGGAGGGGGAGTGTTCCAGCAGCTCGCGGCGCAGCAGGTCCGCCTCGGCCTTGCTCACCGCGTCCAGGCTCAGGCCGTGGTGCTCGCTCGACGATCCCGACGCCGACCCGATCTTCACGACGCTGAGCCCGAACAGGCGGTGCTCCAGCTTGGCGGTGAGGTCGACGGTGCGGATGCGGTCGCGCGGCACCGAGCGGCGCTGGCGGCGCAGCCAGCCGCTGTGCAGCTCCACGCGCTCGGGCGTGATGCGGTACCGCGTGGTGCGCCAGCGGATCACGCCGAGCCCGACGATGAGCACGATGGCCACGCCGGTGCCGATCAGGCGTCCGGTGTCGCCGTTGCCGCCACCGGTGATCAGCACGATGGCGAACGCCGGGAGCAACCGGACGATCATTCCGATCGGGGTGACGACGAGCATGCGGGGATCGAGCCGCCGCCACGGGATTTCGACCACGGCGGTCGTCACGTCGCGTCACCTGGCGTGGCCTGCGTCGTCTCCGTCAGGACCCGGGCGAGCTCGGCCGCGTCGGCCGCGTCGAGGCCGCGGATCTTCACCGGGCCCTTGGCCGACGCCGTGGTGACCGTGACGCTCGCCAGCCTCATGAGCTGCTGCAACGGCCCGTGCTCGGTGTCGACGGTCTGCACGCGCGAGATCGGCGCGATCCGCCACTCCCGCACGAGCCAGCCCGACAGCGTGTAGACGGCCTCGTCGGTGATCTCCCACCGGTGGATGCGGAACAGCAACGGCGGCACGGCCAGGACGTACGCCGCCCCCACGACGGCCGTGACGATCGCCGTCATCACCAGCCAGCCGGTACCGAACACGATCTCCAGCACCACCTGCGGCGCCAGCAGGACGAGCACGGTGATCAGGTCGCGCAGCTGCCACCACCGCACGGCGCGGGGGCTGACCTGGTGCGCCGGGGGTCGCAGGGGCAGCGCGGTCGTCGTGGGCCCGGTGGTCATGACCGCAGTGTGCCGGAACGGGCCGCCGTCGGTCGGGCGGCAGGAGCTCCGAGTCCACCGCCGGCTGCTCGCACGCGGCCGACCGGGTGTGGGCTTTCTCGCCGCGCACCGTCAGCACCGCGCCGCGGCCCGCGCGACGGGACGGCGGCGGCGCGGCGGCTCCGCTCACGGGTGGCCGAAGGCCGCCAGTTGGGCCGCGCGGACGCCGGCGGTCTGGCCCTGGATCAGGTGGAACGCCGCCTCGCGGGCCCAGCGCTGTTCGGGGCTCGTGGTGAGCAGTGCGCTGCCGGCACGGGCCGCGATGAGGGCGTGGGCGGCGCGGACCGTCAGCTCGCCGAGCTCCGCCCGCACCGCGACCCGCTCGGGCACCCGCTCGGCCATCGGGACGTCCATCAGCGCGTAGGCCTCCGCCCGCAGCTCGACGGCGCGGGGGGCCAGCGCCAGCGCGGTGTCCACCGCCTCGGGGCGGTTCCGGGCCGTGCCGAGCTCCGCGAGCCCCACCAGGACCCGGCGCAGCAGGCCCAGCGCGGCGGGTTTGGTGTTGGCGGTGCGGGCGGCGTCGACGACGCGCCACGGCGGCGCGTCCAGCACCGCGAGCACGTCGTCGGCGCCCACGGCGAGGCCGTCCATCTCCAGCGCCACCGTGCGCGTCCCGCCCATCACCGACAGCGGCAGCGGGGGCCCGGCCCGCAGGCCCGGTTGGTCCCGAGCAGGGACCAGGGCCAGCACGAACCGGTCGTCGGCGGTGGCCGCGGCGATCATGACCAGGTCGATCAGACCCCAGCCGGTGCACCAGTCCGCGGAACCGGAGAACCGCCAGCCGGTGCCGTCGCGCTCGGTGCGGACGGCGGGCGGGCCCGGTCGGCGGATGTGCGCGATCGCGATGCCCGCGGTGGTGGAGGCGTCAGCCAGCCCGGCGCGATGCCGCGCGGCGGCCGGGCCGTGGGTGACCGCCTCCGGGGGCAGGCCCTGGGTTCCCCGGGCCAGGGCCTGCGGGGTGTTGTGCTGGGTGGTGACGAACCACGTGGCCGTGCAGGCGCCGCTGAGCAGCTCCACGGCCTCGGCGTCCACCCGCGCGCTCGCGCCGTAGCCGCCCTCGGCCTCCGGGACGGTCACGCTGAGCAGGCGGGCGTCAGCCAGCTGCGCGAGGTGGGCGGGATCGACGCCGCGGGCCGGGTCGTCGGCCGCGGCGGCGTGCGGGGCGAGGACGTCGTCCGCGATCCGGGCCGCGGCCACGACGGCGGGATGGTCCGCGAGGGGCGAGGTGAACATGTCCGCCACCGCGTCGGCGGCGGTCCCGGTGGTGGTCACCCGGAAAACGCTACGCGCGCAGTCGGATGCGCGCGGCCCGTAGCACCCGCGACGGCACGGCGTCGGCGCCGCAGGAGGCGGGGCGGGTGGGGCCGTCGTCGGGTTCGACGTCCACGTTCCAGCTCCGGCCGTCCTTCGCATGCACCCCGATCGAGGAGCCCTCGACGACGGCCAGCGCGTCGGCGTCGCGCAGGCCGGTGGCCGCGCGCACGGCGAGCTCGGCCACCTGCCCCGCCGGCGACCACGTCGAGCGGCCCCGGCACAGCGCCGGCTCCACCTCGCCCAGCCCGGCCGCCTTGCGAGCGCTCACCGCGGAGCTGACGTCCAGCCGTCCGTAGAGGTAGCCGGTGGGCAGCACCAGCGCGGTGGGGGCGAACCGGTGGCCGCCGAGGTGGCTGCACTCCCACACGTCCGCATCACCGACGGCCAGAGCGAGCGTCCGTCCGTCGAGGGCGCAGCAGCGGTCGCGACGGCCGTGGGTGCACACCATGAGCAGCGGATCGGTCACGACCGCACCGGGGAGCGGACCGCTGGTGGGCAGCGGCACCGACGCCAGGTCGGCCGGGCCCGCGACCGTCAGCCGCGTGGTGCGGGCCACCGACGGCGTCGTGTCGGTGAGGTAGACGCGGCCCTCGGCGTCGGCGCACCGCCTGCCCGGCCGCCGGATCAGCAGCAACCGCCACCCGGACGCCGTGGCCCGCGCCGCGAACGCCGCCACCGCCGGATCGGGGTGCTCGCCGACGTCACGGGGCCAGGCTCCGCGGTGCTCCAGGCACACCCAGCGCGGGGCGACCGGGGCGGTGCCGGCCAGCGGCTCGTCGAGTGCGCGCGCGAGCACCGCACAGCGAGCCGCCGTCGCATCCATGGCGGCACGCTACTGTAAGGGTCGCCTAACCCGATCGGGTGACCAGCTCGCGGTGCACCACCTTGCCGGTCGCGTTGCGCGGCAGCGTGTCGACGAACTCCACGTCACGCGGCACCGCGAAGCGGCTCAGCTCGGCGCGCACCCAGTCGCGGACGTCGTCGGCCTCGACGCTCGCCCCGTCCGCGAGCACCACGAACGCCGCCAGCCGCTGGCCGTACTCGTCGTCGGGCACACCGGTGACCGCGGCCTCGCGCACCTCGGGCCGCGCGCCGAGCAGCTCCTCGACCGGGCCAGGGTGCACGTTCTCCCCGCCGCTGACGATCATGTCGTCGGCGCGGCCGGTGAGGTGCAGCCGCCCGTCCGCGTCGAGGTGGCCGACGTCGCCGGTGCCCATCAGCCCGTCGATGCGTTCGACGTCGGCGTCGTCGCGTGTGTAGCCGTCGAACGGCATGTCGTTGCCCACGAACACCCGGCCCTCCCCGCCCGGCTCGACCGGCGCCCCGTCCTCGGCGACGATCAGCAGGCGGGTGCCCGCGGGCGCGCGGCCCGCTGTTCCGGGAGCGGCGCGCAGGTCGGCGGGCCCGGCGATGCTCACCCACGACACCTCGGTGGAGCCGTAGAGGTTGTAGAGGACGTCGCCGAAGCGGTCCATGAACGCGGTGGCCAATGACGCGGGCAGCGCCGAGCCGCTGACGGCGACGATCCGGGGCGCGTGCACCCACCGGAGGTCGGTCTCCAGGAGGCGTTGCAGCATCACCGGGACCGCGAACACGGCGTCGCAGTGCTGCTCCACCACGTCCGCGGGATCGAACTTGCGGCGGAGGATCATCGGCGCACCGTGCAGCAGCGACAGCAGCAGCCCGGCGTTGCCCCAGGTGTGCAGCAGCGGCGCCGCGATCAGGACGGGCTCGCCGGCGCGCAGCGGGATCGCCGAGAGCACCGCGGCCACCGGCGCGAGGCTGTGCGGGGCGGGCCGGCGGGCGCCCTTGGGCGGGCCGGTGGTGCCCGAGGTGAGCACGATCGTGTGGCCGGACGGCGGTAGCAGCGGCAGCGGTGCGTCGCCGTCGCGGGCGACGAGGTCCTCGAGCGTGGTCGGCCCCGCGCCCCAGGCCGTGACGACCCGGCAGCTCCGCACCGCCGGCACGTACTCCTCGTCGGCGACGACGGTGTGCAGGCCCAGTTCGTCGATCACCGCCGTGAGCTGCGACGCCGACAGCCCCGTGTTGAGCAGCACGGCGTCCGCGCCCAGCTTGCCCAGGGCGATCTGGGTCTCGACGGGGCCGCGGTGGTTGCGGCACAGCACCCCGAC
Source organism: Pseudonocardia sp. 73-21 (assembly GCF_001899645.1). GTDB lineage: Bacteria > Actinomycetota > Actinomycetes > Mycobacteriales > Pseudonocardiaceae > Pseudonocardia. Next base: position 43,653 of record NZ_MKVV01000109.1, on the reverse strand, counting down.
CCGCACCCCGGGCCCGATCCCGCGGTCGGCGAACGCGCGGGCCAGCCGGTCGGTGCGCCGGTGCAGCTCGGCGTAGCTGAGCCAGCCGGCGTCGTCGACGATCGCGGTGCGGTCGGGATGCCGGGCGGCGCCGGCCACGCAGCCGGCGGCCACCGTGGCGCCGTAGCGCAGCAGGCCCTCGCCCATCCCGAGCAGGCGGTCGGGCCGGACGGGGCGCACCACGCCCGAGCGGGTCAGCTCGAGCACGGCCCGCGCCGTGCCCATCGTCCATCCCACGAGGTCCACGTGCCCGAGTGTGGCAGGGCTCAGTGGTGGCGTCCGTGCACGACGGCGTGACCGCGCCCACGGCTGATCATCCAGCGGTTCACCGGCGTCGTGACGACGAACGCGACGGCGAGGGCGAACACCAGCGATCCCCAGAACAGCAGGCTGGTGAGCCCGGCGTCCATCGCGCCCGGGACGGCCACGACCACCGCGTTGTCGATGATCTCCATGACGACGATCGAGACGGTGTCGGCGGCCAGCGCGATCCGGAACGCCTGCTGGAGGCCGACTCCGCCGCGCAGCACCCCGCGCATCGTGAGGCCGTAGCCGAAGACGAAGGCGAGCACGATCGAGAGCACGACGGTGGTGGGGTTCGACAGCCCGGCGGCGGTGCCGATCACCATGCCGAGCACCTCGCCGACGGCGCAGCCCGTCAGGCAGTGGAGGGTGGCGGTGGCCGCTACGGACCACGAGGTCTGGGTCATGCGCCCATATACGCCCCGGGGGTACCTGCTATTCCCGGGATGTGGGCCCACCGGTGGACGTGCGCCATCGGGGTGCACGCGTTCGCCACCTCACGTGTGCTTCGTGAGGTCGTAGACGGTGCGGCCGCCGACCGTGCTGGAGGCGAAGTTGGCCTTCACCCACTCGGTGATCGTCGAGCTGTCGCCGCCGCCCCCGGGGAAGCCGCCACGGCGGGCCTGATCGAGGAACTGCTCGAACTGCGGGCTGTCCCGGACGTTCTGGGGCACCTGCTCCAGCAGTTGGTCGGCGTTCGGCGGCCCGCCGGGCCCGCCGCCGAAGCCCCCTCCGCCCTCGACGAAGTAGTGGACGTCCCCGGCCGCGACATAGGCCTGGAACTGCTGCAGCGTCGGCGCGGGGTCCGACCCCATGAAGCCGCCGATCATCATCACGTCGGTGTCGCTGGACAGGGCGAGCTCCGCCCCGCCCATCGCCCCGACGGTGGCCGCCGACCACTTCGTGGTGCTGGCCTGCAGCAGCGCGGCCAGGGCCGGGTCGGTGGCGGCTTCCTCCCCGATGCCGCGGCCTCCACCGGCACCGCGCTGCCGGCCGTCGCCGGGCGTTCCCTGGCCGGGAGCGCCGCCGCCGGGGAACCCGCCGGGGAAGCCACCGCGGCCACCGGCCGTCGCCGGTCCGGCCGTCGGGATGGACCCCGTGTGCGGGGTGATCGAGGTGTCCACCGCGTAGGCGGCGGGCCCGGCGACGCCCGCGAGCACGACGGCGAGCAGACCGGCCCCGGCCCACTGTCGTCCGGAGACCGGCACCAGCAGCGCGACCACCGCGATCACCGCGAGCGCGACGACGACCCAGCGCAGCCACGGCAGGAACGTCGCCGAACGGCCCAGCAGCACCCAGGCCCACGCCGCCGTCCCCGCGACGACGACGGTCAGCGTCGCGCGTCCCGGCCAGGTGGCGCGGTGGCGCCACAGCTCGTGCCCGCCGACGCCGACGAGTCCGGCGATCCCGGGCGCCAGCGCCACTGTGTAGTAGGAGTGGAAGATCCCCTCCGCGAAGCTGAAGACCACCATCGTGACCAGGGTCCAGCCGCCCCAGAGGATCAGCGACGCGCGGGTCGGGTCGGTGCGCGGAGCCCGCCGGGTGGTCCACAGGCCTGCCACCAGCAGCGCGAGCGCTGCGGGCAGCAACCACGCCACCTGGCCGCCGATCTCGGTGCTGAACATCCGGCCGATGCCGACCTCGCCGCCGCCGAGTGCGGCGCCGATACCGCCGCCGCTGCCGCCACCGGGGAAGCCACTTGCGGCGCCGCCGCCGCCGCGCGGGAAGCCGCCACCGCCGCCGGGATTGTCGGAGCTGCCGAAGATCCGGCCGAGTCCGTTGTAGCCCAGCGCCAGCTGCAGCAGGCTGTTGCCGACCGAGCCGCCGATGTAGGGGCGGCTGTCGGCCGGCCAGATCTCCGTCAGCGCCACGTACCAGCCCGCCGACACGACCATCGCCAGCCCGCCCAGCAGCAGCTGCCGGACGCGGCGCCAGAAGCCGGTGGGCGCGGTGATCAGGTAGACCAGCGCCAGCGCGGGCAGCACGATCAGCGCCTGGCCGAGCTTCGCGAGGAACGCGAAACCGATGAGCACGCCGGCCAGCACCAGCCAGCGCGTCCCGGCCTTCTCCAGTGCCCGGACCGTCGCGTAGGCCGCGCCGACCATCAGCAGCACCAGCAGGGCGTCGGGGTTGTTGAAGCGGAACATCAGCACCGCGACGGGCGTGAGCGCCATCGCGAGACCGGCCAGCAGACCCGCGCGGGGGCCGGACACCCGGCGTACCGCCGCGTAGACTAGCGCCACCGTCGCGACACCCATCAGCGCCTCGGGGACCAGCATGCTCCAGGAGTCGAACCCGAAGATCCGCCCGCACAGCGCCATCACCCACAGCGACGCGGGCGGCTTGTCGACGGTGATGGTGTTGCCCGTGTCCAGCGAGCCGAACAGCAGGGCCTCCCAGTTCCTCGTCCCGGCCCGCACGGCCGCGGCGTAGAACGAGTTGGCGTAGCCCGACGCGCCGAGGTTCCACAGGTAGAGCACGGCGGTGCCGGCGAGCAGGACGCCGAGCGCGATCCGCTCGCGGCCGGTCCGGGCCGGGGACGCCGGTGGCGGTGTCGCCGTCGGCGGGTCGGTGGGGGTCAGGGTGGCGGTCACAGAACCTTGTCCTTCGACGGGGCGGGGGAACGACGGCCGCGGAAGATCCACGCCCGGAAGGCGACGAAGCGCAGCACCGTGGACAGCGCGTTGGCGGCCACGAGCACGACCATCTCGACGAGCTGGTGCGCACCGGGCCACCAGGCGTGCAGCGCGAGCAGCGCCCCGCTGGTGAGCGCCAGGCCGAGACCGAACACGACCAGGCCCTGGAGCTGGTGCGCAGCGGCGCCCTCGCGACCCTTGACGCCGAACGTCACGCGCCGGTTGAGCGCCGTGTTGGCCACGGCCGTGATCACCAGGCCGACGAGGTTGGCCCCGAACGCGCCCATCGAGCCGCGCAGCAGGGCGTAGATGAGCAGGTAGGCCAGTGTGCTGGCGACGCCGATCGCGGCGAACCGCGCGACCTGGCCGGTCATCCCGTGGGGCACTCCGGCCACCTCCGTGGCCTCGATGGGGTCGCGGCCGAACTGGCCGCGGAGCTCGTGCAGGGGCAGCGCGCCGGTCGCGAACGCGCGGAGCAGCCGGAGCACGCCCTTGAGGTCCTCGGTGGCGGTCTTCACGATGTCGACGCTGCTGTCGGGGTCGTCCACCCAGTCCACCGGCACCTCGTGGATGCGCAGCCCGGCCCGCTCGGCCAGCACCAGCAGCTCGGTGTCGAAGAACCAGCCGGTGTCCTCCACCAGGGGCAGCAGCCGGCGCGCGACGTCGGCGCGGATGGCCTTGAAGCCGCACTGCGCGTCGGAGAAGCGGGCGGCGAGCGCCCCGCGCAGGATCAGGTTGTAGCTGCGCGAGATGAACTCCCGCTTCGCCCCGCGCACGACGCGGGAGCCGCGGCCGAGCCGGGTGCCGATCGCGAGGTCGGAGTGCTCGGAGATCAGCGGGGCGACGAGCGGCAGCAGCGCCGCGAGGTCGGTCGACAGGTCGACGTCGCAGTACGCGAGCACCTGCGCATCCGACGCCGACCAGGCCGCCCGCAGCGCCCGGCCGCGACCCTTCTGGTCCATCCGCAGCGACACGACGGTGGGCAGCTCGGTGGCCAGGCGGGTCGCGATGACCGGGGTGGAGTCGGTGCTCGCGTTGTCGGCGACCGTGATGCGGAAGGGGTAGGGGAAGTGGTCGGTGAGGTGCTGGTGCAGCCGGCGGACCGACCGCTCCAGATCCTTCTCCTCGTTGTGGACGGGGACGACCACGTCCAGGACCGGACCGGGCTCAGGTGCTGTGTCCCCGGCCCTGCTCGGCTGGGTCAGCGCGGTGTCGACGCTCATGTCACGAACGATCTCCGGAGCCGATGTCGGGGCCTTGTGGTCGTCCTGTGCGCGAGCTGTGCGCGCGTCCCGAACGGGTGTGACGGTGCTCATGACACCGCCGACAGGTCGTAGAGGGTGGTGCTGTCGACGGTCGTCGCGGTGAACGTCGTCGCCACCCACTGGGCGATCTGCCGGGCGTCGTCGCTGCCGCCGCTGGAGGTGCCACCCGGTCCCGTACCGCCGACGAACCAGTGCACCTGCTTCTGGACCACGAGCTGCTGGAACTCGGCCAGGGTGGGGGCGGGGTCGGTGCCGTTGAAGCCGCCCAGCGCCATCACGGGCAGCTGCGTCGCGAGCTGGTAGCCCGCCGCGGTGTCGGAGCCGACGGCCGCGGCGGCCCACCGGTAGCTCGACCCGTCCTGCTGCAGGGCGGTGACCACCGCTGGTCCGGGGGTGGGGCTCGACAGCAGGGACATGGCCCCGCCGAACCCGCCCGTCCCGCCCGACCCGGGGAACCCGCCGGTGCCGGCGCCCGGAGGCCGCTGCCTGCGCGCGACCTGGCTGCCCGCGAACTGGCCCCCGCCGGGCTGCCTGCTTCCGAACTGGGCCCGGCCGAACCCGCCGCCGCCCGGTCCGCGCAGGCCGGCGCCCTCCGGCCCGGCGGTCGGGATCGCACCCGTCTGCGGCATGGCCGCGGTGGCCGCCGAGTACCCGGCCGGCCCGGCCAGCCCCGCGACGACGGCCGCAGTGGCCACGCCGATCGCGAGAACGCGCGGCGCGCGGTGCACGCCGACCAGCCCCAGTGCGGCCACGGCGCCGACCGCGAGCACGGTCCAGGCGAGCCACGGCTGCCACTGCGGTGTGCGGCGCAGCAGCACGAACGCCCAGCCCGCCGTCACGGCCACGAGCCCGGCCATGGTGATGCGGGCCGCGAGGCCGGCCCGGTCCCGCCACAGCACCACCGCGCCGATCCCGACGAGCGCGCCGATCGCCGGCGCCAGCGCCACGAGGTAGTAGGGGTGGAAGATGCCGGCCATCAGGCTGAACGTCAGCCAGGTGACCACCAGCCAGCCGCCCCACACGATCGCCGCCGCGCGCAGGCCGTCGGTGCGGACGGCCCTGCGCGTCCACCACAGCAGCGCGACGGTCAGCAGCAGGGCGGTCGGCAGCAGCCAGGCGCCCTGGCCGGCGAACTCGGAGCCGAACAGCCGGGTCAGCCCCGTCTCGCCCCAGCTGCCCGTGGCGCCGGCGCCGGCCTGGCCGCCGCCGACGCTGCCGACCTCGTCGCCCGTCAGTCGCCCGAAGCCGTTGTAGCCGAAAATCAGTTCCAGGACGCTGTCGTTCTGCGAGCCGCCGATGAACGGGCGGTCGGCGGCGGGCCAGAGCTCCACGACGAGCACCCACCACCCGGCACTGACCACCAGCGCCACCGTGGCCGGCGCCAGGGCCCGCAGCCGCTTCCCGATGCCGACCGGCGCCACCAGCAGCCACACCAGCGCCAGCGCGGGCAGCACCAGGAACGCCTGCAGCATCTTGGTGAGGAACCCGAACCCGACCAGCGTCCCGGCCAGGACCAGCCAGCGCGTCTGCCCCTTCTCGACCGCGCGCAGCGTCGCGTACGCCGAGCCGGTGAGCAGCAGGACGAGCAGGGCGTCGGGGTTGTCGAAGCGGAACATCAGCACCGCGACGGGAGTCAGCGCCAGCGTCGCCCCGGCCAGCAGGCCCGCGGCGGTGCCGGCGGTGCGGCGCACGGAGGCGTACAGCAACCCGACGGACGCGACGCCGATCAGCGCCTGCGGCGCCAGCACGCTCCAGCTCGACAGCCCGAAGATCCGCACCGACAGCCCGCTGACCCACAGCGCGGCCGGGGTCTTGTCGACGGTGATGAGGTTGGCCGCGTCGGAGGAGCCGAAGAACCACGCCTTCCAGCTGACCCCACCGGCCTGCGACGCGGCCGCGTAGAACGCGTTGCCCCACCCCGATGCGGAGAGGTCCCACAGGTAGAGCACGGCGGTGGCCACCAGCAGCACGCCCAGCGGGGCGTGGCGGGGCTGGACCCTGCGGGAGGTGGCCGGGGGAGCGGGCGAGGAGTCAGGCGGGCGGGAGAGCGTCGTCGTCACGCTCGCCGAGGGTGCTCATGTCCGCTGTGTCCCATCGGTGTCCGACCTGTGCGTCACCTGTGAGCCCCCGACGCGACCCACCCGCCCACCCCGCGAGTCGGCGCCTTCCCGTGCGCGGCGTGCGCGAGTCGGCAGATCTCCGTGCGCGAGTCGGCGCTCTTACGCGCGCGAGTCGGCGGTTTCGGGTGGCCGAGTCGGCGATGTTCTCAGCCCCATCCGTCCTGGACCTGCCGACTCGCGCGCGGGAACCTGTCGACTCGCGCGCGGGAAGGCGCCGACTCGCGGGTGGGGAGGGGTCAGTGGGTGCGGGCGGGCCGGCGGGGTGGGGTGGGGGTGACCGCGCCGGCCGTCGGCAGCAGCACCGCGAACTCGGTGCGGCCGGGCTGGCTCGTGACCCGCACCGACCCGCGGTGGGCGGCCACCACGGCGTCGACGATGGCCAGCCCCAGCCCGGTGCTGCCGTTCTCCCGCGACCGCGACGTGGAGCCGCGGGCGAACCGTTCGAACACGTGCGGCACGAGCTCCGGCGCGATGCCGGGGCCGTCGTCGACCACCGTGATGCGCGCCTGCCCGGCGTCGGACGCGAGCGTGACGGTGACCGAGGTGCCCGCGGGGGTGTGCGTGCGGGCGTTGGCCAGCAGGTTCGCCAGGACCTGCGCCAGGCGGGACGCGTCGCCCGGCACCGTGACGGGCTCGTCGGGCAGGGTGAGGAGCCAGTCATGGTCGGGGCCCGCGGCGTGGGCGTCGCTGACGGCGTCGAGCACGAGCCGGGTGAGGTCGACCTCGCCACGTTCCAGGGGACGCCCGGCGTCGAGGCGGGCGAGCAGCAGCAGGTCCTCGACGAGCGTGGTCATCCGCTCGGCCTGCGAGGAGATGCGCACCAGTGAGTAGGTGGCCTCCTCGGGCAGGGTCGTGCGGCGGGTCAGCTCCGCGTAGCCGCGGATCGCGGCGAGGGGCGTGCGCAGCTCGTGGCTGGCGTCGGCGATGAACTGGCGCAGCTGCGTCTCGCTGTCCTGGCGGGCCTCCAGCGCCGACCCGACGTGGTCGAGCATCCGGTTCAGCGCCGCACCCACCTGCCCCACCTCGGTGCGGGGGTCGGCGTCGGGCACGCGCTCGGCGAGATCGACCTCACCGCGGTCCAGCTGCAGGTTGCTGACCCGGGTGGCCGTGACGGCGACGCGCTCCAGCGGCCGCAGCTCCCGGCGCACGAGCACCGCGCCGGCGAACCCCGCCACCAGCAGGGTGGAGGCGGCGACGATCACTTCGGCGACGACGACGTAGGCGATGATGTCGGTGACCGAGCTCTCGGGCAGCCCCGTCACCTGGCGGCTGCCGTCCGGGCGGACGGTGGAGATCAGCCGGTACATCCCGAGCGGTCCGAGATCGGCGCTCGTGGGGGGCGCCTGGGGGACCACCGCGATCAGGTCCGGGTACTCCGAGGCCGGCACCGTGCCGAAGCCGTCGCGCGAGAACACCCGGGTGGCCGTCACCTGGCCGTTGACGACGTCGGCGAGCACGGCGTCCGGCGGGCGGGGGCCGCCCCCGCCGAAAGCGGGTGGCGGAGTGGCCTGCCCGGAATGGGGCGAGCCCTCGAACCGCGAGAACACCGCGCTGGCGCTGCGCAGGTCGCTGTCGAGCCGGGTGTAGAGGAAGTGCTGCAGGACGAGCGTGGTCGCCACCCCGACCACGGCCGAGGCCAGCGCGACCAGCAGCAGCGTGGTCGCGACGAGCCGGGTGCGCAGCGAGTGCGGCCGCACCCCCTAGGCCGCCGGTTTCAGGACGTAGCCGGCACCCCGCACGGTGTGGATCATCGGGGAGCGGCCGGCGTCGATCTTCTTGCGCAGGTAGGAGACGTAGAGCTCGACCACGTTGGACTGGCCGCCGAAGTCGTAGTTCCACACGCGGTCGAGGATCTGGGCCTTGCTCAGCACGCGCTTGGGGTTGCGCATGAGGAAGCGCAGCAGCTCGAACTCGGTGGCCGTGAGCTCCACGACGTCGTCGCCGCGGCGGACCTCGTGGCTGTCCTCGTCGAGGACGAGATCGCCGACGACCAGCTCGGAACCCTGGCGGGCCGCGGACATGCCCGAGCGGCGCAGCAGCCCGCGCAGGCGCGCGACGAGCTCCTCGAGGCTGAACGGCTTGGTGACGTAGTCGTCGCCGCCCGCGGTGAGGCCGGCGACGCGGTCCTCCACGGCGTCGCGGGCGGTGAGGAACAGGACCGGCACGTCGGCGGTGTCGGCGCGCATGCGGCGCAGCACCTCGAGGCCGTCGAAGTCGGGCAGCATGACGTCGAGGACGACGGCGTCGGGGCGGAACTCCCGCGCCGTGCGCACGGCGGACGTGCCGTCGGCGGCGGTGCGCACCTCCCAGCCCTCGTAGCGCAGGGCCATGGACAGCAGGTCGGACAGGCTGGACTCGTCGTCGACGACCAGGACACGGATGGCGCTGCCGTCGGGGCGGCGCAGGGAGCGGTCACCCTGTGCCCGCTCGTCCATCCCGCTCCCCGGCCCATCTGCCTGCATCCGCCCTGCTGTCGCCATGGTAGCCAGGGTCGGGCCCGGGGCTGTGGCCCCGATGGGGGGTTCCTGTGGTGTTGCTGTGAACGGAACTTCTCCCGGCAGGGGAACCTCACGCACCCGGGATCCGTCCGTATCCGCACACCGACCCGTGTGAGGAGACGAGTCCCATGGAGACCACGTTCGCAGGATGGCCGATCGAGGGCCCGGCGCTGCTGGCCGAGCTGGCCGCCGACAACACCCACGAGTTCTGGGCCAACCACCGCGACCGCCACGAGACGCAGGTGCGCGGCCCGATGCGCGCGCTGGCCACCGCGCTGGAGCCGGAGTTCGGCCCGGCGCGGGTGTTCCGGCCACAGGTCAACCGGCGGTTCCGGCCCGACGCGCCGCCCTACCGCACCGACGTCGGTGCGGTGGCCGCGAGCCCGGGTGGTTGCGTGCTCGGCGTCGTGCTGACGGCCACCGCGCTGTCGGTGTCGGCCGGGCACTGGGCGTTCGACGGGCCGCAGCTGGAGCGCTACCGCGCGGCGGTCGACGGCGGCGCGACCGTCCCGGCCGCACCCGACGGGGCCGCACCCGACCCGACTGCCGATCCGGCGGCGCTCGACCCGGCCGCGCCCGGCCCGGCTGTCGGGTCGGCTGCTGAGCTGTCGGCCGTCCTCGACGCGCTGGAGGGCTGGACGCTCGACGAGTCGCGCCTGCTGGCGGGCCGGCCCCGGGGTGTGGCCGCCGCCCACCCGCGGCTCGCGCTGCTGCGCCACCGCGGCCTGCAGGTGACGCGCAGCTGGAAGGTGGGGCCGTGGCTGGCCACGGAGGAGCCGCTGCACCGGGTGCGGGAGGCGTGGCGGGCGGCCGGGCCGCTGGTGGCGTGGCTCGACGAGCACGTCGGCGCGCCGGTCCCGGTGCCGCCTCGCCCCCGCCCGGCTGTGGACGCCGCCCCGACCGGCTGATCACGCCGGGAGATCGGCGCGGATCGGCGAACTCGTCCGGGGGTGGGTGGGCTCCGCTCAGAGCTCGCCCGCCTCGGCGCGCTGCTTGCGCGTCGGGGCGAAGGCCGAGAGGTCGAGGACGCCGGGCGGGTCCTGCACGCCGGGGCCGCCGGCGCGCACCCACGCCACCACGTCGTCGACGGTGTCGGGGTGCAGCACGCCCGCGAGCCAGGTGGGGCGGGCACCCGCCCGTCTGCCCTCGGTCGAGGGTCCGACCACCACCACGTTCGACCGCTCGCACGCGTCGAGGCAATCGCTCACCCGCACGCGCCCCGCGTCGCCGATGCCCGCCGTCAGCGCCGTCACCTGGCCGGCGTGGTCGACGCCGGGGTGCTTGCGGTCGGTGCCGCAGCAGCAGCCGCGGCACACGGTCACGGTGCAGCCCGTGGCGGTGGGGCGGGAGCGTTTCGACACGGGATCTCCTTCGGAACGGGTGCCCGAACGCTACGTCCCGGTGGACGCACATGTTCCGCCGCTCGGCGGATGCGTGATGCAGGATGCATTTCTTACGGTGTGGTGTCGGACACACATCCGTGGCCCGTGACCTACCACGACGAGGTGGACAGTGGCACTCGACGACGCGACAGCCGGATTCTTGACCCAGATGGCCGAATCGGGAGCGAAGCCGCTCCACGAGATGACGCCCGACGAGGCCCGGGGCCTCGGTGGCATGCTCCGCGACCTCTACGGCCCGGGCCCGGACGTGGCCTCGGTGCACGACGAGAAGGTCGCCAACCCGGACGGCACCTCGTTCGGGATCCGCGTGCTCGTGCCCGAGGGCACCCCGCGCGCAGTGATCGTCTACTACCACGGAGGCGGGTGGGTGATCGGCAACATCGAGGAGTCCGACACCCTGGGCCGCCAGCTCGCCAACCGGACGAACGCGGTGGTCGTGCTGGTCGACTACCGGCTCGCCCCCGAGCACCGCTACCCGGCCGCGGCCGACGACGCGTGGGCGGCCCTGGGCTGGACCGCGCAGCGCGTCACGGAGCTGGCCGGGGCCGACGTGCCGCTCGTCGTCATGGGCGACAGCGCCGGCGGCAACCTCGCCGCGATCGTGGCCCAGCGGGCGAAGGCCGAAGGAGCGCCGGACATCGCGCTGCAGGTGCTCGTGTACCCCGTCACCGACGCCGACGTCGACAACGCCAGCTACGTCGACCCCGCCAACCAGCTGCTCCTCTCGCGCGAGTCGATGATCTGGTTCTGGGACCACTACGCGCCCGACGCCGCCTCCCGCGCGAACGTCGACGCGTCGCCGATCCAGGCCGCGGACCTCTCGGGCCTGCCCCCGGCCGTCGTCCTCACGGCGGAACACGATCCGCTGCGCGACGAGGGGGAGGCCTACGCGGCCAAGCTGGCGGCCGCAGGGGTGCCCACCGAGCACCGCCGCTTCGACGGCCAGATGCACGGCTTCTTCACGATGGTCAACGTCCTGCCCGGCAGCGCCGCCGGCATCGACTACGCCGTCGAGCAGATCGACCGCGTCCTGGCGGGGGTGAAGGCGTGAAGACCGTCGATGCCGTGGTGGTCGGGGCCGGCATCGCCGGGCTCTACCAGCTCTACCGCCTGCGCGAGCTGGGCCTGTCCACCGTCGTCTACGAGGCCGCCGACGGGGTCGGCGGCACCTGGTACTGGAACCGCTACCCGGGCGCGCGCTGCGACGTGGAGAGCCTGTCGTACTCCTACTCGTTCTCCCCGGAGCTGGAGCAGGAGTGGACGTGGTCGGAGAAGTACCCGACCCAGCCGGAGATCCTGCGCTACATCAACCACGTCGCCGACCGCTTCGACCTGCGCAAGGACATCACGTTCGACACCCGCGTGGCGTCGGCGGTCTACGGCGACGGCCGCTGGCTCGTCACCACCGAGGCGGGCGACGAGGTCAGCGCCCAGTTCGTGATCTTCGCGACGGGCTGCCTGTCGGCGGCCAAGACCCCGGAGGTGCCGGGGATCGAGTCGTTCCGCGGCGAGACGTTCCACACCGGGCACTGGCCGCACGAGGGCGTGGACTTCACCGGCAAGCGCCTCGGCGTGATCGGCACGGGCAGCTCGGGCATCCAGTCGATCCCGCTGCTGGCGAAGCAGGCGTCGGAGATGACGGTGTTCCAGCGCACCCCCAACTTCTCGATGCCGGCGGGCAACCGCCCGCTCACCGAGGACGAGGTGACGCAGATGAAGAAGGACTACCGCGCCTGGCGGGAGGCGCAGCGCACGTCGGGCTTCGGGGTGCCGGTGCCCGAGGCGACGCAGTCGGCGCTGGAGGTGGCGGCCGAGGAGCGCGAGCAGAAGTACCAGGCGGGCTGGGACCAGGGCAGCCTCGTCGGCATCCTCACCGCCTACACCGACATGATCACCGACAAGGAGGCCAACGACACCGCCGCCGAGTTCGTCCGGTCCAAGATCCGGTCGATCGTGAAGGACCCGGACGTGGCCGAGACGCTCTCGCCGCGCTCGTTCCCGTTCGGCACCAAGCGGCCGTGCCTCGACAGCGGCTACTACGAGACGTTCAACGCCGAGCACGTGCACCTCGTCGACCTGCGCAAGACCCCACTCGTGGAGATCACGGAGAAGGGCGTGCGCACGTCGGAGCAGGAGTACGAGTTCGACGCGATCGTGTTCGCCACCGGCTTCGACGCGATGACGGGCGCGCTGGCGGCCGTCGACATCCGCGGCGTGGACGGCGTCGCCCTGAAGGAGAAGTGGGGCGAGGGTCCGCGCACCTACCTCGGGCTGGCGGTCGCGGGCTTCCCGAACCTGTTCACCGTCACCGGCCCGTCGAGCCCGTCGGTGCTGTCGAACATGATGGTGTCGATCGAGCAGCACGTGGACTGGATCACCGACTGCATCGCGTTCGTCCGTGCGCAGGGGGCCGTCGGCATCGAGGCCAGCGCCGAGGCGGAGGACGAGTGGGTGCGCCACGTCGAGGAGGTCGGCAACTACACGCTCTACCCCACGGCCGACTCCTGGTACATGGGCTCCAACGTCCCGGGCAAGCCCCGCGTCTTCATGGCCTACATCGGCGGCGTCGGGGTCTACCGGGAGAAGTGCGACGAGGTTGCGGCGAAGGAGTACGAGGGGTTCACCCTGATCCCGGCCTGAGCCGCCCTACGAGCCTGCCGGCCGGGCCCGAGGACGTGCCCGGCCGGCAGTTCCCCGGTGGCCATAGGATTTCCCGTCCACACCGGGGCCGAGGAGTTGCCGTGTCGTTCGCCGTCCCGCTCACCCGCAAGGAGGCCGTGCTGCGCCGCCTCCGCGAGGAGATCGTCGACGGCACGCTGCCCGCCGGTACCGTGCTCAAGGACGGGGAGGTGGCGGCCCGGCTGGGGGTCTCCATCACCCCGATCCGGGAGGCGATCGCGCAGCTCGCCGCCGAGGGGCTCGTCGACGTGGCGCCGAACCGCACGCGGCGCGTCACGCACGTCACGCTGAAGGGCGCGTTGGAGCTCGTCGACGTGATGGGCGTGCTGGCCTGCGCCGGCGTCGAGTGGGGCCTGGACAACATCACGGAGTCACACCGCGAGCGGATGCGGGAGCGGCTGGCCGAGTTCGGCGACCATCTGGCGGCGGGCGACCTGCCGGCCGCCGCCGTCGCGGGCGCGGACTTCAGCACCATCGCGATCTCGGCCAGCGGCAACCGGGAGCTGCAGACGCACGTCGACCTCGTGGTGGCGCGCACGCTGCGGCTGTTCGCGATGGCGTCGGGACGCGAGTACTGGCAGGTGTGGCTCGACGGCTACCGCGAGATGCTCGAGCGGCTCGACGCCGACGACCGCGCCGGCGCGTTGGAGCGCTACCGGCAGATCTACCGCGACTACCGGGCGCAGGTGGAGCAGCTGCTCCTCTAACGTCTGGATCGTGGCGTACCCCGATCCCTGGCTCACCGACGAGCGCCGTGCCCTGCGCGAGCTGGTCGCCGACTTCACCACCCGCGAGATCGTGCCCCACCTCGCCGGCTGGGAGCGCGACGGCGAGGTGCCGCGCGAGCTGCACAAGAAGGCGGCGGCGGCCGGCCTGCTCGGCGTCGCGTTCCCCGAGTCGGTGGGCGGGGGAGGGGGCGACGCGATCGACGGGTTCCTCGTGGCGGAGCAGATCATCCTGTCCGGCGGCTCGGGCGGGCTCGTCGCGGCGCTGCTGACCCACGGCATCGCGGTGCCGCACATCGTCGAGGCCGGTGATCCCGAGCTGATCGAGAGGTTCGTCCGCCCCACGCTGGCCGGCGAGCTGATCGGGGCGCTGGGCATCACCGAGCCCGACGGCGGCTCGGACGTGGCCGGCATCCGCACCCGCGCCGTCCGCGACGGTGACGTCTACGTCGTCGACGGGGCGAAGCTCTACATCACCTCCGGCGTGCGGGCCGACTTCGTCACCACGGCAGTGCGCACCGGCGGCCCCGGTCACGGCGGCGTCTCGCTGCTCGTCGTCGAGAAGGGCGCGCCCGGGTTCACGGTGTCGCGCAAGCTGGAGAAGATGGGCTGGCTCTGCTCCGACACCGCCGAGCTGTCCTACGCGGGCGTCCGGGTGCCGGCCGGAAACCTCGTCGGCGCACCCGGTTCGGGTTTCGTCCAGATCGCGCAGCAGTTCCAGAGCGAACGACTCTCGCTGGCGGTGCAGGCCTACGCCACCGCCCAGCGCTGTTTCGACCTCACCTGGGGGTGGATCCACGAGCGCGAGACGTTCGGCAAGCCGCTCTCGGCGCGTCAGGTGGTGCGGCACAGGATGGTGGAGATGGCCCGGGAGATCGACGTGGCCCGCACCTACACGCGCTCGGTGACCAACCGGTGGCTGGCCGGGGAGGGCATGCTCCGCGAGACCGCGATGGCCAAGAACACCGCCGTGAAGTGCGTGGAGGCGGTGGTGCACGAGTGCGTCCAGCTGCTGGGCGGCATGGGCTACATGCGCGAGCACGAGGTGGAGCGCCACTACCGCGACGCGCGCATCCTCGGCATCGGCGGCGGCACCAACGAGATCATGAACGAGATCATCTGGAAGCTGCTGCCCGTGCGCGGATAACAGTGCTGGAGCACTGTTATCCGCGCACGACCTCTCGCGTCAGCGGGCCCGCCAGTAGCCCGTCGCGTACACGGCGCGGCGGTCGAGGCCGCGGTCGTCGAGCAGGTGTCTGCGCAGGTCCTTGACGCAGCCGGACTCGCCCGAGAGCCAGGCCTGCCCGCGCCCCGCGGGGAACTCCGCGGCGAGGACGGCCTCGGCCAGCGGTTCACCGGGGGTCCGGTCGCCGCGGTGCACCCACGTGGCGGGGAGCTTCTGCTCCTCGTCCGCGTCGGCCACCTCGACGAAGGTCAGCACGGGCACCCCGGTGGGCAGGGCCTCCAGCACCGTGGCCACGGCCGGCAGCGCCGTCTCGTCGCCGATGACGACGTGGAAGTCGGCGGTGTGGTCGGGCCGGTAGTGCCCGCCCGGCTCGGACACCCCCACCCAGGCCCCGGGTCGGGCCTCCCGGGCCCACGCGGCGGCGGGGCCGTAGCCCTCGTGCAGCACGAAGTCGACGTCCAGCTCGCCGGCGGCGGCGTCGAACCGACGCACCGTGTAGGTGCGGATGGCGGGGCGGGCCTCCCCGGCGGGCCACACCGGGCCGCCGGACATCGCCCGTGGCACGGCGGGCCGCTCCTGGCCGGGCACGGGGAAGAACATCTTGATCCGGCGGTCGGGTCCCTCTCCGTCGAACCCGGCGAGCTCGTCGCCGCCGAGGGTCACGCGGATCATCCGCGGGGTCACGCGTTCGCTGCGCCGGACCTGCAGGAGCCGGGGTGCCGTCGTACTCACCGGGGTGATTGTGCCCCGGTGCAGCCCGATCGCGTCCGTGACCCGGGGTCGAGGGTCCTGCGGTCACCCCGACCCGGGCGTCATCCTCGCCAGCCCCGTCCAGGCGAGGTCCATCAGGTACCCGGTGGCCTGCTCGCTCGTCACCGACTTGTTGCTGCCCCGCCAGATCGCGAGCCGCTCGCAGGCTCCGACGATCACCTGCGCCCAGCCCTCCAGCTGCTGGGGGTCGGCGTCGGGGGCCTGGGTGGAGAGCAGGGCGGCGATGAAGTCGGTCTGCTGGGCGCGGATGCCCTCCAGCGCCTCGCCGGCCACGGTCGACTCGGAGTAGAGCAGCGTCCAGGCGGGTTCCTGGCTCTGCAGGTAGTCGAAGAACGCGCGGGTGCCCCGACGCAGCATCTCCTCCGGGCTGTCGGCCCCCGCGGCCGCCGTGGTCGTGACGTCCAGCAGCTCGGCCCGGGCGCGCGCGATGCAGGCGAGCAGCAGCCCGTCCTTGGAGCCGAAGTGCGTGTACAGCACCGGTTTGGTGACGCCCACCCGCTCGGCCACCACGTCCATCGACGCGTTCTGGAACCCGCGCTCGGAGAAGACGGCCAGTGCGGCGTCCAGGATCTGCTGCTCGCGCTCGGCGCGTCCGATGCGACGTCGGGGGCTCCTGGTGTCCACGGGGAGACCCTACCGCAGGTAAGTTACTCATGGTAAGTTACCGCCGGTAACCCCTCAGGAGGAGCGCATGGACAGCACCGTCGACATCGTGATCGTGGGTAGCGGGTTCGCCGGGCTCGGCGCGGCCGTGCGCCTGGCCGGGGCCGGCCGCGACGACTTCCTCATCCTGGAGAAGGGCGACAGCGTCGGCGGCACGTGGCGCGACAACACCTACCCGGGCTGCGCCTGCGACGTGCAGAGCCACCTCTACTCGTTCTCCTTCGCGCCCAACCCGAACTGGACGCGCCTGTTCGCCCGACAGCCCGAGATCCGCGCGTACCTCGACGGCGTCGCCGACCGCTACCGCCTGCGCGACCGCATCCGCTTCGGCGCCGAGGTCACCGGCGCGGAGTGGGACGGCGCGCGCTGGACCGTCACCACCGCCGACGGCGACGACGTGCGCGCCCGCGTCGTCATCTGGGGCACCGGGCCGCTGCACCTGCCGTCGGTGCCGGAGATCGAGGGGCTGGACTCCTTCGGAGGAGCGGCGTTCCACTCGTCGCGCTGGGACCACGGCGTCGACCTGCGGGGCAAGCGCGTCGCCGTGATCGGCACGGGCGCCAGCGCCATCCAGTTCGTGCCGCAGGTGCAGCCGCAGGCGGCGTCGCTGACGCTGTTCCAGCGCACCGCGCCGTGGGTGCTGCCCAAGCCCGACCGCGACATCCCGGCCGTGATGCGCCGCATCTACCGCGCGGTGCCGGCGGTGCAGAAGGCCACCCGCGCGATGGTCTACGGCCGCAACGAGCTGCTGGTCGGCGGCTTCCGCCGGCCGGGCCGGATGAAGGTGGTCGAGAAGCTCGCCCGCGCCCACCTCGCCCGGACGTTCGCCGACCGGCCCGACCTCGCCGCCAAGCTCACGCCCGACTTCTCCCTGGGCTGCAAGCGGATCCTGATGTCCAACGACTACTACCGCTCGCTCAGGCAGTCCAACGCCGACGTCGTGACCGAGGACATCGTGCGCGTCACCCCGACCGGCGTCGTCACGGCCGACGGGGTCGAGCACCCGGCCGACGTGATCATCTTCGGCACCGGGTTCAAAGTCGGCGAGGGCATGGCCGACGGCGTCACGATCACCGGGCGCGACGGCGTCAAGCTCACCGACGTGTGGGCGAAGGGGCCGGAGGGACTGCTCGGCACCACGATCGCGGGCTTCCCCAACCTGTTCACGATGAT
>NZ_MKVV01000109.1:0-26112 GCF_001899645.1 Pseudonocardia sp. 73-21 | reverse complement strand
CCATCGACACCCGCCGCGACCGGCAGGACGCGTTCAACCGGCGGATCCAGAAGAAGTTCGACGGCACGGTGTGGACGGCAGGCGGCTGCTCCAGCTGGTACCTCGACGCCGAGGGCCGCAACCGCACGCTGTGGCCGGGCTACACGTTCGACTACCGCCGTCGCACCCGGCGGATCACCCCGGCCGACCACGAGCTGGTGGGGTAGAGACTGGGGCGGTGTTCACCTACGCCATCCCCATGACCACGAGGTTCCGCGGCATCACCGTCCGCGAGGGGATGCTGGTCGAGGGCCCGGCCGGGTGGGGCGAGTTCTGCCCGTTCCCCGAGTACGACGACGCCGAGGCCGCCCCCTGGCTGGCCGCGGCGGTCGAGGCGGCGCAGGAGGGCTGGCCGGAGCCGGTGCGCGACCGGGTGCCGGTCAACTGCATCGTCCCGGCCGTCCCGCCGGAACGGGCGCACGCGATCGTCGCGGCGTCGGGGTGTGCGACGGCGAAGGTCAAGGTGGCCGACGAGCCCGGTTCCCTGGACGCCGACCGCGAGCGGGTGGCGGCGGTCCGTGACGCGCTGGGCCCGTCGGGGTTCGTGCGGGTGGACGCGAACGCGCGGTGGTCGGTGGACGAGGCGGTGGTGGCGGTCCGGGCGCTGGACACCGCGGCCGGCGGGCTGCAGTACGTCGAGCAGCCGTGCGTGACGATCGAGGAGCTGGCCGCCGTGCGGCGCCGGGTGGACGTGCCGATCGCCGCCGACGAGTCCATCCGCCGCGCCGAGGACCCGCTGCGTGTGGCCGTGGCCGGGGCGGCCGACATCGCGATCCTGAAGTGCGCCCCGCTCGGCGGCGTGCGCCGCGCGCTGGCGGTGGCGGAGGCGTGCGGACTGCCGTGCGTGGTGTCGTCGGCGCTGGAGACGAGCGTGGGGCTGGCGGGGGAGATCGCGCTGGCCGGTGCGCTGCCGGAGCTGGACTACGCGTGCGGTCTGGGCACCGGTGCGCTGTTCACCGCTGACGTCGTGGAGGACCCCCTGCTGCCGGTGGACGGCTGGCTCCCGGTCCTCCGGCGGGCCCCCGAGCCGACGAGGCGGAGGACCCTGGCGGCCGACGAGGAGCGAACGGCCTGGTGGGAGGCGCGCCTCGACCGCCTGACGCCCCCGGTGCTCTGACTCACCCCGCGGTCGGGCTCCCATCGCGAGCCGCGGCGTCCCATCGCGGGTCGGGGCGTCCCATCGCGAGGCGGGGTCTCCGAGCGTGCGGGTCCGGGTTCCTGGTGTGCGAGTCGGGGCTCAGCCGGCGAGTTCGCCATCTCGCGGGGTGAGTTCGCCGTTCGGGCCGCCTCGGGGGACGGCCGGTGAGGGTGATCGGCGTCTGGGCGCGTCTGCGGCCACAGCTGGCCGGAAGTGCGCCGATCTGCCGATCATGGGTGTGATCGGGACGGCGCGACGGCGTCCGCCGGCGGTGCCCCGGCCGCGGTGGTCGCGGGGCCCATGATCGGCAGAAGGGGAGCGCGGATCCAGCCACCCGTCGTCCCGGCACGATGATCGTGGATGCGCGCATCGCCCATGATCGGTGTCTCGGGACGCCGAACCGTGACCCACACGGCTCCCGGCCCCCGGACGCCGATCACGGTCCCGCCTGCGGTGTCACCGGGCGTGCGGCGCCGGTCATCCGGCCGGAGTCGAACCGTGAACCCGCCGTGGGGATCGGCGAGGCTCGCCGCGGCGACGGCGGGCTCGCCACACGTGGAGGCGAACAGCACGCGTGGGCAGCGGACGAGCCGTGAAGATCGGCGACGTCATCGCGTGAGGTGGCGGACTCGCCGCATCGAGCGGTGGGCTCGCCGGGTGGGGTGGCGAACTCGCCGGGGTGGGGCGGGCTCGCCGGGGTGGGGCGGACTCGGCGTGGGCTCGGGCGGGGGCTGCTGGTGTGGAGTCGCGCTCGCACCGCGCGCGTTCTAGCGTTCCGGCCGTGGGTGTCGTGGTGGTCGGGGCCGGGATGGCCGGTGTGGCGTGCGCCGTCGAGCTGACGGCGGCGGGGGTGCCCGTCCGTGTGCTCGACCGGGGCCGGGCGGTGGGCGGGCGGATGGCCAGCAGGCGCATCGAGGGCCGGCCCGTCGACATCGGCGCCGCCTACTTCACCGTGCGCGATCCGGAGTTCGCCGAGGTCGTCGGACGCTGGCGCAGCGCGGGCCTGGCCCGGCCGTGGACCTCCGAGCTGGCCGTCCTCGGCGACGCGAGCCGGGAGCGGTCCGCCGGCCCGGTGCGCTGGGCAGCGCCCGGGGGGCTGCGGTCGCTCGTGCGCGATCTCGCCTCCGGCCTGGACGTGACACTGGAGCACGAGGTGGCCCACGTCGGCCCCGGGCCCGTCGTCGACGGCGAGCCCGCCGACATCGTCGTGCTCGCGATGCCCGACCCGCAGGCACTGCAGCTGGTCGACCCGTCCTCCGCGGCGGCCGCGCAGCTGACCGGACGCGAGTGGCGGCCCCTGATCGCCGTGGCGGCGGGGTGGGAGTCGCGCCGGTGGGACCCGCTGCCCGCCGCGTTCGTCAACGACAACCCGGTGCTCTCCCTGGTCGCCGACGACGGCGACCGCCGCGGTGACGCCGCCCCGGTGCTCGTCCTGCACAGCACCGCGGACGTCGCCCGCGAGCACGACGCCGCCCCCGACGGCGCGATCCCGCCGATGCTCGACATGCTCCGCAGGCTGCTCGACGTCGGGGTGCCACCGACCTGGACCCACGCCCACCGCTGGCGGTTCGCCTCGCCCGCGGGGAAGCGTGAGGTCGACTTCCACCTCGGCGACGACGGCATCGCGCTCGCCGGAGACGGCTGGGGCACGTCGAAGGTCGAGACAGCGTGGCGCTCGGGGACGTTGCTCGCCCGCGCGATCGCGGCGAGGATCGGCCCATGACGGCCACCACGCCCGCGTTGTTCGAACACCTCCCCACCGACCGGGTCATCACCGACCCGGACGTGATGGCGTCCTACAGCCACGACGAGGCCGAGTGGGCGGAGCACGGGGCGCCGCTCGCGGTGGTCCGGCCCACCAGCACGGCCGAGGTGGCCGCCGTGGTGCGCACCTGCGCGCAGCGCGGCATCCCGATCGTGCCGCGCGGGGCGGGCACGGGGCTGTCCGGCGGCGCCAACGCCGTCGACGGCGGCGTGGTGCTGTCGCTGGAGCGGATGCGCGAGATCGTCGAGATCAACGGGGCCGAGCGGCTCGCCGTCGTCCAGCCCGGCGTAGTCAACGACGTGCTGCGCGCCGAGGCCGCCAAGGAGGGCCTCTGGTACCCGCCCGACCCCGCGAGCTCCCCCTGGTCGACGATCGGCGGCAACGTCGCCACCAACGCGGGCGGGCTGTGCTGCGTCAAGTACGGGGTCACGCGCGACTACGTGCTCGCGCTGGAGCTGGTCACGGCGGCGGGTGAGATCGTGCGGGTCGGGCGCCGCACCGCCAAGGGCGTGGCGGGCTACGACCTGGCCGGGCTGATGGTCGGCTCCGAGGGCACCCTCGGGATCATCACGGAGATCACCGTGAAGCTGCGGCCGCTGCGTACCACCGCGCCGCGCACGGTGGTCGGGTTCTTCGACTCGCTCGCCGAGGCCGGCGACGCCGTGTCCCGGGTGACCGCCGCCGGCATCGAGCCGTCGATCTTCGAGCTGGTCGACCGGGTGTGCCTGAAGGCCGTCAACGACTGGAAGCGCGCGGGTCTCCCCGAGAACGCGGCCGCCCTGCTGCTGGCCCAGACCGACCTCCCCGAGCCCGCCGCCGAGCAGGTGGCCCACGCCATCCACGACCAGTTCGTGGCCGCCGGGGCGAAGGAGGCGATGATCTCCACCGACGCCGTCGAGGCCGACGCGCTGTTCGACGCCCGCCGCCTCGCGTACCCGGCGCTGGAGCAGCTCGGCCAGGCGATGCTCACCGAGGACGTCTGCCTGCCGCGGGGGAGGCTCGCCGAGATGCTCACGCGCATCGACGAGATCGCGGCGGCCCGCGACACGGTCATCGCCACCGTCGCCCACGCCGGCGACGGCAACCTGCACCCCCTGCTGCTCACCCCGCACGGCGACGACGCCTCCCGCATCCGCGCGCAGGCCGCGTTCGATGACATCGTGAACGCCGCGATCGACCTCGGCGGCACGGTCACCGGGGAGCACGGCGTCGGGCTGCTCAAGCGCGCCGGGGCGGCGAGGGAGCTGGGGCCCGTCGTCGTCGCGATGCAGCGGGCCGTGAAGGCGGCTCTGGACCCGCAGAACATCCTCAATCCGGGCAAGGCGATCTAGCCCTGTGCGCGGTCATCAGTGCCCCCGCACTGATTTCCGCGCACGACCCGGCGAGGATGGACCCGTGACCGCGCTGCTGCCTGCCCTCCTCGATCCGCCCGACCGCGTCGCGCTCCGCTTCGGCGCCACCGAGCTCACCTACGCCCAGCTGGCCTCGGCCGCCGGGGCTCTCGCGGGTGAGCTGCGGGGCCGCACGCGGGTCGCCGTGTACGCCACGCCGAGCATCCACACCGCCGTCGGCATCGCCGCCGCCCTGCTCGCGGGCGTCACCACCGTGCCGCTCAACCCCAAGCTGGGCGAGCGGGAGCGGGCGCACGTCGTCGCCGACGCGGAGCCCGAGCTGGTGCTGGCCGCTCCCGGTGTGGACGTCCCGTACGACCTGCCGCGCGTCGACGTCGACGTCGACGTCGACGTCGACATCGACGCCGCCGCGTCCGGCCCCGTCCCGCGCGACGAGCCGACGGCCCCCGCGCTGGTCGTCTACACCTCGGGCACCACCGGCCCGCCCAAGGGCGCGGTGCTCTCCCGCGGCGCCGTCGCCGCCAACCTCGACGCGCTGGCGCAGGCCTGGGAGTGGACGGCCGACGACCTGCTGGCCCACGCGCTGCCGCTGTTCCACGTGCACGGGCTGGTGCTCGGGGTGCTCGGCCCGCTGCGCCGCGGCGGCACGCTGCACCACCTGGGCACGCTGGATGCCACGACGCTCGCCGCGTCGGGGGCCACGCTCGTGTTCGGCGTGCCCACGCAGTACCACCGGCTCGTCGACCAGCTCGAAGCCGACCCGGCCGCCGCCGCCACGATCGGCCGCACCCGGTTGCTCGTCTCCGGCTCCGCCGCGCTGACGGCGGTCGACCACGAGCGGATCCGGAAGGCCACCGGGCTCGCGGTGCGGGAGCGCTACGGGATGACCGAGACGCTGATCATCACCGCCGCCCGCGCGGGCGACGAGCCCGAGCCGGGCACCGTCGGCCGTCCGCTCGACGGGACGGACGTGCGGATAACCGGTGACGAGGAGATGGGCCCTGTCGAGGTCCGCGGGCCCGCGCTGTTCGACGGCTACCTCAACCGCCCCGACGCCACGTCCGCCGCCCGCACCGACGACGGCTGGTTCGCCACCGGCGACATCGGCCGCTGGACGGCGTCGGGCGCGCTCGCGCTGGTGGGCCGCAGCGCCACCGACCTGATCAAGTCCGGCGGTTACAAGATCGGCGCGGGGGAGATCGAGAACGCGCTGCTGGAGCACGCGGGCGTGGCCGAGGCCGCGGTCGTCGGCGTGCCCGACGAGGACCTCGGGGAGCGTATCGTCGCGTTCGTCGTGCCCTCGGGCGAGGCGCCGGGGGAGCGCGAGCTCATCGACCACGTGGCCGCCCTGCTGGCGCCGCACAAGCGCCCGCGCGCCGTCCGCTTCACCGACGCGCTGCCGCGCAACGACATGGGCAAGGTGGTGAAGTCGAGGTTGCCGAAGGGTTGACGGGAGGGGTGAGCGGGCACCCAGGAGCGATGATTACAACACAGGACCACATCTCCACCAGCTCCTTCCGCGGACCGGCCGAGGTCGGGCCTCCGCGTCTCGCCGGCCTGCCCGGAGTCACCCGGGACGACGTCGCCACCAGCGAGGTGCTCGAGGTCGAGCGCTACGACACCGACGACCGCCGCCTCACCGCGGCCGGCATCAGCCTGACCCTGCGGCGTGGGGGTGACACCGACCAGTGGCAGCTCGACCTCCCCGACGGTGACGCCGCGGAGCACCTGCGGGTACCCGCGGGAGAGCACACGGCCGTGCCGGCCGAGCTCGACGAGCTGGTGCGCGGCGCGTCGCGGGACCGGGCCGTGCACGCGGCCGGCCGGGTACGCACGGTCCGTACCGCCACGCGGCTGCTGGCCGCCCGCGGCAAGGTGCTCGCCACCGTGGTCCACGACGAGGTCACGCTGGCCACGCTCGGCCGTTCCACCGAGGTGGAGGGCTGGACCGAGGTCTCCGTTATCCCCGCCGCGGCGGATGCCGAGCTGCTCGCTGCCGTGGAGGAGCGGATCGTGGACGCCGGGATGCGCCCGGCCGCCCCGGCCGGCGAGGCCGAGCTCGACCGCCTCCTGCGGCCGGCCACCCGCCGCCGTTCCCCGGCCCGCAAGGGCACCGCGGGACGCGTGGTGCACGACTACCTCGCCGCGCAGGTGGAGCGCCTCGCCGCCCAGGACCTGCGCGTGCGCCGCGGCGAGTCCGATGCCGTGCACCAGATCCGGGTCACCGCCCGCCGGCTGCGCAGCGCGCTGCAGTCGTTCCGCCCGCTGCTCGACCGCGAACGCACCGACCCGCTCGTCGACGCCCTGCGCACGCTGGCCCGCGAGCTCGCCCCGGCCCGGGACGCGGAGGTGCTGCGCGAGCGGATCACCGCCGGCCTCGACGCGCTGCCGTCCGAGCTGCTGCTCGGCCCGGTGCAGGCCCAGGTCACGCGGCACTTCGCCCGCGTCGAGGCCGAGGCGCACGCCGCGGTGCTCAGCGCGCTCGACGGCGAGTCCTACGTCGCCCTGCGCCGCGGCCTCGACGAGCTGGTGGAGCGCCCGCCGTTGACGGAGGGCGCGTCCGCCAAGGCCGGGAAGACCCTGCCGTCGCTGGTGGGGCGCCGGGCCCGCAAGCTCGACCGGGCCATGGACGCCGCACTCGCCGGTGACGACGTCGCGATCCACACCGCCCGCAAGGCCGCCAAGCAGCTCCGCTACGCCACCGAGGTGGCCCGCCCCGTCGGGGGGAAGCCCGCGGCCCGCTTCGCCAGGAGCCTGAAGGGCGTGCAGCAGGCGCTCGGTGAGCACCAGGACACCGTCGTGGCCCGGGACACCCTGCGCGAGCTGGGCGCCCAGGCCGAGAACGGCTTCAGCTTCGGCGTGCTGCTCGGCCGGGACGCGGCCAGCGCCGCGACGGTCGAGGCCGGCCTGGAGCGGACCTGGACGGCCACGCGCTCGACGAAGCTCCGCCGCTGGATGGCCTGACCCCCACCGACCCGCGCTCGTAGGATCGGGGGATGAGTGAGCCCCGCGACGCCGTCGCCGACCTGCGGCGGATCGCCTTCCTGCTGGAACGGGCCCACGAGTCCACCTACCGCGTGCGGGCCTTCCGCGGTGCCGCGGCCGTGCTGCGCGACAAGGACCCCGACGAGCTGACGCGCCTGTCGCTGTCCGGGGAGCTGGTGCGGCTCAAGGGCGTCGGGGAGGTGACGGCGCGGTGCGTCGTCGAGTCGCTCACCGGCGAGGAGCCCGTCTACCTGCGTCGGCTCGAGGCCACCGAGGGCACGCCGCTCGACGAGGCCACCGAGGCCCTGCTCAACGCCCTGCGCGGCGACTGCCACAGCCACACCGACGCCTCCGACGGCGGCTCGCCGCTGCGCGAGATGGTGGACACGGCCCGGTCGCTGGGCCACGAGTACATGGTGATCACCGACCACTCGCCGCGCCTCACCGTCGCCAACGGGCTCTCGGCCGACCGGCTCCGCGCCCAGATCGAACAGGTCGCCGAGCTCAACGCCGAGCTGGACGACTTCCGGGTGCTCACCGGCATCGAGGTCGACATCCTCGACGACGGCGCACTCGACCAGCAGGAGGGGCTGCTCGCCCAGCTCGACGTCGTCGTCGCCTCGGTGCACTCGAAGCTGCGGATGCCGAAGCGGGAGATGACCGAGCGGATGCTCACCGCGGTCGCCAACCCGCACGTCGACGTGCTCGGGCACTGCACCGGCCGGATGGTCACGGGCAACCGCAAGCGACCGGAGTCGGAGTTCGACGCCGACGCGGTGTTCGCCGCCTGCGCCGAGCACGGCGTAGCGGTGGAGGTCAACTCGCGGCCCGAGCGGCTCGACCCGCCCAAGCGGCTGCTGCGCCTCGCCGTCGAGGCGGGGTGTGACTTCACGATCGACACCGACGCCCATGCGCCCGGTCAGCTCGACTGGCTGAGCAACGGCTGCGAACGCGCCGCCCGGTGCGGGGTTCCAACGGAGCGGGTTCTCAACACGTGGCCCGTGGAGGACCTGCTCGGCCGCGCCCGCTGACCAGCCACGGAACGTCACCGTCCGGTGAGGTTCCCCGACACGCCGACGCGGAAGGGTGCCCACCGAACGGGTGGCTGATCTCGCGCTGCACACGGATCCGGGCTGGAATGGCCCCTGTCGATGTGGTGCGGGTGATGCAGGAGGTGTCAGTGGTGCGGATGGGTCTGTCGCGGTTCGCGATGGCGACGCTCGGTGCGTGCGCCCTGCTGGCGGCCGAGGTGACGCCGGCGTCCGCGGTGGAGCCGCCGACCTCGTCGCCCATGGCGCCCACCGCGCCCGCGGATCCCTCGGAGTGCACCGACACCGCCGCGCAGAAGTTCGGCTGGGGCGCCCCGTCGCGTGAGTCCGACTTCGACGGCACGACCCTGCCCGCCGACTGGCACGCCTACGGCCCCGAGCCCGGCCACACCCGCAACGGCATCCGGACGCCCGACGCGATCACCGTCGCCGACGGGAACGTCACGATCACCGGCACCGCCGACGGCACCACCGGTGCCATGAGCTGGCACCCCGGCCAGAAGTACGGCCGCTGGGAGGCCTGCGTGCGCTCGGACGAGGGCAGCGGCGGCCTCAACGCGCTGTTCCTGCTCTGGCCCGTGGCGGAGGACTGGCCCGTCGGCGGCGAGCTCGACTGGATGGAGATCTCCGACCCGGCGCGGCAGGAGACCGGCTTCTTCCTGCACTACGGCGCCGACAACCAGCAGGAGGCCGGCACCGTCCGCCACGACGCGACGCAGTGGTCGGCCTACGCCGTCGAGTGGACGCCGTCGCGGATCACGGCGTTCGTGAACGGGCGCGAGTGGTACTCCACCACCGACACCAGCCACTTCCCGCCGCGCCCGATGGCCATGACCATGCAGCTGGACTACTTCGGCGACGCGCGCCACGGCACGGCCATGCACATGGACTGGGCGAAACAGTGGACCCTGCCCGAGAGCGAGCCCGCACAGCTGTCGCTCGCCCCGGGCGATCCGGCCACCGGCCAGCCCGGCGACCATCCCGAACGGGCGCCTCGCGCGCTGGGCTGACGCCCCCACAGACCGTGGGCGGCGGGTGACGAATGGATCTGGGGCCGTCACCCGTCGCCCACGTCCCTACTTCGGGACCGCCAGCAGCTCAGCGGCGGTGGGCGGGTCGGCCCCGCGCCGCGAGCAGGTGATGGCCGCGGCCAGCGCCGCCTCGTCGAGCAGGGCGTCGAGCGTCGGACCGTCGATCTCGCGCAGGGCGGGCCGGGCGTCCGCCCCGAGCAGACCCCGCCGGTGCAGCCCGGCGAGCAGGGCCGCGGAGAACGTGTCGCCCGCTCCGACCGTGTCGATCACCGTGACGGGCACGCCGGGCCTCCGGGTGCGCAGCCCGCTCGCCGTCCCGGCCAGCACACCGTCGCCGCCGAGGGTGACGGCCACGATCGCGGGGCCGCGCCCGAGCCAGTCCTCCAGCACCTCCGCGGGCGTGCCGCACGCCAGCCACTCCAGGTCCTCGGAGCTGATCTTCACGACGTCGGCGACGGCCAGCAGCTCGTGCACACCGACCAACACGTCGGCGGGGTCGCCCATGAGCAGGGGCCGGCAGTTCGGGTCGTAGCTGACGGTGGCGGTGGCCGCGGCGCGGGCCATGAGGTCGCGCAGCACGGCGGCCCCGGGGGCGGTGGTGAGCGCGAGCGACCCGGAGTGCAGCGCCACCACCGGCCCGTCCAGCGCGCCGTCGAGCTCGTCGGGGGTCCACTGCCAGTCGGCCGTGCCCGCGATCCGGAAGTCGTAGCTGGGCCCGCCGTCCGGCCCGACCGAGACCATGGCCATCGACGTCTGCTCGGTGGCCACGGCGACGTGGTCGAGCAGCACCCCGTTGGCGCTCAGGTGCTCGCGGACGCGGCGGCCCAGCACGTCGTCGGCGATGCGGGCGAGCATGCGCGCGGGAACCCCGAGCCGGGCCAGGCCGACGGCGACGTTGGCGGGGCTGCCACCCGGCGCCACCTCGTAGTACCGGGGGTCGGGGGCCGGGACGAGGTCGACGAGCGCCTCGCCCGCGACGGCGACGATCCCGGAGCTAGCCACGGACGACCGTGTCCAGATTGGCCAGGACCCCGTCGTGGATCCGGGCGAGGCCCTTGGGCGCGAAGGTCTTCTCGAAGAACCCGCCGATCCCGCCCGCGCCGTTCCACGTCGTCTCGACCGTGACCGTGCTGCGGTTCGTGCCCTCGGACGCCACGGTCCAGGTGGTGACCATGCTGGAGTTGGCGTCGCGCTCGACGATGCGGTCGCGGTCGACCTCCACCGTGACGAGCTGGTCGCGCACGCGCTTCTTCGTGGCCTGCAACGTCCAGTGCACCCGCTTGTCGGGCTCCACGCGGTAGTCGCCGTAGTTCTCCGTGAGGATCTGCGGCCGCACCGTCTCGTAGTCGGCGAGGGCCGCCGTCACCTGCTCCGCCGGAGCCTCGAATGTGCGCTGCGTCGTCGCCGTCACCTGTGCCATGAGGTCATCTTCCCCCACCCGCGAGTCGGGGTCCCAGTGCGCCTGTGTCGCGTCCTCCCTGCGCACCCGGACCGCGACCCGCTCGCCCGGAGACCCCGACTCGCGGTGGTTCGCGGTCGCGCGGAATGGTGAACCCGTGACCGACCGGCAACCCTTCCTGCACGACCTGGCTGTGACGCTGTGTGCCCCCACCGTCTGCCTGTCCGGGGCCGACGGGCAGATCCGCGACACCGGCACGCAGGGCGTCCTGACCGCCGACGTGCGGGTGCTCGGGCGGGCCGTGGTCACCGTCGACGGGGTGGAGCCCGAGCCCGTCGCGCACGGGGTGGACGGCGCGTCGCGGGAGCACTTCGTCGGCCTGCTGCGCGACCTGGGCGACGCCGGCCCCGACCCGACGGTGTGGGTGCGCCGCGACCGCACCGTCCGCCCCGATGGTCTGGAGGAGCGGTTCACGCTGGTCAACCGCTCGGCGCGCGACGTGACGGCCGAGCTCGCACTGTCCGTCGGCGCCGACCTCGCGCCCGTGGAGCTGATCAAGTCCGGAGGATCGGCCCCCTCGGTGGCGCCGACGGCCGTCCCGGGCGGGCTGGTCTGGACCGGTGGCGGTGTGGCCGTCGAGCTGAAGGCGCCCGGGGCCGTCGTCGGCGGTGGCGGGCTGAGCTGGACGGTCACCGCGCCCGCCCGCTCCTCCGTCACCCGCGGCCACGTTCTCACCGTGCGTGACTCCGAGGCCGTGGTCGCCGCCGCCCCGAGCCGCCTCGACCGCACGCTCGCCGTGCACGCCGACGACCCTCGCCTGGCCGCCCTGCTGCAGCGCGCCCTCGACGACCTCGACGCGCTGCTGCTCACCGAGCCCGGCCACGACGACCTGTTCGCCGGGGCCGGCGCCCCCTGGTACCTGACGCTGTTCGGCCGCGACTCGCTGTGGACGGCCACCCTCCTGCTCCCCGTCGACGTCCGGCTGGCCGCGGGCACGCTGCGCACCCTCGCGCGGTTCCAGGGCCACGTCGTCGATCCCGCGACGGGGGAGGAGCCCGGCAAGATCCCGCACGAGCGGCGCCGCGGCGAGACCGTGCACGTCGACGGCACCGCGGGCGCCATGACCCTGCCGTCGCTCTACTACGGCACCGTCGACGCCACCGCCCTGTGGATCTGCTTGCTCCGCGACGCCTGGCGCTGGGGCATGCCGGCGGCCGAGGTGCGCGAGCTGCTGCCGGCCCTGCACGCCGCGCTCGGCTGGATCCGCAACCACTCCGACCGCGACGGCGACGGCTTCGTCGAGTACTGCGACGACTCCGGCCGCGGCCTGGCCAACCAGGGCTGGAAGGACTCCGGCGACGCCGTGCGCCGGGCCGACGGCACCATCGCGCCCGGTCCCGTCGCGCTGGTCGAGGTGCAGGGATACGTGTACGAGGCCGCCCTGGCCGGCGCCGAGCTGCTCGAGGCGTTCGGGCGCGCCGGCGCAGCGCGGTGGCGTACCTACGCCGCCGAGCTGGCCGTCCGGTTCCGCGAGCGGTTCTGGGTGCCCGGGGGATTCCCGGCTCTGGCGCTGGACGGCGACAAGAACCCCGTCGACTCCCTGACCAGCAACATCGGCCACCTGCTCGGTACCGGCCTGCTCGACGCCGGCGAGAGCGAGGCCGTCGGCGCGCGCCTGCTGGGCGCCGACATGGCGAGCGGGTTCGGCCTGCGCACGATGTCGAGCGCGTCCGGCGGCTACAACCCGCTGAGCTACCACTGCGGCTCGGTCTGGCCCCACGACACGGCCATCGTGGTGCGTGGGCTCTCCCGCTCCGGCCGGCCGGACCGGGCCGCCGAGCTGGGCCGACAGCTGCTCGACGCCGCCGACGGCTTCGACCGCCGCCTGCCGGAGCTGTTCGGCGGATTCGGCGCCGACGAGGTGGCCACCCCGGTGCCCTACCCGGCCTCCTGCCGCCCGCAGGCGTGGTCGGCGGCCGCTGCCGTGACGCTGCTGTCCGCCGTGCTCGGGCTGTCGGTGGACGTGCCGGTCGGAGTGATCACGCTCCGCCCGCCGGCACCGTCACCGGTGGGGGCGGTGAGCGTGCGCGGCCTGGCCGTGGGCCCCGGACGTCTGGACGTGGACATCGACCGGGACGGGACGCTCACCGGAGTGGCCGCGCCGGCCGGGATGCGGGTGGACCTCGCCTGATCACCGGTTCGGCTCGTCCCAGTCCCGCCGGTCCTGGTTGGCGCCGCTGGTCTGCTTGCCGGCCTCGACGAATGGCCCCGCGCCCAGGGTCTCGGCCGTGCCGGTGACCGACTCGGCCGCCGCGCGCAGGCCGGGCGCCGCCGCCCTCACCTGCGCCGTGGTGTCGCGGATGGCCTCACTCAGCTGGGCCGCGGTACCCCCGGCTTCACTGAGGACGTCGAGCACCTCCGAGACGCGGCGGGCGATCTTCTGGCCCAGCTCGATGGCCTGGACCACCGCCCCCACGACGAAGGAGGCGACCGACCCGCCTGCCGTGATCACGGCCGACAGGAGGCAGAGGAGGGCGAACTCGATCAGCCGGGCGAGGAACTCGGCGATCCAGTCGCGGATCAGCGCCCGTTCGGTGCCGACCCCGGCGCCGGAGAGCAGGATCAGCCCCGACAGCCGTTCGGCGTTGCGCGCGGTGTCGTCCAGGGCCGCGGCGAAGCCCTCGGCCGCGCGCCGGTAGGCATCGGCGGCGGCGCCCTCCCATCCCGGAACCGCGGCTGCCGTCCGGTGCTCGGCCGCCACCCCCGCGAGCTCCTTCGAAACGTTGTGCCAGGTCTGCGCCTGGGCGGTGATCTGTGTGGGGTCGCCGCACAGCGCGTCGAGCGGTTCGTGGAGGAACGAGATGTGCTCGATCAGCCAGCCGATGCCCGCCTGCAGCAGGGAGTCGAGCGGGTTCAGCGCGGCGCCGAGGGTGTCGAGCCCGGCGGCCACGGCGGTGTAGCCGATCTCGAAAGGATCCGGACCGTCGGACGCCACCGCGTCGTTCAGGTCGGCGATGCTGGAGACGAACCCGGCGCCCTCCCAGCTGTCGAGCGGCTCGGCGTCCTCGTCCTCCGGTGCGACGACGAGCGTGTCGGGTGTGGTCACGGTGGTCCTCCGAAGCAGGCACGGTTGCGGTCCTCGACGCGGTGGTAGTCGCTGTGGGTGGCGCGCAGCTCGTCGCCGATGCCCGCCGCGAGCTCCGCGAGACCGGCGACGGCGACCGAGCTGTCGCCGGTGGCGCCGACGACGGCCACCGCGAACATCTGTCCGACGAGCCCGTAGGCGCCCACGTCCAGCGGACGGCCGGCGTCGGCGGCGCGCCGCATCCGGTCGGCCAGCTCCTCGACCTTCTCGGCCTGCGCGGCGAGTGCGCCACCGTCGACCCGGAACCCGTCGGTCATCGCGCACCCTCCAGGTGCGCGCGGACCACCCGCATGGCCTCGCTGTGCTCCCCCAGCAGCGGGGCGACCGCCTCGGCGGCCCGCTGCGCTGCCGCGGCCTGCGCCTCGCGGGCCGTGGCCAGCACGGCCGCCGCGAGCTGGACCCGGCTCAGCTCCGCGCTTCGCTCGCCCAGGACCAGCCGTCGCAACGCCCCCGCCGGGTCGACGGTGACGGTGACCGCGCCGTCGCGGCTCGACGCCGTGGCGTCGACGTCGGCCAGCGCTTCGCGGGCCTGCGCCGCCCGGGCCCCGAGCGAGTCGAGGCGCTCCCGGTACGAGGTCAGCCACTGCTCTCCGTCCATGCGGCGAAGGGTAGGCAGCGGACCCGGCTCCCCGTGGCGTTTCGGCACAACTGGTCCCCGTGCTCCACCGGTCAGTGCACCTCCGGGGCCTGTGAGGGTCCGGCGGCGCGTCAGTGGTCTCCCGCGACCGAGTGGAGAACGGCCAGGGTCTCGTCGACCACGGCGGCCAGGGCCGGCTCGCCGTCGGCCTCGAGCCACCGCGTCAGCGACACGTTGAAGACGGTGACGGCGAGCGCCGCGGCGAGTGCGGCCGTGAGGTCGTCGGCGCCTCGTCGCCGCAGTTCGCGGCCGATGACCTCGGACAGGTGGGCGAGCTTGCGAAGCTCGCGCTCGTGGAGCCCCTCGTCCTCGGCCATGACGGCCCGTCGCATCCGCAGGTAGTCCAGCCGGTCCTCGAACAGCGGTGTCATGACGGTCCGCAGCCCGTGGACGACCACCTCCATCGGGGCGAGTGCCGGCGGGGCGTCCGCAACGAAGCCGGCCACGACGGCCGGGATGCCGTCCTCGCCCGCGAAGAGCACCTCACGCTTGTCGGCGAAGTGACGGAAGAACGTGCGGGTGGTGAGGCCGGCGCGGGCCGTGATCTGGGGGACCGTCGTCTCCGCGAAGCCGTGTTCCGCGAACAGCTCGAGGGCGGCACGCTCCAGCCGGTCGCGTGCCCCCGACTGCCAACGGCCCATGGCTCCACTCTAGGTGATGACATCATGTGTCATCACTCTGCTACGGTGATGACACGCGATGTCATGACGGGGAGGAACAGAGATGGGCGACGAGATCTGGGTTCTGGGTGCGACGGGTCGCACGGGCCGCGCGGTGGCCGACCGGCTGCACGCCGCGGGCCACCCGGTGGTGCTGGTCGGCCGCGATCCCGGCCGACTGGCCGGTCAGGTCGACGGCGCGCGGGTCGTCGTGGGTGAGATCGACGACGTGCTCGGCCGGCTCCACCGGGAGGCCCCGGCCGCGGTGGTGAACACCATCGGACCGTTCACCGTCACCGCGCCCCGGGTGGTCCGGGCCTGCCCGCCCGGCACGCACTACGTGGATGTGGCCGCCGAGTACCGGGCCGCCGCCGCCGTCCTCGATCTGCACGGGGAGGCGGCCGCCACCGGGAGGTCCTTCGTGACCGGCGCGGGCTTCGGCGTGCTCGCGACCGAGAGCGTGCTGCGGAAGGTGTGCGGGGGCGGCGAGGTCCCCTCGGCGGTGCGGGTCGACGCCGTGGCCTCGGTCGCGGCGGAGCCGGGCGTCGTCGGGTCCGCCCTCGCGTCGACCATCGTGGACGCCGCGTCGTTCGGCGGCCGGCGGGTGACGAACGGCCGTCTGACGCGCAGCCGGTTCGGCGCGGAACCGGCGACGCTGACCACGCCGGACGGCGACGTGGTCCTCGCGGGCAGCTCACCCACCGCGGAGCTGCTGGCCGCGTGGCGGGCGAGCGGTGCGGACTCGGTCGTCGCGGCCTCGGGCCTGATCCCGGCCGGTGTGGCCGCGCGGCTGCTGTCCGCCGTCTCTCCCGTCGTCCGCGTCCCGGGGGTGGCGCGGGCCGGCGTCGCGCTCCTCGCCCGGGTCCCGCTGAAGTCGCAGGACCGGCCTCGCCGACACTCCTGGGCGCGGGCCCGTGCGGAATGGCTGTCAGGGGCGGCGCGGGAGGGATGGCTCCGCGCCGGCGACGGGATGGACTTCACCTCGGCGGCGGCCGCCGAGGTCGCTCTGCGCCTCGCCCGGGGCGAGGGCCGGCCGGGTGCCTACTTCCCGGGCGAGCTCTTCGGGGCCGAGCTGGCCGTGGCCGCCGGTGGCGAGTTCATCCTCGACGTGCCGGCCGGTCGCTGATCTCGTCCAGGAACGCGAGCGCGGCCGTCGCGGAGCACGCCCGCTCCACCATCACCTGGGTCGCGGCCGCGGTGACCACCGCGGGCGAGCCGGTCTCGATCCCGAGCTCGTCGGCGGCCTCGGTGCTGATCAGCGACTCGATCGTGACGTCGCCGCAGAGCATCTCGACGCGGCACGTGACGCGCCGCGTTCCAGCCCCGTGACGATCCCGACGAACCGGTTGCGCGCGGTGGTCCGCACCCCGGGCCGGCCGCGGTGCCGGGCGAGCCGGGCCGCGGACGCCCGTCGACGCCCCGTCGACCGCGCCCGTCCGGCTCGGCGTCGAGGTCGCTGATGTCTATCCACCGGCGCACCGTGTCGTCGCCGACGCGCACGACGTCCGCGATCTCGGTGATCCGGACCTGCGGCCCACCGCAGATGCTGGGACCGCATCGTTCCTACGAGGCGACCGCCACCGGCTCCGGCTCGGCGGGGGAGGCCGGGACGGTGCGCCGGCCCGTGGCCCGGCCGAAGCGCATGGCCGGGTCGTCGAGCCTGCGCAGCTTCATGTCCACCACGTCGAGCAGGTAGTTCTGCCGGGCCAGCCACGGCCGGGTCCCGCCCTGCTTGGGCAGCTTGTCGATCATCCGCTGCACGTAGCCGGAGGTGAGGTTCATGAACGGCTGCGACTGCGAGCGGGCGGGATCGTCGGCGTCCATGACCGGGCCGACCGTGGTGAAGCCGTGCGCGGACATGTGGTTGAGCAGCCGTGTGACGTACTGCGAGACGAGGTCGGCGCGCAGCGTCCAGGAGTTGTTGATGTAGCCGATGCACCAGGCGAGGTTGGGGACGCCGCCGAACATCATGCCCTTGTAGACGTAGAGCGAGCCCGGGTCGACGACCTTCCCGTCGACGCTGATCTCCATCTGGCCGAACGTCACCATCTTCAGCCCGGTGGCGGTGACGATGATGTCGGCGTCGAGCTCGCGGCCCGACTCCAGCGCGATGCCCTTCTTGGTGAAGCTCCTGATGCGGTCGGTGACGACGTCGGCCTTGCCCTTGCGCATGGCCGTGAACAGGTCGCCGTCCGGCACGACGCACAGCCGCTGGTCCCACGGGTCGTAGCTCGGGACGAAGTGCGGGTCGGCGGGGATGTCGGCGGGCAGCGCGCCGGCCACCCGCTTGCGCAGCACGGCGCCCAGCGGCTTCGGCCAGCGCCGGCACGCCTGGTAGAACGCCGTGGTCATCAGGACGTTCTTCGTGCGCAGCACCTGGTGGGCCACGCCGGCGGGCAGGAGCGAGCGGACGCCGTCGGCGAACGGGTCCTTGCCGGGCTGCGAGACCACGTAGCTGGGGGAGCGCTGCAGCATCGTCACCTTGGCCGCGTCGTCGGCCATCGACGGGATGAGCGTGATCGCCGTGGCTCCGCTGCCGATGACCACGACCTTCTTGTCCTTGTAGTCGAGGTCGGCCGGCCACTCCTGCGGGTGGACGACGGTGCCGGTGAACTTCTCCTGGCCGGGGAAGGTGACCGCGTGCCCGCCGGTGTAGCTGTAGTAACCGCTGCACATGTAGAGGAACGAGCAGGTGAACGTGACCGGGCCGGCGGCGGAGGTGGCCTCCACGGTCCACAGCGCGTCCTCCGACGACCAGGACGCGCTCACGACGCGGTGGCCGAACCGGATCTCCTCGTCGATGCCGAACTCGGCGGCGGTCTCGCGGATGTAGCGCAGGATCGACTCGCCGGAGGCGATCGAGGTGGACTCCGTCCACGGCCGGAACGGGTAGCTGAGCGTGAACATGTCGGAGTCCGAGCGGATGCCGGGGTAGCGGAACAGGTCCCACGTGCCGCCGATGGCGTCACGCGCCTCGAGCGCCGCGTACGTCCGGCCGGGGGACTGGGTCTTGATCCGGTAGGCGGCGCCGATACCGGACAGGCCGGCCCCGACGATGAGGACGTCCACGTGCTGACCAGCCACGATCCACTCCGATCCCTAGACTTACCGTCGGTAGGTTACCGACGGTATCAGTTTCCGGGGCTCAGATGGAGCGCAGGAACTCGATCAGGGCATCGTTGAACGCGTCCGGCCGGTCCAGGTTCGAGGCGTGCCCGCAGTCCTCGAGCACCACCGCGCGGCCCAACGGGTGGCCGCTCACCGCCGCCTCCGCGTGCTCGCACGGCCAGAACTGGCTGTCGCGCCCGGCCACCATCAGTACCGGCACCTCGGCGCGGGCGACGACGTCGCGCCAGTCCTGCTGGGCGTGGTCGCGCAGCAGTGCCATCGTCTCGGGCCGGATCCCGCCGAGCGTCAGCGCGTCCGGGCCGAGGCGCTCCACCAGCCGCATCACGGCCGGGGCGGACTGCTCGGCCGTGAACCCCCGCCCCGTCGGCGGCACCCCGTCGGCGAAGAACGTGCCGGCGTTGGTGTCGTCGAAGCCGTAGAAGCCGTGCTCCCAGCCGTCGCCGTTGCGCATCCGGGGGGTCTGGTCGACGCTCACGATCCCGCGCACGCGCTCGGTGCCGAACAGGTCGGTGTAGGCCCAGACGGTGCTGGCGCCCATCGAACCGCCGACCAGCACGACGTCGTCGAGGTCCAGCGCCGTCAGCGTGTCGTGCAGGTCCTTGCCGTGCCGGGCCATCCGCTGGCCGTACGCCGGCGCGTCGGAGAGCCCGTGGGAACGCCGGTCGAGGCAGACCGCGCGGTACCCGGCGGCGGTCAGGGCGTCGACCTGGAACACCCAGGTGCGCGCCGCAGCCATGAACCCCGCGATCAGCACGACGGTCGGCCCGGTGCCGTCGTCGGTCAGGTGGAGGCGGACGCCGTCGTTCGTCTCGATACCTCTCATGCGCCGATCATGCCGCGGGCAGCGGGGTGCGCAGGCGGTGCGGCTGGCGCAGGGCCCGGCTGAGCGGGTCGTCACGGCGCACCGCCATGGACGGGCCCGCCCGGATCTCCAGGTCGGCGGGGCCGGGCGTGGTCCCGCACGACCGGCAGGCACCCGTCGCGTCGACGGCGGTGCCGCCGTGCTCTCTGCGGTGTCCGGGGTGCTCGCGCAGTGGCTGCTCACCGAGTCGCGCGCCGACCGCGAACAGCCCGTCGACCTCGCCGGCACCGGGCTGCTCGGCGCGGCGCTGACCGCGGTACTCGGCGGGCTCGTCGGGGGCCGGTCGGGCTGGGATCGCCGCTGGTGCTGCGCCTGATCCGCGCCGCTGGGCGTCACGGTGATCGTCGTACCGTCCACCCATCCCGGTGCTCGGGGCGTTGCTGGTGCTTGCCTGCCGGGCGTGGTGACGACCATGCTCGGGGGACCGCGCCGACGAAGGAGTCCCCCCGTGCCCGAGCCCCAGTCCGTTCCGCCGATGACGGGCCTGCACCACCTCTCCCCGACCGTGTCCGATGTCGAGGCGAGCGCACAGTGGTACGAGGGCGTGCTGGGGCTGGGGCGGCTGCCCGTCACGTTCCCGCACCACCTGGTCGAGGAGAGCGGCTACGCGGTGCTGATGATGGATCCGCGTTCGGGCGTCACGATCGGCCTGCACCACAACGAGGGCAACAAGGGTGAGCGCTTCGACGAGTGCCGCACCGACCTCGACGCGTGGACGGCCTGGCTCGACGGCCAGGGGGTGGCGCACTCCGGGGTGCAGGAGGTGACGGAGCCGATCCCGTTCTCGACGGTCGTGTTCCGCGACCCCGACGACATCCAGCTCGAGTTCATCCACATGGCGGGCTGATGTCGACGACCGAGGCGGAGCGGGCCGCGAGCCTGGTGGCGGCCGAGGAGAAGGCGGAGGAGCTGTTCGCCGAGGTCGCCCGGCGCGAGCTGGTGCGGCCCGGGGTGCAGGAGTCGGCCGTGAGCCGGGCCGTCCGCGATCTCGGGGCCGAGCTGTTCGGCACCGACAAGCACTGGCACAAGCGGATCGTCCGCTCCGGCCCCAACACCCTGCAGCCCTACCGCGAGAACCCGCCGGACCGCACCATCGAGGCCGACGACATCGTCTTCCTCGACTTCGGGCCGATCTTCGCCGAGTGGGAGGCCGACTTCGGCCGCACCTTCGTGCTCGGCGACGACCCGGTGAAGCTGCGCCTGCAGGCCGACCTCCCGCGCATCTGGGCGGCCGGCCGCGCGCACTTCGACGCGCACCCCGACATCACGGGCGCCGACCTCTACGCGCACGTCGTCGGGCTCGCCGAAGAGGCGGGCTGGGACTTCGGCGGGGCGCACTCGGGGCACCTGGTGGGGGAGTTCCCGCACGAGACGATCGATGGTGAGCGCATCGAGAGCTACATCGCCCCGGGCAGCACCGCGTCCATGCGCCGCACCGACCGCGTCGGCCGGGAGTGCCACTGGATCCTCGAGGTGCACCTGGTGGACCGGGAACGGGGGATCGGGGGGTTCCACGAGCAGCTGCTCACGCTGCGGGGATGAGGACCTGAGTCCATTGTGCACGCGCTCGGCGTGCCGGAAACTCCTGCCGAGCCCGACACAGCAGGAGGTCCGGAGATGGCGACGACCCGACGAGCGTTCCTGACCACCGCGACGGCCGGTGGCGCACTGGCGCTGACGAGCTGCACCGCGGCGTCCGGTGCGGCCCCGTCGCCGCTGGCCCTCCCGCCGTCCGCGCTGGCGATCATGCAGGGGAAGCGCTACGCGATCAGCCGGTGGTTCGTCCTCGTCGCCGACCGCAGGTCCGGTGACCCCCTCTTCGAGCTGAACGCGGGCGACCTCGTCCTCCCGGCGTCGACGACGAAGCTGTGGACCACCGCCACCGCCCTCGACACGTTCGGTCCCGACTTCCGCTTCGAGACGCCG
The DNA here is from genome assembly GCF_001899645.1 of Pseudonocardia sp. 73-21. Lineage (GTDB taxonomy): Bacteria > Actinomycetota > Actinomycetes > Mycobacteriales > Pseudonocardiaceae > Pseudonocardia. Next base: position 4,996 of record NZ_MKVV01000109.1, on the reverse strand, counting down.
GTGTACCGCCGGGGCCCCGATCTGGTCCTGGTGGCGTCGGGTGACCCCACGATGGGCGGCCGCGACACCCCGCAGGGCACCATCGCGTTCACCGGGCTCGACCACGCCGAGGCCAACGCCCTCCCGGGCGCGATCCTGACCAGCGAGGATCCCCTCGCCGGCCTCGACGACCTCGCGAAGCAGGTCGCGACCGCGGGGATCCGGCGCGTCGACGGGGACGTGCTGATCGACGCGCGGCTCTACGACCAGACCCCGAAGGACGACTACATCCTGACGCCGATCATGATCAACGACAACCTGGTGGACCTGACGATCACGCCGGGCGCTCCCGGGACCGCGGCCACGGTCGTCTCGCGGCCCGTCACGGCCGCGTACCAGGTGAGATCGACGGTGACGACGACCGCGGCCGGACAGCCCGCGGCGGTGAAGGTCACCACGCCGGAGCCCGGTGTGATCAGCATCGAGGGGCAGGTCCCCGCCGGCGACCCGCTGCTGCGCACCCAGCAGGTGGCCGACCCCCCGTCGTTCGCCCGGACGCTGTTCGTCGAGGCCCTGGGCCGGGCCGGGGTCACCGTTGCCGCCCCGGCCACGGGGCCCAACCGGGCCGACGCCCTGCCGGCCGCCGGCTCCTACGCCGCCGCCGACCGCGTCGCCCTGCACCGGTCGCTGCCGTTCTCGGAGAACATCAAGCTGGTCAACAAGGTCAGCATGAACCTCCACGCCGACACGCTGATCATGCTGCTCGCAGCCAAGGCCGGGAAGCGGACCCTCGACGAGGGGATGCAGCTGGAGCAGCCGTTCATCCGGAAGACCGGCATCGACCCGGCGACGCTCTCGCTCAGCGACGGCCGCGGCAACGAGTACACCGACCTGTTCAGCCCGCGGACCGTCGGCGCCCTCCTGCGCTACATGACCACCCACCCCGATTTCGCGACCTACCTCGCGTCCCTGCCCGTGTTCGGCGTGGACGGGACCGAGACCACCGTCGTCCCGGCCGACGCCCCCGTCGCCGGCAAGGTGCAGGCCAAGAGCGGCACCACGGTGGCCGGCGACCTGATGAACCAGCGCGCGCTCGTCATGACCCGCGGTAACGCCGGCTACATGACGTCCAAGGCCGGGCGGGACCTGGTGGTGGCCGTCTACGTGATGCACACGCCGATCGGCGAGATCGAGGAAGTGCTGGAGGTGGCGAAGGAGGTCGGTTCGGTGGTGGCGGCGTTGTGGGAGGCGAGCTAGTGACGACGATCCGGACAGCGGTGCCGGCGGACCTGCCCGCGATCCGTGAGGTCTACCGGAGCGCGTCGCTGTCGAACGCCGGCGAGCGGGAAGTCCTCCTGGCGCATCCGGAGGTCCTGGTGTTCGACGGCGCGGCGGTCGACGAGGGCCGCGTCCGCGTCGCCGTCGCGGGGGACGGCGCGGTCGTCGGCTTCGCGAGCGCCCTCGTGACCGGCGACGTGGTGGAACTGGAGGATCTCTTCGTCGACCCGGGGTGGATGCGGCAGGGGATCGCGACGCGCCTGGTCGAGGACGCGGTGGCCCGGGTCCCGGGAGCCGGCCCGGTCGAGGTCACCGCGAACGAGCACGCGATGGCGTTCTACACCTCCGTCGGCTTCGTCCAGGTGGGCGTGGCGCAGACGCGGTTCGGACCGGCCCGGAGGCTGAGGCGCGGTTGACGCATGCCGATATCAGAATATGATTCGGCCCATGGCACGGGCAGCGACGACGTCGGACGTCTTCAACGCGATCGCCGAGCCGCAGCGCCGGCAGATCCTGGTGCTGCTGCGGGCGGGTGAGCGTCCGGTGACCGAACTGGCCCAGGAGCTGGGGATGACCCAGCCGGGGGCGTCCAAGCACCTGCGGGTGCTCCGGGAGGTCGGGCTGGTGCGTGACCGCAGAGCGGGCAAGCAGCGCCTGTACGACCTCGACGCCCGGGGGCTGCGCCCGGTCCACGAGTGGGCGGGTGGGTTCGAGCGGTTCTGGAACGAGAGCTTCGACCGGCTGGACGCCTACGTGCAGGACCTCAAGCAGGAACAGCAGGAGGGTGACCGATGACAGCGACGGCCGACCGCGAGATCGTGATCTCCAGGCTCATCAGTGCTCCACCGGAGGTGGTGTTCGAGGCGTTCACCGAGGTCCGGCACCTCTCCCGGTGGTGGGGCCCTGAGGGTTTCTCCACCACCACGCGCGCGTTCGAGTTCCGTGTCGGCGGCGAGTGGGACTTCGTCATGCACGGGCCGGACGGGACGGACTACCGGGAATGGATCTCCTGGACCGAGATCATCCCGCCGGAGCGCATCGCGCTGCGTCACGGCGAGTTCCGCGACGACCCGAACGCCTTCGAGTCGGTCGTGACGTTCGCGCCCGACGGCGAGGCGACCCGGATCGAGATGCGCACGGTGTTCCCCACCGTCGAGCTGCGCGACGAGGCGGTCGAGAAGTACCACGCGATCGAGGGCGGGCAGCAGACCCTGGACAACCTCGCCGCCTACGTCAGCGGGATCGTCTGATGGCCGGCGCGGTGTTCTTCAGCGTGTCGATGTCGCTGGACGGCTTCATCGCGCCCGGTCCAGCGCGGAGCTGATGGGGCAGCAGTGGAGGGAACTGCAGCAGTGGGTCTTCCCGACGCGGTTCTTCCGGGAGAACCTGGGGCTCGGTGAGGGCGGTGAGGGCGGTGAGGAAGGGCTCGACAACGACATCGTGCGCCGGACGTTCGAGCGCACCGGGGCGAGCGTGATGGGCAAGCGCATGTTCGACGCCGGCGAGCTGATGTGGCCGGAGGATGCGCCGTTCCACACACCGGTCTTCGTCGTGACGCACGAGGAGCGTGACCCCTGGGAGCGGCCGGGCGGCACCACCTTCCACTTCGTCAACGACGGCGTCGGGACGGCGCTGGACCGGGCCCGTGAGGCCGCCGGCGCCCGGGACGTCCGCATCGCGGGTGGGGGCGCCACGATCCTGGAGTACGTGAACGCCGGGTTGGTCGACGAGTTCACGGTCGCGCTCTCACCGGTGCTGTTCGGTTCGGGAATTCGCCTGTTCGAGGGGGTGGACGCGGACCGCGTGGCCCTGGAGCAGGCCGCGTGGACCCGTCGCAGCGGGCGACCCACCTGACCTACGCGGTCCGGAAACGGTGACCGCGGCCTGGCCGCGGGACGGCGTCATAGTGGACTTGCTGGTCCAAAAATCTGCTCCTACCGTCGCTTCCCGTGGACAGACTGCGCGGCAGGACCGCACTCGTGACCGGATCGACCAGCAACATCGGGAGGGCCATCGCGACGGCCTTCGCCGGGGAGGGGGCACACGTCGTGGTCTCCGGGAGGGACGCGACGCGCGGTAAGGGTGTCGTCGCCGCTCTCCGCGAGCAGGGTGGGAAGGCCGACTTCCTCAGGGCGGACCTCGACGGTTCGAAGGCGGCTTCGGAGTCACTCGCCGCCCGGGCGGTCGCGGTTCTGGGCCGGGTGGACATCCTGGTCAACAACGCCGGGATCTACCCGCCGGACGGCACGCTCACCACGGACGAGACCACGTTCGACCGGATCGTCGGGGTCAACCTGCGTGCGCCGTACTTCCTCTCCGCCGCACTGGTCCCGGGCATGATCGGTGCGGGCGGTGGGGTGGTGATCAACCTCGGCTCGTGGATCTCCCGGCTCGCGGTGCCCAGCGGGGCGCTCTACAGCGCGACCAAGGGTGCGATGGAGACGCTCACGCGCGCGTGGTCGGCCGAGTTCGGGGCCAGCGGGATCCGGGTGAACGCGATCTCGCCGGGCGTCGTGAAGCCGGTGGACGTCGAGGTGTTCGCCGGCGAGGAGCTCATGCGCGGCACGCCCATCGGGCGCGCGGGGCATCCGGATGCGATCGCCGCGGCCGCGGTCTACCTCGCCTCCGACGACGCCGAGTTCGTCCACGGCACGGTGCTCGATGTCGACGGCGGCCGGACCGGTGTCTACCTCAGCGCTTCCTGAGCTGGTCGAGCCCGACGTCCAGGGCTGCTTCGAGATGCTCGGCGCTGCCGGTGGTAAGCAGCAGGAGCACCCCGCCTTGGATGCCGGCGAGCAGGGCGGCGGCGGCGCGGTCGGCGTCGAGCAGGTCGGTGACGTCCCCGGAGTCCTGCATCCGCCGTATCCCCGACGCGAGCTGCCCCTGCCACCGTCGCATCAGCTCGCGCGAGACGGCCTGGGCGCCCGGAGAGGTCCGACCCAGCTCCGAGTTCAGCGCGTTCAGCGGGCAGTCCGGGCCCAGTGCGACGTAGCGGGCGAGCAGCGCGTCGCGCCAGGCCTGCCATGCCTCCCATGAGGAGAGGTCTCCGAGGTGGGGCTGCTGGTCGTCGAGCACACGCTCTGCCTCGTACCGCGCCACGGCGAGCAGCAGCTCGTCCTTGCCCTCGGGAAAGTAGTGGAACAGCTGGCTCTTGCTGGTGCTGGTGCGCGCGCGGACGTCGTCCAGGGTGGTGCGCAGGATCCCGCGCTCGCGGATCTCGGCTGCGGCCCCCTCCACGATCCGGTTCCGGGTGGCCGCGCCCTTCCGCGTCAGCGAGCGCTCGGCCACGACCGAATCCTACGGCGGCGGCCGCGATATCGGAGGAAGATGTAGCCCGGGGTGAACCGCACGGTGAACGACACGAGCTCCGGCGTCGCCATCTCGGCGGCGAAGATCAGGTCGCCCTCGTTCTCGCGATCCTGGTCGTCCACCACCACCACGGCCTCGCCGGCCTCCAGATCGGCGAGCGCCATATTGACAGCATCCTGCGGCTTCACATCAATTCCACCTTGACACTACCATCGCCTACTGCTCAGTCATGCTCTCGGCCTTCGCGGGCCGCCGGCAACATCGTTCGGATCTCGTATTCCTGGGCGCTCACAGTCTTCAGCAGCAAGCTCCTCTCATCGTGGCCGGGGATACGGAAATCCGGAGAGATACGGAAATCGGATATTGAGAGTGCGAGTCCTTGTCACCGACGATCCACACGTTGTTGTCGACGTCCCACGTGCCCCCGTCG
>NZ_MKVV01000108.1 GCF_001899645.1 Pseudonocardia sp. 73-21 | reverse complement strand
GCCCTTACAGGGCTACTGTTCAACCCACTGACCACCGGTGTTGCGACGACCCCTTGAACCCGCAGGCGACAGCGTGCGGTGGGGGCCGATCACCCGGACCGGGCCACGTTCATGACCGGCACCAGCCGTCAGCTGCCGCCTCCCCAGGGCGCTGCGGTGCGCCGGATGGGGATCACTCGGTGAGCAGCACCCGGCTCTCCCACGGCCGGAGCTCCCCACCCGCCGCGTCGGGGTGCGTCGACAGGACGAGCGCCCCTCCGAGCAGTCCCTCGTCGACCGTCGCCGGCTCGCCGCTGAGGTTGGCCACCACCCGCAGCGTGGCGCCGTCGAGGGTGCGGACGTAGGCGAAGGCCTGCTCCTCGTCCGGCAGCAGCAGACGGTAGTCGCCGTGCACCACCACCGGGTGCTCGTGCCGCAGGGCGATGAGCTTGCGGTGGTGGTGGAGCACCGAGTCCGGGTCGGCCACCGCGGCCGCGGCGTTGATCTCCGTGTGGTTCGGGTTGACCGCCAGCCACGGCTCGCCGGTGGTGAAACCCGCGTTCGGCGAGGCGTCCCACTGCACCGGGGTGCGGGCGTTGTCGCGGGACTTGACGGCCAGGGCGTGGAGCACCTGCTCCTCCGGCAGCGCGGCGTGCGCCGCCCAGTTCACCGACTCGATGTCGCGGTACTGGTCGTGGCGGGTGAAGTGGCGTTGGTCATGCCCAGCTCCTCGCCCTGGTAGACGTACGGCGTGCCGCGCAGCAGGTGCAGCACCGTGGCGAGGCTCTTCGCGCTGGCCACGCGGTGCTCGCCGTCGTCGCCCCAGCGGGAGACGATGCGCGGCTGGTCGTGGTTGTCCCAGTACAGCGAGTTCCAGCCCACGTCGGCGAGGCCGTCCTGCCAGGCGCTGAGGTTGGCCTTGAGGTCGGGCAGGTGCAGCGGCCGGAGATCCCAGTTGGTGGCGCCGGCGTCCAGGCCGACGTGCTCGAACGTGAACACCATGTCGAGCTCGCCGCGGGCCGGGTCGCTGTAGAGGCGGGCGTCCTCCACGGTGGAGCCCGGCGTCTCGCCGACGATGATCAGGTCGCGGCCGGCGAGCACCTCGCGGTGCATCTCCTGCAGGAACTCGTGGACGCGCGGGCCGTCGGCGCACAGGGCGCTGGCGTCACCGTCCGGCAGGCCGTCAGGTTTGGAGATCAGGTTGATGACGTCCATCCGGAAGCCGTCGACGCCCCGGGCGAGCCACCACCGCATCATCGCGTAGAGCGCGTGGCGGACCTCCGGGTTCTCCCAGTTCTGGTCGGGCTGCCTGCGCGAGAACAGGTGCAGGAAGTACTGGTCCCCGGCGCGTTCCCATGCCGATCCGGAGAAGAACGACTGCCAGTCGTTGGGCTCGTCCCGCCACCAGTACCAGTCGCGCTTCGGGTTGTCGGGGCTGCTGCGCGACTCCACGAACCACGGGTGCTCGTCGCTGGTGTGGTTGACCACGAGATCCATGACCAGCTTCATGCCGCGCGTGTGGACGGCCGCGAGCAGCTCGTCGAAGTCGGCGAGCGTGCCGAACGCAGGGTCGATGTCCTGGTAGTCGCTGATGTCGTAGCCGTTGTCGTCCTGCGGGGAGCGGTAGATCGGCGAGAGCCAGAGCACGTCCACGCCGAGCAGCGCGAGGTGGTCGAGCCTCGCGGTGATGCCGGGCAGGTCCCCGATCCCGTCACCGTTCGAGTCGGCGAACGAGCGGGGGTAGATCTGGTACACGACGGCTGACTTCCACCCACTCATGAGGGGCATCGTGCCTGCCGGCTCCGGTCCCGCAGGCGGTCGGCCGCGGGCAGCGGGCGCTCCGCTCAGAACACCGCTCGCCGTCGGGAGCACCTCACCTCACCCCCACCCCCGCAAGTGCCGACTCGCGCACGGGAAAGTGCCGACTCGCGGGGGTGGGTCGGTGGGTCAGGCCCGGACGCCGGCCTCGATCTTGTCGCCGATCTCCTTGTCGATGTTGCGCCAGTACTCGAACGCCCTCACCAGTACCGGCTCCGTCACGCCGTCCTTCAGGTGGCCCACGACGTTCTCCACCAGGCGGTCGCGGGCGGCGGCGTCGAGGACCTCGCGGACCATCGTGGCCGCCTGGCCCCAGTCGTCGTCCTCGGCGCGCAGCGTGTACGCCGAGCGCACCATCTCGCCGTCGGCATACCAGAGGCCGGACTCGTCGGTGCGTGACGGGTCGGCGTGCGGGCCGCCGTAGGAGTTGGGCGCGTAGACCGGGTCGGACACGTTGTCGACGCGCATCGCGCCGTCCTTGGAGTAGCTGTGCACCGGCACGATCGGCCGGTTCACCGGGATCTGCTTGTAGTTGACGCCCAGCCGGGCCCGGTGCGCGTCGGAGTAGGCGAAGCCGCGGCCGATCAGCATCTTGTCCGGGGAGAGGCCGATCCCGGGCACCAGGTTGTTCGGCTCGAAGGCCGCCTGCTCCATCTCCGTGTGGTAGTCGGTGACGTTGCGGTTCAGGGTCAGCTTGCCGACCTTGATCAGCGGGTAGTCGCCGTGCGGCCAGGTCTTGGTGAGGTCGAACGGGTTGAACCGGTAGGTCTTCGCGTCCTCGAACGGCATGACCTGCACGTACAGCGTCCAGGACGGGAAGTCGCCGGCCTCGATCGTGTCGTAGAGGTCGCGCTGGTGGGCGTCGCCGTCCTCGCCCGCGATGCGGTCGGCGTCGGCCTGCTCGAGGAACTCGATGCCCTGGTCGGTCTTGTAGTGGTACTTGACCCAGAACTTCTCGCCCTGCGCGTTGACCCACATGTAAGTGTGGCTGGAGTAGCCGTTCATGTGGCGCCAGGTCTTCGGGATGCCCCGGTCGCCCATCAGCCAGCTCAGCATGTGGGCCGACTCGGGCGAGAGCGTCCAGAAGTCCCACTGCATGTCGTGGTCGCGCAGGTTGTTGCCCGCGCGGCGCTTCTGCGAGCGGATGAAGTGCTGGAACTTCAGCGGGTCGCGGATGAAGAAGATCGGCACATTGTTGCCGACCATGTCGTAGTTGCCCTCGGAGGTGTAGTGCTTCAGCGAGAAGCCACGCGGGTCGCGCCAGGTGTCGGGGCTGCCCCGCTCACCGGCGACGGTCGAGAAGCGGATCAGCGTGTCGACCTTCACCCCGGGCTGGTAGAGCGCGGCCCGGGTGAAGCGGCTGACGTCCTCGGTGGTCTCGAAGTAGCCGAACGCGCCGCCGCCCTTGGCGTGCGGCTGGCGCTCCGGGATGCGCTCCCGGTTGAACTGCGCCATCTGCTCGATGAGGTAGTGGTCCTGCAGCAGGATGGGGCCGTCGGCGCCGAGGGTGAGCGAGTGCTCGTCGCTCGCGACCGGCGCGCCCCCGTCGGTGGTCGTGTGGCGCGGTTCGGTTGCGGTCACGATGTCTCCTTCGCAGTGGGCATTCCCCTCGGGGTGCCCGTGCTCACGCCGGGCAAACCCGATCGCGTCCGTCGGTGGGCTGGACGACGATGGCGACGTGGCCGTCACCGCCGAGTACCGCGCCGTCCTGCGTCTGCCCGGCGTCGGGACGCTCTCGGGTGTCGCGTTCCTCGCCCGCATCCCCGCCACGCCCGCCACCATCCGCAGCGGCGTCCGGCCTACGCGCTCGACGCGATGTCGGTGGAGCTGTCCTACATCGTCGGGCCCGCGCTGGGCACCACGTTGACGCTCACCACCTCCTCCACCACGGCGATGTGGATCGTCGGGATCGGCTGGCTGTGCTCGGGGTCGGGGCTGTGGTGGCTCGACCCGCCCACCCGCTCCGAGGGGGGCGACACGCGACCCGAGCCGATCCGCACCTGGCTCGACGCCCGGATGGTCGCCGTCCTGCTCGCCACCACCTCCGCGTTGTTCATGCTCTTCGGCACCGAGCTGGCGATGATCGCCGCCCTCCAGACGGGTGGACACGCCGACCTCATCCCCGTGGTCAACGCGATGTGGTGCCTGGCGTCGCTCGCCGGCGGGTTCGCCTACGGGGCCGCGCGTCGGCAGGCACCGCTGTTCGGGCTCGTGGCCGCGCTCGGTGTCGCCACGATGCTGGTGGCGCTGGGCGGGCCGTGGTGGAGCTACCTGCTGCTGCTCGTGCCGGCCGGGATGCTCTGCGCCCCGTCGCTGGCCTCGGCGTCGGAGGCGGTCGCGCGGCTGGCTCCCGAGGAGTCGCGCGGCCTCGCCACCGGCCTGCACGGGTCGTCGATCACGCTGGGAGCGGCGGTCGGTACACCGGTGGCGGGTCGGCTGATCGACATCGGCTCACCGGCGCTCGCCCTGGTCGTCGCGGGGTCGGTCGGGCTCGGCGTGGCGGGCGTCGCCGCCGGGGTGTCGCGGCTGCCGTCCTCAGCGGTCTCTCATCCGATCTAGGGCAGACTCGGCGCCGATGACCGCGCCCGCTCTCCCCCACCGGCGTGCCCGCCACGTCCTCCGCTATCTGGTGGCGGTGCTGTTCACGCTCGTCGTGGCGATGGGCACCGTCCCGGACCTGCTGTTCGGGCTCGACCGCCGCAGCCCCTTCGCCCAGCTCGTCTCGTTCCGCCCGGTGGTGCTGGTCGGCGTGCTCGTGCTGCTGGTGCTGCTCGCGGCGCTGCTCCGGTTGGACCGGCGCGTGTGGCCGTTCGTCGCGGGCACGCTGGTGGTGCTGCTCGTCGGCGCCGGCATGACGCTGCCCCGGGCCTTCGCCGGGCCGCTGCCCACCGGCGGCACGCCGCTGAAGGTGCTGGCGTTCAACACCTACGAGGGCCAGGCCGGCGTCCCCGCCCTGGCCGAGCTGATCCGCACCGACCGGCCCGACCTGATCTCGCTCCCGGAGTCCGGCAGCCGCTTCGCGGCGAAGCTCGCGGTGGCCATCGAGCCGCTGGGCTACCGCCTGCACTCCACCACCGGCAAGGGCCGCAACGACGTGAACAACGTCACGGCGGCGGTGTCCGACCGACTCGGCGACGTGGACGTCACGATCGGCCGCGACACCACCACGTTCCCCTACGTCGACGTCACGGGCGGCGCACTGGGCCGGCTGCACTTCATCGCCTTCCACTCGGTGGCGCCGGTGCCGGGATCGGTGCCGGAGTGGGTGCAGGACATGAACCTGCTGCAGAAGTGGTGCGCGGGCCCGACGCCGGCCGTCGTCGCCGGCGACTTCAACGCCACCCTCGACAACTCCCCGCTGCGCGACGGCACGGCGGGCTGCGGCGACGCGGCCTCCCAGCGCGGCGACGGCCTCGTCCCGACGTGGGGGCCGTACGCGGCCGGGCCGGGCGTACGTGACGCGGCCGGGCCGCAGATCGACCACGTGTTCGCGACGGCGGGCATCATCGCCGAGGAGTTCGGCGTGCACGACCTCCCCGGTAGTGACCACCGCGCCGTCACGACCACGTTGCGCCTGCCCTAGCTGCTAGGCCCTAGCCGACGGTCAGCGGCACCGCGATCTCGCGCGCCCAGGTGGCGAACGTGCGCGCGGGGCGTCCGGTGACCGACTCCACCGCGTCGGTGATCTGGTCCGGCCGGCCGTCGGCCGCGGCCCAGTACTCGAGCAGGGAGTCGGTTACGAACGGCGGCATCGTCGCGGTCATGAACGCGCGCGCCTCGTCGTGGGAGACCGGGTCGATGCGCACCTCGCGGCCCAGCGCGTCGGCCAGGATCTGCACCTCCTGACGCCGGGCGGGCGACTCGGGCCCCGTCAGCGTGGGGGCCGTGCCGTCGTGGGGGCCGCCGGGGCCCGCGAGCAGCACGGGCGCGGGGGTGTCGGCGATGTCGCGCTCGTCGATCGCGGAGTCGCCCGACTCCGGATAGGGCAACCGGACGACACCGTCGCCGAGGATCGGACGGACCCACTGCCGCGCGTTGCCGGCGAATCCGCCCGGACGCAGGAACGTGGTGACGAAGCCCAGCACGGGCCGGCTGCGGCGGTCCGTGCCGCACCGGGCCGGCCCGCCGGCGAGGGTATGGAGTCCCTCTACCGCGACGAGCTCGCCCGCCGCCGGGATCGTGGCCACCTGCCCACCTACACCCGGTTCAGGGGCACGATCGCCGCCAGCCCGGCGTTGCGGGCGCGGCGCGCGCACCTCTCCGCCGCGATGCGCGACAACCTCGCCGCGGCGGTGGCCGACGGGACGCCCGACTGGCGCAGCCGGCTCGTCGCCGCCGTGTTCGCCGCCGTCACCGAGGTGCTCGACGGCGAGCTCATCCGGCCTCTCGACGCCGATGCCGACCACCCCGACGAGGTGCTGGACGGCATGTCACCGACGATCGCGACGGCGTTCGGGCCCTACGGCCGCCACCGCCCCGATCCCGTCAGCCGGTGGCCGACAGTTCGCCCTCGACGAACACCTCTTCGAGCGTGAACGACTCGATGTCCAGCACGAAGCCGCGCACCCGCGTCTCGGGGTGCAGGAACGGGTCGTGCCGCAGCTGCGCGAGGTCCCGGCGGACGCTCACCACCGGGTCCCGGAACGCGTGGCTGCGCCACGCCGGCCGCATGCCCACCTCCTGGGCGAGCTCCTCGGAGAAGTCGTCGTCGGTGAACGTGAGCAGACCGCACCCGGAGTGCTGCACGAGCAGGATGTCGCGGGTCTGCAGCTTGCGCTGGCTGATGGTGAGCGACCGGATCACGTCGTCGGTGACCACGCCGCCCGCGTTGCGCAGGACGTGCACCTCACCGAGCTGCATACCGAACAGCGTGAACACGTCGATCCGTGAGTCCATGCAGGTCAGCAGGGCGGTGTGCAGCGCAGGTGGTACGGCGAGCCCCTCGGCGCGCGTGGCGGCCAGGCGGCCGCCGCCGGCCTCGTAGCGGTGCAACAGTTCCTCGAAGGCCATCGGGGTCCCTTTCTTCTATGAAGCGGCTACCGTCTCCGCGATCTCGTACGTGTTCAGTGCCGCGCCCTTGCGGAGGTTGTCACCGCAGACGAACAGCTCGAGCGTGTTGGGGAAGTCGAGCGACTGCCGGACGCGCCCGACCACCGTGGGCTCGCCCCCGACCGTGTCGGCCGGGGTGGGCCACTCACCTGCGGCCGGGTCGTCGCGCAGCACGATGGACGGCTGCGCGCCGAGCACCTTGTGCGCGGCCTCGACGGAGACCTCGCGACCGAACGTGGCGTGCACCGCCAGCGCGTGCGTGGTGATCACCGGGACGCGCACGCAGGTGGCGGAGACCTTGAGGTCCGGGATGCCGAGGATCTTGCGCGACTCGTTGCGGACCTTGAGCTCCTCCGAGCTCCAGCCGTCGTCCTTGAGCGAGCCGGCCCACGGCACGACGTTCAGGGCGAGCGGCGCCGGGAACGGCGAGTCGGCGGGCAGACCCGCGGCCGCGAGGGCCTCGGCCACGTCGCCGGCCCGGTGGCCCAGATCCTTGCCCGCGACGGCCGACAGCTCGGCCTGCAGCCGGTCGATGCCGGGCTGGCCGGCTCCCGACGCGGCCTGGTACGACGCCACGACCAGCGCCTCGAGCCCGAACTCGCGGTGCAGCGCGCCCATCGCGGCCATCATCGACAGCGTGGTGCAGTTGGGGTTCGCGATGATCCCCCTGGGACGGCGTCCAGCGGCCTCGGCGTTGACCTCGGGCACCACCAGCGGCACCTCGGGATCCATCCGGAACGCGCCCGAGTTGTCGACGGCCACCGCACCGCGCGAGACGGCGATCGGCGCCCACTCGGCGCTGACCTCGTCGGGCACGTCGAACAGGGCCACGTCGACGCCGTCGAAGACCTCGGGCTCCAGCAGCCGGACCGTGACGTCCTCGCCGCGCACCTTCAGCACCTTGCCCGCCGAGCGGGCCGAGGCGACGAGCCGGATCTCCGACCACGGCACGCTCTCCCGCGCGTCGATGATCTCGATCATGGTGGTGCCGACGGCGCCGGTGGCGCCGACGATCGCGAGGACCGGCCCCGCCGAGGGTGCGTTCGCGAGCCCGCTCATCGTCCCGTCCCTCCGTACACCACGGCCTGCTCGTCCCCGCCCAGCTCGAACGCGTCGTGCAGCGCCTTGACCGCCGTGTCGAGCTGGTCGACCCGGCAGATCACGGAGATCCGGATCTCCGAGGTGTTCATCGTCTCGATGTTGATGCCGGCGTTCGACAGCGCCTCGCAGAACGTGGCCGTGACGCCGGGGTGGTTGCGCATCCCCGCCCCGATCAGCGAGACCTTGCCGACCTCGTCGTCGTGGATGAGCTCGGCGAACCCGATCTCCGCCTGGGCCGCGGTGATCGCGGCGACCGCGCGCGCACCGTCGGTGCGGGGCAGCGTGAACGTGATGTCGGTGCGCCGGTCGGACACGTGGCTGATGTTCTGCAGCACCATGTCGATGTTGATGTCGGCGTCCGCGACGGTCCGGAAGATGCGCGCGGCCATGCCGGGGGTGTCGGGCACCCCGGTGATGGTGACCTTGGCCTCGGACCGGTCGTGCGCGACCCCGGTGATGATCGCGTTCTCCAACGGAATCTCCTCGATCGAGCCGGTGACGAGCGATCCCGGCTTGTCGTTGTACGAGCTGCGGACGCGCAGCGGGACGTTGTAGCGGCGCGCGTACTCGACCGCGCGCAGGTGCAGGACCTTCGCCCCGCACGCGGCCATCTCCAGCATCTCCTCGTAGGTGATCTGGTCGATGAGCTGGGCGTCGGGGACGATGCGCGGGTCGGCGCTGAAGATGCCGTCGACGTCGGTGTAGATCTCGCAGACGTCGGCCTGCAACGCCGCGGCCAGCGCCACGGCGGTGGTGTCGGAGCCGCCGCGGCCGAGCGTGGTGACGTCCTTCGTGGACTGGCTGACGCCCTGGAACCCGGCCACCAGCACGATCGAGCCCTCGCCGATGGCCTCCTGCAGCCGCTGCGGGTTGACCTGCAGGATGCGCGCGTCGCCGTGCTTGGACGTGGTGACCATGCCGGCCTGCGAGCCGGTGAACGACCGCGCCTGTGCCCCGAGGGAGTGGATGGCCATGGCGACCAGCGCGTTGGAGATGCGCTCGCCCGCGGTGAGCAGCATGTCCATCTCGCGCGGGGGCGGGGCCGGCGACACCTGCTCGGCGAGGTCGAGGAGCTCGTCGGTGGTGTCACCCATCGCGGAGACGACGACGACGACGTCGTGCCCCTCCTTGTGCGTGCGGACGATCCGCTCGGCGACTCGTCTGATGCGATCCGCATCCGAAACCGACGAACCGCCGTACTTCTGCACGACGAGGGCCACCGCCGACCTCCTCCTACTGGCACGGCGCGCGTGCCCCTTGGGCTCATCACCCGGCCGGGCCCGCGCCCGGGGCGCGGCGCTCCACCTCGGGCGCTGGTCGGGAGCCCACCCTACCGGGACGCGACCGCTACGCCGACCGGAATGACCCACAGCACACGGTGGTGGTCGTCGGGCCGCCACGGAGCCGAACCAGATCGCCTGAACGGGTGAACTGGAACGGCCGGAGAAGGCACCCGTGGTTACCGTCCGATTGTCCGATATCGCCGTTTCAATTTCGCTCTTGCGCCTGGAATTCGTCGATACATCCGCTTGCGCGGTGCATAGAAGGCCTACTCTCCGCCTTTTCGGCACGGCAAGCCACCCCGGGAAGGTGCACCCGCAGCGCATCGCCGCCTCAACGCGATCGTTGAGGCAGCAACCGCCCCTGACGGCTCCCCACGACACCGACCGCGCCCGTCGTCCGCTCAGGGAGGGGAGAGAGGACTGTCGATGCCCGCTCATCGCAGAGCGCCCGCACCGGAGGCGGCGCCCGGCCAGACGTCGTCCCGCGAGCTCGGACGTCGCCGGTTCATGGGTTACCTGATCGCCGCCCCCACCCTCGCGGTGGCCGCGGGCGGCGCCTGGGAGTTGCTCACCCCCGACGACGCGAGTGCGGCGATCCCGTCGCCACCGCAACCGTCGGACGCCTACGACCTCGGGGACCTGCAGAACGATGCGGCGCTCCCGACCGCGTACCTGATCAAGATCGTGATCAACGAGGACGGCACCGCCTCGTTCGCGATGCCCCGCGCCGAGGTGGGCCAGGGCATCACCACGACGGTGGCGATGATGATCGCCGAGGAGCTCGACCTCCCCCTGGACAAGGTCACCGTCTCCCTCGCCGACGCCCGGCCCGAGCTGATGCTCAACCAGCTCACCGGCGGCTCGAACTCGGTGCGCAGCCTCTACATCCCGGTCCGCACCGCGGCGGCCCTCGCGCGCCAGCAGCTGCTGCTGACCGCCTCGAAGCAGCTCAACGTGCCGGTGGAGCAGCTGACCACCGCGGGCGGCAACATCCTCACCCCGACCGGCAAGGCGCTGAGCTACGGATCGCTGGCCGTGCCCGCCGCGTCCTCCACGCTGACCTCGACCTCGGTGCTGGTCAAGCCGACGTCGAAGTTCACGCTCCTGGGCACGCCGCAGAACCGCATCGACGCCCTCGACATCGTCACCGGGCGCAAGCAGTTCGCGATGGACCTCGAGGTCTCCCCCGACGCGAAGCCGACGATGGTGGCCCGGCCGCCGACGATCAACGGCAAGCCGAAGAAGGTCAACAACCTGGCCGCGGTGCTCGCCCTGCCGGGCGTCACCGACGTCGCCATGATCACCTACGGTGTGGCGATCCGCGCCGAGACCTTCGGCCAGTGCATCGACGCGATCCAGGTCATCGACGTGGACTGGGCCGGCGGCACCGTGGACGGGCAGTCCGACGAGAGCGTCGAGAAGAAGCTCAAGGCCGCGCAGCTGCCGCTGGCCGTGCCGAACCTGCTGACGAAATCGGTCGACACCGAGATCACCTTCGCGTTCGCCAGCAACTCCCCGCTGGAGCCCGACTGCGCCATCGCCGACATCAAGGGTGGCAAGGGCGAGATCTGGTCGAGCCTCAAGGTGCCGATCTGGGCGAAGCAGAACATCGAGGAGGAGCTGGGCATGGCGCCGGGCTCCGTCACGGTGCACGTCGCACAGGGCGGCGGCTCGTTCGGCCGCCACCTGTTCCACGACGTGGCCCTGGAGGCCGCCGAGGCGTCCAAGAAGATGGGCAAGCCCGTCAAGCTCATGTGGACCCGCACCGACGACTTCCGCCAGGGCCGCACGCACCCGATGTGCGTCGCGAAGGTCCGCGCGACCTACGCCCTGGGCAACGTCATCAGCTACGAGCAGCGCCACACCAGCGTCCGCACGGACTTCACCCACGGCCTCGGCGAGGTCCTCACGGCCACCGCCGCGAAGTCGCCGCTGGTCGGCAACTACTCGTTCGCGCAGTCGATCTTCCTGCTCAGCCAGTCGTCGCCCTACAACTTCGGCGTCACGACCCAGCTGCTCAACGAGGTCGACCTCGGCTACAACACCGGCAGCATGCGCAACATCTACTCGCCCAACACCGTCACCGCCGAGGAACTGGTCGTCGACGAGCTGGCGAAGCGCATGGGCAAGGACCGCGTGGACTTCCGCAGGTCCTTCCTCAAGGACGAGCGCCTCAAGGCCGTGCTGGAGAAGGCCGCCGACAAGGGCGAGTGGGGGAGGTCGCTGCCCGACGGCGTGTTCCAGGGCATCGCCCTGCACGGCGAGTACCGCGGCGCGATCTGCACGGTTCTCGAGCTGGACTGCCGCCCGGAGACGGTCAACCGGAAGATCAGGGACGCCGTCACCGGCCCGCGCGTGACCCGGGCGACCGTGGTGGTGGACGTCGGGCTCGCGCTCAACCCGCGCGGCCTCGAAGCACAGATGATCGGCGGGTTCAACGACGGCATCGCGATGGCGCTGACGTCGAGCCTGCACATCAAGGACGGCATACCGCTCGAGGGCAGCTGGGACAACTACTTCTACACCCGGCAGTGGAACACCCCGCCGGAGATGAACGTCGTGATCATGCCACCGACCACGGGTGAGCCCGGTGGCGCCGGTGAGCTGGCCGTGGCGCCGTCGATGGCCGCGGCGGCCTGCGCGTACGCGCAGTCGATCGGGCGGATCCCCACCTACTTCCCGATCAACCACGGGACGCTGGGCTTCGAGCCGTACCCGCTCGAGCCCTCGTCGCCGAACTCGCCCACCGACGGCCTCACGAACCGCATCTAGGAGTCCCTGTGTCCACACACGTGTTCAACGTCAACGGCCGGCGCGTCTCCGTCGAGTGCGACGACAGCGTCCGGCTGCTCTGGGTGTTGCGCGACCTGCTCGGGATCCACGGCCCGAAGTACGGCTGCGGTCTCAACGTCTGCAAGGCCTGCACGAGCCACATCAACGGCACGGCGTTCAACCCCTGCTCGGTGCCGGTCTCCGACATCAAGGAGTCCGACGAGATCACCACCATCGAGGGCCTCGCCGCCAGCGTCGGCAAGGACCTGCACCCGATGCAGGAGGCCTGGCTCGAGGGCGACGTCGCGCAGTGCGGCTACTGCCAGCCCGGCCAGATCATGGCGGCCGCCGCCCTGGTGAAGGAGAAGGGCGCCGACATCAGCGACGACGACCTCGACCAGATCCGCAACATCTGCCGGTGCGGTACCTACCACCGGATCCGCGAGGCGATCAAGGCCGGCGCCGCGAAGATGTAGCGCCGGGTACGGGAGGCCGGGGCGGGGACGTGGGCGATCACGTCCCCGCCCCTCTCTGCTGCTCCTCGACCGAGTCCCGTCGGCACCCCATTTTCGGGTGGGCTCCCCACCCGACGACGGCTGCGCCACGTGGCCTGCCCGACCCCACGATTTCTCCACTCAGAGACGTCGGCCGCGGGGTCGGTCTGCATCGCCACGAGCCACTCCGGGGCACCTGATGACGGCCGGCAGGCTGATCCGCAGGACCCACCCGGTGCGCAGCGCCGCCGTCATCGCGGCCACGGCGCTGCTGTCCCTGCTCGACATCGGAGTCCGCAACGTCGGCCTGCCGGTCGGAGCGGCGGCCGGCCAGGCGATGGACCTGCTCGGCGTGCTCGTGGCCCTCTGCGACGCCACCGCGCCGGCGGCGCTGCCCGTCGTCCTCCCGCCCCGGTGGCGGTTCTGCGCGACGACGGGCGTGGCTGCCGTCGCGGTCCGGTCGGAGTGGGTGGCCGGCCTGGTCCTGGCCTGAGCCGGGTCAGCTCACGCGGCGCACGATGCGGACGACGACCGAGGTGATGACGTACCAGATGATCGCGGCCACGCCGTAGTTCAGCAACACGCCGACCTTCGGGTCGGCCGGCAGGAACAGGTTGGACAGGCCGAGGTCGAAGTTGCCGGCCAGGTCCTTGATCGCCGCCGCGAACGTGTTGCCGAAGTTGGCGTCCAGCAGCGTCAGCACGATGAAGACGACGAGCACCGCCACGATCAGCAGGCCGATGATCCTCAGCACGCTCGCCAGCAGACCGGCGCCGCGCCGAGCGGTGGTTCCCACAGCCATGACTGTCCTCCCCTAGGGATAAGGCCGTCATAGTGGCACGTCGGGGCCTCCGGTACTTACTCACCGGTATCACCTGATCGGGTGAGCTGTTCCGGGGTGGGGGTTGCCGGGCCACCCGGGGGACGGGCTACTCTCGGACGCGTGGTGCGCCTGCTCCTTCGCCGCCGCGGCGGGGTCTGACCGACCGGCCCCTCGTCGCGGGTGTTCGGCGTGCGCCGGTCTCGTCTGCTGATCGGCCACCCACAGGAGCACTTCGCATGACCACGTCACCCGACGCCTACTCGTCGTCGTCCCAGAGCCGGCTGCGCACGCCGTCACGCCCCGCGCCCGCCGGCCAACCCGCCTGGAACCCACAGCGCGGTTCGCACCTGCCCTACCAGCGCTACAAGCCGTTCCACGAGCTGGTGGAGCCGGTATCGCTGCCCGACCGCACCTGGCCCGACACGCGCATCACGAAGGCCCCGCTGTGGTGTGCCGTCGACCTGCGCGACGGCAACCAGGCCCTGATCGACCCGATGAGCCCGGCACGCAAGCGGCGCATGTTCGAGCTGCTGGTCCGTATGGGCTACAAGGAGATCGAGGTCGGGTTCCCGGCCGCGAGCCAGACCGACTTCGACTTCGTCCGCGAGATCATCACCGACGACCTGATCCCCGACGACGTCACCATCCAGGTGCTGACCCAGGCCCGCCCGGAGCTGATCGAGCGCACCTACGAGGCCTGTGAGGGTGCGCCGCGCGCCATCGTCCACCTGTACAACTCCACGTCGATCCTGCAGCGCCGGGTGGTGTTCCGCTCCGACACCTCCGGGATCGCGAAGATCGCCACCGACGGCGCCGAGGAGGTGCTGCGGTTCAGCGAGAAGTACCCGGACACCGACTGGCGCTTCGAGTACTCGCCCGAGTCCTACACCGGCACCGAGCTCCAGTACGCCGTGGACGTCTGCAACGCCGTCTCCGCGATCTGGCAGCCCACGCCCGAGTCGCCGATGATCGTCAACCTGCCGGCGACGGTGGAGATGGCCACGCCGAACGTCTACGCCGACAGCATCGAGTGGATGCACCGCAACCTCGCCCGCCGCGACGGCGTCGTGCTGAGCCTGCACCCACACAACGACCGCGGCACCGGTGTGGCCGCCGCCGAGCTGGGCTACCAGGCCGGCGCCGACCGCATCGAGGGCTGCCTGTTCGGCAACGGCGAGCGCACCGGCAACGTCGACCTGGTGACGCTGGGCATGAACCTGTTCACCCAGGGCATCGACCCCCAGATCGATTTCTCCGACATCGACGAGATCCGCCGCACCGTCGAGTACTGCAACCAGCTGCCCGTGGCCGAGCGCCACCCGTGGGGTGGCGACCTCGTCTACACCGCGTTCTCCGGCAGCCACCAGGACGCCATCAACAAGGGCTTCGACGCGATGAAGGCGGCCGCCGAGGAGGCCGGCGTCACGGTGGAGGAGCAGCCGTGGGAGGTGCCGTACCTGCCCGTGGACCCCAAGGACATCGGCCGCTCCTACGAGGCCGTGATCCGGGTGAACTCGCAGTCCGGCAAGGGCGGCGTCGCCTACATCATGAAGGCCGAGCACAGCCTCGACCTGCCCCGCCGCCTGCAGATGGAGTTCTCGAAGGTGATCCAGGAGGTCACCGACTCCGAGGGCGGCGAGGTCTCCCCCAAGGAGATGCGCGACGCGTTCGACATCGAGTACCTCGACCGCGTCACCCCGCTGAAGCTCATCCGCCACCGCCTGAGCAGCGACGGCGAGGGCACCGACGAGATCGTGGCCACGGTGCGGGTGGAGAACGACCTGCACGAGATCACCGGCAACGGCAACGGCCCCATCGCCGCGTTCGTCGACGCGCTGGCCGGCATCGGCTTCAACGTGCGCGTCCTCGACTACCACGAGCACGCCATGGGCGGCGGCGACGACGCCCGCGCCGCGGCCTACGTCGAGTGCGCGGTGGACGACAAGGTCCTCTGGGGCGTGGGGGTGGACGGCTCGATCGTCTCCGCGAGCCTCAAGGCCGTCGTCTCGGCGATCAACCGCGCGATGCGCTGACCGATAGTCCCTTCCGCCGCGGTCCGGCCCGTAGTACCCATGCCTTCCGGGAACGACGACGGATCGGGCGGACGTGGACCAGGCGCACGAGGCACTCCGGCTGGCCGACGCCGACCCGGGGCGGGCCACCACGCTCGCCACCGAGGCCCGTCGACGGGCACGGGCGCGGCACGACCACGCGTCCGTGTCCGTGTCCGAGCGGGCACTCGGGATGGCCGCCGTGCACGTGGCGGAGCCGCGTTCCGCCGTCCGACACCTGCGGGCCGCCGCGGCGGCGGGGCGCCGGGCCGGGTCGTTCGAGCTCGCCGTGGACGCGCGCATCCAGATCGCCTGGGTGCTCGGCATCCAGGGGCGGGCCCGGCTCGCGCTGCGCGAGATCGGCGACGTCCTCGATCTCGATCTCGACCCGCTGCGCCGGGCCCGGGCCACCGCCCAGAGCGGGGTGCTGCTGAGCCAGCTCGGCCGCCACGACGAGGCGATCGCCGCCTACCAGCGGGCGATACCCGTGCTGCGGCGCCACGCCGACCTGCCGTGGCTGTGGCGGGCGCTGAGCAACCGCGGGTTGAGCCGCGCCTACCGCAACGAGTTCGGGCCGGCCGAGACCGACCTGGAGGAGGCCGGGCGCCTGTGCCGGGAGCTCGGGCTGGACCTGTCGGTGGCGTTCTGCCGGCAGAACACGGGATGGGTCGCCGGCATGCGGGGAGACGTGCCCGCGGCGCTGGACCACCTGCACCGCGCGGAGCAGAGCTTCCGCCGGCTCGGGTCCGATCTCGGCGAGATCCTCACCGACCGCAGCCAGCTCCTGCTCTCCGCCTTCCTCGTGACGGAGGCCCGGGAGGCCGCGGAACAGGCCGTGGAGCTGCTGGAGCGCACCGGGCGGCACCTCACCCTGCCCGAGGTCCGGCTGCTGCTGGCCCAGACCGCCGCCGCGTCCGGGCGGCACGGGCAGGCGCTGGAGCAGGCCGGCCTGGCCATCCGGGAGTTCGACCGGCAGCAGCGGCCCGGCTGGGCGCTGCTCGGCCGCTTCGTCGAGGCGAAGGTCCGCGGGGTGATCGAGGAACCCCCACCGGGCGGTGTCCCGGAGCTGGCCGACCTCGCCGACGCCCTCGAGGCCTCACGCTGGCTGGTGCCCGCGCTGGAGACGCGGGTGATGGCCGGACGCCTGTCGCTGTCGCTCGGCGACCCGGACGGAGCCGCCCGGCACCTCGCCGCCGCCGCCGGCTGGCGGACCCGCGGCCACGTCATGCTGCGGGCCCGGGCCTGGTACGCCGAGGCCCTGCTGCGCCACACGAGGGGCAACCGCCGGGGAGCGCGCATCGCGGTGCGCTGCGGCCTGCGCGTGCTCGACGAGCACCGCGCGACCTTCGGCGCCACGGACCTGCGGGCCTACGCCTCCGGCCACCGCGTCGAGCTCGCGGCGCTCGGCCTCGCGATGGCCATCGAGGACGGCCGTCCCGCGCGGGTGCTGCGCTGGGCCGAGGAGGGACGGGCGAGCCACCTGCTGCTGCGGCCCGTCCGCCCGCCGGACGATCGCGAGCTGGCCCAGACCCTCGGCGAGCTGCGGGCCACGGCGCAGGCCGTGTACGACGCGGTGGGCGCCGGCCGCCCGACCGCGCGGCTCGTGACCCGACGGCTGGAGCTGGAACGTGCCGTCCGCGACCGCACGCGACGCCTCCGGGCCGACGACACCGACCCGCTGCACGCCGCCGTGCCTGCCGCGGAGATCGCGGCGGCGCTCGGGGGGTCGGCGCTCGTGGAGTACGTCGTGCACGGGCCGGCGCTGCTCGCCGTCACGGTGGCGGGCGGCCGGATCCTGGTGCACCGGCTCGGCGACCTCGCGCGGGTCGCCGACCTGATCGACCGGATCCCCTTCGCCCTGCGCCGGATGGCCCATCCGGGTACGCGCCCCCAGAGCCGGCAGGCCGCGGCGGACCTGCTCCGGCAGGCGGCCGCCGAGCTCGACGCCCTGGTCCTCGGCCCCCTGGCCCGCGCGGTCGGCGACCGGCCGCTCGTCCTGGTACCGACCGGCCCACTGCAGTCCGTGCCGTGGTCGGTGCTGCCCTCGTGCGCGGGTCGCCCGGTGAACGTGGCACCGTCGGCCGCGCTGTGGTGCGCCGCCGACCGGGCCCCGCTCGACGGGCACGGCATCACCGTCGCGGCCGGGCCGGGCCTGCCCGGTGCCGACGCCGAGGCGCAGGCGGTGGCCGGGCTGCACGGCGTCGACCCGATCCTGGGCGGGGCCGCCACCGCCGCGGCCCTGTCGCGCGGGCTCGACGGGGTCCGGATGGCGCACATCGCCGCGCACGGTGACGTGCACCCCACCAACCCGCTCTTCTCCGCGATCCAGCTCCACGACGGTCCACTGACCGTCTACGACCTCGAGCACCTCGTCCGCGCCCCGGAGCTGGTGGTGCTCTCGGCCTGCCACGTGGGCCGCGCGGCCGTCACCGCCGGCGACGAGCTCCTCGGCCTGACCGCCACCTTCCTCGCCCACGGCACGCGCCAGGTGGTGGCCTCGGTGATGCCCGTACCGGACATCGGGACCACGACGTTCATGGTGGCGTTCCACGACCTGCTCCGCACCGGGAAGCCGGCCGGGGCCGCCCTGGCCGAGGCGCAGGCCAACGTCGACCGGGACGACCACACCGCCGTCGCGGCCGCGGCCGGGTTCGTGTCGCTGGGCTCCGAGTGGAGCCTCGCCGCGCCGGTCGCGGTACCGCTGCCGAGGAGTACGGCAGCGGTACCGGCCGCCGTCAGATCCAGGGTCTGACGTCGTCGGGACCGACCTTTCCGCCGGGCCGTTCGGCGATCATCCGGTAGGCCTCGTCGGCCCCGACGTCGTTGCGCTGGGCGACGCCCGCGATCTCACCCGTGACGTCACCGGCCGACATCGACGTGCCGCTCCAGCTCGCCCAGCCGTGGAAGGTGTCGTGCCAGTCCTTCGGCGCGGAGATGCTGCCGTCGTCGTTCCACGTCCAGAGCGTGGCGACGGCCTCGCCCTCGAGGTAGGTGCTGACCACCGCCACGCCGGGGGCCCAGAGCTGGATCCACGGCACGTCGACGGGGGTGAAGTCGGCCGGGGTCATCTCGACGGCACCGTCCGATCCGCCGACGTCCGCCGCGCCGACCGCCACGACGCCGTCGATCGCCGCCGGCCACATCGGCGACGACGGGCTCAGCGGCTCGGGCCGCCACTTCGGCCTCCCGTCCTCGTCCAGGGCCGGCATCGGGTAGGAGCGCGTGCCGTGGTTGCCCGCCGCCGCGACCACGATCATCTCCGCCGTGAGCCTCTCCACGGCGCGGACCAGCAGGAACGGCGCGTCGTCGTCGTCGGTGAAGCACCCGAGCGAGAGGTTCAGGACCTCCGTGCCGGTCCCGAGGAACGACGCCATCCCCTCCGCGAGCTCCCACGCCGTGGCCGTGCCGTACATCCCGCCGAGCACCTGCCGCACCTGCACCTCGGCACCCGGGGCGCGCTGCAGGATCCGGCCGACGATGAACGTGGAGTGCCCCGCCCAGGTGGGGTGCGGGCCCTTCTCCGGCACGAAGTCGTCGCTGCGGAAACGACCCGCCAGCACCGGGTTGTCGCACATCGCGGTGTCGAGCACGCCCACCCGCAGCCCGGGCCCGTCGACGGCGACGCGGGGCAGCAGGCCGGGATCCCCGTGGACCGGCACGGGCAGCTCCGCCGCCGCCCGGTGCGGGAGGCCGCCCACCACCTCCATCGAGCGGTTCTTGCCCATCCGCGGTTGCCGGCCGAACGTGGCGGCGAACGCGTCGCGCACCAGCGTCATGACGACGTCGAGCGGGGTCGGCGCCGTGCTGTAGCGGCCGTCCTCGACGTAGCGCGCGGTGAGCCTGCCCCGCGCGGCCTCCGCCGCCTCCCCGCTGACGGCGTCGAGGCCGGAGAGCCCGATCATCGCCACCTGCAGCGCCGGGATCTCGCCCAGGACCTCCGCGTCGACGTGCAGCTGCGCGAGCTCCGCACGAACCGCACGGAGGTCGCGGACGTCGGCCACGATCCGGTTGTCCTGCGCCGCGCCGGTCTGGGCGTACTCGGGCTCGGATCCGTACACGGGTTCGGGCATGGCCACTCCTCGTCATCGCGTTCCGCCGACAGTGGCCAGAGCGAGGACGGGCACCGGCTGATACGTCAGACGAGCGCCACCACCGAGATGGCCCGTGCACCCACCGTGAGGCGCAGCCGGATCCGCTGCGGCTCGTCGGGGAGGTCGACAACGAAGCGCCCGATGTCGTCGACGGGTGCCCGGGCCGTGCGGCCGCCGACGACCAGTTCCAGGTCACCGGTCCGGGGCGGCACCACCTGCCCGACCAGCCGGCGGCCCGCAGCCGGGTCGGCCTCGACCTCGAGCTCGACGGCGATCCCGTCGGCCTCGAACGTGAGCAGCCGCGGCGCCGCAGCGGTGGAGCGCACCGCGGCCGGCTCGTCGTCGAGGAGCGAGTCGAAGGTCAGCGCGGCGAGCTCCGCGTCCACCGTGCGCCAGGTGAAGAGCTCCTTCGCGGCGGCGGTCACGTCCGCGGGCGGCTGGTCGTACAACCGCAGGGCCTCCCCGAGCTCCGAGAGCAGCGCGTCGTCGTCTCGCTCCGGTGTGGGGTTCACGTCAGGCACCCCCCTCGTCGCCGAGCAGCCGGCGCAGCCGGTCCAGGCAGCGGGCCCGCGTGGGCCCGATGCTGCCGATCGGCATGTCGAGGGCCGCCGCCACCTCCGCGTACCGCGGCTCGACGAGCATCAGCAGCCGCAGCAGGGCCCGGCACCTGTCCGGCAGCCGCTCGAACGCGTCCCACAGCCGGCGGTCGCGGTCGGCGGTGAGCACGTGGGCCTCGGGATCCGGGAACTGCCCGGGCACGTCGTCCCGGCTCAGCCGGGACTCGTCGTCGGTGACGATCTCCCGCCCCCGCAGCTTCACCATCCGCAACGCCTCGCGCCGGGCCGTCGTGGCCAGCCAGGCCCCGACGGCCTCGGGCTGCGTGATCCGGTCCAGGTTCTCCACCAGCCGCAGCCACGTGGTCTGGACGACCTCCGCGGTGTCCGCCCGGCCCAGCCGGTAACCCGACGTGACGGCCCACACCATCGAGCCGAAGCCGTCGACGAGCGCATCCCACGCCGCGTGGTCCCCGGCAGCCGCCCGACGCACGGTGGCTGCCACCTCGCGCTGGTCCACTCGCCCGTCCCTGGTGCCGCGGTCTCCGCGGCACCCGCGGAAGGCAGACCGTAACCCGGTCGTGGGAAATCATCTCGCGTCTCTCCTCTGTTTCGGGTAGGAGAGCGGGCTGATTCCCGAGATACGGGCATCAGGGTGATCCCGGCCGCGGCCGGACGGACGCTGAGTGACGGATCACCCGTCGATCTCCTCGGCGTAGTGGCAGGCGGCGAGGTGGCCGGCGGTCCCGACCGTCCGCAACGGGGGATGCTCGTCGGCGCAGCGCTCCGGGCGCCGCCACGGGCAGCGCGGCTGGAACGCGCAGCCCCGGGCCGGGTCGGCGGGGAGCGGTGGATCGCCGGTGAGCAGGATCCGCTCCCGGCGGTCCTCGACCTCCGGGTCCGGTACCGGCACCGCCGACAGGAGCGCCCGCGTGTACGGATGGCGCGGGCCGCGGTAGAGCGCCCTCGCCGGCGACTCCTCCACGATCCGCCCGCGGTAGAGCACGCCGACGCGGTCGCTCAGGTGCCGCACCACGCCCAGGTCGCGGGCGACCAGCAGGCAGGCGAGACCCCGCTCGGCCTTGACCCGGCCCAGCAGGTCGAGCAGCTGCGCGGCCACCGTCACGTCCAGGCCGGCGACGGGGTCGTCGGCCACCAGCAGGTCGGGCCCGGTGCACAGCGCCCGCGCGACGTCGACACGCCGTCGTTCGCCGTCCGTCAGCTCCTGGGTGCCGCGGCGCAGCACCCCGTCGGGCAGTTCGACCACCGCGACGAGCTCCCGCAACCCGGCGTCGTCGGGCTCGGGCAGGCCGGCGGACCGCATCTCCTCGGCCAGCAGGCCGGCCACCGTGGCGTGCTCGTGGCCCGGTCGCAGCGTGCGGATCCGGCGACGGCGCTGCGGCGCGTCCATGTCCCCGACGTCGACGCCGTCGAGCCGCACCTCACCCGCCGTGCGTGTCGCGGGGGTCGCGATCGCGCGGGCCAGGTCCACCGCGCCACTGCCCGACTCGCCGACCACGCCGTAGGTCTCGCCACGGTGCACCTGCAACGACACCCCGTCCAGGGCGACGGTCCGCGCCCGCCGCAGCCGTCGCCGGCCGACCGCGGGCACGACGAGGTCGCGCACGTCGAGCAGTGCCGCGTCGGAGCGAGGGGCCGGTTCGGAGCGGGGGGTCACTCCGCGCTCGCGGGCACGGGGTTGTGGCAGCGCAGCAGCCGCCCCCCGCTGGTGTCGACGGCGGGCGAGACCTCGGAGCAGACGGGCAGCGCGCGGGAGCAGCGGGGCGCGAACGCGCACGACCGCGCCCACGGCAGGCGGTCGCGACCCGAGCCGCTGATCGTGGCGAGCGCGGGTGCGGGCGGCCCGTCGAGGCGGGGGATCGCCCCCAGCAGGCCGTGCGTGTAGGGGTGCCGCGGGGTGCCGAACAGCCGGTGCCGCTGCGCGCGCTCGACGATCCGGCCGCCGTAGAGCACGTTCACCGTCTCGCAGGTGCCCGCCACGACGCCGAGGTCGTGGGTGGTCATCAGCAGCGCGGCGCCCGTCTCCCGGACGAGCTCGCGCAGCAGGGTCAGGATCTGCGCCTGCGTGGTGACGTCGAGCGCCGCGGTGGGCTCGTCGGCCACCAGCAGGCGGGGCCCGCCCGCCGCGGCCACCGCGATCAGCGCACGGCTGCGCGCACTGACGGAGAGCTGGTGCGGATAGGCCGCCAGCCCGCCGCGCGGATCGGCGATGCCGACGCGGTCGAGCAGCTCCACTGCCGCCTCTCGCGCCGGGGCCCTGGCCATCCCCCGGTGCCGGCGCAGGGCGCCGGTCAGCTGCGGCCCGAGCGGGATCATCGGGTTCAGTCCCGACCGCGGGCGCAGGAGGACCATCGACAGGTCGCGTCCGCGGCGCTCCCGCATCTCGGCGTCTCCGAGCGTCAGCAGATCGACGCCGTCGAGCAGCACCTGGCCCTCGACGCGCACGCCGCGGCGCGGCAGCAGGCGCATCACGGCCATCACGAGCGCCGACCGGCCGCTACCCGACTCCCCCACCAGTCCGACCACCTGGCCGGCCGGGACGTCGAAGCTGACGCCGTCGACCGCGACCGCGTCGGGCCGTCCCCGCCTGCGGAAGACGACCCGCAGATCACGTACCTCGAGCAGCATCGTCCCCCTCCCCAAGACGGAGATGCAGACGGTAGTGGTGCGTCGACCCGATCTGCAGGCTCCCGCGTCACGGTTGCACTACGACCACGGTCGCACCGGGCCGCCCCAGTCCGGCGGCTGCCCGGACACCGAACGTCAGGGTCACGCGGTGCGCTGCGGCAGCCGGGTGATTCGCTCTCGCAATGTGGCCATGCAATTGCACCGAGCACTGTCTTGAGGCAATCTAAGCAAGCAGAGACAGTATGACGACGGTCACGGAAGGAGCTCGACGATGTCCTACGGAGAGATCAGCAGCGGAGAGATCAGCGGGGGCGCGGCGTACGCGGTCGCGATCGCCGGGGCGGGGTGGTCACCGTGATCACGGCCGTCATGTGGATCGCGATCGGCGTCGGGGTCGTCCTCGTCATCGCGGTCGTCGTCGGGATCGTCGACGCCGCCAACGCCCCGATGTGGCGGCAGGTGGCGCGGGAACGGCGGCAGCGCTGGGAGTCCCGGCACGCCGGGCACCACGGCGGGGTGTGGGACGACGACTGATCCGGCTGACCTACAGCGCGCGGCGGCCCGACAGCGCCCGGCCCAGGGTCAGCTCGTCGGCGAACTCCAGGTCACCACCCATCGGCAGGCCACTGGCCAGCCGGGTGACCGACAGGCCGGGGAAGTCGCGCAGCAGCCGCACCAGGTACGTGGCCGTGGCCTCGCCCTCGGTGTTGGGGTCGGTCGCGATGATCACCTCGGCGATCTCCGTCTCGTCCGCGGCCGGACCGGTGCCCCCGAGGCGGGCCAGCAGCTCGCGGATGCGCAGGGAGTCCGGGCCCACGCCGGCCAACGGATCCAGCGCACCCCCCAGCACGTGGTAGCGCCCCTTGAACTCGCGCGTGCGCTCCACGGCCTGCACGTCCTTGGGCTCCTCGACGACGCAGACGATCGTCGGGTCGCGCCGGGCGTCGGCGCAGTACCGGCAGCGGTCCTGCTCGGAGACGTTGCTGCAGACCTCGCAGAACTTGACGCCGTCCTTGACCTTCTGCAGCACCTCCTGCAGGCGCGACACGTCGACGGGGTCGGCCGCCAGCAGGTGGAACGCGATGCGCTGCGCGCTCTTCGGGCCGACGCCGGGCAGCCGGCCCAGCTCGTCGATCAGGTCCTGGACCGGTCCTTCGAACACCCCCTAGCCGATGCCGGGAAGGCCGAGACCGCTGGTCAGCGGGCCCATCTTGGCGGCCTGCAGATCCGCCGCGGCCTGCGCCGCGTCCTGCAGCGCGCCCACGATGAGGTCCTGCAGCGTCTCGACGTCGTCGGGATCGACCACCTTCGGGTCGATGCGCACGGCGCGCACCTCCTGCGCGGCGGTCATCGTGACCTGGACCAGACCGTTGCCGGCCTGGCCGGTGACCTCGGCGGTGGCCAGCTCGGCCTGCGCGGCCATCAGCTGCTCCTGCATCTTCTGCGCCTGAGCCAAGATCATCTGCATGTCGGGCTGATCCGGTTGCACCGGTGGTCTCCTCGCACGTCCCACCCGGCCGCGTGGCGCGTGCCGGCTCCGGTTGCCAGCGTAGCCGTGACAGGGTGTGGGCCGTGCGCACCGCCCGTCGTCTGGTCCTGCTGGGTGCCGTGGTGACCGCGGCGCTCGGCGGCTGCAGCCCGGCTCCCGCCGCCTCCGGCCCGGCCGCTCCCGGCCCCGTGGCGTCGACGGCGCCGGTGGTGCCGACGTCGGTCTCCACGGCCGCGGCGCCCACCACCGCCGCCCCGGCCACGACACCGGCCCCTCCGACACCGGCCCCTCCGGCCGCCGCGCCGATCGTCCTGCTGGACCCCGGCCACAACGGCCGCAACAGCCAGGACCTCGCGGCGATCAACAAACCCGTGTCCGACGGGCGCGGCGGCACCAAGCCGTGCAACTCCACCGGCACCGCCACGAACGCCGGCTACCCCGAGCACGCCTTCACCTTCGACGTCGCCACGCGGGTCCGCCAGAAGCTCGTGGCCGCGGGCGTCCGCGTCGTGATGACCCGGCCCGACGACAACGGGGTCGGGCCCTGCGTGGACGTCCGCGGGCGCGCCGCCGCCCGGGCGGGGGCCGCGGTGGCGGTCTCGATCCACGCCGACGGGTCCGCCGCCGGCAACAGCGGCTTCCACGTGGCGTACTCCGACCCGCCGCTGAACGCGGTCCAGGCCGGTCCCGCGCACGTGCTGGGCACGGCCGTGCGCGACGCGATGCGCACCGGCGGGTTCCGCGTCTCGGACTACATCGGCCGCGACGGCCTCTCGCCGCGCCGGGACCTCGCCGGGCTCAGCCTCGCCACCGTGCCGACGGTGCTCGTGGAGTGCGCGAACATGCGCAACGCCGCCGAGGCCGCGCTCGTGTCGTCGGCGGCGGGCCGCCAGCGCTACGCGGACGCGATCGCGGCGGGCATCCTGGCGTTCCTCAGGACTCGCTGATCCCCTGCTCCTCGGCGTACCTGTCGGCCATCTTCTCGGTCTTGCGCTTGATCACGAACCCGATCGCCAGACCGGCGACGACCGCGACCCCCAGCCCCACGTAGGAGAACCGGCTCAGCCAGGTCTCGGCCACGACGCCCAGGTAGTAGACCGCGAACGTGGTGCCCGCGGCCCACGTGATACCGCCGAGGGCGTTGGCTGCCAGGAACTTCGGGTAGTGCATCTTCAACGCGCCGGCCAGCGGGCCGGAGAAGATCCGCAGCAGCGCGATGAACCGGCCGAAGAACACCGCGAGCACACCCCAGCGGGTGAACACGCTCTCCGCGAAGGCCACGTGCTTGGGCCCGAAGTGCCGGGGGAACTTCCGGCCCAGCCAGTCGAACAGCGGATGCCCGAAGCGACGACCGATGGCGTAGCCGATGGAGTCGCCGATGATCGCGCCCGCGCTGCCCGCCACCGCGATCCACAGCGGCGAGACGTCCAGCTCGTGGCGTGACGACAGCAGCGCCGCGCTGACCAGGACGATCTCGCCCGGTAACGGGATGCCCAGGCTCTCGATCCCGATGACGCCGCCGACGATCAGGTAGACGAGCAGCGGCGGGATCGCCTCGAGCAGCATGTCGACCGACATGGAGCCACCTCCTAGTGGCCACACGGCCGCCGTCCAGCCTAGCCGGACCTATCGGCCGGATCAGCGCTGATCGATGGCCCGGGCCCCGAGCTCGGCGGTGAGCAGCTCCATCGCGGCCTCCTCGGGGTCGCGGCGCACCGTGGGCACCGCGGTGGCGGTGGCCGCCTCCGCGATCATCGACTCCTCGTCGTCGGGAGGGGCCTCCTCGGGCTCCGGTTCCGGCGGGGGCGGCACGCCGTCGTCGGGGGCCGTGGACTTGCGCGTGGGCGGCGGGCGCGACGGGCGGCGGGGCGCCGCGGGCGGGTTCGGCTGGGCCGGGCCGGCTCCGCGGGACGGGGCGGCGGCGGGCGGCGGGCCGGACCCGTGCTCGCACCGCACCCGCCACTGGACGCCGAGCACGGCGTACAGCGCCTCGGCGATGACGTCGGTGTTGCTCTGCTCCGACAGCAGGCGGGCGAGCTGCGGCGTGCCGATGCTGAGCACCAGCGTGTCGTTCTCCACCGCCCGGACGGTGGCGCTGACCAGCAGCGCGGCCGTGCGCTTCTTGCGCTCCTTCGCGTTGGCCAGGATCTCGGGCCACACCCGGCGCACCGCGGCGGCGTCGAGACCGGCGGCCACCGGACGGGTCTCGGGGGCGGGGGGCGGAGCCTGCTGCTCGCGGGCAGGGGGCTGCTGCTCACGAGCCGGGCGCTGCTCGCTGCCGGGTCGGGGCTGCTGGTCGCGGCCCGGGGACGGCTCACCGCGGGGCGGAGCCTGGTCGTCGCCCTGGTCGCCGGGCGGCGGGATTTGCCGGTCGTGCGCCGCCGTGGCACGGGTGGGGGCCTGCTCAGGCCGGTCCGGCTCCGCCGGGAGGCGGGCGGCGGGCGGATCGGCGGGGCGGGCGGCCTCATCGGCGCGCGCGGGCGACTCCACCGTCGGGGCGGGCCGCGCAGGGGCCGCGGAGCGCTGGGAAGGGTCGGTCGCAGCGGGTGCCCCTCCCCCGGGCCGGGCCGGGCCGGCGCCGGGACGCGTCGCGTCCGAGGGTGCCGAGGCGCCCGGGCCGGCGACAGGCGGGGCCGGCGGGGCATCGGCACCCCGCACGCTCGCGCGCTGGAAGCGCGGGGGCGGTCCCGCGTCGGCGCCCGCCTCACCGGGCGGGAGGGGACCTGCGGCGATGGCGTTGCGACGCTCGAGACGTTCGAGCCGCTCCAGGAGCCCCGGCTCGGCCGTGGTGGCCGCCGGCAGCAGCATGCGGGCGCAGAGCAGCTCCAGCAGCAGCCGGGGCGCCGTGGCGCCGCGCATCTCGGTGAGCCCGGCGTGCACGATCTCGCTGTAGCGGGTGAGCGTGGCCGCGCCCATGCGGCCGGCCTGGTCGACCATGCGCGTCAGCTCGTCGTCGGCCGCCTCCACGAGCCCGCGGTCGACCGCCTCCGGCACCGCCTGCAGCAGCGTGACGTCGCGGAGCCGTTGCAACAGGTCGGCGGCGAAGCGGCGCGGATCGTGCCCGGCCTCGACGAGCCGGTCGACGGTCTCGAACACCGCGGCGCGATCGCCGGCCGCCAGCGCGTCGACCATGTCGTCGATGAGCGAGACGTCGGTGACGCCCAGTAGCGAGACCGCCCGCTCGTAGACCACGCCCTCCGGCCCGGCGCCGGCGAGCAGCTGGTCGAGCACCGACAGCGAGTCACGCGCCGAGCCCCCGCCCGCGCGGATGACCAGCGGGTACACCGCCGGCGCCACCGTGACGCCCTCCTCGGCGCAGATGCCCTCCAGCAGCTTGCGCAGCGTGCCGGGCGGGATCAGGCGGAACGGGTAGTGGTGGGTGCGCGACCGGATGGTGGGCAGCACCTTCTCGGGCTCCGTGGTGGCGAACACGAAGACGAGGTGCTCCGGCGGCTCCTCCACGATCTTGAGCAGGGCGTTGAAGCCCTGCGTGGTGATCATGTGCGCCTCGTCGACGATGAACACGCGGTAGCGCGACTCGGCCGGGGCGAAGAACGCGCGGTCCCGCAGCTCGCGCGTGTCGTCGACGCCGCCGTGCGAGGCGGCGTCGAGCTCGGTGACGTCGATGTTGCCGGGCCCGCCCGGCGCCAGCGAGACGCACGACGGGCAGACGCCGCACGGATCGGGAGTGGGGCCCTCGACGCAGTTGAGCGAGCGCGCCAGGATCCGCGCGCTCGAGGTCTTCCCGCAGCCACGCGGGCCGGAGAACAGGTAGGCGTGGTTGATGCGGCCCGCGGCGAGAGCGGTGCTCAGGGGCCCGGTGACGTGCTCCTGCCCCACCACCTCGGCGAACTTGGCCGGGCGGTACTTGCGGTACAGAGCCAGAGCCACGGTAGCGAGGCTACCGACCGGCACCGACAGCCGTGGCGGCGAGGGGGAAGACGAAGGCGGACCCCGCGCACCCGCCAGAGCCCGTTGACCCTTGCTGCCTTCCGGCCCTGGGGGAGTTCACAGGATGGACGCCGCGCGGGGCCCGTCGGAGAGTGTAGTGCAGAGCCCCCGCGAGCGGCCGGAGCCACCCACCCGGCTATGCTCGTGCGCGCTGGAGGATTCGCCTAGTGGCCTATGGCGCACGCTTGGAAAGCGTGTTGGGTTCACGCCCTCGGGGGTTCGAATCCCCCATCCTCCGCAGGTGAAGCCGGGTGCGCAGCAGGACCGCGCACCCGGCTTCTGCGTTCGGCCGTCCGGCCCCTGCTTCCGTCGATGACTCTCAGCCGCTACGCCGGGTCAACTCGGCGTGACCGACCTCGACGGCATCCTGGCCTGCCTCGCCACTCACGGTGTCGACCACGAACCGGTGGCGATGCCGCTAGTCGAGGCAGAACTCGTTGCCCTCGGGATCGACCATCACGATGTGCCCCTGCCCCATCGGCGGCGCGGGCTCGTGCCGCTGCACCCGGGACGCGCCGAGGGCCACGAGCCGGTCGGCCTCCCTCTCCAGCGCCGCCATCCGCTGGTCACCGGTGCGGCCCGGCGCCGCCCGGACGTCGAGGTGCAGCCGGTTCTTGGTCGTCTTGCCCTCGGGCACCCGCTGGAAGAACAGGCGGGGTCCGGCGCCGTCGGGGTCGATGACGGCCGATGCGTCGTTGCGGCGTTCGGGTGGCACGCCGAACGCGTCGAGGGCGGCGTCCCAGTTCGCGAAGCCCGGGGGCGGTGCGGCGTAGACGTAGCCGAGCACCTCGCACCAGAAGCCGGCCAGCATGTTCGGATCGGCGCAGTCGATGGTCACCTGGATCTCACGGGTCATGAGACGAGGGTGGCAGGCGGCACCGACATTTCAGACGCGGACGCGGAGCCCGTTCAGCATCCAGGCCAACGGCGCCACCGCCGCGTCGCGGGTCTCCCGTTCCTGCATTGAGCCCGAGTCGTTCCACCGGACGGACCAAGGCTGGTCACGATTGCATGACGGCGGCGTGGAAAGCGCATCGACCGGGAACCCTGACTCCAGAGCGGGTCGCCACATGCGGCCCCCGGGGCAATCTGGAGGAACCGTGACCGTCACGGGAATCATCACCGCCATCGTCATCGGCGCGATCATCGGAATCCTGGGACGTCTCGTCGTGCCCGGCAAGCAGAACATCCCGATCTGGCTGACCATCGTCGTCGGCATCGTGGCCGCCTTCATCGGCACCTTCATCGCCAAGCTCTTCGGTGTCGCGAACACGAACGGCATCGACTGGATCGAGCTCATCTGCCAGGTGGTCGTCGCCGCGATCCTGGTCTACGCGGTCGCCGGCATCTACGGTCGTCGGGGCGTTCGCAACTGACCTGAGCACTGCCCGGGAGCCGGGACCGTCCTTCGGGGCGGTCCCGGCTTCGTCGTTCCGGGACCTGTTCTTGCCTTGCCATACTGGGCCCGTGACCACCGACGACGACCCAGGCGCGCGTTGGCGCGACCTGCCGCCACGGATCGAGCCGCAGGAGTGGGTCACCGGGCGCGACGACGCACCGGTGCCGGGTTCGATCCAGGCCGCCGACCTCTGTGAGCGCAGCCCGGAACGGGCCGCCCAGTACGGCGGATGAGCGCTCTCCGGGCCGTACTGGCGCTCGCGTGCATCGCAGTCGCACTCTGGGTCGCGGTCACCCGCTGGGACACCCTCCTCGCCGGCCACCCCGCCTACCCCGTGCTGCTCGGCGCGATCGCGCTGGTGGGCGTGGTGCTCGGGCTGCGGGCCCGGCGGGCCCGGGTCCGGGGCGCGCTCCGGACGACCGGCCGCGTGCTCGGTGCCGTCGTCCTGGTACTCGTGCTCGCCGCCGCCGTCTGGCTCCGGCCCTACGCGGCCGATCCCGTGGCCGTCGCGGCCACCGTGGCGTCGGCCCGCGTCGACGTCGAGCACTCGGCCGGCTCGTGGGAGCTGCGGCCGACGGGCACACCGGTGGGCGCGGGGGTCGTCTTCTACCCCGGCGCGCTGGTCGACCCGCGCGCCTACCTCGCGCTGCTGCGCCCGCTGGCCGAGCGGGGCCACGTCGTCGTCGTGGTCAACGCACCGCTCGACGTCGCGCTCCTCGCTCCGGGCGCCGCCACCTCCGCGTTCGACGCCCACCCCGAGGTGGCGGCGTGGGTGGTCGGCGGCCACTCGCTCGGCGGATTGCCGGCGTCCACCACCGCGGCGGGCGGCGACAGGCGCGTCCGCGGCCTGTTCCTCTGGGCGTCCTACCCGGCGCAGAACATCGCGAACGCGCCCGTGGCGGCGCTGTCGGTCTCCGGTGACCGCGACGGCCTCACCACTCCCGCCGACGTCGCGGCGTCGCGGGCCCTCCTGCCGCCGGGCACGACGTTCACGGTCGTGCGCGGTGGGATCCACGGTTACTTCGGCGACTACGGGGTGCAGTCGGGGGACGGCGACCCGGCCACGACACGAGCCGACGCCCAGCGGCAGATCATCGCCGCGACCGAGGCGTTCGTGGAGGCAGAATCGCCCCCGTGACGATCACCTACGCCGACGTCGAGGACGCCGCCACGCGCCTGCGCGGGCACGCCCACCGCACCCCGGTACTGACCTCCACCCGCGTGGACGACGAGGTGGGTGCCCGGTTGTTCTTCAAGTGCGAGAACTTCCAGCGCATGGGTGCGTTCAAGTTCCGCGGCGCGTTCAACGCGCTGTCCCTCTTCGACGACGAGCAGCGCCGCGCCGGTGTCGTGGCGTACTCGTCGGGCAACCACGCGCAGGCCGTCGCGCTGTCGGCCCGGATCCTCGGCATCCCGGCCACGATCGTCATGCCGCACGACGCCCCGGCCGCGAAGATGGCCGCGACCAGGGGTTACGGCGCCACCGTCGTCGAGTACGACCGCTACACGCAGGACCGCGAGGCCATCGGCCGTTCCATGGCCGCCGAGCACGGACTCACGCTGGTGCCGCCCTACGACCACGCCGACGTCATCGCCGGGCAGGGCACCGCGGCGAAGGAGCTGATCGACGAGGTCGGCGAGCTGGACGCCCTGTTCGTCTGCCTCGGCGGAGGCGGCCTGCTGTCGGGCTCGTTGCTCTCGGTGCGGGCGCTGTCGCCGTCGACGCGCGTGTACGGGGTGGAGCCCGCGGCGGGCGACGACGGGCTGCGGTCGTTGCGCAGCGGACGGATCGTGCACATCGACACGCCGGTCACCATCGCCGACGGCGCCCAGACCCAGCACCTGGGCGCCCTCACGTTCGAGATCATCAGGCGCGAGGTGGACGACATCGTCACCGCCACCGACGACGAGCTCGTGGCCGCGATGCGGGTGTTCGCGGGCACGCTGAAGATCGTGGTGGAGCCGACGGGATGCCTGGGTCTCGCCGCGGTGCGGCGGATGGCGGCGGAGCTGACCGGGCAGCGCGTCGGGGTGATCGTGAGCGGCGGCAACGTCGACCTCATCCGCTTCGCGTCGCTCGTAGCCCCCGAGCGGTGAACAACCCCCGCAGCCGCGGACCGGCCGCCCTCGTCGCGGTCGAGGACGCACAGGGCGTTCGTGACGACGCCGCCGCGTCCGCGCAGGTCGGCGGGCACAGGGCCGATCCTCGCCGATGCCGTCCCACCATGGCGAACCACTCGACGCTCGGCTGTGACGCGACCGATCCGCACCGGCCCGCCGCCTTCCGGGCGCCGGCGCTGGGCCACGTCGCCGAGCCGGGCTACGACGGGAAGCCATCAGCGCGCGAGGGATTGATCCGCGCCAGGGTGGCCGAGCTCGAGGTCGCCGGCGCGACAAGGGTGCGCGAGGAGGAGTCCTACGGCGGGCAGCTGGGCCACGTCGTGATGCTCGACCCCGAGGGCAACGAGTTCTGCGTGTCGTGATCACCGTCCGGGGACGCGGAGGCGTCCCGGACACGGTCGCTCGTCCCGGAACGACGATCACGCTGACAGCGCCGCGTCGATGTGCCTCAGGAGGCGCATCCGGCTGGACGGCGAGCACCTGGGCGAGGTGGGCGGCGCCGGCGACGGCCGTGCTGGAGCCGTCGCCGAACAGCGAGACGCACCCGGACGCATCACCGACCAGGGTCGTCCGAACCCGCGACCAGGAGTCGAGGTGCACCCGGCTGACCGGGTCCAGGTACAGATCCTCGCTCTCGCGGACCCGTTCCACCGCTCGGGCACCCGCACCCCGAGTCGGCGTAGACGTCCACGAGCGTCGCTGCCTCCCGCAGGGGCGCGAGCAGGTTCATCTGCTCGACCTTGGCCAGTGCGGACCGCGGACGTCGACCGGGCTCCGTGGTCTCGACGTCGTGGCGGCCCCGCCACCAGGCGAGCGTCGAGCCGGCGATGCCCGCCCCGGCGACGAGGACACGCTGCACGCTGATGGCTCTACCTTCCCTTCGCACGGTGGATCCCGGCAGGGAGCGCTTCGCGCGCTTGTCCC
>NZ_MKVV01000107.1 GCF_001899645.1 Pseudonocardia sp. 73-21 | reverse complement strand
GGAGCCTCCTAGGCCTGCTCGCGGGAGCACCACCACGTCGACCGCCCGCCGACCGTGCCGCGCACCATCGGCGCCCCGCAGCGCGGGCACGCACCGTCGGCGTGCCGGTGCCGGATGACCTCGCCCGTGTGCACCCCGCCGTTCGCGATGGCCGCCTTCAGCGCGCTCTCCAGGGCGTCGTAGAGCCGGTCGGTCGTCGCGGCGCCCAGCTCGTCGGCCGGCGCCGACGGCGACACCGCCGCCTGCCAGAGCGTCTCGTCGGCGAGCAGGTTGCCGACGCCGGCGAGCACCGACTGGTCGAGCAGGCGCGCCTTGATCGCCGAGTGGCCGCGTGCCACCCGCTTCCGGAAGTCCTCGCGCCCGATGGTCTCGGCGTCGGGGCCCAGCGCGTCGAGGTCGGGTTCGAGGCGGACCCGGCCGAGGCGCCGCTTGTCGAACAGCCGCAGCTGCCCGCCGTCGGCGAAGTTGACGGTGAAGCGGTCCCACTCGGGCTTGCGCGCGCCGGGGTTGCGGTGCTCGGGGCCGGTCGGGCCGACGTGCCCGTCGACGACGATCTGCCCGCCCATGCCCAGGTGGACGCCCAGGTGCGGGCCGGGCGCGCCGTCGCGGCCCGCCGTCTCGCACCACATCGTCTTGCCCTGCCGGTGGGCGGCGGTGAGCGTGCCGCCGACCAGGGCCCGGGCGATCTCACCGGGCGGGTGCGGGCGGCAGACCCACTCGTCGTTGTCGTCGACGCTCGCGATCTCACGGTCCAGCGCGCGGTCGAGGACCGTGCGGGCGAGCTCCACCTCGGGCAGTTCCGGCATGGACCCAGTCTCCCGGAACATGTCCGGACCGGCCGGGGTTGGGAGGCGAGTGGATCGTGTGAAGGTGCGGGCACCCGAGCTGCGCGGACGGCGCTGGCTCAACACCGGCGGCAGCGACCTCTCGCTCGCGGAGCTGCGCGGCAAGATCGTCCTGCTCGACTTCTGGACCTTCTGTTGCGTGAACTGCCTCCACGTGCTCGACGAGCTGCGCGAGCTCGAGCAGCGCTACGCCGACGTGCTGGTGGTCGTCGGCGTGCACTCACCGAAGTTCGTGCACGAGGCGGACCCGGCCGCCGTCGAGGCCGCGGTGGAGCGCTACGGGGTGTACCACCCCGTGCTCGACGACCCCGAGCTGGTCACGTGGGACGCGTACGCGGCGCGGGCGTGGCCGACGCTCGTGGTGATCGACCCGCGCGGGTACGTCGTGGCGCAGATGTCCGGGGAGGGCCACGCGCACGGGCTCACGGTGCTGGTGGAGGAGCTGATCGCCTCCCACGGCGACAACCTTCGCCGGGGCGACGGACCGTATGTGGCGCCTCCCGAGCCGACGACCGCGCTCAGGTTCCCCGGCAAGGTCATCGCCCTTCCCGGCGGCACGTTCCTCGTCTCCGACACGGCGCACCACGAGGTCGTGGAGCTGGAGGCCGACCTCGTCACCGAGCGCCGACGGATCGGCGACTTCACCGAGCCTCAGGGGCTCGTGCTGCTACCGGACGGCGACGTGGTCGTGGCGGACACGGCGGGCCACCGCCTGGCCCGGATCCGGGACGGGCAGGTGACCACGGTGGCCGGGACCGGGTCGCAGCTGCGCACCCGGGTCGAGGTGGGCGACTCCGCCCCCGAGCTCTCCACGCCCTGGGACGTGGCGCTGTGGGGCGGCCGGGTCGTGGTCGCCATGGCCGGCACCCACCAGCTCTGGACGTGGGACCCGGCCACGGGCGCCACGGCCGTCCTGGCCGGCACCACCAACGAGGGCCTGCGCGACGGCGCCCCGGACGAGGCGTTCTTCGCCCAGCCGTCGGGGCTGGCCGTCGATGCCTACGGGACGCTGTGGGTGGCCGACTCCGAGACGTCCGCGCTGCGCTCGGTGGTGGCCGACCCCGCGGTCGGAGCGGCCGTCACCACGGCCGTCGGCCAGGGGCTGTTCGACTTCGGCCACGTCGACGGCGACGCGGAGAAGGCGCTGCTGCAGCACCCGCTCGGCGTCGCGGTGCTGCCGGACGGGTCGGTGGCGATCGCCGACACCTACAACGGCGCGATCCGCCGCTACGACCCCGTGACCCGGACGGTGGGGACGCTGGCGCGGGACCTGGCCGAGCCCAGCGACGTCCTCGTGGACCCTTCCACGGATCCGGTCACGCTGATCGTCGTCGAGTCGGCGGCGCACCGGCTGGTGCGCGTGCCGATCCCGGCGTCGACGCAGGTGTCCGGCGCGGCGCACCAGGTGAGACGGGCGCCCACCGACCTGGCGCCGGGCCCGCTGACGCTGAGCGTCGCCTTCACCCCGCCGACCGGCCAGCACCTCGACACCCGCTTCGGCGACCCCACCCAGCTGACGGTGGCCGCGTCGCCGCCCGAGCTGCTGACCTCCGGCGCCGGGACGTCGACGGGGTTCGTCCGCGATCTCGTGTTCGGTGGGGTCGCCGAGGGGGTCCTGCAGGTCAGCGTGGCCGCCGCCGCGTGCGACGAGGGCGACGGCGTGTTCGCCGCCTGCCACCGCTACCAGCAGGACTGGGGCATCCCGGTCCGCCTGGTCGCGGGCGCCCCGGCCGAGCTGCGCCTCGACCTCCGCGCCGTCTGACCCGGTGCGACTGCACCACCACCCACCCTCGCCGGCGACCCATCATGATCACCGTTCAGGGACCGGCGGCCGGGTCAGCGCCGGTCGTGCGTCCCGAGACGTCGATCATGAACGGGTTCGAGCCGCTGCCCGTGCTCGACGCCGAACGGCTCCGCCACGACGAACCGGAGGCCGGCTGGGAGGCACACTGGCGGCGTGACGGATGCGACGTGGAGCACGGTCGACGCCTACTGGGCCGCGCACGTGCTGGCCCCCGACCCGGACCTGGACGCGGCGCTGGCCGCCAACACGGCAGGTGGGCTGCCACCCATCGACGTGTCGCCGTTGCAGGGCAAGCTCCTGCACCTGCTGGCCCGCTCGATCGGCGCGTCGCGGATCCTGGAGATCGGCACGCTCGGCGGCTACTCCACCATCTGGCTCGCGCGCGCCCTGCCACCCGAGGGGGCGCTCATCACCTGCGAGCTCGACCCCCACCACGCCGAGGTGGCCCGGGCCAACCTCGCGCGGGCCGGGCTCGACGGGGTCGTGGAGGTCCGGGTCGGCCCGGCGCTGCAGACGTTGCAGACGCTCACCGGCCCGTTCGACCTCACGTTCGTCGACGCCGACAAGGCCTCCACCGCCGAGTACGTGGAGGCGGCCATCGGACTCACCCGGCCGGGCGGGGTGATCATCGTCGACAACGTGGTGCGGGGCGGCGGCGTGGTCGATCCGACGAGCCCGGACCGGGCCGTCGCCGGCATCCGCCGGTTCGCCGACGCCGTGGCCGGTGACCGCCGGGTCGACGCCACGGTGATCCAGACGGTGGGCGGCAAGAGCTACGACGGGTTCCTCTACGCGGTGGTCCGCCCGTGAGCCGGCCGCTCGAGGGCGTCACCGTCGTGTCGTTGGAACAGGCCGTCTCGGCGCCGATGGCCAGCCGCACGCTCGGCGACCTGGGCGCCCGCGTGATCAAGGTGGAGAACCCGAACGGCGGCGACTTCGCCCGCCACTACGACGACGTCGTCAACGGGATGGCGGCGCACTTCGTATGGGTCAACCGGGGCAAGGAGTCGCTCACGCTCAACCTGAAGGACCCCCGCGGCCTCGACGCCCTGCACCGGCTGCTCGCCGGCGCCGACGCGCTCGTGTCCAACCTCGCCCCCGGCGCCACCCGGCGGCTGGGCCTGGGGCCCGAGCAGCTCGCCGAGCGCCACCCGCACCTGGTGTCGGTGGAGATCACCGGCTACGGCCCGGGCGGGCCGCTGTCGGCCAAGCGCGCCTACGACCTGCTGGTTCAGGCCGAGTCGGGGGCGGCGTCCATCACCGGCCTGCCGGGGGCGCCGGCCAAGGCCGGGCCCCCGATCGCCGACGTCGCGTCGGGGCTCTACGCCGCCATCGCCGTGCTCGCCGGGCTCTACGAGCGACGCGCCACCGACGGCCCGGGCGCGCAGGTGCACGTGGCGATGTTCGACGTCATGGCCGAGCTGATGGGCTACGCCCTGCACTACACGCAAGGCAGCGGCGTGGAGCAGCAACCGGTCGGGCTGGGCTCCCCCGCCGTCGTCCCGTACGGCGCGTACGCCACGGCCGACGCGCAGACGGTCGTGCTCGGTACCACCAACGACCAGGAGTGGCAGCGCCTGGCCCGCGACCTGCTCGGCCGCCCGGACCTGGCCGACGACCCGCGCTACGCCGGTGCCGCGGGCCGCGTCGCCCATCGCGCCGAGCTCGACGGCGCGGTGGCCGACTGGTGCGCCCGCACCGACCTCGCGACGATCCAGAAGGCCGCCGACGCCGCCGGCATCGGCAACTCCCGCTACAACACCACGTCGGAGGTGCTGGCCCATCCGCACCTGGTCGCGCGCGACCGCTGGCGCGACGTCGGCACCCCGAACGGGCCGGTGCCTGCGCTGCGCGCCCCGATCGACGCGTCCGGGTGGGACGACAGGATGGACCCGGTGCCCGCCCTGGGCGAGCACACCGGGTCCATCCTGGCGGAGCTGGGCCTCACCGACGCGGAGATCGCCGCGCTGGTCGGGCCCACTCCCTCCTAGATGACTGATTCCGAGGCCGATGGTCGGTGGCTGTGGGCCCAGATCACGGCCACAGGTTCTGGTTCGTGAGCAGGACCCGGCGGTGGGGGCGGCCCGGGGGTCCGCGGCCGGTCTTCGTGCACACGTGCCAAGTCGCGATCAGGCGTAGGCCGGAAGAACCGGAGTGGCCGCCGCCGTGGCCGTGCTCGGCGGAACCGGGCCGGGTCCGTGCGGCGCGGTCGCCCGCGAGCG
>NZ_MKVV01000106.1 GCF_001899645.1 Pseudonocardia sp. 73-21 | reverse complement strand
AGCCCTCGGACACGCCGCCTGAGCCCGGGGTTGACAGAGGGTGTCTCATCAGACCACCTTCCTTGACCATGAGAGATGATTTTCCACGATAGTAGATGTTCTGCGGGAGTGCGACATCCGTAGGGTGGGCACCGCGACGAGGGGAGTGCTCATGCCGCACGACGACGCGCCGGACCGGCCCGATCGGCGCACCGCCGAACAGGGCTACGAGGACCTCCGGGCGCGGCTGGGACGGGAGAGCCGCGTCCTGGTCGCCTTCTCCGGAGGCGCGGACTCGGCCCTGCTCGCGGTGGTGGCCCACCGCGTGCTCGGGGCCGCGGCCGTCGCGGTCACCGCGGTGTCGGCCAGCCTGCCCGTCGCCGAGCGCCGGGCCGCCGCGGCCCTGGCCCGCCGCGAGGGGCTGGCCCACGTCGAGGTGTGCACCGACGAGCTGACGCGTCCCGGCTACGTCGCCAACACCGGCGACCGCTGCTTCCACTGCAAGAGCGCGCTGTTCGACGCCGTCGCCCCGCTGGCCGCGCTCTCGGGCGCGGTGGTGGCGCTGGGCACCAACCTGGACGATCTCGGCGACCACCGGCCGGGCCAGCGCGCGGCCGCCCAGCGCGGGGCGATCGCCCCGCTCGTCGACGCGGGGCTGAGCAAGGCCGCCGTCCGGGAGATCAGCCGGTTGATCGGCCTGGACACGGCGGACAAGCCGGCCGCGGCCTGCCTGTCGTCGCGGATCGCCTACGGCGACCCGGTGACGGCGGAGGTGCTCGCCCGCATCGAGGCCGCCGAGGAGGCCCTGCACCGCCTCGGATTCCCGGTCGGCCGGGTGCGCGCCCACGCCGGCGGCACCGTCGCGCGGCTGGAGCTGCCCGCAGGTGACCTGGACCGGGCGGTGCTCGTCCGCGAGGAGATCGACGAGGCCGTCCGTGCGGCCGGGTTCACGTTCTGCGCCCTGGACACGCAGGGCTTCCGCAGCGGCCGGATGAACGTCCTGCTCGGCGTGCCGCCGGTGGCCCGCCGGTGAGCCCCGATCGATCTCCGGGGGGCTACACCGACCTCGGCTACGCCCGCCCCGACACCGGCCGCGAGGCCCGGCTCGGCCTGCCCGAGGTCGTGTACGGCCCGGGCAAGCGCCCCGACCACATCGCGGGCATCGTGGCGAGCCTGCTGGCGGCCAACGACGGCCCGGTGCTGGTCACGCGCGTCGACGCCGACGCGGCGGGGCACGTCCTGGCCGCGGTGCCCGGGGGCTCCTTCGACGAGACCGCGCGGTTGCTCTGCTGGCGGCCCGCCGCGCCGACCGGCTTCCGGCTCGCCGTGGTGGCCGCGGGCACCTCCGACGCCCCGGTGGCCGCCGAGGCCGCCGCCGTCGCGTCCGCGGCGGGGCTGGGCGTCGACGCGATCTCCGACGTCGGGGTGGCCGGGTTGCACCGGCTGCTGGCCGTGCGCGACCGGCTCGACGCCGCCGACGCGGTCGTCTGCATCGCCGGGATGGAGGGCGCGCTGCCCAGCGTCGTGGCGGGGCTGGTGGGCTGTCCGGTCATCGCCGTGCCCACCTCCGTCGGCTACGGCGCGGCGCTCGAGGGCGTGACGGCGCTGCTGGCGATGCTCAGCTCCTGTGCCGCAGGCGTGACGGTGGTGAACATCGACTCGGGCTTCGCCGCCGCGATGGCGGCGCACCGCCTCGCCCGGGCCCGGCCGCGGTGATCGTCTGGTTCGACCCGTT
Organism: Pseudonocardia sp. 73-21; assembly: GCF_001899645.1. GTDB lineage: Bacteria > Actinomycetota > Actinomycetes > Mycobacteriales > Pseudonocardiaceae > Pseudonocardia. The sequence goes on along the minus strand of NZ_MKVV01000106.1, from coordinate 31,186 downwards.
CAGCGGGGTGTCCGGTGACATGCTGCTCGGGGCGCTGCTGGGGCTCGGCGCGCCGCTCGACGGCGTCCGCGCCGCCGTCGACGCCACGGGGCTGACCGGCTGGACGCTCGACGTGGAGCGCGTCCAGCGGGGTTCCCTGCTGGCCACCCGGGCCCGGGTCGGGGTGGCCGACCGCGTCCCGGCGCGCCGGGCGGCCGAACTGCAGGAGATGGTCGCGTGCGCCCGCCCGGCCCCGGTGGCCGAGCTGGCCGCCCGGGCCGTCGCGGCGATCGCGCGGGTCGAGGCGGACCTGCACGGCGTGCCCGTGGACCAGGTGCACCTGCACGAGATCGGCGGGGTGGACACCGTCGTCGACACGGTCGGCGTGGCCGCGGCCCTGCACCTGCTCGGCGTCGACGAGGTGGTGTGCGGGCCGCTGGCGCTCGGCTCCGGCACCGTGGGCGGCAGCCACGGCGTGCTGCCCCTGCCCGCGCCGGCCACCGCCGCCCTGCTCGCGCGGGCCGGCGCGGCGGTCACCTCCACCGGGCTGCCGGGCGAGACCGTCACGCCCACCGGCGTCGCGCTGCTGCTGGCCGCGGGCGCCCGGTTCGGCCCGGTGCCGGACATGACGGTGCGGGCCGTCGGCTACGGCGCCGGTGGGCGCGACGTCGCCGAGCGGCCCAACGTCCTGCCGGCCCTGCTCGGGGCCCGTGCACGGGCCGACGGTGACGTCCGGCCGATGACGCTGCTGGAGACCACCGTCGACGACGTGCCCGGCGAGGTGCTCGGCTACGTCGTCGAGCGGGCGCTGGCGGCCGGGGCGGCGGACGCCTGGATCACCCCGGTGGTGATGAAGAAGTCGCGGCCCGGCCACGTCGTCACGGTGCTGGCGGCGCCCGAGCACGCCGCCGCGCTCGAGGCCCTCGTGCTGCGCGAGACCGGCAGCCTCGGGCTGCGCCGACACCCGGTGGACCGGCTCGCGCTCGCCCGGCGCAGCTCCACCGTCGACGTCGACGGGCACGCGGTGCGCGTCAAGCACGGTCCCTGGGGGGCCAAGCCCGAGCACGACGACGTCGCCCGCGCGGCGGCCGCACTGGGCCTGCCGCTGCGGACGGTGGCGGCCCGGGCGCGCTCAGCCGTGGTCGACGACTCAGCCGTGGTCGACGACTCAGCCGTGGTCGACGACGAACTCGATCTCGGGCGGTGACGCCAGGGTGCGGGTCACGTAGCAGACCCGCTGGGCGGCGGTCATCAGCTCGTCGAGCTCCGCGCCCCGCGGGGTCTCGGTCCGGACCGCGATGCGGAACGCGTCGAAGCGCGGCCCGTCGTAGTGCCCGGTGACGTCCACGCGCAGGCCCGCGAGCGGCACGTCGCGCTTCGCCGCGGTGTGGGCGAGCGCGAGCGTGAAGCAGGACGCGACCGAGGCGAGCAGGAGCTCCGTCGGCTGGGGCCCCGTGCCGGTGCCGCCGACCGACTCCGGCTCGTCGGCGACCACGCGGAAGCCGTTGGCGTCCACCGTCGCGCTGAGCCCTCCGGTCCAGCAGGCGGACACGCTGCGTTCGGTCACGGCTGATCACTCCTCGGGTGGTGCGGGCTCGACGGACGGGTGGGCCGTACGGTGCAACGCCGGTGCAACCGGGGTGCGTCATAGTGCCGCGCATCACAGTGCGCCGCCCCGCGGCGGGCACCGTGTCCTGCCCGCCGTCCGACCCGAGGGAGCCGTCGATGACGACCGTCGCCCCCGTACCCACCCTGATCTCCTGCGGAGGTGAGTGCGGTGCCACGGGGTTCCGCGCGCACCACGACCGCCTGCTGGCGGTCGACACCGACCCCGACGCGCTGCTGGGGCTCATCGAGCTCGCGGTGACGTGGCACGAGCTCGACTACTCGACGGAACCGGTGCTCGGCCCGCGCGACTGGATGACGTTCGCCGACCGTCACGACTGGACGTTCCCCGACCGGGCGGCGTGGGCGTTCGCGCTGGCGGTGGACATCGTCGGACGGGGGGCGGTCGGAGCGCCGCCGGCCGGGCTCGGCGGGGTGGTCCTCGATCTCGTGCGGAGCTGATACCGGCGCGGCATGTTTCCTATAGTAGAAGAATCTTCATCATCGGAACTAGGGTGGGCCCGTGCCGGTTGACTTCCTGGACCTTCCCGCCCGCGACCCGAAACCGCGCACGGCGGGCCTGACCCACGTGCTCGATCCGGGTGCGGGGCCCGCCGCCGTGGCGGACCTGCTCCGGGGGGCCGCCGCCCATGTCGACATCTGGAAGGTCGGCTGGGGCACCGCCTACGTCGACGCCGCCCTGGCGGAGAAGATGACGCTGCTCGCGGCCCACGGCATCGACGTGTGCCTGGGCGGCACGCTCCTGGAGATCGCCTGGTCGCAGGGGCGCGCGACCGAGTGTCTCGCCTGGGCCCGCGACGCCGGCTTCGACCGCGTCGAGGTGTCCAACGGGACCGTCGCGATGACCCCCGCCGAGAAGCGGGCGCTCATCGAGCGGGCGGCCCGGGACTTCACCGTGCTCGCCGAGGTCGGCTCGAAGGCGCCGGGGGAGCAGCACGCCGCACGGTGGTGGCCCGCCGAGTGCCGCGCCGATCTCGACGCCGGCGCGACGCTGGTGGTCACCGAGGGACGGCAGAGCGGCACCGTCGGCACGTTCGACGACCAGGGCCGGGTGCGCCCGGACGTGGTGGAGGCCGTGGTCGCGGCCGTCGGGGTGGAGCGGGTCGTGTTCGAGGCGCCCCGGGCGAGCCAGCAGGCGTGGTTCATCCGCCGTTTCGGCGCGGCCGTCAACCTCGGCAACGTGGCCCCGGCCGACGTGCTGTCGGTCGAGACGCTCCGGCTGGGCCTGCGCTCGGACACCGCGGCGCCCCCACGGGCAGCGGGCGCGGACACGGCATGACCGCCCCGACGTACGGGCCGAACTTCGTGCCGCTGCGCTACCGCGGCGTGGCCGTCGCGACGATCCCTCCCGGCGTCGGGCTCGACGCGGCGTCGCTGCGGGCCCACCTGCTCGGTCGTGACGCCTACCGGCGCACCCGTTTCCTCGTCGCCCGCCGGGATCCGGACGTCCCCGGGCCGACCGCGCTGCTGCGGATCACGCGCGAGTCCGACGTGCCGCTGTTCTCGCCGGTGACCGACGTCGAGCTGATCGCCGGTCCGGACGAGTGCGCCTACGTCGTCGAGCCCGGCGCCGACACGGGGATCCCCTCGGTGCTGGCCGCGGTGGCGGCCGACCGTGCGCCCGGGGCGCGCGCCGTGGTCGTGGAGGGCCGCTACGCGCACGTCAACGTCATCGTCGAGCCCCGGCCGCTGCGGATCGTCGTGCGCGAGGTCGTGCCGCCGGAGCCGGCCAAGCTCGCCGACCAGGCGCGCCGCGTCGTCGCCGTCACGGAGGACCTGCCCCCGGTGGAGATCGTGGCCGACCTCGCGCGGCTCGGCGAGCTGGCGGAGCGGCTGCCGTCGCAGCACTACCTGCTGCCGTGCCGGGGGTCCGGGGGCGAGGTGCCCGGGGCCCGCGTGTCCTACCTCGACGAGCACCCCGAGCGGGCCGACTGGACACTGCTGGGCTGCACGCGCTCGCTGCAGATCCACCGCTGGTTCTACGGTGACGAACCCCCCACCGTGGACTTCTGTCCCCGACGCGCCGTCGGGAGCAGCCGGCCGGCCCACCCGACGCTGACGAAGTGCTGCCTGCAGGAGGAGCACATCGAGCACGGGGACGGGTGGGTGTCGGTGCCGTGGGGCTCGTCCTTGGAGCACGTGCGCCAGGCGCTGCACCGGCTCGTCGAGCGGGAGGGGCCGGCGTGGGCACCCGGCTGAGCTCCTCGACGCTCTACGCGCACCTGTGGGGCACCCCGGAGACGGACGCGATCTTCGACGAGCCGGCGATGGTCCAGTCCTGGCTCGACATCCTCGTGGCCCTCGCCCGCGCGCAGGCCGCGCTCGGGATCGTCCCGCCCGCCGCGGCGGAGGCCATCGCGGCCGGTGCCCGCGTGGAGGCGTTGGACCTCGGGTTCGTCGCCGAGCAGACGCGCCTGACCTCGCACTCCACGCTCGGCCTGATCCGCGGGCTCCAGCAGGTGCTGCCGCCGGACGTCCGCGAGCACGTCTACGTCGGGGCGACGGTGCAGGACGTCACCGACACCTGGTTCGGCACGGTGCTGCGCGACGTCGGTGCGATCGTGCACCGGGACCTGCTCGCGGTCGAGGACCTGCTGCTCGGGTTGGCGACGGAGCACCGCGACACGGTGATGGCCGGGCGGACGCACGGCCAGCCCGGCTCGCCGGTCACGTTCGGGTTCAAGGTCGCCTCCTGGGCCGACGAGGTGCGCCGCCACCTCGACCGGCTGGCCGGGGGCCGCGAGCGCTGGGGCGTCGGCCAGCTCGCCGGGGCGGTGGGAGCGCTGGCGTTCTTCGGGGCCGACGGCCCCGAGCTGCGCCGCCGGTTCTGCGCCGGGGTGGGGCTGGCCGACCCCGGGATCTCGTGGCTCACCTCGCGGGACCGGATCGCCGAGTTCGGGGGCGTGCTCGCGATGGTCTGCGGCACGCTGGCCCGCATCGGCGTCGAGGTCTACGAGCTGGCCCGGCCCGAGATCGGCGAGCTGACCGAGCCCGCGGCGGCCGGCGCGGTCAGCAGCATCACCATGCCCCACAAGCGCAACCCCGAGATCGGCGAGCACCTCGACACGCTGGCCCGGCTCGCGCGCTCGTCGTCGGCGGTGCTGCTGGAGGGTATGGTCGCCGGGCACGAGCGCGACGGCCGGGCGTGGAAGGCCGAGTGGATCGCGCTGCCCGAGATCTGCCAGCTCACCGCGGCCGCGCTGCACCTCGCACGCGGCCTGCTCGCCGGGCTGGAGGTGCACCCCGAGGCGATGGCGGCCACCCTCGACCGCTTCGGCGGTCTCGGCTCGGAACGGGTCCTCGCCGGGCTCGCGGGCCGCCTCGGCAAGCACCGCGCCCAGCAGGTGATGCACGAGGTGCTCCGCGAGGACGGCACGGACCTCGCCGCAGGCCTGGTCGGCCGGGGTCTGGCCACGGCGCAGGAGGTTCGCGCCTGGGGCACCGGCGCGGCCGTCGACGGCGCCGCGGCCATGGTCGACACCGTGGTGGCCCGCGCCCGCTCGGCCCGGGCGGACGAGCGATGAGCCGCATACCGCCGCGGTTCCCGCTGGCCGTGCTGCCCACGCCGCTCGTGCGGGCACGCCGGCTGGAGGTCGCGCTCGGGTGCGGGCCGCTGCTGGTCAAGCGCGACGACCTGATCGGGTTCGGGGTCGCGGGCAACAAGGCCCGTCCCCTGGAGTACCTGGTGGGGGCGGCCGTGCAGCAGGGCGCCGAGGTCCTCGTCACCGGCGGGGGACCGGGGTCGAACTTCGTGGCCGCCGCCGCGATGGCGGCCCGGGCCGCGGGGCTCGACTGCGAGCTCGTGATCTGGGGTGACCCGGCGGGGGCCCCCAACGTCGCCCTCGCCGAGGCCGCGGGCGCGGTGGTGCGGCCCACCGGCGGCACCGACCGGGCCGAGGTGGACGTGCTGGTGGCCGAGCGCGCCGCGGAGCTGACGGTCGCGGGCCGGCAGGCCTTCGCCGTGCCGCGCGGCGGCTCGACCGCCCTGGGCGCACTGGGCTTCTTCGACGCCGCCACCGAGCTCGCCGTCCAGCTCGCCGCCCTGGGCGACGACGGGCGCCCGTCCGCGATCGTGCTGCCCGTCGGCTCCGGCGGCAGCTGCGCGGGCCTGCTCGCGGGCCTGACGGCCTGGGGTCTCGACGTGCCGGTCGTCGGGGTCTCGGTGAGCCGCCCGCCGGCGGAGGTCCGCGCCACCGTGCTGGCCCTGGCCGGCGAGTGCGCCGCGCTGCGCGGCACGGCGCGGCCGTCGGAGGAGCGCTTCGAGCTGGTCGACGCCCGCGGACCGGGCTTCGGCCGCGCCACGGCCCGGGAGGAGGACCGGGCCCGCACGGCGCTGTGGACGGACGGGTTCCTGCTCGACACCACCTACGGCGCGGAGGCGTTCACCGTGGCGGCGGACCGGGCGAGCCGCGGCCGCCGACCGGTCGTGTGGTGGCACACCGGCGGCGTGGTGCCGGCGGTCCAGGGGTTGGCGTCCCGCGCCGCCGAGCACGGTCGGACCGTCGGGTCCGGGACGACAGGAGAGAGATGACCAGCGCGCCCGATTCCCGCCGCACCCGGCCGGAGGGGTTCCCCCAGACCGGGCCGGCGCCCGAGCTCGTGGAGTCCGGATTCGCGATCGAGAACGCGGACGCGAGCTTCCTGCACCGCGGTCTCAACCTCGCCGACCTGGCCCACGTGCTCGACCTGGCCCGGCGCGCCATCGTGCCCCCCGACGCCGAGCGCGCGCTGCTCGCCCTGCTGCTGGAGGTCACCGGGATCCCCGCCGAGGACTTCCCGTACGACCCGGAGTTCGGCGAGCCCTACAACTCCCGCGAGCGGTTCTTCGTCGCCCGGATCGGGGACGTCGCCGGCTGGCTGCACGCCGGGCGGCCGCGCCGGGAGGCGGCCCGGGTCGCGCTGCGGCTGCACCTGCGCCGCCAGCTCACCGAGCTGGTCACCGAGGCCGTCGCCACCGCCCTGGACACCGTGGCCCGGGCCGAGGAGCACGCCGGCACGCTGCTGCCCGACCAGACCTACCTGCAGCAGGCGCAGCCGTCGACGTTCGGCCACTACCTGCTGTCGTTCGTCTACTCGACGGTCCGGGACGCGCGCAGGCTGCTCGACGAGCTCGACGTGCTCAACCAGAGCCCCGGGGGCGCCGGGTGCGTCAACGGCACCCGCCTGCTGGAGGACCGCGACCCGATCGCCGCCGTCCTCGGTTTCGACGGCGTCATCCCGCACACCCGCGACGCGATGTGGCAGGTGGACGGCCTGATCCACATCCTGGCGACGGTGGCCAGCCTGCTGTCGAACTTCTCCAAGCTCGCGGAGGACCTGGAGATCTTCTCCTCCAGCGAGTTCGACTTCGTCGACCTGGCCGACGCCTACAGCCGCTCCAGCATCCTCATGCCGCAGAAGCGCAACCCCTACGCGCTGTCGATCGTGCGCGGCGCCTCCGGCGTCGTGATCGGGCGGCTCACGGGCTTCCTCGCCGTGACGAAGAGCCCGTCGGCCCGCAGCGACAACCTGATCTTCGCCTACGGCGAGGTGCCGCGGGCGCTGGACCTGAGCCTGCGGATCACGCGGTTGATGGGCGGGGTCGTGCGCACGCTGCGGGTCAACCCCGAGCGGATGCGCCAGGAGCTCGACCGCGGCTACACCCAGGCCACGGACCTCGCCGAGCACCTGGTGCAGCTGGTGGACGTCGACTACCGCACCGCCTACGTGGTGGTCGGCAACACCGTCCGGGAGGCGGCGCGGCTCGGCATCCCGGGCGGTGGCATCACCGGGGAGATGGTCGACGCAGCGGCGCTCGCGCACACCGGACGGTCCTGGGGGCTCGCCGGCACCGACCTCTCGGCCGTCCTGGACCCGCGCGCCATCGTCGCGTCCCGGCAGGCGGAGGGCGGAGCCGCGCCGGCCGCGCTGGAGCGGATGACGACCACCCTGCGGGCGCAGCTGAGGGATCTGGCCGCGCAGGCCGAGCAGCGGGCCGCGGGCTTCGAGGAGGCCGAGCTGGCGCTGGTGGCGGCCGCGCGCGCGGTGGTGGACGGGGGTGCCCGCCGGTGAGCCCCCGACGGTCGTCGTCGACCGGTCAGTCGTCGGTGACGGTCACCCACACCACCTCGGCGGGCTCGTCGCCGCGGTTGGCGCTGCTGTGGTCGAGGTCGGTGCGGAAGTGCAGCGCCTCGCCCGCGGTGACGGCGTACGGCTCGCCGCCGATCTCCACGTCGATCCGGCCGGACAGGACCACGAGCAGCGTCTCGCCCGGCCGTCGCAGCCCGGCCCGCTCGTCACCGGGGGCCACCCGGGTGGCGGTGCCGCTCGTCCGGAACGCGTCGCCGCTGCCGGTGACGGGCACGGGCCCGCCCGCGGTCGCTCCGGCGAAACGGGTGTGGACCGCACCCGGCCCCGGTTCGGCGTCCTCGACGAAGTGGCGGATGGGCGCGTCGAGCGCTCCGGCGATCTTGAGCAGCGTGGTGATGGTGGGGACCATGTCACCGCGCTCCACCTTGTGCACGGCCGCCGTGGACACGTCGGCGAGGTGGGCGAGCTGCTGCAGCGTCATGCCGCGCTCGCGCCGCAGGGCGTGCACCTTCGGGCCGATGGACTCCACGACGCCCTCCCAGGCGCCGGCGGTGCCCGGATCGGGAACCGGCTCCGGCCGGACGGAGCTGGGCATCGCTTCTCCTCGGCGGGCCGCGGTACGGATCGGACAGGTCGACTGAGTATGGACGAGGGAGGTACCGGCATGGACACACCCGTGGCGTCGCCGGAGGTGGCCGGGGCCAGGAGACGATGGCGGTCGGCGGGCGAGTCGCTGTTCCCCGCCCTGATCACCGACCCGTCCGCCTACGCCGGGGCGGTGGAGGTGATCGGCGCGGTCGCGGCCGAGCTCGGGCGGCGCGGGGCGGGTCTCGACGACCTGGTCGCGGCGATGAACGCGCCGGAGCACCTGCTGGACGAGCTCCGGATCCGGGTACCCGGCGGGGCGCCCGGTGAGCTGCTGGTGGCCGTGGCCTGCGGGATGCGGGAACGTGACCTGATCGCCGGCCAGGTGCGCCGGGACCGCGCCGCCGCCGTGGCCCGGGCCCGGGAGTCCGGGTCGCACTGGGCGGTGCTGCAGGGCCCCGAGCGGATCGAGGACCTCACCGGCGGCGAGGCGGGCGGCCCGGCCGGCTGCACCCACCTGCACCTGCCGTCCGGCACCGAGCTGAGGGCCACCGTGGACGCGTGGTCGTCCGAGCCGTTCCGCGTCGACGTGATCCCGTCGGGCGGTACGACCCCGTCGGGCCGGTCGTTCACCGACCGCGCGGCGTGGCTGGCGGAGTTCCACCGCGTCCGTGGGGACGTGGAGGGCTGAGCAGGTCCCCGGTCTGAGCAGGTCCCCGATCCGGGCGCCTCACCGCGTCCGGGGGACGGGGATGCTCAGGCGACCCGACGCGGTGAACGCCGGGCGCAGCTCGGACGGCAGCGCGCCCGCGATCCGGTCCCGCGCCGCGCTGCGCTGCGCGGGCTCCCCGAGCTGGGCGACGAGCAGGTCCGACCGCGTCGTCGTCGCCAGCCTGGCCGCCTCCTGCGGCCGGCCGAGATGGGCCATCGCGAGCGCCTCGTACTTGGGTGAGGAGTACCGCCGCGCCTCGACCAGCAGGCGCTCGGCGTGGGAGGCGTCCCAGCGGGCGCGCATCTCCAGGAACCGCATGGCCGCTCGCGGCCGGAACGGCAGCGACCGCTCCAGCATGGGGCCGGCCGTCTCGACGGCGACGGCCGCGTCGTCGGGGCGCCCGAGCATGAGATCGCAGTCGGCCACCGCGAGCAGGGCGTGGAGCTCCTGCTCCAGCTCCAGCGCGCCGCCGCCGCGATGGGCCAGCTCCACGGCCCGGACGGCGTGCTCGCGCGCGCGCCCGACCTGCCCCAGCTCCTGCCACATCCACGACGTGGTGGTCTCGATGCCGGCGCGGTAGAAGCCGAGGTTCTCGGCGTCCACGAGCCGGCGGGCGTTGTCGAGCGAGCGCAGCGCCCCGGCGAAGTCACCGGTGTCCCCGCGCGCGAGTGCGGTGAAGAACAGGGTCTGCAGCAGGGGCCGGAACTCGCCGGTGCGGCGGCAGAGCACGGTGGCCCGGGCCAGCACGCTCTGGGCCTCCGCGAAGCGGTCCTGGTGCTGCAGCAGGGCGCCGCGGTAGGCCAGCGCGAGCGCGGTGGTGGTGTCGGCCGGACCGGCCGCCAGTACCCGGTCGTAGGCCGCCTCGGCACCCGCGTAGTCGCCGTCCCAGTGCCGGACCCGCCCGAGCAGCAGGGTGGCGCTGGGCAGGGCCCCCGGGGCGGCGGCCGCGGACTCGGCCAGGTGGGTGGCCTGTTCGGCGAGGTCCACCGCGACGAGCGCGTCGCGTGCGTACAACGCCGTCCAGCCGAGCTGTTCGAGCGCGCTCGCCTCCAGCGTCAGGTCACCGAGCTCGCGCGCCAGGGCGAGCGCGCGCTCGTGGTCCTCACGGGCGCACGCGTGCCGGCCGAGGTCGCACCGCACCTGGCCGCGGCGGAGGTAAGCCGAGACGGTCTGCGGGCCGTCGCCGCCCAGGACGGCCTGTTCCAGCGCGAGGTCGAGCAGGCGCTCCGCGTCGGTGTGGGCGAACGAGAGGTGCGCGGCGTCGGCCGCGGCGAGCCAGGCGGTGGCGGCCCCCCGCGGGTCCCCGGCCGCCGCGAGGTGCTGGGCCGCGGCCTCCGGGCGGTCCTCGAAGAGCCGGGCGGCTCGCCGGTGCCTGCTGACCCGGACGGGCTCCGCGACGGACTCGTAGGCGACCTGGCGCACGATGTCGTTGGCGAACCGGAAGCTGTCGCCCTGCGCCAGCAGCAGCCCGGCCCGGATCGCCCGTTCCGCCTGGGCGGCGCCGTCCTCGACGTCGACGCCGCTCAGCACCGCCACGTCGTCGAGCGAGAACGTGGTGCCGAGCACGGCCCCCTGGGAGAGCAACCGGGTCACCGCCTGCCCCGCGTGGGAGATGCGCGCGGCGACGGCGTCGTGCAGGGAGTGCGGGATGGCCGGAGTGGCCGGGTCGGAGCCGCGGACGGGATGGCCGAGCACCTCGGTGAGGAACAGCGGCGAGCCACCCGTCCACGACCAGATCCGCTGCGGGTCGTACGCCAGCCCGGAGCGTTCGACGAGCGTCGCCACGTCGGCGGGCGAGAGCGGACCGAGCTCGATCAGCGACCCGGCGTCGCGCAGCGGGGCGGTGACGGCGTCGTCCTCGGACGTGCGTTCGGTGAGCACGACCATGCACCGGCTGCCCGCCCAGTGCCCGGTGATGACGTGCAGGGCCTCCACGGTGGACTGCCCGGCATGCTGCATGTCCTCCACGACCAGCAGCAGCGGCCGCTGGGCGCCGGCCCGCGCCACGAACTCGGCCACGGCGTCGAGGCTGCGGCGGTGCTCCACCTCCGGGCCGGCGCGCTCGTAGGCGACCGGGCCGACCACGTCGGCCAGCTCGGGGAGCAGCTCGGTGAGGGTGCCGAGCCGCGCCGCGGTGAGCTCGCGCACCTCCGGGGCGGCGGTCCGTTGCACGACGGAGCGCACGGCCTCGACGAGCGGCTGCAGGTAGAGCGACCGCTCGGCCTCGAAGCACGTCACCCGCACGACCATGGCACCGGTCCGCCGCGGCTCGTCGACGAACGCCTCGACCAGCGCGCTCTTGCCGATGCCCGCCTCGCCTGTGACCACCGTCAGCGCCGGCGTGCCCGCTGCGGCGCCTGCCCACACCTGCCGCAGCCGGGCGAGCTCGGCGTCGCGGCCCACCACCCGCCCGATCGGATGCCCGGCCGGCGCGGCCGGGCCGGGCCCGTCCGTCTGCTCGGAGCGGAGCACCGCGAGGTGCAGGGCCTGCGTGGCGGGCGAGGGATCGATGCCCAGGTGTTCGACGAGCGTCTCGTGCAGCGCACGGTAGGCCAGCAGCGCGGCGCCGGGGCGTCCGGCCCGGTGGTGGGCGAGCATCACCGTGCGGCAGGCGTCCTCGTCGAAGGGGTCGTGCTGCAGGGCGGCGGACCCGACCTGCACGGCCGTGTCGTTCGCACCCAGCTCCAGCGCGGCGGCGCTCCACACGATCCGGGCGCGGCGGAGCAGGATCCGCACGCGTTCGCGCAGCGCCCGCACCCACTCGCCGTCCCGCTCGTCGGCCAGTGCGATGTCGGCGTCCAGGAGCTTGGCCGCCTGCTCGCCACTGGTGGAGGCGAGCGCCGGATGTCCGTGGGCCAGCTCGAACTCGGCGGTCTGGACCAGCTCGATCGCCTCGTGCAGGTCGACATCCACCCCGGGGTCGAGGCGGTACCCGACCGGCGAACCGTCGATGAGGTCGCGGCCCAGCGCCCGCCGCAACCTGCTGACCAGCGCGGCGACGTTGCGGTCGGCGCGCTCGGGGGGCTCGCCCTCCCACAGCGCGTCGATGAGGGCGTGCACGGTGACGAACTCACCGCGGCGCTCGGCGAGCACCACGAGCACCCGCCGGGCCTTCCCCTGCGGCAGCGGCGCCCGCAGCGCGCCCTCCACGGTGAGCGGGCCGAGCAGACACAGCCTCAGCGCTGCTGTCACCCCAGGGATCCTACCGGTGCCGCGGGGCCCGTCTCGCCCCGTCGGCGGATGCCAGCCGGGTCGTCACCCGACGGCGCGGGCGAGCCTCTCGGGCGTCGCGTCGAGGTCCTCGGTGCTCACGAACGGGTTCCCGCGGACCGCACCGGAGGATCCGGGGCGTCGGCCACCGCGTCAATCGGGTGAACGGTCCCACGCGGCCGTCCTCTCCCCGTCCACGCCGCGCGAGTTCCTCACCGGTGGGACCGTCGGCCGGCCGTCCCGCCGGCCCAGCACCCGCCGGAGCACCGAGCGGGTGTCGGCCGGGTCGATCACGTCGTCGACCTCGAACACCGACGCGACGCTGAGGGCCTTGCCCCGCTCGTAGTAGCTCGCGATGAGCTCGTCGTAGCGGGCACGCCGCGCGTCCGGGTCCGCGATCGCGTCGAGCTCCTTGCGGTAGCCCAGCCGGACGGCCCCCTCCAGGCCCATGCCGCCGAACTCGCCCGACGGCCAGGCGACCGTGAGCGCCGGGGCCTTGAGGTCGCCGCCGGCCATCGCCATGGCGCCCAGCCCGTAGCCCTTGCGCAGCACGACGGTGACCAGCGGCACCGTCAGCCGGGCGCCCGCGAGGAACATCGCGCCGAACCGGCGGACGGTGGCGGTGCGCTCGGCGTCGGGCCCGACCATGAACCCCGGTGTGTCGCACAGCGAGACGACCGGGAGCCCCCAGGACTCGCAGAGCTGCAGGAAGCGGGTGGCCTTGTCGGCGGCGTCACCGTCGATCGCCCCGCCCAGGTGCTCCGGGTTGTTGGCGAGGACCGCGACGGGTCGCCCGTCGAGCCGGGCCAGCGCCGTGACGATCCCGGCGCCGAACCCGGCGCGCAGCTCCAGCACCGAGCCGGTGTCGACGAGCGTCTCGATCACCGGCCGCACGGCGTAGGAGCGCAGCCGGTCCTCCGGCACGAGATGGCGCAGGAGGCGCTGGTCGGCGTGCTCGCGGGTGCCGGTCGCCCCGGCGAAGAACGCGAGGTGGCGCCGCGTCGCGTCGACCGCGGCGGCGTCGTCGGCCACCAGGACGTCGACCACGCCGTTGGCCCACTGCACGTCCATCGGGCCGACGTCACCGGGTGCGACCACGCCGAGCCCGCCGCCCTCGATCATGGCCGGGCCGCCCATGCCCAGGCTGCTGCCCTCGGTCGCGATGATCGTGTCGCAGGCGCCCGCGAGCGCGGCGTTGCCCGCGAAGCAGAAGCCCGAGACCACGGCGATCGTCGGGACGGTGCCGCCCAGCTGCGCGGCGAGCCGGAACGACGGCACGTCGAGCTGGGCGACGGCCGAGGTGTCGGTGTCGCCGGGGCGCCCGCCGCCGCCCTCGGCGAACACGACGAGGGGCAGCTTCTCGCGGAGGGCGAGCGTGTAGAGCCGGTCGGTCTTCCGGTGGTTGTGGATGCCCTGCGTGCCCGCCAGCACCGAGTAGTCGTAGGCCAGCACCGCCACCGGCTGCCCCCCGACGGTGCCGGTGCCGGTGACGAGCCCGTCCGCGGGGGTGCGGGCGATGAGGTCCTCGACGCTGCGCCGGCTGCGCTGCGCGGCGATCGTCAACGCGCCGTACTCCACCAGGCTGCCGGGGTCGAGCAGGTCGGCGAGGTTCTCGCGGATGGTGCGGCGGCCCCTGGCGTGGGCGCGCTCCACCACCTCGGGGCGGGCCTCGTCGAGGCCGACGCGGTGGCGCTCGACGGTCTCGGCGAGATCGGCCCGGATGTGGTCGGGATCGGGGGCCGTGTCCTCGGGCGCCAGCTCCCGCGCCGCCGCGGAGTCGCGCAGCCACACCAGGGGAGTGCCGGGCGCCACCGACTCCCCGACGGCGACGGGCAGCGCCGCGACGACCCCGGCGTGCCCGCTGCGCACGGCGTGCTGCATCTTCATGGCCTCGACGACGACCAGCTCGGTGCCCGCGGCGACGATGTCGCCCACCGCGACGGGGACGGCGACGACGACGGCGTGCTGCGGGCTGGGTACGGCCACGGCTTCCCCGGCGGCGGGTTCGGGGGCGCCCCCGGCTGTGCCAGCAAAGCCACTGTGCTGTCGCCGGGTGACCTGAACGTGGCTTTCCCGACGTGGCGGGGGCCCTCCCAACTCGGCGAGGTGCGCGTCGACGAAGCCGGTGTCCAGTCCGCCCAGCTCCGGTCGCGCCAGCAGCGCTTGCAGGAGGCCGGTGTTGGTCGCGACGCCCTCGACCACGAGGTCGGTCAGGGCCCGGCCGGCCCGTCTCGCCGCCGTCGCGAGGTCGGGGCCCGTCGTGATCACCTTGGCCAGCAACGGGTCGTAGCGCGGGCTGATCGCGTAGCCGGCGTAGCCGTGGGTGTCGACGCGGACGCCCCGGCCCGTCGGCGGGGCGAAGCGGGTGAGCGTGCCGGCCTGGGGCACGACCGTGCCGTCGGCGTCGACGGTCTCGGTGTTGACCCGCACCTGCACGGCCGTTCCGGTGCTCACGGGCGGCCCGTCGATCCCGAGCGGTCCGCCGCCCGCGACGCGCAGGGCGATCTCCACCAGGTCCAGGCCCGTGACCTCCTCGGTGACGGTGTGCTCCACCTGGATCCGCGGGTTGACCTCCAGGAACGCGACGTCGGCACCGGCCACCAGGAACTCGACGGTGGCGAGCCCCGAGTACGCCCCGACCAGCCGCACGGCCATGTCGTGCAGGCGGGCGCGGTCGGGGAGGTCGGGCGCCGGGGCGATCTCCACGAGCTTCTGGCGGCGTCGCTGCGCGCTGCAGTCGCGGTCGCCCAGCGCCACCGTGCGCTCGCCGTCGCCGACGACCTGCACCTCGACGTGCCGGGCCCCGGGCAGGTACCGCTCCACGTACACCGCGCCGTCGCCGAACGCGGCCAGCGCCTCGGACGTGCAGGCGCGCAGCGCGTCGTCGAGCGCGTCGGGGCTGGTCACCGGGCGCATGCCGCGCCCACCCCCACCGGCGAGGGCCTTCACCATGACCGGGCCGTGTTCCGCCATGAACGCGCGCGCGGTGGCCGGGTCCGTGGGGCCGTCGGTGCCGTGCAGCACGGGGATGTTCACCTCCGCGGCCCGCGCGCGGGCCGCGGACTTGTCCCCGAACAGCCGGAGCGCGTCCGCCGACGGGCCGACGAACGTGATGCTGTGCTCGGCGCAGGCCTCGGCGAGCGCCGGGTTCTCCGAGAGGAACCCGTAGCCGGGGTGCAGCGCGTCGCAGCCGGTCCTGACCGCCGCCCCCACGACCTCGGCGACGTCGAGGTAGGCCGCCGCGCCGGTGCCGGGCAGCCGGACGGCCTCGTCGGCGCGCGTGACGTGCAGGCAGGCGTCGTCGTCGTCGGGATGCACGGCGACGGTCGGGATCCCCAGCACCGCGGCGGTGTCGAGGATGCGCACCGCGATCTCCCCGCGGTTGGCCACCAGCAGCTTCACCGCGTGCCCCGGCGGACCACGATGCCGGCCGCCTCGCGGTCCCAGCCCGTGGGCCCGGAGTCGCGCAGCACGTGCTTGTGCACCTTCTGGGTGGGCGTCTTCGGCAGCTCGGCGGCGACGTCCAGGTAGCGCGGCACCATGAAGTAGGGCAGCCGGTCGATCAGGAACCCGATGAGCTCCCGCGGGTCGATCGCGGCGCCCTCCCGCGGCACCACGACGGCCTTGATGTCGTCCTCGGTCAGCGCCGACGGCACGGCGACCACCGCGCTCTCGTAGACGTCGGGGTGCTCGTTGATCACGCGCTCCACCTCGAAGCTGGAGACGTTCTCGCCTCGGCGGCGCAGCGCGTCCTTCATGCGGTCGGAGAAGAAGAAGCGGCCCTCGGCGTCGCGGCGGAAGGCGTCGCCGGTGTGCACCCAGCCGTCGACCAGCACCTCGGCCGTCTTCTCCGGCTGCCCGTGGTAGCCGCGCATCACCAGCCGCGGGTCCTCGGGCCGCACCCACAGTTCGCCGACGGTGCCGGTCGCCACGTCCGCCCCCGCCCCGTCGACGAGCCGCAGCTCGTAGCCCTCGCGCGCGAACCCGCACTCCCCGCCGACCACGGTCTCCGGCGGCCCGTTCATCACGGCGCCGATCTCGCTCATCCCGTAGACGGCGGCCAGGTCGATGCCGAACCGCTCCCGGAACCGGGCGACGTCACTGGCCAGCGGGGCCATCACCGCGAGCTCGAGCGGGTTGTCCCCGTCGTCGGGCGAGGGGGCGACCTGCTGCAGCAGCTCGGCCATCGCCCCGAGCATGACGGTGACGGTGATGCCGTGCTCGCGGATCGTCGGCCAGAAACCGCTGACCGAGAACGCGGGCTCCAGCACCACCGGGCAGCGGTGGATGATCCCCTGGTAGATGCCGTACCAGAGGCCGGTGAGGTGGAACATCGGCAGCGTGACCAGCAGTCGGTCGCCGCGCCGCGGTCGCTCCTGGTCCTCCCGCGAGCCGTAGGTGTAGGCGTGGGCGTGGGTGATCAGCACGCCCTTCGACAGCCCCGTCGTGCCGGACGTGTACATGTAGGCCATCAGCTCGCCCGCGTCGACCGGCGCCACCGGGGCCGGGGCGGCCGTCGTCAGCTCGTCGAACGCGACGACGCGCAGGCCCGGTCGATCTCCCATCCCGTCGGCCGCCGCCGGGTCGCCGCGCACCACCAGCGTCCGCAGCGCGGTGAGGTCGCCGGCGATGCGCGCGACGCGCTCCACGTAGGCGTCGTCGACCACGAGCGTCGAGGCCGCCGAGTCGTTGAGCACGTGGGCAAGGAACGACCCCTTGTAGGCGGTGTTGACGGGCACCTCGACCATCCCGCCGAGCCCGAGGCCGGACCAGACGTGCGCGGCGTCGAGCGAGTTGTCCAGCAACGCCGCCACCGGCTCCTGCCGCGCGACGCCGAGCGCGCCGAACCCACCGGCGATCCGCAGCGAGCGGTCGTGGCTCTCCGCGGTGGTGTAGCGCGTGGTGCGGTCGAGCTGGGCGAGCTCGTCGGGCTCCTCGGCGAGGGCGCGGTCGTACGCCGCGCGCAGGGTCCGTCGATCGACCGGTGGAAGCGCCATGCGTGCTACTTTACATCAGTGTCAAGTTTAGGCGGCCGGACGCTGAGCGCGGAGGACAAGCGCGACCGGCTGCTCGACGTCGCCGAGGCGGCCTTCTGCGCACACGGCTACGACGGCACCACGATCGCCGTCCTCGCCGCCGAGGCCGGGGTGACCCGCCCGACCGTCTACGCGTACTTCGCCTCCAAGGACGACGTCTTCCGCGCCGTCGCCGACCGGGTGCGCCGTGAGTTCCTGGAGCTGCAGGAACGGGCCGACACCAGCTCCCCCGAGCGCACGGCTCGTGAGGCGGTGGCCGGCTACCTCGCCGCGTGGGCCCGCCACCACGGGATGCTGACGGTGATCGCCCACCAGGCCCTCGCCGACCCGGGCGTGCGGACGCTGCGCGACGAGATCCTCGCCCGTGCCGAGCGGCGCAACACCCGGTTCGTCGAGCGGTTGACGGCGGAGGGGCTCGCCGATCCCGCCCTGCCACCGGCCGACCTCTCCCGTGCCGTGACCGGCATCGTCGCCCGGGCGGCGGAGGTCGTCGCGGACGACCCGCGGCAGCTCGCGACGCTCGCCCGGCGGATCGGCGACGCCTACCTGAGGCTCGCCGGCATCGCGGCGGCCTGACGCGGGACGGCGCGCCCCACGTGGTGTCGACGCCGGCCGAGCCGTTCCGGCGGGGTACGGAACGCGTCCGCGCGGGTCACGCCGGGGCCGGCCTCGGCCTGTGCGTGACGGTGGAGCTGCCCCACCGGTGACCGGAGCCGCTACCGGGGTCCGTCGCCGTGCGGACGCAGCACGGCGACGTGCCCGGCGATCGTCCCGGTGCCGCCGCCGGGCTGCAGGACGGTGGCGATCCGGGCGTCCGCGTCGGTGAAGACCCGGACCCAGTCCGTGGGCGGGAACGCGTCGTCGATCTCCGCGTCGCCGCACGGCCGCGGGCGGGGCAGTCCGGCGGCGATGGCGCGAGCGAGCGGTGGGGGGAGGCCGCGCGGGCCCGCACCGAGGTTCTCCAGGTAGCCCAGGAGCGGGCCCGGATGGTTGGTCTCGGCGAGGAGCAGGGTGCCGCGGGCGCCGACGAGATCCCGCAGGTTCGCGGCCAGGGCCCGCCGCTGGGGCGCCGGCATGACGTGCAGCACGCCCCGGACGAACACCGTGCACGCGCCCAGCTCGGCGGCCAGCCGGGCTCCGGCGCCGGGCTCGGTCATGTCGGCGTTGCGGTACTCGACCCGACGAGGTCCCGGCGGGGTCTCCCGCACGGCACGGGCGACGGCGTGGGGCGAGAGGTCCACCCCGACGGTGTGGTCGAAGCGGGTGGCGATCCGGCGGGTGAAGCGGCCGTTGCCGCAGCCGACGTCGACCACCGGGAGGGTCGGGTCGGCGTACTCGGCCAGCAGGTCCAGGTAGCGCTGCGCCTCGTCGGAGGTGCTCGCGTCCCACAGGACGTCCCCATGGTCGCCGGTGTCCCGGATGTCGGCCCAGTAGCGGTCCCAGCGCGTGGACACGTCGCGCGGGGCCCGCCGCGCCAGACGGATGACGTGCAGGAGAAGCACTGCCCTGGTCCATCGCATGGCGCGCCCCCCCCCGCCCCGGGACGCTACGTGCCCGGGACGAGCCGGTCGTCCGTCATCCGGGCGGTCGGTCACCCCGTGTCCGGGGGGCCTCTCGGGTGATGACCATCGTCCGGACGCGTGCATCCGGGTGGACCGGGTGGTCTCTCCGTAGTCATTTGCTTACATTCAGTGTGATCGGCCACCGGAAGGGGACCTCCGTCCATGTCGTCAGACCTCGCCGACCCCGTGTTCGACCTCCGCGATCCCGATCTCTACCGGCATCCCCATCCGGTCCTGCACGAGATGCGGGACCGGGCTCCGGTCCACTACTGCCCCGAGCTGGGCTCGTGGATGCTCACCCGCTACGACGACGTCGGCGCGGCGCTGCGGGATCCCCGCTTCCACGCCGTCGAGGAGCACAAGAAGGTCGACGTGCTCCCGGCCGCGGTCCGCCGCGAGCTGGCCCCGCTCCGCCGGATCTTCATGCAGTGGGGCGGGCGTGACGATCCCGCCGCGCACGCGACGTTCCTGCGGGTGATGAAGAAGCACTTCACCCCGCGCCGGGTACTCGACCAGCAGCCGGCGATCCGGGCGATCATGGACGACCTGCTCACCACCGCGCTCGCCGGTACCGGGCCCGTCGACGTGGTCAACGACATCGCCCACCCGCTCGCGATGTCGGTGGTGTGCCGGCTGCTCGGCATCCCCGCCGCGGAGATCGACATGGACCTGATGCTCCGCGCCTCCAACGGGATCTCGCAGCTGCTGGAGATGGCCGAGCTCGAGCAGCTCCGGCGCTCCCAGCAGGGCATGCTGGAGATGGGCGCCTTCCTCGCCCCCTACGTCGCGGCCGCCCGGCGGGGTGCGGGCTCCGGCCTGTTCGCCGTGATGGCGGGTCCGGGCACCCCGCTGCCCTACGACGACGACGACGTGGTGGCGCAGGGGATCATGTTCACCGTCGTCGGCTACCACACCACGGCCAACCTGCTGGCCAACGGCATCCAGCTGCTGTTCGACCACCCCGACCAGCACCGGCTGCTGGTCGACGGCGGGCCGGCCGGCCTCCCGGCGGCGTTCGACGAGATGATGCGCTTCCACGGGCCGGTGTCCACGATCCGCCGGATGGTGCTGGAGGACGTGCCGCTGCGCGGGCAGGTGATCCCGGAGGGCGACACGGTCATGCTGGCCCTCGTCGCCGCGAACCGGGACCCGGCGGTGTTCACCGATCCCGACGAGTTCCTGGTGCGGCGGCCCGACGCGCACAAGCACGTCGGCTTCACCGTGGGCCCCTACAGCTGCATGGGCCAGGCGCTGGCGCGGCTGGAGGGCGACGTGTTCTTCCGGACGATGCTGACCCGCCTGCCGGACATGGCCCCCGCGGATCCCGTGCCCGACTGGACGGTGTTCCGGCCGTTGGGGAAGGAGCTCAGAACGCTGAGGATCAGACCTGGTCGGCTCCGGCCCGGACGCGTGGCCTGACGTGGAGGAGGTGCTCGCGGCCATCGCCGCGCGGCGCGCGGTCATCGACCGCCATCCGCTGTACGCGTGGATGGAGAGCGACGCGGTGCCGCTGGAGCAGCGGTTCGTCTTCGCGCCGCTGTTCGCCAACTTCATCCTCGGCTTCCGGGACCTGAACCGCTGGTTCCTGCGTTACCCCGAGCCCCGGACGGAGTACGAGCGGGCCATCAACCACCACACCCTCGAGGACGAGACGCACTCGGCGCTCTTCCTCGACGACTGGGCCGAGCTGGGGCTGGACGGCCTGCTCGGCTGGGGCGTCGAGGACACCGTGGCCTGGTACTACGCCGCACCGGAGACGGAGGTGTTCCGGCGGTACGCGACGCGGCTCGTCCAGATGTGCGTGGAGACGCCGGACCCGCTCGTCCGCTTCGGCGTCATGGAGGCGATCGAGACCTGCGGTCACGTGTTCTTCGGCCACACCGCGCCGCTGGCGGCGCAGCTGTCGGCGCGGACGGGTGCCGCGCTGCGGTACTTCGGGCCCTACCACCTCGCCCGCGAGACCGGAGCCCTCATCGACGCCGACGACCTCTTCCACACCGCGGTGCTCACGGCGGAGCAGCGCGCCGAGGCGCTGCGGCTGGTGCACGAGGTGTTCGACATGTTCACGGTGAAGAACGGCCACCTCCTCGCCTACGCGCGGCGCACGACCGGCGTGCCGAGCCCGGCGGCGGCACTGCGCGCGGTCGAGGTCGCGAGGGGCGAGGGGGTTCCCGGGCCGGTCGTCGGCGCACCCCCGTCGGCGGCCCACCGGCCGATGGCGGAGCTGCTGCGTGAGCGGATGGGCCGGGCCCGCGCGCACCCGTTCCCGGCGTGGATCTCCGGCGGCGGGGGAGACCCGGCCGACCGGCTGGCGGCGTTCCTGCCGCTGTGGATCCCGGACATCATGGGCTACGCCGACCTCATGACCTACGCGCTGCCGTTCCCGCACCCCGCCACCGCGCAGGAGCGGGCGCTCAACCGGAGGGTGCGGCTGCTGGCGTCGCACCACCGGCTGTTCGCCCGCGACGCGGCCGCGCTGGACCTGGACGCGCGGCTGGGCTGGACGGCCGGCGAGACCCTGCGGTTCCTCGGCCACGGCCGGCAGACCGACCTGCAGCGCGAGACCGCGGCCGCGTTCCTCGACGCCGCCTTCCGCCAGCGCAGTCCCGTGGTCCGGTACTGGCTGGTGGAGGCGCTGCAGGGCAGCGGGGAGGCGTTCTTCCGGCACGGCGGCCTGCTCGCGCGGGAGGTGGAGCGCCGCGACGGCGTCCGGTTGGACTACCTCGCGGACCGTCACGGGCTCGCCCACCCGGAGCTCGATCCCGACCCGGAGGCGGATGCCGTGCAGTTCACCCGGCTACCGGTGACCGGCGCGGAGCGCGATGCCGCGGTCGGCGTCATCACGATGGTCTTCGACCGGCTGGGGGAGCAGTTCGACCAGTCCCTCAGGATGCTGCCCGCTTCGTAGCGTGCGCGGCCGCCGTCAGGTGCATGGTCATCGGGGCGGCGGACATGGGCGCGCACCAGTAGATGCCCTGGCCGAACCGGCAGCCGAGTCCGCGCAGCTCCTCGGCCTGGGCGGCGGTCTCGACGCCCTCGGCCACCGCGTCCAGCCCGAAGGCGTCGACGATCGCGAGGATCGCCGCCGCGACCCTGTGCTGCTGGGGGTCGGTGTCCAGGCCGGTGACCAGCGCGCGGTCGATCTTGACGAGGTCGAGGAACTTCTGGCGCACGTAGCCGATGGAGGAGTAGCCGGTGCCGAAGTCGTCGATCGCCACGGCGATCCCGGCGCGGCGCAGCGTCTCGAGCGCCTGCAGCGTCTGGGCGTCGTCACCGGTCATCTGGGTCTCGGTGACCTCCAGGACGAGGTCGGCCGGGCTGATCCCGTGGTGGGCGAGGGATCCCAGCACCTCGTCGGCGAACCGCGGCGAGCGGAGCTCGATGGGCGAGATGTTGAGGTGCATCGTGAACGCGCTGTCGCCCAGCACCGTCGCGCGCCAGCCGGCCAGCTGGGCCAGCGCGGTGTCGAGGACCCACCGGTCGAGCGCCGCGATCATGCCCGTGTCCTCGGCCACGCCGATGAACTCGGCCGGCAGCAGCAGCCCGCGCGTCGGGTGCTGCCAGCGGACCAGCACCTCCACCCCGGACGTGCGTCCGTCCTGCAGGTCGACGATCGACTGGTAGTGCACCCGCAGCTGCCCGCCGGCGATCGCGCCGCGGAGCTGGTCGGCGAGGCGGACCCGCGACAGGGCGGCGGTGTGCATCCTGGTCTCGTAGATCTGGACCGCTCCGCGGGTGGTGCCCTTGGCCTCGTACATCGCGGTGTCCGCGTCCCGCAGCAGCGCGTCGGCCTGCTGGCCCCGCACCGCGAAGCACACCCCGATGCTCGCGCTCACCCAGCAGACCTGGTCGCCGAGCTGGGCCGGCGCCTGCAGCGCGGTGCGGATGCGTTCGGCCATCTCGAGGACCTGGTCGTTCGTGGCGTCGATGACGACCAGCGCGAACTCGTCGCCACCGAGGCGCGCGACGGTGTCGCTCTCCCGCACCACCGCCCGGAGCCGGGAGGCGACCTCCATTAGCAGCAGGTCGCCGACGGCGTGGCCGAAGCTGTCGTTGACCGCCTTGAACCCGTCGAGGTCCAGGAGCAGCACGGCGGGCGGTGCGGCGCCGCGGTCGGCGCGCGCCATGGCCTGGCCGATGCGGTCCGCCAGCAGGGTCCGGTTGGCCAGCCCGGTGAGGGGGTCGTAGAGCGCGAGCCGCTCGAGCTGGAGCTGGGCCTGCTCGAGCTGCAGGGTCCGCTCGGTGACCCGGGCCTCCAGATCGGCGTCGAGCGCCTGGAGCTCCTCGGCCATCATGTTGATGCCCACGATCACGGCGTCGATCTCGTCCGAGGCCGGTGACGGCTGCATCCGCGCCCCCCGGTCGCCCGACGCCAGCTCGACCACCAGCTCCACGAGCTGGCTGAGCCGGTCGTCGCCCGGCTCAGGCGCCCGTGTCGTCATGGCGCAACCAGGCGACCGCCGAGGGCTCCGAGGTGAAGAACCGGGTGGGCACGGGCACGGAGCTCACGCCGAGGGCGAAGTTGGCGATCACCCGGTCCACCGGGGACTGGCCGAGCAGCGCGATCCTCGACGCCGAGCACCTCCGCGTGAACGTCACCCGGGCCGGTCGGGTCAGCGCCGCGGTTCCGGTCATGTCGACCAGGAGCGGACGCTCGTGACTCCCGTTGACCCGGTCGACGAGCGTCATCGCGTGGTTCGCCAGCTCCTCGGTGATCCGCAGGCCGCGCACCCAGGTGAGCCGGACGATGCCCAGATCGTCCACGGCGACGTCCAACAGCTGGTCCGGCTCCGCCATGCCGCTCACGGCATCGGACACGAGACGACCTCCTCGGCGTAGGGGGCGTAGGGGCGTAGGTATCGGGAGTGCGATCACTAGCCCATCGGTCCGCGGTGTCGGCCCGTTATCGGAAGGTGGGGTCTTCACCCGATCGGGCAGGTGGCGACGGGCTGTGGTCGGCACCGCGCGCATTCTGCCGGACGCCCATCCTGGCCTGTGCTCTCCGGAAGGGAATGGTTCCTGCGCGTGACCGCAGCCGCGGAAAGGCGTGCCGGTGTCGCTGTCCCCGGCTATTCCCGCTACGGTCGGCCGTCGGTTGAGACCACAGCCACCGCCAGTTCCGATCGTCGTGAAAGTGAGCGGATTCTGTGGAACTCCCGATCGAGGTTTCCGGAGACGCCGATGCGGCGGAGTGGTTGCGTCCGGGTGTGCTGATGCTGACCGTGGAGGGCGATCTGGACATGCTCACCGCCCCCCACCTGACCGGTCGCATCCGGGCCGCCGCCCGTCTCGGGCCGGCCCATCTCGTGCTGGACCTGGCCGGTGTGACGTTCATGGGCTCGAGTGGGATCCAGGCCCTGGTCGCCGCCCTCGACGTTACCCGGGACGGCCCCACCCGGCTGCACCTGCTCGTGCCGCCGGGGTGCCGCGTCGTCGAACGTCCGCTGCAGGTGACCGGCGTGCTCGGGCTGTTCCACACCTGTCCCGACGTGAACGGGTTCCTCCGCGACACGGGAACGTGACGGGTTGTCCTGACGGCGGTCGGAGGTCGCTTCTACGGTGAATGCGACCTCGGGTGCGCCGAATGGACCTGAGATTCGCCGGCGGACGACGACGACCTGGCTGACACGGGGAGTGCTCGACTTCTGACGAACCCCCAGGCGCGCCGGACCGCGCCGGACGACCGGGCTCAGCCGGCGGGGCGGGCCGACGGGTCGATGCGGACCACCACGACCCCGATGTCGTCGGTCGGGGTGGGGCCGGTCTGGTGGTTGGCCGCGTCGACGAGCGCGGCGGCGAGCGTGTCGGCGTCCGCGCCGGGGGCGCACCGGGTGAGGGCGTCGGTCACGCCGGTGTCGTCGAGCTGCTCGACGGCCCCGATGCCGTGCGCCTCGGTGATGCCGTCGGTGTGGAGCACGAGGCTGTCACCCGCGCCCAGGACGACGCTCTGGCATCCGACCACCGACTCGGCGGCGATGCCCAGCACCCGGCCGCCCCCGGCCAGCTGCTCCACCCGGCCGTCGGCGCGGCGGACGAACGCCGGAGGGTGCCCGCCACTGGCCAGCGTCACCCGCCAGGAACCGGCCGGCACGTCCGCGGGCCGGGTGAACGTGGCGTAGAGGGCGGTGACGAAGCTGATCCGGCCGTCGAACCAGACGTGCAGCACCTCGTTGAGGGTGGCGAGGACCTTCGCCGGGTCGGTCTCGGAGTGGGCGGCGGTGCGGACGGCCGAGCGCGCCATGGCGGTGGTGCGCGCCGCGGCGGCGCCCTTGCCGCAGACGTCCCCGATGACGACGCCGAAGCCGCCGAGGACCGGGACCACGTCGTAGAAGTCGCCCATGACCTCGACGCCGGAGCCGCCCGGCTGGAACCGCGCGCCGATCACGGCGCCGGTCAGGCGGGGCGGACGGCTCGGGATCAGGCTCTCCTGCAGCGTCGCGGCGAGCTCGGCCGCCTCGACCGCGTGCCGGTCGGCCGCCCGCAGGGCGAGCCGCAGGGCGATCTCCCCGCTCGCGGCGAGGGCCAGGGTGCGCAGGGTCTCCAGGTGCAGCTCCGTCCAGTCCCGCACCACGCTGTCCATGGCGCAGAGGTTGCCCAGCACCAGCCCGTCCGGGCCCAGGACGGGAACCCCCAACCAGGACACCGCGCCGAAGACGTGGATCTGCGGGAGGTCGCGCAGCCGCGGGTCCTGGCGGACGTCCGGGGCGCAGACGATCTCACCGGTGTCGATCACGACCTGGCAGGCGGATTCCTCGACCGGCACCTCGAAGGTGCCGTCCGGGCCGGTGAGCAGCGCCGGATCGGGGGCGCCCTTCAGGAACGACCGGACGTCGTCGACGACGGTCAGCGCGACCATCGGGGTGCCGAGCATCGTGGATGCGAGCCGGGTGAGCCGGTTGAACGCCTCCTCGGGACCGGACTCGAGGAGCCTGGTCGCGTGGACGGCGGTCACCCGCTGGGGGGCCTCCACCCCGGTCCGATGCCCCGCCACGCCGCCCCGCTCCCTGTCACGGCCGTTGGCCGTTGCGCCCATCATGGTCCACGGAGCGTGCGCGGTGGCCACCGCGGCCCACCCCGGGCCCACCCCGCGGCCCCGTGCGGCTACTGCGGGGACCGGGAGCCCCGGCTGCCCAGCCCCGCGGGGTCGAGCTCGCCGGCGACAACCCGCCGGGCCACCTCGGCCAGGCGCAGGTTGCGGGCGCGCGCGAAGCGGCGCAACCGGTCGAACGCGGCGTCCATCGGCAGCCCCAGGCGCTGCGCGATGACCCCCTTGGCCTGCTCGACGACGACCCGGCTGTTCAGAGCGGTCTGCAGCTGCTCGGTGAGCACCTCGCCGCGGCGGACGGCCCGCTCCGACAGGATCCCGATCGTGGCCACGTCGGCGAGGGCCTGGCCCAGGGCGAGGTCGGCTTCCGGGAGCGCGCCGGGAACGCCGTGGAACAGGTTGAGGGCACCGATGGCCTGGCCGCGCAGGCGCAGCGGGATGGCGTGCACCGACCGGAAGGCGCCCGCGCGCTGCACGGCGGCCGCGAAGACCGGCCAGCGGGCCGACATCTCGGCGAGATCGGGCACCCGGACCTGTCCGACGGTGCGGTAGGACTCCAGGCACGGTCCCTCGTCCGCCTGGAGCTGCAGCAGCTCCGTCGTCTGGGCGTCCTCGCTGGACGCGGCGACCAGCCGCAGCTGTCCGCCTCCGTCGGCGAGCAGCAGCCCGGCGGCGTCGGCGTCCAGCAGGTCCACGCAGTGGCCGACGAGCTGGTCCAGCAGGTCGATGATGTCGTAGTCGTCGACGAGGGTGTCGGCCAGCGCGACGAACGCCTGTCCGACCCGGTGCTCACGTGCGGGCCCGCTCATGCCGGACCTCCCTTCCGGTCGCTGGTCCATCGGTCTAGATCATGTCCTCGGTGAACACCATGCGTCGGGCCACGACGTCGCGCGCCACGTCGATGAGCGGCCGCTGGTGGGCGAAGGCGTGGCCGCGCAGGCGGGCGAGGGCGTCGGTCGGGCCGATGCCCAGCTGGGCCAGCACCATCCCGGTGGCCTGGTGGATCTCGGCCCGGTGGCCGGTCGTGTGGTCGAGCCACCCGCCTGCGCCGTCGACGCCCGCGTCGGGGTCGGTGCGCAGGCCGAGGATCATCAGCGCCGCCGTGTCGACGGCGCCCCGTGCGTCGCGCCACTGGGGGTCGCTGAGACCGCCGGGGGTGGCCCGGTAGAGGTCGAGCACGCCGAGGTTGACCGCACCCCACTGCAGCGGCAGGGCGAAGAGGGCGCGCACCGGCGTCTGGTCGACGACGGCCGCGGCGAAGATCGGCCACCGGACCGTGTCGGCGGGGCGGTGCACGTCCGCGACCAGGACGGGGCGCCCGGTGGTGGCGGCCTCCATGCACGCTCCCTGCCCGAGGGCGAACTGGAGCTCCTCCAGCAGTTCGGCCACCGCGTCGGTGGCCCACAGGGTCTGGCGGGAGTCGTGCGCGGTGAACAGCGAGATCGCCGCGCCGTCCACGTCCAGCCCGTCCACGCAGGCCCGGCAGATGCGCCCCGCCAGCGCGCGCTCGTCGTCCCCGTCGCGGACCATGCCCAGCAGGGCCCGGGTGACCGTGCCCAGCTCAGCCACGGCGGCCTGTGCTCATCGTGCGGGTGGTCCCGTCTCTCGACATGCTCACGGCCGCATGCGACCACGACGGGACTCGATCGACACCGACGGTGTCGTGACGCTACTCGCCGTGCCGCCCCCGCCCGGTCCGGGGGCGCCGCGGCCGGGTCGTCCGGGCGGTCAGGGGACGGCGAGTACCGGCTCGGGGCCGTCCGGGTCGTCCGGGTCGTCCGGGCTGTCCGGGCTGCCGGGGCCGTCGGGCGCCGGTTCGGCCGGCGCCGGCGGGAGCGTGTCGGGGGTGTCCGGGGAGAGCTCGGCGGGATCGTCGGGGACGGGCTCGTCCGGGTCGATCGGCGGGTAGGCGGGGCCGGGGTCGGTCGTCATCGTGGCAGTGTGCGCCGCCGGTCCCCGCGTCGCCGTACCTGCGGGCGGTTGACGGAGGGTGGAACGGGTACCTGTCATCACGACGTGGTCCAATGATCAGCCGGGCCGCGATCCCGCGGGGTGCCGCCGGATGGACCGATGGAGGGGCGTGGACCAGCGCAGGCACGGCCCCGTTCCCCGGGACCTGGTACGCCGTCCGGCCGTCGTCCTCGGCTTCGTCGGGGACCTCGCCGCCGCACGGCGCCTCGGGCTCACCGGGGCGCTGCTGATGGCCGTCGGCTCACTGGGCGCCGGTGCGCTGCCCGTGCCGAACCCGCTGTTCGGGGTGCGGGTACTGGGTCTGCCCGCCCGCAACGACACGCTGGCGATCGCGCTCACCTACGCCGGCATGGGGCTGCTCGTGCTCGCGTGGGTGCGGGTCGCGCTGATGCCCCGCGACCCGCACACGCGGCCGGGGTCCGGGCTGGTGCGCACCGCCGTGACGTGGGCGGCGCCGCTGGCCCTGGCTCCGCCGCTGTTCTCCCGGGACGTCTACAGCTACCTCGCGCAGGGGGCTCTCCTGAGCCGGGGGCTGAACCCGTCGGTCGTGAGCCCCGCGGCCGGGCTCGGCGTCGACGACCCGCTGGTGCGCAGCATCCCGACCCTGTGGCGCGACACCCCGTCCCCGTACGGGCCGCTGTTCCTCATGCTGGCCCACGGCATCTCCCGCCTCAGCGGTGACGACGTGGTGCTCGGCGTGCTCGCCCACCGCGCGGTCGCGCTGGCCGGACTCGCCGCGGTCGCGTGGGCGCTGCCCCGGCTGGCGCGACGCTTCGGCGTGGCCGCCGACCGGGCGCTCTGGCTGGGTGCGGCCAACCCGCTGATGCTGTTCCACGTCGTGAGCGGCGCCCACAACGACGCCCTGATGCTGGGGCTGCTGCTCGTGGGGGTGGAGATCGGGCTGCGGGCAGGGAACCGGTTGCTCGACCCGCACCTCCTGGCCGGGGCCGCGGTGGTCGTCTGCGCGTCGGCGGTCAAGCTGCCGGCGTTGCTCGCCCTCGGGTTCCTCGGGATCGCGTGGGCGCAGGGCCGGGGCGGCCGGCTCCCCGACGTCGCGAAGGTCGCGGTGGTGCTCCTGGCCGTCACGGTGGTGGTCGACACGGTGCTGTCGGACATCGCGGGGGTCGGGTGGGCGTGGCTCGGTGCCCTCTACGTGCCCGGGCTCGCCCTGAGCTGGATGTCGCCGATGACCGACCTCGGCCTGCTCGCGGGCGGGTTCGGCGTCCTCGCCGGGCTCGGCGACCACACCGCGTCGGTGCTGGGGGTGAGCCAGCTCGTCGGCGGGGCCGCGGCGGCCGTGATCTGCATCCGGCTGCTCCTGGCCGCACTGCGCGGGCGGCTCGACCCGCTGGCCGGCCTCGCCGCCGGCACGGCCGCCGTGGTGGTGCTGGGCCCGTCGCTGCAGCCGTGGTACCTGCTGTGGGCGGTGGTGCCGATGGCGGCGACGGCCGCCCTGCCCCGCTTCCGGCGCACCGCGCTCGCGGCGTCGGCGGTGCTCGCGGTGGTGACCGTGCCGTCGGGGTCCGACTTCGGCTTCCACGTCTACCAGCTGCCGACCGCGGTCGTCGCCGCGGCCGCGGTGTTCGGGGTCGTCCTGCTGGCGGAGGGTCGCGCGCTGCGACCTCGGCATTCGGAGCAATTCGGTCGGTGAACCGGGTACCCGGGCCGGGACCGGGTACCCGATGTCTCCAGGTGGGGCCACGCGCCCCGGAGACGGGAGCCCGACGTGCCGGACGGACAGACGAGAGAGGCTCCGGACGGGCACGTCCATGCGCCGACGCCCCGGCGCATGGTGGCGGCCCCCACCCCCATCCTCACGCCCACGCCCACCCTGGTACCGCGGCCGCTGCGGATCGCCGCCGCCATCGGCTGGCGGTTGCTCGTGGTGGCGGCCGCCCTGTTCGTGCTGGGCACAGTGGTGGCGTACCTGTCGCCGATCGTGGTGCCGGTGGCCATCGCCCTGCTGCTCGCCGCGCTGCTCGACCCGCTGGTCCACGCGTTGGTCGTGCGGCGGGTGCCGCGCGGCGTGGCCACGGCGCTCGTGGTGGTCGGCGGGCTCGCCGTGCTCGGCGGGCTCCTGACGTTCGTCGTGATGACGTTCGTGAGCGGGGCACCCCAGCTGGGGGCCCAGCTGGCCACGAGCGTCGGGGAGATGACGCGCTGGCTCACCGACGGACCGCTCCGGCTGAGCCCGCAGCAGCTCGGCGACATCCCGCAGCAGCTGCTCGCGGCCGTGAACGCCAACCAGGCGTCGATCGCGACGAGTGCGCTCACCACGGCGGCGACGATCGGCGAGCTGTTCACCGAGGTCCTGCTGATGATCTTCACGCTGATCTTCTTCCTGTACGGCGGCTCCCAGATCTGGACGTTCCTGACGAAGGTCGCCCCTCGTACGGCGCGGGCGCGGGTCGACGTGGCCGGCCGGCGCGGGCTGGCCGCACTGGTGAGCTACACCCGCGCCACCGGGGCGGTCGCCGTCGTCGACGCGGTGGCGATCGGGCTCGGCGTGGGGCTGCTCGGCGTGCCGCTCGCCCTGCCGCTCGCGGCGCTGGTGCTGCTGGGCGCGTTCGTCCCGATCATCGGGGCGGTGGTGGCCGGCGGGGTCGCCGTGCTCGTCGCCCTGGTGTCGCAGGGCTTCGTGTCGGCGCTGATCGTGCTGGCCATCGTGATCGCGGTGATGCAGCTGGAAAGCCACATCCTGCAGCCGCTGCTGCTGGGGCGGGCGGTCAAGCTGCACCCGCTCGCGGTGGTGCTGGCCGTGGCCACCGGGCTGCTCGTCGGCGGCATCGCTGGTGCGCTGCTCGCGGTGCCGCTGCTGGCGGTGCTCAACTCCGGGATCCGCTCGCTGCTCAGCCCGCTCGACCGCCACGTCGCGCCCGAGGACGTGCACACCAGCGAGCCCGAGGACAGCGGACCCGCCGACGCCGGCCTCGACCGCGAGGCGGACCTGTGACCCGCGGTCGGACGAGCGGCCGGGAGCGGGCCGGCTCCGCGTGGAGCGGGCTGTGCGGGAGCAGCTGCGCGTGGGTGCCGGTGGCCACCACGCGGCCCTCGTCGATGGCCACCACGCGGCCCTCGTCGAGCACGACGATCTGGTCGGTGTCCACCACCGTGGGCAGGCGGTGCGCCATGATCAGCAGGGTCCGTTCCGCGGCCGCGGCCACGTCGATCGCGTCCTTCAACGCCTGCTCGTCGCGGTCGTCGAGGCTGGCGGTGGGCTCGTCGAGCAGCATCAGCGACGGTTCCGCGGTAGGCGCCGGGCTCGCGCTGCCCGCGGCCCGGCTCATCAGCACCGTCCGCGGCGCCCGTCGTCGGGCCTAGGAGGCTCCTGAATTAGCGCTGTATGCAGTCTTGGGGACGGTCAGGGTCCCTCAAGGCCGTCTGTGCGGCG
>NZ_MKVV01000105.1 GCF_001899645.1 Pseudonocardia sp. 73-21 | reverse complement strand
GATGGACGGTGGGCGTCCGGAGTTCATCCCGCCCGGCTGGATCGACATCGAGCGAAAACCGCGACAACGTCCGATGGTCCACCTCCTCGACATCGCCTGACCGTGAGCCCTGTCGAGCCTGCCCAGTGGTGATGTGCAGGCGGTGCGAGACTCGATACCCACACCGGCGGCACCGGTCGCGGTCGACACCCGACGGCTACCCCGGCTGCCGGAGCCTGCTGTGGCCCGACGCCGAGAACTGGCCGGTGGGCGGTGAGGTCGACTTCGAGCAACTCCCAGGTCTCGGGCTCGGTCCGGATCGACGCGACGCAGTGGCACGACCGGGCCGTCGAGCGGACGCCCGACCACATCGCCGCGTTCGTCGACGGGCAGGAGTGGCGGCGCACCACGAACACCGCGATCCGGCCGCCCGGGCCCAGCACCTGGACTGGTTCCCGCCGGGCGGGTCGGCCCGGCCCGGCCCGGCCCGGCCCTGCACGTGGACCGGGTGGCGTACTACCCCCTCTGGCCGCCCCTCTGACCGGAGGGCACCCGGCGGAGCGTGAACACCGCGATCCGCACGGTCAGGGCGTCGACGAGCAGGGCGCCGATGCCCCACGGGAGCACTCCGCCGCCGGCGACGGAGGTGAGCGCCAGGCCGAACCCGCTCATCACCCCGAGCGCCCCGACTGCCGCGCACGCCACCAGCCACCCGTCCTCGGCGTCACCGCCGAACCGCACGCGTCCCGCGGCGAGACCCGCGCCCGCCAGCACCACCGCCGCGAGCGCGACCAGCGACGTCACGACGAGGAACCAGGTGGGCCGCGCGCCCGGCAGGCCGAGCAGGGCGCCGTGGACGACGGCGGTCAGCCCGACCAGCACGACGACGAGCACGTGTCCCTGGGACGTCCGCGGGTTGGCCATGCACCCAGCCTAATGACGACTCTGGGTAGGCGGCGGGATCACCCGCCCGGCTGCTAACGGGACGTGGGCAACCGTCGACAGAGGGGTCGTGACCCAGATCGAGCAGGCGGCGTCGGCGTCGACCGTCTCCCTGCCCTCCATGCGCCCGACCCCCACGGCCGAGGTCGCACCTCCGGCGCCGGCCGCCGTCGAGGCCCCGCGCAGCACGGGCATCGCGTTCGCCGTGGTCGCCGCGCTGGTCTGCGGTGCACTCGGCCTGATCGTGACGCCGGTGCTGCTCGGCCCGGCCGCGATCGTCGGCGGCTTCGCGGGTGAGCACCTGGGCCGCACCGGCACCCGCAAGCTCGTGCCGGCCGCGATCCTCGCGCTGACGGTGACTGCGCTGCTCGCCGCGATCATCCTCCTGTAGCGCGCGGCTGACGCCGCCCGTGCGTGGATAACGGGGCTCTGGCCCTGCTTTCCGCGCACGACCTAACCCAGGGCGGCACCGAACAGGACGCCCAGCCCGTAGGTCACCGCGGCCGCCCCCAGGCCGATCACGAGCTGGCGCAGGGCGCGGCGCAGCGGCGGCCCGCCCGACAGCACCCCGACCGTGGCGCCGGTGAGCATCAGGGCCAGGCCGACGAGCAGCACCGCCACCACGAGCGCGGCGGTCTCCCCGAGGCCGAACAGGAACGGCAGCACCGGGATCGCGGCCCCCGAGGCGAAGAAGCAGAAGCTCGACAGGGCCGCGCCGATGCTGGAACCCACGACGTCGAGCCCCTCGCCGTCGGCGACACCCCCGGCCACCGACCGCGCCGGGTCGTCGCTGCGCAGCGCCGCCTCCGCCCGCCGCCGGGCCTCTCCCTCCTCCACGCCGCGCGCCCGGAACACCAGGGCGAGCTCGTTGGCGTCGACGTCGAGGCGGCGCAGCACCGACTCGGCGTCGCGGGTGTCGGGAGCGGACGCCGCCAGCAGCTCGCGCTGCGACCGCACCGACACGAACTCCCCCGCCCCCATCGACAGCGCGCCGGCCAGGATCCCCGCCAGCCCCGTCAGCAGCACCGTGGCCGTGCCCGCCCCGCCACCGATGACGCCGAGCACCAGCGCCAGGTTGCTGACCAGCCCGTCGTTGGCGCCGAACACCGCGGCCCGGAACGTGCCGGACACCCGGTTGCGGCCGCGGACGGCGAGCCCGCGCACGACCTCCTCGTGGATGCGCTCGTCCGCCGCCATCGCGGGGGTGGCGTCGACGTCGGAGGCGTAGGGCGAGCGCGTCTCGGCCCGCTGGGCCAGCGCGAGCACGAACACCGACCCGAACCGCCGCGCGAGGAACGCCAGCAGCCGCATCCGGGCGGAACCCCGGCCGACCGCCGCGACGTCGCCACCGAGCAGCCGCGTCCAGTGGGCGGCGTGGCGCTCCTCCGCGTCGGCCAGCCCCAGCAGGATCGCCCGTTCCTCCCCCGTCCGGCGGGTGGCCAGATCGCGGTAGACCTTGGCCTCCTCGCGCTCGTCGGCGAGGCGACGCCGCCACCGGCGCTGGGCGGAGATGTCCTCGGTCATGCCGAGGATTGTTCCGCCCGCACAACGTGGCCCGGACGCCCACCCTCGGCACGCGCACGCGTCCCGTCGGCGCAGTACACCCCACGACCGGGACGTGGTGTCGCCGGCGTGCGTCGTGGCGGCCTCGCTCGCCGGGATCACACTCCTGACCGCCGTCCCGGTCTCCGCAGTGGCCTGGCTGACATTCCGCCTGGTGGAGCTGCCGTCGCAGAAGCTGATGAAGCGGGTGGTCGGGACACCGCGCCCGTGGGAATCTGGGACCCATGACGATTCCCGTCCTGCGGCTCGACACGGCGCGTACCACTGAAGGGCGCTTCGACCCCGCCTTCCTCGACGCCCTGCGCACCGCCCTGCACGAGGTGGGGTTCCTGCAGCTGGTCGACTTCGGGGCCGCTCCCGGGCAGGTCGAGGAGCTGGCCGCCGTCACGGCGCGGTTCTTCGACCTCCCGCTCGCCGACCGGATGGCGCTGGACAACCGGAACTCGCCGCACTTCCGCGGCTACACCCGGCTGGGGCACGAGATCACCGCGGGCCGCCCCGACGCCCGGGAGCAGATCGACTTCGGGCCCGAGCTGCCGCCCGTTCCGCGGGAGCGGTGGGACGAGCCGTTCCGGCTGCTGGAGGGGCCCAACCAGTGGCCCGACGCCGCGCTGCCGGAACTGCGGGGCGCCGTCCTGGCCTGGACCGACCTGCTCAGCCGCGTCGCCACCGAGCTGACCCGCGCGTTGGCCGCCTGCCTGGGCCTGCCCGACGACCACTTCGACGGGCTCTTCGGCCCCGAGCCGCACTGGTTCGGCAAGGTCATCCGCTACGTCGGCCAGGTGGGTGACGCGCAGGGCGTCGGTCCGCACGCCGACTGGGGCTTCCTGACGCTGCTGCTGCAGGACGGCACCGGCGGCCTGCAGGCCCGGCCGCCGCGGTCCGACGGCTGGGTCGACGTCCCGCCGCTCGACGGCGCGCTGGTGGTCAACGTCGGAGAGATGCTGGAGGTGGCCACCCACGGCTACCTCGTGGCCACCGACCACCGCGTGCTGCCGTGCGCGCCCGGGGCGACGCGGCAGTCGGTCGGGTTCTTCTGGTCCCCGCGCCTGGACGCCGTGCTCGACCCCGTGCCACTGCCTGCGGAGCTCGCCGCCGAGGCGCCGGGCGTCAGCGAGCACGAGCACAACGCGCTGCTGCCCCGCTTCGGTGACAACGCGCTCAAGGGCTGGTTCCGCTCGCACCCGGAAGTGGCGGCGCGCCACCACCCCGACCTGGTCGGTCAGTAGAGGGTGTTCGCGTAGTCCGGGCCGTAGTGCTTCTCGATCACCTCGAGCGGCTCGTCGGTGCGTTCCAGGGCGTGCACGATCTGCGCCCGGCTCGGCATGGCGTCGGGCTCCCACGCCTCGTGCTCCCAGAGCCGGGAGCGCAGGAACGCCTTGGCGCAGTGGTAGAACACCTCCTCGACGGTGACCTCCATGGCCAGGACGGGCCGTCGACCCCTGACGGCCATCGCGTCGAACCAGGGCGCGTCGCGCACGAGCCCGGGCCCGGCCGTTGACGCGGAAGGTGTCGGTGCGGCCGGGGATGAGGAAGATCAACCCGACGTGCGGGTTGGCGAGGACGTTGTGGAAGCCGTCGGCGCGCTTGTTGCCGGGCCGCTCGGGGACGGCGAGGGTCTGCGCGTCGAGGACGCGCACGAAACCGGCCGGGTCGCCCTTCGGCGAGACGTCGCAGGTGCCGTCGGCGCCGCTGGTGGCGATGAGGATCATCGGGGAGCGGGCGATCCACTCCACGTCGATGGCGTGCAGCGCGGTGCGGCCCTTGGTGGCTGCCGCCCGGCCGGGCCGGCCCAGCAGGTCTTCGAGCTCGGCCACGGACGTGATCTCGGTGTCGCTCACGTCTCCCCACGGTAGACCCGGCCACCAGCCCTTCCCCGGACCCGGAACCTCCGGCCGGACCCGCCCGTTGGCCCCGGGTAGGTCCCGTTCCCCCGGAAGGACTCCCCCGATGCCCCGCAGGTCCACCGTCGCCGTGGCCGCAGGTGCCGCCGCCGCGGCCGTGCTCCTCCCCGACCGGCTCCGGGTGGACCACCTGTTCCCGGCCGTCGACGTCGTGGCCTGGCGTCCGCACGCCACCGTCGTCACGGGCCTCGCCGCGGCGCTGCTCGCCCGCCGGCACCGACCGGTGGCCGCCGCGCTGGGGGCCGCGGCGCTGGCCGGGGCCGCGGCCGTCGTCGACAGGGTCGTGGTGCGACCGCGGCCCGCCACCGGCCCGGACGACCTCACGATCCTGTCGGCCAACGTGCTGCTCGGCCGCGCCGACACCGGCGCCCTGGCCACGCTGCTGGAGCGCGAGATGCCCGACCTGGTCGCGCTGCCCGAGGCCGGGGAGGACTACCGGGCCAAGCTGATGCCGCTGGTGGAGAGCCTGGGCTACCGCTCGTGGTCGTCGATCCCGCCCGGGGTGCCCGACGGGCACGGCGTCGTCCTGCTCGCGTCGGCCCGGGCCGGCGACGTCCTGGTCTCGACCGGTCCGGAGATGCGCCGCCGCCACCTGGAGGTCACCGGCGGCATCCTCGGGGGGCGGCGGATGTTCGCGGTGCACCCGGAGGCGCCGGTCGGCCCGGGCCACACCGCGCGCTGGCGCGACGACCTCGCCCAGATCGCCCGCTGGACCCACGCGCCCCTGGCCCCGATCGTCGTCGGCGACTTCAACGCCACCCTCGACCACTCGCTCCTGCGCGCCGCCCTCGGCGGTTGCCGCAGCGCCGCCGACGGCACGGGCAAGGGCCTGATCGGCACCTACCCGTCCACGCGGTCGCGGGTGGCCGGCATCCAGATCGACCACGTGCTCGTCCCCGGGGACGCCGCCGTCACCCGCTTCGAGATCCACTACCTGCCCTCCAGCGACCACCGTGCGGTGCTGACGTCGTTCCGGCTGACACCGCCGGACCGGTGACGTCCAGCGGTCCCCCGCCCGCGCCACGCAGTTCGTGGACCAGGCTCGGGCTGGACGCGCTCCTGCCGGCCGGTGGAGGCCACCTGGACGCCGGACCCGGGTACCGGTCTCGTCCCCGACGAGGTCAGAAACTCAGAGCCGGCTTCAGAGCGCTGATCGTCCAGGTCCGCTTGCGGCTCACCACGAACCACGTCAGCGCGAGCGAGCCGACGAGGAGACCCGCGAGCACCAGGACGTCGGCCACGAGGTGGGCGGTGTTGCCGCCGCTGATCGTCACGCGCAGCCCGTCCACCAGGTAGCTCATGGGCAGGAACGGGTGGATCGCCCGGAACGGCGCGGGCAGCGTCTCCACCGGGTAGAGGCCACCGCACGCGGTGAGCTGCAGGATCAGCAGCACCAGGATCAGGGCGCTGGCCAGCCCGCCGAGCCAGGAGCGCAGCAGGTGCGCGATGGCGACGAACGTGGCCGTCCCCAGCGCGACGAGCCCGAGATGCGCCCACGGGTGGACGGGCGCCAGGCCGAGCCCGAGGTCCACCACCGCGTCCAGCACGGCGGCCGCGACCAGACCCAACGCGAGCGGCGGCAGGTAGCCGCCCAGCGCCACGACGACGCTGGGCAGGCGGCTGGCGCGGGACCGGTCGGAGGTCGGGCGCAGCAGCAGGAACGCGACGATGCCGAACACCCACATCGCGACACCGAAGAACAGCGGCGCGAGGCCGCGGCCGTACTGGTTCGCGGGGTGCAGGTTGGAGGTCTCGACGTTCACCGGTGACGCCAGGGTGGCCGCGTTGCTCTTCTCGGCCTCGGGTGAGAGCACGGGGATCTGGTCGAGGGCTCCCGACAGGCCGGTGGCGAGCTGGTCGGCACCGGTGGCCAGCTGCGCGGTGCCGTCGCGGAGCCGGTCCGCGCCGGTCACGGCGCTGCCGAGGCCGGCGTCCAGCCTCGCCGCCCCGTCTGCGACGGCGGTGGCGCCGTCGGAGAGCTTCTGCAGGTCGCTCGCGGCGCCGCGGAGCCTGCTCTGCAGCTGCGGGGTGTCGGTGGCGATCTTCGACGTGGCCCCCGCGACCGTCGCGGTGCCGTCGCGCACCGTCGCGGCCTGGCGTGCGACGTTCCCGGTCGCCGTGGTCGCCCGCTGCGCGGCCGCCGTGGCCTTCAGGTAGGCGGGATCTCCTCCGAGCTCCGGGTGGGCCCGGCCGAGCGCGGCGAGCGCGCCGGACACCGACGACGCGTCCCCGTCGACGGTCGACGCGGCGGTCGCGGCGGCGCCCGTCAGGTCCGCGGCGGTCGTGGCGGCGGAAGCGGCCGGACCGGTGATCGACGGCAGCGCGTCGGCGACGCGGTTCGCGGCGGGCACCACGGCGTCGGAGATCTGCCCGACCCCGTCGGCCACCTGCCTCGCACCGGGGGCGAGCTGGTCGGCGCCGGTCTTGAGCTGGGTGAGCCCGGTGGCGAGCGCGGCGCTGCCGTCGCGGGCGGCGTTCGCGCCGTCGCGCAGCTTCCCTGCGCCGTCGGCGGCCTGGGTGATGCCGGAACGCAGCCGGTCGAGGTGGCCGAACACCGACCGGAAGTAGGCGCTGACGGCCGCCGCGTCGATCTTGTTGGTGAGCTCGGACTGCACCGTCTCCGCCATCTTGCCGACGATGTAGCCGTTGGCGTCGTCGAGCACGATCTGCATGGATGCACGCTCGGGCGTGCCGGTGGAGCCGCTGGCGAGCTTCGCGGAGAAGTCGGCGGGCACGGTGATCTGGAAGTAGTAGTCGCCCTCGGCGAGGCCGCGGTCGGCCTCGGTCCGGTCCACGAACCGCCAGTCGAAGATCGGGTCCCTGCGCAGCTCGTCGCCGAACAGCTCCCCCGCGGCCACGCGCTGCCCGTTCACCGTCACGGGCCGGTCGGCGTTCACGACGGCGACGGGGATGGCGTCGAGCCGGTCGTAGGGGTCCCAGTTGGACCACAGGTAGGTGGCGCCGTAGATCAGCGGAACGCACGCCGCGAACACGAGGGCGATCTTCTGCAGCGGGCTCCGGAACCGGCGGAACTCCAGGCCGGCGAGCCTCAGGATGCGCACGGAACAGTTCCCATCATCGTCGCGGCCACACCGGCCGGGGGTTGGGCGGCGGTGGCCACCACGGTCAGTCCGGAGCCGGTCAGGTGGGCCCATGCGGCGGCCCGGTCGGCGTCGTCGAGGCCGAGGTCCACGTCGTCGACGACCACCACGGCGGGCTCCTCCATCGCGGCGAGCCCGACGGCCAGCAGCAGGGCGTCCAGGGCGGGGAGATCGCCGACGACGGCCGCGGGGTCGAACGGCGGCGCCTCGCCCCGGGCCCCGAACAGCCGCCGCTCGCGCACCAGGTCGCCCACGGTGAGGTCGGGCTCCAGCTCCACTGCGCCGCCGATCCGGGCCACGACCACGAGTCGCCGGATCGCGCCCCGCGCGGTGGCCCCGGCGACGACGAGCGAGCCCGCCGTGGTGGCCGCCCGGCCGGACAGCGCCAGCAGCGCCATCGACCGCCCGCTCCCCGCCGGCCCGCACAGCGCGACGACCTTCCCGGCCGGCACGTCGAGCGTGAGCCCCTCGAAGACCGGCCCGCGCGCGGTGCGCACACCCAACCCGGCGGCTCGCAGCACCGGCTCCTCAGACGTCATGTGTCCAGGGTGGCGGCCGCCGCCGACACGGATCAAGAACGAGCGTCCCGACGCGCAGGCGGTTCATCACCCGGTGACAACCGGCCGAGCGCACCGTGAAGGTGATCTGCCCGAGGTCGAACCACCCTGGTCCTGCGCCCGGTCCCGCGGACGCGGCAGCGCGGAGCGCCCGTCATCATCACCCGGTGACAAGTTCGGCGAGGCAGCAGGCCGTCACCGCCGCACGGGCCCGGCTGCCCGAGCTCATCCGCGCGGCCGTCGCGGCCGTGCAGGAGGCGATCCCGGCCTACCGCGGGCTGGAGGAGGCACAGCAGCGCGAGGTGGAGGCCGTCGCGTCGTGGGTGCTGCGCCGCCTGCTCGACGCCTGGACCGACGGCAGCCCGCTGACCGACTCCGACCGGCGCCGGTTCCGGGCCATCGGGGGCGCCCGCGGCGAGGACGGGCGGCCGGTGGCGGCGGTGCTGCGCGCCTACCGGGTGGCCGCGGTGGCGGGCACCGACCTCGTCCTCGACGGCTCCCCCGACCTCGACGCCGACGACGTCAGAGCCCTGTCCCACACCGTGCTCGTCGCGATCGACGAGCTCACCGAGGCCATCCTCGGGGGCTACGCGGCGGCCCGGGAACGCATCGGCGGCGATCGCGAGCGGGCCCTGCGCGACCTGTTCGACGACCTGCTCGCCGGCCGCCACACCTCCCCGTCGGCGCTGGCCGACCGCTGCCGCGAGCTGGACGTCGAGCTGCCCCCGTCGCCGTGGCTGCTCGTGCTGGACGGGCCGGACCACCCGACGCCGGACGCCGTCCTGCGCACCGTCCGCGGGAGGCGCACCGTGGCGCTGCTCCCCGCGGGCGCCGCGCTCCCCGCCGTCCGCGGGTGCCTGATCACCGACCGGGCCGCCGAGCCCGTCGCGTTCCGGCTGGCCACCGACGCCCTGGACCACGCCCCCGCGCACGCGTTCCACGGCCGCACCCTGCTCGACGACGGCGACGCGCAGCTGCTGGCGCTGCTCTCCGCGCGACCGGACGCCGACCCGGGCGCCGT
This sequence comes from Pseudonocardia sp. 73-21, assembly GCF_001899645.1. Lineage (GTDB taxonomy): Bacteria > Actinomycetota > Actinomycetes > Mycobacteriales > Pseudonocardiaceae > Pseudonocardia. Next base: position 24,273 of record NZ_MKVV01000105.1, on the reverse strand, counting down.
GGTCGCGGCGGTGCTGGGGCCGCTCGCCGAGCCCGCGCAGGCGCACCTGCTCGAGGGGCTGGCCGCGTTCCTGTCGACGGGCTCGGCCACGGGCGCGGCCGACCTGCTGCACGTCCACGCCCAGACGCTGCGCTACCGGCTGCGCCGTGTCCGCGAGCTGACCGGCCGCGATCCCCGCGATCCCTGGCAGCGACTCGCCCTCGACGTCGCCAGGACGCTGGCCTCCGTCCGGCGGGGGTAATCTGCACCCCATGGGGATCCGTGCCCGGTGGAGACGGTTCCTCCAGAAGCCCGGCACCGCCGACATGCGGCGGGCGCAGCGGATCGCGCTGGCTGCCGGCGCCCGCGAGGACGCGCTCCGGGAGATGACCGACGGCGCGTTCGCCACGGCCGTCACGACGCTGCGGCTGCGCACCCCGTTCTCCGACGCCGAGCTCACCGAGTTCTGCGCGCTGGGCCGCGAGGCGGCGCGCCGCACGCTCGACCAGCGCGCGTTCGACGTCCAGCTGCAGGGCACGGTCGGGCTGCTCACCGGCCACGTCGTCGAGATGGCCACCGGCGAGGGCAAGACGCTGGCCGGGGCGCTGGCCGCCGCCGGGTACGCGCTGCAGGGCCGCCGCGTGCACGTCGTCTCCGTCAACGACTACCTCGCCCGCCGCGACGCCGAGTGGATGCGCGAGCTGTACGCGATGTTCGGCGTCGTCGTCGGGTGGGTCGACCAGTGGACCGAGGACCGCCGCGCCGCGTACGCCTGCGACGTCACCTACGTGTCGGTCAGCGAGGTCGGCTTCGACGTGCTGCGCGACCGGATGCGCACCGACGCCGCCGACATCGTGCTGCCCGAGCCGGACGTCGTGATCGTCGACGAGGCCGACTCCGTGCTCATCGACGAGGCCCGCGTGCCACTGGTGCTGGCCGGGTCGGCGGCCGCGAGCGCGCACGACCTCGTCGTCACCGAGACGGTGCGCCGGCTGCGTCCGGGCGTGCACTACGAGACCGACGAGGACGGCCGCAACGTCCACCTCACCGAGGCCGGGCTCAAGCGCGTGGAGCGGCGCCTCGGCGACGTCGACCTCTACACCGCCGAGCACGCCCACCGCCTCACCGCGGTGCACGTGGCCCTGCACGCCCACGCGCTGCTGCACCGCGACGTCGACTACCTGGTGCGCGACGGCAAGGTCGAGCTCATCGACGACGCCAAGGGCCGCGTCGCGCACCTGCAGCGCTGGCCCGACGGGCTGCAGGCCGCCGTCGAGGCCAAGGAGGGCCTGGCCACCAGCCCCACCGGTGAGGTGCTGGACTCGATGGTCGTGCAGGCGCTGATCGGGCGGTACTCCGACGTCTGCGGGATGAGCGGCACGGCGGTGGCGGTCGGCGAGCAGCTGCACGAGTTCTACCAGCTGGAGGTGGGCGCGGTGCCCACCAACGTGGCGTGCGTCCGCACCGACGAGCCGGACCGCCTGTATGACGACGTGGCGGCGAAGGAGGCGGCCGTCGTCGCGTACGTCGCGAAGATCCACGCCGCCGGGCGGCCGGTGCTGCTGGGCACGCTCGACGTGGCCGAGTCCGAGCGGCTGGCCGTCGCGCTGAAGGAGGCCGACGTCGACGCCGCGGTGCTCAACGCGCGCAACGACGCCGAGGAGGCCACGATCATCGCCCGCGCGGGCGAGCTGGGCCGCGTCACGATCTCCACGCAGATGGCCGGGCGCGGCACGGACATCCGGCTCGCCGAGGGCGTGGCCGAGCTGGGCGGGCTGTGCGTCGTCGGCTCGGGGCGCTACCACACGAAACGGCTCGACGACCAGCTCCGCGGGCGCGCCGGCCGCCAGGGCGACCCGGGCTCGTCGGTGTTCTTCACGAGCCTCGAGGACGAGCTGGTGGTGCGCAACGCGCCCGGCGGCCCTGCCTCGACCGCGCAGGTCGACCACGCGCAGCGGGCGGCCGAGGGGGCACACCTGGAGAGCCAGCGCACCACGTGGCGCTACAGCCGCATCGTCGACGACCAGCGCGCCGTGGTGCTGGCCCACCGCGACCTCGTGCTGCGCGGCGACCGCGCCGTCCAGCACCTGGCGGAGCGGGCACCGCAGCGGTGTGCGGAGGTGCGGGAGTCGGTGGGCGAGGACGCGCTGGCCGGCGCCGCCCGCGCCATCGCGCTGTTCCACCTCGACCGCGGCTGGGCCGACCACCTCGCGTTCCTCGCCGACGTACGCGAGGGCATCCACCTGCGCGCGCTCGCGCGGGAGAGCCCGCTCGACGAGTACCAGAAGATCGCCGTGCAGGCGTTCGACTCCTTCTTCCCCGACGTCTACGACCGGGCGGCGGAGACGTTCGGCGAGGCCGAGATCACCGCCGGGGGTGTGGAGCTCGACGACCTCGGTCTGCGCCGGCCCACCTCGACGTGGACCTACCTGGTCACCGACAACCCGTTCGGCAGCGAGACCGACCGGCTGTTCGGCGGCCTGCGGAGACGCAAGCCCGACCTGGGCTGACGCTCAGGTCCGGTGGATGCGGATGTCGCCGCCACCGGTGCGGGCCAGGATCTCCACGGTCTCGTCGGAGGCCTCGGGGCCGGGCGCGGCGTCGAGCTCCGACGACCTGAGCACCGGCCGGCGCCCGTGCGCGGAAATCAGTGCCCCGGCACTGATTTCCGCGCACGACCCCGCACCTGGCCTACGGTGGTCGACGTGGTGAGTTCCGAAGGACCGGCGGCGGGCGTGGTGCTCGCCGGGGGGCGTTCGTCGCGGATGGGCACCGCGAAGGCGGCCCTCGAGTGGCACGGTTCCACGCTGCTGTACCGCACGACGGCACTACTGGCGCGCACGCTCGACGGACCCGTCGTCGTGGTGGCGGCGCCCGGCCAGGATCTCCCCGCGCTGCCCGCCGGCGTCGCGGTCACCGAGGACCCCGTCGAAGGGCGTGGCCCGTTGCAGGGCATCGCGGCGGGGCTGACGGCGGTCGCGGAGCGGGCGTCGCAGGCGTTCGTGTGCTCCACCGACATGCCGTTCCTGCACCCGGCGTTCGTCCGCTGTGTGCTGGGCGGGCTCACGCCGGCCGCCGACGTCGCGCTGCCGTTCGCCCGCGGGTTCCGCCAGCCCCTGGCCGCCGTCTACCGCACGTCGCTCGCCGGTCCGGCCGCCGAGCTCGTCGCGGACGGGATGCTCAAGCCGGGGATGCTGTTCGCCCGGTGCACCGTCACGTCCCTCGACGACGCGCGGCTGCTCTCCGACCCCGACGTGGCGCGCTTCGACCCGGACCTGGACTCGGTGGTGAACGTCAACGAGCCCGCCGACTACGCCGCAGCCCGCGGCCGGAAGCCGGCCGAGGTGGTCGTGGAGTGCTTCGGGGCGCTGGCGTCCGACGGTCGCCGCGGCCCCCGGCCGGTCGCGGCGGCCACCCTCGCCGCCGCCGCGGATGCGGTCGGCCTGACGCTGGACCGGCACGTCGTCGCCGCGCTGAACGGCGACCAGATCACCCGCGACCCGCTGCTGCCCCTCGTCGCGGGTGACACGGTCGCGTTCCTCTCCGCCGACGCGGGCGGCTGACGTGGCGCCGGGCGGGTACTTCGGGCGGGCACTGGTGGTCGACGTCGCCGGCGACGCGGCCACGGCGGCCCCGCTCCCGCTCGACGACGCGGTGCTGCGCGCGTACCTCGGCGGCGTCGGGCTCGGCACCTGGCTGCTGCACACCCTCTCCCCCGCCGGCGTCGATCCGCTCGCGCCCGAGGCCCCGCTGGCGTTCGTGTTCTCCCCGCTGGTCGGCACGCCGCTCACGACCAGCGCGAAGTTCGCCGTGGTGGCCACCTCTCCGCTCACCGGCCTGCTCACCGACGCACTGGCGTCGAGCCAGTTCGCCATCGCGGGCAAGCTCACCGGCCACGACGCGATCGTGGTACGCGGGCGGGCCTCCGTCCTGTCCGTGGTGCTCGTCGACGCGTCGGGGGTGCGGGTGGAGCCGTGTCCGGAGCTGGCGGGCCTGCCCGCCGCCGACGCCGAGACGGCGCTGTCGGCCCGGTTCGGCCGCGGCTGGCGCAGCGCCGCGATCGGCCCGGCCGGGGAGCGCGGGGTCCGTTTCGCCACCATCAGCCACGACGGCCGGCACGCCGGACGCGGCGGGCTGGGCGCGGTGCTCGGCGCGAAGAACCTCAAGGCCGTGCTGGTGCGGGCGGGCACGAAGGCCGCCGTCGCCGACGCGCCCGCCGTCCTGGCCGCGGCCCGCGACCTGCGGGCGCGCAGCTTCGGCCCGGCCACCGCGAAGTACCGCGAGCTGGGCACGCTGGCCAACCTGCTCGCGTTCAACGCGGTCTCCACACTGCCGACGCGCAACTTCACCGCCGCCACGTTCGACGGCGCACCGCGGCTCGCCGCCGAGGAGCTCCACGAATTGCGCGGCGTGGCCCGCAACAGCTGCGCGTCGTGCTCCATCGGCTGCGAGCACATCTACTCCCGGCGCGGGGGCGGGTCGCAGCGCATGGAGTACGAGAACGTGTTCGCGCTCGGCCCGATGTGCGGTGTCTCCGATCCCGACGACGTGTTCGCCGCCAGCGCACGCTGCGACGAGCTCGGCATCGACACGATCTCCGCGGGCGGCACGATCGCGTGGGCGATGGAGTGCGCGGAGCGGGGGCTGCTCGACGAGCCGTGGCTCCGCTTCGGTGACGGGGCGGCGCTCCTGCGGGCGCTCGACGCGATCGGCACCCGTTCACCGGGCCTGGGTGAGCTGCTGGCCCAGGGCTCCCGGCACGCGGCCGGCGTCGTCGGCCACGGCTCGATCGACTTCGCACCGCAGGTCAAGGGCCTCGAGCTGCCCGGCTACGAGCCGCGCACACTGCAGGCGATGGCGCTCGGGCTCGCCGTCAACTCCCGCGGCGCCGACCACAACCGCTCCGGCGCCTACGAGGCCGACCTCTCCGGCGAGGTCGACCGCCTCGACGGCGGCGACCCGCACGTCCACGCCGCGATCGCCACCGAGGACCGCGCCGCGGTCATGGACTCGATGATCCTCTGCAAGTTCCTGCGCGGGGTGTTCACCGACCCGTTCACCGAGTGGGCGGCGCTGCTGGCGCCCGTCACGGGCTGGGACCTCGACGCCGACGAGCTGCGGGCCACCGCACGGCGGATCGTCACGGCCAAGCGCGCGTTCAACCTGCGCGCGGGCGCGACGGCCGCCGACGACACGCTGCCCGCCCGGATGCTGGAGACGCCGCTGGTGCTGGCGTCGGGCCGGTCGGCCGCGCTCACCGCCGACACCCTCCGGTCGATGGTCGCCGGCTACTACGCCGCCCGCGGCTGGGACGCCGAGGGACGACCGTGCACCTGACCGACCACGGCGCCGCGTCGCTGGCCCACCTGATCGCCACGCGGGAGACGTCGTGCGTCGAGGTGATGACGGCCTACCTGGAGCGGATCGAGCGGGTGAACCCGCAGGTCAACGCCATCATCGCCCTGCGCGACGAGGACGCGCTGCTCGCCGGGGCCCGCCGGGCCGACGCGTGGGACGGCCCCCGGGGTCCCCTGCACGGCCTGCCGCACGCGGTGAAGGACCTCGCCCAGGTCGCCGGCCTGCCGTGGACGTGCGGCTCCCCGCTGTTCCGCGACCGCGTCGCCGTCGTGGACGACCCGTTCGTCAGCCGTCTCCGGGAGGCGGGCGCACTGATCGTCGGCAAGACCAACGTGCCCGAGTTCGGCTACGGCTCCCAGACCTACAACGACGTCTGGGGCGTCACCCGCAACCCCCACGATCTGACGCTCACCGCGGGCGGCAGCAGCGGCGGCGCCGCGGCCGCGCTCGCCGCCCGGCTGCTCCCGGTCGCCGACGGCAGCGACTACATGGGCTCGCTGCGCAACCCGGCCGCGTTCTGCAACGTGCTGGGCCTGCGGCCGTCGCGCGGGCGGGTGCCGGGGCCGGGGTTCGTCGCGCAGATGGGCGAGACCGGGCCGATGGGCCGCAGCATCGCCGACGTCGCGCTGCTGCTGTCGGTGCTGGCCGGACCCGACCCGGCGGCCCCGCTGACCCGCACGGATCCTCTCGACGTCGCCGACCTGCACCCGGCCGACCTGCGCGGTGCCCGGGTGGCGTGGGTCGGGGACCTCGGGGGGCGGCTGGCCACCGAACCCGGGCTGCTGGACGTCTGCCGCGGCGCGCTCGACCCGTTCACCGCGCTCGGCGCCGAGGTCGAGGACGTCGTGCCGGCGTTCGACCTCGACCGGCTGTGGGACGCGTTCCTGACCTGGCGCGCCTGGGCGGCCCGCTACCTGCCGCCCGGCCCGCTCAAACCCGAGGCCGAGTGGGAGCGCGCCCGCGCGGCGGCGCTGACCGTCGCCGACATCGACGAGGCGATGGTGGTCCGCGACGCCTGGTACGCCGCGGTCGGCGATCTGTTCCGCCGCTACGACGCCGTCCTCGCTCCGAGCGCGCAGGTGTTCCCGTTCCCCGCCGACGTGCACTGGCCGGACACGGTCGACGGTCGGCCGATGGACACCTACCATCGCTGGATGGAGACCGTGCTGCCGTGGTCGATGGCCGGGACGCCGGTGCTGGGCATGCCGGCCGGGTTCGACCCCGCCGGCCGTCCCGCGGGCGTCCAGCTCGTCGGACCGCCCGGCGCCGACCGCCGGGTGCTGGAGATCGGCCTGGCCTACGAGCAGGCCACGGGCTGGGTGGAACGGGTCCGACCGCTGGATGATCGGCCGACCAGAGCCTAGGGTCGAGGTGGCCGCGCTCACAGTCGATCCCGGGGGAACCATGACCACGTTGCAGGAGCCCTTCACCGAGGTCGCCACCGTCACCGCCAGGATCGACGGCCACGAGGTCACCGTTCCCGCGGGCGCCACCATCCTCACCGCGGCCAGGCAGGCCGGCATCGACATCCCCGTGCTCTGCCACGACGAGCGCTACGACCCCGTCGGCGTGTGCCGGATGTGCGTGGTGGACACCGGCGGGCGGGTGTTCGCCGCCGCGTGCGTGCGCCCGTGCGAGGACGGCATGACCGTCACCACCACGAGCCCCGAGCTCGAACGCAACCGCGCCACCCTGACCGAACTGCTGGTGTCGGACCAGCCGCCCCGCGCCGAGGACCCGAAGCAGACCACCACCGGCGACAACCTGCTGCTGGCCCTCGAGGAGGGCTTCGGCATCGACCGCGGCGCGCTGCCCTGCGGCTCCGGTCGCGGCACCGACTCGTCCAACCCCGTCATCGAGGTCAACCACGACGCCTGCATCCTCTGCGACCGCTGCGTCCGGGCCTGCGACGACATCCAGGGCAACGACGTCATCGGCCGCTCCGGCAAGGGCTACTCGACGCGCATCGCGTTCGACCTGAACGACCCGATGGGGAAGTCGTCGTGCGTGACGTGCGGCGAGTGCGTGCAGGCCTGCCCCACCGGCGCGCTCACGAACAAGGCCATCCGCGGCATCCCGATCCGCCCCCGCGAGGAGCTCGACGCCGTCGACTCCGTCTGCCCGTACTGCGGCGTCGGCTGCGCCCTGACCTACTACGTCGACCGCGAGCACGGCGCGATCTCCTTCGCCGAGGGCCGCGACCAGCCCGGGTCCCAGAGCCGGCTGTGCGTCAAGGGCCGCTACGGCTGGGACTACTCCGCGTCCCCGCAACGGCTGACCGTCCCGCTGATCCGCATCGACGCCGCCTACCCGAAGGGCCCGCTCTCGGCCGACGTCCGCGGCGACGGCGCGGGCGGCAACCACAACGACCGTGGCCGCGCCGGCTCCGGCGGCAACCGCAGCCGCCGCGACGAGCGCCCGGGCAAGGACCGGGGCCGCAAGCCCGGCGGCCTCGTCGACTACGACGAGGTGCTCCCCCACTTCCGCGAGGCCACCTGGGACGAGGCGCTCGACCTCATCGCGCGGCGGCTGACGGAGGTGCACGCCGCGGGCGGGCCGGGCGCGATCGCCGGGTTCGGCTCGGCGAAGTGCTCCAACGAGGAGGCCTACCTCTTCCAGAAGCTGATCCGCACCGGGTTCGGCACCAACAACGTCGACCACTGCACGCGGCTGTGCCATGCGTCGTCGGTGGCGGCACTGTTCGAGGGGGTCGGGTCGGGCGCGGTGTCCACCACCTACGGCGACGTGGTCAACGCCGACGTCGTGATCATCACCGGCTCCAACCCCACCGCGAACCACCCCGTCGCGTCGAGCTTCTTCAAGCAGGCCCGCCGTCGTGGCACCACGATCATCTACGTCGACCCGCGGGCGTCCACCGTCTCCGAGCACGCCGACGTCCACGTGCAGCTCAAGCCGGGCACCGACGTCGCGTTCTACAACGCCGTGATGCACGAGGTGATCCGGCTCGGGCACATCGACCGCGAGTTCATCGCGAACCGCACGTCCAACTACGACGAGCTGGCTCGCACCGTCGCCGACTACCCGCCCGAGCGCGCCGCCCAGATCACCGGCGTCGATGCCGACACGATCCGCCTGGTCGGGAAGCTGTGGGGCGAGGCGGGCGCGGCGGTCGTCTACTGGGGCATGGGGATCTCCCAGCACACCACCGGCACCGACAACGCCCGCTGCCTGATCGCGCTGTGCTCGATCACCGGCAACGTCGGGCGCCCCGGCACCGGGCTGCACCCGTTGCGCGGCCAGAACAACGTGCAGGGCGCGTCCGACGCCGGGCTGGTGCCGATGTTCTACCCCGACTACCAGGGCGTCGACCGCGACGCCGTCCAGGCCCGGTTCGAGACGGCCTGGGGCACGGCGCTGAACCCGAACCGCGGCCTGACCGTCACCGAGATCATCAAGTCCGTGCTGCAGCCCGACGGCGTGCGCGGCATGTACATGCTCGGCGAGAACCCGTTCCTCTCCGACCCCAACATCAACAAGGTGCGCAAGGCCCTGTCGGCACTGGACTTCCTGGTGGTGCAGGACATCTTCCTCACCGAGACCGCCGAGTTCGCCGACGTGATCCTCCCCGCCACCTCCTACCTGGAGAAGGACGGCACCTACACCAACACCGACCGCCGCGTGCAGCTCGGCCGCAAGGTCATGGACGCACCGGGCCAGGCCCGCCCGGACTGGGAGATCGTGCAGGACATCGCGCGGCGCATCGGCCTGGACTGGAACTACGGCGCGCCCAGCGAGGTGTTCGACGAGATGGTGTCGCTCATGGCGTCGTACCGGAACCTGTCCTACGACAACCTGGGCCTGTCCGGGAAGCTCTACCCGAACGCCGATCCCGAGCACTCCGACGGCACGATCGTCATGTTCGACGAGCACTTCAACACCGACGACGGCCTCGCGCACCTGGTCCCGGCGCAGTGGCTGCCGCCCAAGGAGCTGCCCGACGCCGAGTACCCGCTGGTGCTCAACACCGGCCGGTTGCTGGAGCACTGGCACACCGGTTCGATGACGCGCCGCTCGTTCGCGCTCGACGCGATCTCCCCGGTCGCGGAGGTGTACATGCACCCCAAGGACGCCGCCGACCGCGGGCTCGCCCACGGCCAGATGGTGCGGGCCCGGTCGCGGCGCGGGGCCATCGAGCTGCTGGTGCGGATCAGCCACCGCGAGCAGCTGGGCAACGTGTTCATCCCGTTCCACTTCCGGGAGGCCGCGGCGAACCTGCTGACCATCGACGAGGTCGACCCGTTCGGCAAGATCCCGGAGTTCAAGTTCTGTGCGGTGCAGGTGGAGGCCCTGTGAGCGAGCTTGCGAGCTCACGCGTCAACGCGGTGACGACGGTGCAACCTCGGGTCCCCGGGGTCGAGGCGCGGGCGGGGAAGTTCCCGGGCCCGTCGCTCGTCCCGGCCCTCAACGCGCTCCAGGCCCGCCTCGGCTGGCTGCCCCGGGAGGAGCTGGAGGAGCTGGCCCGCGACGCCAAGCGGCCGCGCTACGAGATCGAGGGACTGATCTCGTTCTACCCGCACTTCCGCACCACACCGCCGGTGAAGGTCGCGCTGCACGCGTGCCACGACCTGCCGTGCTTCCTGCGTGACGGTGAGGCGCGGATCGCGGAGCTGCGCGAGCGCTACGGCGCCGCTGGGACCGACAATCCTGGCGACGTGGAGCTGGTCGAGGTCTCGTGCCTGGGCCGCTGCGACAGCGCGCCGGCGGTGGCGGTGAACGAGCGCCCGGCGCCGTTGGCGGACGTCGACGACCTGGTCGCGGCCGCCCGGGCCGACGGGGTGGGCGACGCTCCCGCGTCCCTGCGCGAGGCGCCGTGGCCCAACGATCCCTACGCGCCCGGCGACGAGCGCTACGCCACGCTGCGCGCGCTGCTCGCCGGCGAGCTCGACGCCGACACCGTGGTCACGGCGCTGAAGGACTCCGGCCTGCGCGGCATGGGCGGCGCAGGCTTCCCCACGGGCCAGAAGTGGGACCTCGTCCGCAGCACGCCGCCGGGCACCCGCTACGTCATCTGCAACGCCGACGAGTCCGAGCCCGGTACGTTCAAGGACCGCCAGATCCTCGCCACCCAGCCGCACCTGGTGCTGGAGGGGCTGCTCATCGGCATGGTCGTGGTCGGCGCCGAGGAGGGCTGGGTCTTCCTCCGCCACGAGTACGGCCCCGAGGAGCACGTGCTGCGCGCGGAGATCGAGGCCCTGCGCGCGGCCGGGCTGGTCGGGCCCGGGCGGCAGGTGGAGGTGTTCGTCTCCCCCGGTGGCTACATCCTCGGCGAGGAGACCGCCCTGCTGGAGTGCATGGAGGGCCACCGCGGCGAGCCCCGCAACAAGCCCCCGTTCCCCGGCAACTACGGCCTCCACGGCCGTCCCACCCTGATGAACTCCGTCGAGACGTTCGCCGACGTGCCCGTGATCGTGCAACGCGGGGCGCAGTGGTGGGCCGACCAGGGCCTCGGCGAGTCGGTGGGCTGGAAGTTCTTCGCCGTCTCCGGGCACGTCGAGCGCCCCGACGTCTACTGCGTGCCGATGGGCACCACCGTCGGCGAGCTGATCGAGCTGGCCGGCGGGGTGAGCGGCGGACGCCGGGTGGGGGCGGTGCAGCCGGGCGGCGCGTCGTCGAACTTCATCGGGCCCGACCACCTCGACCTGGCGCTGGACTTCGGCTCCGCCGCCTCCGCCGGCACGATGCTGGGGTCGGGCGCGGTGGTGGTGCTGGCCGAGGGCACCGACCTGCTCGCGGCGTCCACGAACGTGCTGCGCTTCTTCCGCAACGAGTCCTGCGGCAAGTGCGTGCCGTGCCGGGTGGGTTCCACCAAGGCGCACGAGATCCTCGCCGGTCGCTCGACCCTCGACGACGACGAGCGCGCCCAGGTGCTGCGGCTGGAGGAGGCCATGCGCAAGACCAGCATCTGCGGCCTCGGCCAGGTGGCGCTGGGCCCGGTGGTAAGCGTGCTGGGCCTGGCCAAGGGCGGCGCGGCGGCCCGCGACCAGCCCAGGCCCGGTGGCGCGGAAGGCCAGCCCGACCGGTGACCACCCCCCGAGATCACCGTCCGGGGACGCGCCACCGCCCCCACCACCGTTCCCGGTCCCCCATCGGTGATCACCCGTGAGCGGTCGGGAGTTCTTCACCACCCGCACGGTGTCGGAGGTGCTCGCGGGGTTCCGGCCCGCCCGCCGCACCGCCGCCGAGGTCGTCACGCTGGACACCGCCCTGCGTCGCGTCCCTACGGGCGGCGTCACCGCCCGAGCTGCGCTGCCCGGCTTCCCACGCTCCACAGTGGACGGCTACGCGGTGCGCGCGGCCGACACCTACGGCGCGTCGGAGGGCCTGCCGTCCTACCTCGACCTGGCCGGGACGGTCCGGATGGGGCGCGCACCCGACGTCGCCGTCCCGCCCGGGGGCTGCGTCGCCATGCCCACCGGCGGGGTGCTGCCCGCGGGCGCCGACGCCGTCGTGATGGTCGAGTACACCGCCGAGACGATGCCCGGCACGGTGGAGGTCACGCGCCCGGTGGCCCCGGGGGCGGGGCTCGTGCGGGCCGACGAGGACGTCGCCGCCGGCGGCGACCTGGTACCCGGTGGGCGCCCTCTGCGGGCCCCCGACCTGGGGTTGCTCGCCGCCGCAGGCGTCGTCGAGGTCGCCGTGCACACCCGGCCGCGCGTCGCGATCCTGTCCACCGGCGACGAGGTCGTACCACCCTGCACCCGCGACCTCGCGCCCGGCCAGGTCCGCGACGCCACCGCATCCGCGCTGGCCGGGCTGGTGCGCGACGCCGGGGGCGAACCGGTGCCCGCCGGCATCGTCCCCGACGACCCCGGCGCGCTCACCGCCGCGCTGAAGGAGGCGCTGCGCGACGCGGACCTCGTGGTCGTCTCGGCGGGCTCGTCGGTCGGGGCCCGCGACGAGACCGCCGGCGCCGTCGCCGCGCTCGGGGAGATCTGGTGCCACGGCATCGCACTCAGACCCGGCAAGCCCACGCTGCTCGCCGAGTGCGGTGGGGTGCCCGTGATCGGCCTGCCCGGCAACCCGCTGTCGGCGCTGGTCGTCTTCCGGCTGGTCGGGGTGCCGCTGGTGTGGCGCCTGGCCGGCTGCGGGCGGCCACCGCCCGAACCGTCGACGAGGGCCCGGCTCTCCCGCGACATCCCCTCGCTGACCGGGCGCGTCGACGTCGTGCAGGTCACCGTGGCCGACGGGACGGCGACCCCGATCTTCGGGCCGTCCGCGCTGCTGTCGGTGCTCACCCGCGCCGACGGCTGCCTCGTCGTGCCCGAACCCGCCACCGGCCTCGACGCGGGCAGCGAGGTCGATGTGATGCTGTACCGGTGAACAGCCCCTTCGTCTCCGACGTGCCCACGGCCGAGGCCACGGCGGCCTGGACCGCCGCGTGCCGGGCGGCGGGCTGCCCGGAGCGGCTGGACGTGGAGACCGTCGCCGTCGCCGACGCGGTCGGGCGCGTCACCGCCGAGCCGGTGTGGGCCCTGCGGTCGTCGCCCGCGTTCGACTCGGCCGGGATGGACGGCATCGCGGTCCGCGCCGCCGACACCGTGGGCGCCGCGGAGACCACGCCGGTGCTGCTGGCCGAGTTCGAGGTGGTCGACACCGGCGACCCGCTGCCCGCCGGCTACGACGCCGTCGTCATGCGCGAGCACGTGCACCGCACCGGCGACGGCAAGGCCGAAGTGGCGGCCGCGGTGCCCCCGTACCAGCACGTCCGCTCGATCGGTGAGGACATCAGCGCCACCGAGCTGCTCCTGCCCGAGGCCCACCGGTTGCGGCCCGTCGACGTCGCGGCGTGCGCGGCGGCCGGGGCGGTCGAGCTGGTGGTGCGGAGGCGGCCCCGCGTCGTCGTGGTCCCCACCGGTGACGAGATCCGGCCGATCGGCACCGACACCGCACCCGGCGAGATCCTCGACACCAACTCGCTGATGCTCGCCTCGCAGGCCCGCGAGATCGGCTGCGTCGCCGAGACCACCGCGATCGTCGCGGACGATCCCGACCTGATCGCCACCGCCCTGCGCGACGCCGCCGAGCGCGCCGACCTCGTGATCCTCATCGCCGGCTCCAGCGCCGGGCGCGACGACCACACCGCCCGCGTCGTCGCCGGGGCCGGGACCCTCGCCGTGCACGGGGTGGCGGTGAAACCGGGTCATCCCGTGGTGCTGGGCACCGTCGGCACCACCCCTGTGCTCGGCGCCCCCGGCTACCCCGTGTCGGCGTCGCTGACGTTCGACATCTTCGCCGCGCCCCTGCTCGCGACCCTGGAGGGCGCCGCCCCGCGCGAGCGCCCGTCCACCACGGCACGGCTGGCCCGCAAGCTCGCGTCCGCCGTCGGAACGGACGACTGGGTGCGCGTGCGGCTCGGGCGGGTGGCCGGTGAGGTGGTGGCCACCCCGCTCCCCCGCGGCGCCGGCGTGCTCACCTCCCTCGTGCGCGCCGACGGCCTGCTCGTCGTCCCCGCCGGGGTGGAGGGCCACCACGCGGGCGAGCAGGTGCGGGTGGAGCTGCTGCGCGGGCTGGGCGAGATCGGTCGCACGATCGTCGCGATCGGCTCGCACGACCTCGTCCTCGACGTGGCCGCGTCCGAACTGCGGGCCGCCGATCCGCTGGTCACGCTCGCGTCGTCCAACGTCGGGTCGCTCGGCGGGCTCGTCGCGCTGCGGGACGGGCTGTGCCACCTCGCCGGGTCGCACCTGCTCGACCCCGCCACCGGCGAGTACACGTTGCCCTACGTCGACCGGCTGCTCGGCCCCGACGGGATCGCCGTGGTCCGGCTCGTGCACCGCGACCAGGGGCTGATCGTCGCGCCCGGCAATCCCCTGGGGCTCACCGGCATCGAGGACCTCACGCGTGTGAGCTACGTCAACCGGCAGCGCGGCGCGGGCACCCGGGCGCTGCTCGACCACGAGCTCGCCCGCCGCGGCGTCGACCCCGCGGCGATCTCCGGCTACTCCCGCGAGGAGCACACCCACCTGGCGGTCGCCGCCGCGGTGAGCGCCGGGCGCGCCGACGCCGGGATGGGCATCCTCGCCGCCGCCCGCGCGTTCGGGCTGGACTTCGTGCCGGTCGCCCGCGAGCCCTACGACCTCGTCCTGCGCACCGACACCCTCGACGACCCGCTGCTCGCCCCGCTCTGGACGCTGCTGGAACGGTCGGACTTCCGCACCGGTGTCGAGGCCCTGGGTGGGTACTCCTGCGAGGAGACCGGACAGCGCATCCGCTGACGCGGGGTTACCGTGGCGCCATGGGCCGCCTGAGCGTCAACCGTCCCGTCCTGCGCATCGGGACGGACGGGTCGACGCGACGCCAGGACGTGCTCGCCGCCGAGGAGCCGTTGGAGATCCGGGTCGACGGCAGACCGCTGTCGGTCACGATGCGCACGCCCGGCCACGACGTCGAGCTCACCCACGGGTTCCTGCTCACCGAGGGCGTGATCGGCTCGTCCGACGACGTGCTGGCCGCCCGTTACTGCGACTCCTTCGACGACGCGGGCCGCAACACCTACAACGTCCTCGACCTGGCGCTGGCCGCCGGCGTGGAACCCCCCGACCCCAGCATCGAGCGCAACTTCTACACCACCTCGTCGTGCGGGGTGTGCGGCAAGGCGTCGCTGGACGCGGTCAAGCTCAAGACGCGCTTCTCCCCCGCCGCCGACCCGATCACGGTCACCCCGGCCGTGCTGAGCACGCTCCCCGACACCCTGCGCACCGCCCAGAAGCTGTTCGACTCCACCGGCGGCCTGCACGCCGCCGGACTCTTCACCGCCGACGGCGAGCTGCTCGTCGCGCGCGAGGACGTCGGGCGGCACAACGCCGTCGACAAGGTCCTCGGCTGGGCCCTGCTCGACGGGCGCATCCCGGCGGCGGGCACGGTGCTGATGGTGTCCGGCCGGGCGTCGTTCGAGCTGGTGCAGAAGGCCGTGATGGCCGGGGTGCCGATGCTGTCGGCGGTGTCGGCGCCGAGCTCGCTGGCCGTCGAGCTGGCGGTGGACGCCGGCGTCACGCTGGTGGGTTTCCTCCGCGGCGAGACGATGAACGTCTACAGCGGGACGCAGCGCATCCTGACAGGCTGACGGCGTGCCCCAGACGGAGTTCGACGTCGAGATGTCCACCCGCGACGGCGTCGTCCTGCGCGCCGACGTCCACCGCCCCGCGCAACCCGGGCGCCACCCGGTGCTGCTGGTCCGCACGCCCTACGGCAAGCAGGCCTCGGAGCGCATCGAGCCCGCGTGCTTCCCCGACCACGGCTACATCGTGGTGATCCAGGACGTGCGGGGCCGCGGCGCGTCCGACGGCACGTTCGACCCGTTCACGCAGGAGGGACCCGACGGCGCCGACGCCGTGGCCTGGGCCGCCGAGCTGCCGGGGAGCAACGGGGAGGTCGGCACGCTGTCGCAGAGCTACATGGGCCTCGCGCAGTACCACCTCGCCACCCACCGGCCGCCGGCGCTGCGGGCGGCGAGCCCCGTCTCCGGCCCGATCACGTTCTTCCACGACTGCCTCTACCGCAACGGCGTCCTGGAGCTGGACTGGACGGTGAACTGGATCGGCTCGCTGGCCCGGGAGAAGGTCGGGTCGGAGCTGATCACCGAGTGGGACGCGTGGTCGAGCGTGCCCGGCGCCCGCTTCGCCCCGCTCACCCGCGAGGCGGTGGAGCACACCCCGGTGCTCGACTGGGCCGACCGCTTCGCCCCCGGCGCCCCCTACCTGCGCGACCTCCTGTCGCACACCACCGACGACGACTACTGGGCCGCGCTGGACCTCCGCGGCCACGCGGGCGACATCGACGTGCCGATGCTGCACGTCTCGTCCTGGGCCGCCGTTGTTCTTGATTGGCAGCCTTCCAGTACGACACGCTCACGATGTACCGCACCCTCCGCGCCGGCGCCCGCACCGGGTACGCCCGGGAGAACCAGCGGCTGGTCATGGGGCCGTGGGCGCACCTGCTCGGCTACGCGAAGCCCGAGACGCGCGGCGCGGGCGAGGCCGACTTCGGCCCCGAGGCGGCCATCGAGCTCCACGCGATCCAGCGCGACTGGTTCGACCACTTCTTCCGCGGCACCCCGCTCGACGGCCCGCGCGTCCGGATCTTCGTGCTCGGCGAGAACCGCTGGCGCGACGAGGACGACTGGCCGCTCGCCCGGCGCGTCGAGACGCCGCTGTACCTGCGCGCGGGCGGGTCGCTGTCGTGGGAGCCGCCCGGCGACGAGGAACCGGACTCCTACGTCAGCGACCCGGCCGACCCGGTGCCGTCCCTGGGCGGCGCCTCCCTCGCGCTCCCGCCCGGGGTGTTCGACCAGCGCCCCGCGGAGGCCCGCGACGACGTGCTGGTCTACACCGGCGACGTGCTCGCCGAGCCGCTGGAGATCACCGGGGACGTCACGATGACGCTGCACGCCGCGTCCTCGGCGCCGGACTGCGACTTCGTGGCCCGGGTCGTCGACGTCCACCCCGACGGCTACGCGTGGAACGTCGTGGACGGCGTCGTGGCGGCCCGCTTCCGCGAGTCGACGAGCGAGCCGACCCTGATCGAGCCCGGCCACGTGTACGTCTACGAGATCGACCTGTGGGCCACCAGCATCGTGATCGCGGCGGGCCACCGGCTGCGCGTGGAGATCGCGTCGAGCTGCTTCCCGCGCTGGATCCGCAACCCGCAGACCGGCGAGGAACCCGTGCGCGCCACCGCGTTCGCGGTCGCGGACCAGCAGGTGTTCCACGACCGCGCCCGGCCGTCACACCTCACGCTGCCCGTGATCCCCCGGTAACCTCGGTCGCGTGGGGTACGAGTCGGCCGTCGACCGGGCCATCCGCGAGGCCGCCGAACGCGGCGCCTTCGACAACCTGCCCGGCGCCGGCAAACCGCTGCCGGGACTGGACGGGCCCGACGACGAGATGTGGTGGGTCCGCCGCTACGTCGAACGCGAGGGTCTCTCGCGCGAGGCGCTGCTGCCCGAGTCGATCCAGCTGCGCAAGGAGATCGACCGCCTGCCCGCCACCCTGAGCGATCTCCGCACGGAGCAGGCCGTGCGGGACGTGCTGCGGGCGCTGAACCTGCGGATCGTCGAGTATCTGCGCAACCCGGTGGGCCCGAGGGTGAAGGTCGGCCGCATCGACGCCGACGACGCCGTGGCCCGCTGGCGCGCCGGCCGTGCGCCCGCCGCGTCGCCGGCGGCTCCTGCCCCACCGCCACCGACCCGCAACCCCTGGTGGCGCCGGCGCCGCCCCTCCTGACCCCGCGCCCCCGCCCCACACCGCCTCATGGTCACTCGTGGCTGTTGACGGACCGCCACGGGCAGCCGTAGGTGGCCATGTGGCGGTGGTCGATCGCGGCTAGACCGGCGCCGGGGTCGGGTCCGGTCGGGCCGCCGTCGAGGTCAGCGCGACACCCACCAGGATCAGCGCCCCGCCCACCAGCTGGATGACCGCGGGCACCTGCCCCAGCAGCAGCCACGACGCCACGGCGGAGGCCACCACCTCCAGCAGCGCGACGAGCGAGCCGCGGGCCGCGCCGATGCGCGCGATCGCGGCCACCCCGGTGAGGTAGGCGATCACCGACGCGACGACGACGAGCAGCGTGGCCGCCACCGGCCAGCCGACGTCGACGCCGGCCAGGAACACCCCGGTGGCCGCGGCGTCGATCACGATGGGCAGCACGCCCACCAGCCCCAGCAGCGCGACCACGACGGTGCCCACCGTCATCCCCACGCCCGCGAGCACCAGTGGCGGGGTCGACGCCCCGGCCCGGTCCGCGATCAGGAAGTACGACGCCTGGCAGACGGCCGCGGCGAACCCCCACAGCAACCCCGGCGTGCTCAGCCCGATGCCGGACCACAGCTGCACCACCAGCGTCAGCCCGAACAGGGCGACGACCGCGCCGAGCACGGTGCGACGGCTCGGCGGCTGCCGGCGCACGAGCCACACCCAGCCGATGACCAGCACGGGGCCGATGTACTCGAGCAGCAGCGCGACGGCGACGGGCAGGTACTGCAGCGCGTTGAAGAACGCCACCTGGACGCCGGCCATGGCCAGCACGCCGTAGAGCACGAGCGCCGGGCCGTCGGCGCGGACCGCGGCCAGCACCCCCGGGCGCCGGACGGCGAGGATCACCAGCAGGATCGCCGCGGCCCCACCGAGGCGGACGAGCACCGCACCCGACGCCGACCACCCGGCGTCGGTCAGGGCCTTGGCGAACGGGCCGGAGAGCCCGAAGGTGACGGCCGAGACCAGGGCGAGCAGCAGGCCCGCCCCGGTCCGGTCGAGGGTGGAGGAGGTGGTCACTCCGCCCCGGTCTGGGCGACCAGACCGGCGGCGGCGATACCCGCGAGGGCGGCGGCCTCGTCGTTGAGCGACGCGTCGCCCGTGACCCCGACGGCGCCGAGCAGCACGCCGTCGGCGTCGCGGACGAAGACGCCGCCGGGCACGGACAGGATCTTGCCGCCGGCCAGCGTGGCCACGGAGGTGAAGAACTCCGGGGAGTCGGCCGCGCGCGCGGCGATGGCCCGGTTGGTCATGCCCAGTGCGAGCACGCCGGAGGCCTTCGCCTGGGCGAGGTCGGGGCGCAGGAAGCCGGAGCCGTCCTGGCGGCCCAGGGCCACGAGCGCCCCTCCGGGATCGAGCACCGCGACCGTCAGCGGGTTGAACCCCGCCTCGGTGCCGTGCAGCAGTGCGGCGGCGACGATGGTCTGGGCCTGGTCCAAGGTGATGGTCACGGCTGCCGATCCTGCCTCAGATGCGCGTGAGCCTCAGCACGGGGATCAGGCGGCTCGTCTTCGTCTGGTACTCGCCGAAGCCCGGGTTGGCGGCCACGGCGGCGTCCCAGATCGTGTCGCGCTCGGCGCCCTCGACCTCGGCGGCCTCGACGGCGAACGTCTCGGTGCCGACCTCGACGGTGATCTTCGGGTTGGCCTTGAGGTTGTGGTACCAGTCCGGGTTGGTCGGCGCGCCGGCCTTGGACGCGATGATCACGATCTGGTCGTCGGGCTGCGGGAAGTACACGAGTGGTGTCACGCGCTCGGTGCCCGACTTGGCCCCGATGTGGTGCACGAGGATCATCGGCGCCCCCTCGAACGGGCCACCGACCCGCCCCTCGTTGGCGCGGAACTCCTCGATGATCTTGCGGTTCCAGTCGTTCATGTCGGTCGGTGCGGTCACGCGCTCTCCTCAGGTCGGTCGGATCAGGTCGGTCGGATCAGGTCGGTCGGATCAGGTCGGTCGGATCAGCAGTACCCAGGCCGCGATGATCACGGCCACACCCGCCACCAACCAGAACAGGACCGCCCAGATTCCCCCCGCGACGTGCGTCAACCGGGCGAGCATGTCGGCGTCCGAATCGCCCCGATATCCCCGACGGCGGCCACGCTGCAGCTCCCTCGTGGCGCGCAGCCCGCCGAACACCAGGAACCAGCACAGCGCCGCCGCGAAACCGTCCTGCACCCGGGGAGTCGCCCAGCCCGCGACGGCCGCCACCAGCACCCCGGTGGCCAGCACGGCGACGGCCCCGTAGGCGTTGCGGATCCCGATCAGCGTGGCGGCGAGCAGCGCCAACGCGATCCACAGCGTCAGCTGGGCCCGGTCGGCGGCCACGAGCAGCGCCCCGCCCACCCCGAGCAGCGACGGCGCCGGGTAGCCGCCGAGGAACGTGAACACCAGCCCCGGCCCGCGACGCGCGCCCGTGGACACCGTGACGCCGGACGTGTCGGGGTGCAGCCGGATGCCCGTCAGCCCCCGCCCGGCCACCAGCGCCGCCACGGCGTGCCCGCCCTCGTGAGCGATGGTGACCACGGTGCGGGCCCAGCGCCACGACATCCGCCAGGACACCGCGACCAGCGCGAGGACGGCGGCGAGCAGGACGACGGGCCGGGTCTCGACGAGCTGCCTGACGGTGTCCACGGGCCCAGTCTCGCAGCGCGCTCGAGTGCGGCTCCGCCGCCCGTGCGCGGATAACAGTGTTCCCACACCGATATCCGCGCACGGCCCCTCGTCAGTCCTTCCGCCCGGTCAGCGCCAGGCCCGCCCCCATGACGATCATCATCGCGCCCCCGAGCCCGCCGACCCGGCGCAGCCGGGCGGGCGAGGTGACGAACCAGGTGCGGACGGTGCCGGCGGCGAGGCCCCACAGGCTGTCGAGCACCGACGCGATCAGCGCGAACAGCAGTCCCAGCACCAGCATCTGGGTGGTGGCGCTACCGGCGCCGGCGTCGACGAACTGCGGCAGCACGGCCGCGAAGAACACCAGCACCTTCGGGTTGGTGCACCCGACCACGACGCCCTGCCAGTACAGCCGCCGGTCCGCGGCCCCGGACACGGACCCGAGAACCGCGGTGAGATCGCCGCGGCGGCGGATCGTCTGGACCCCGAGGTACACGAGGTACGCGGCCCCGACGAACTTGATCACGCCGAACACCACGGCCGATCCCGCGGCCACGGCCCCCAGTCCGAACGCCACCAGCACCACCACGAGCGCGGCGCCGGTGGTGTTGCCGGCCACGCTCGTCAGCGCGGCGCGCCGGCCGTGGGCCAGGGCGCGGCCCACGATGAACAGCACGCTCGGCCCGGGGATCACCACCAGCACGATCCCGGCGAGGGCGAACGCCAGGAGGGTCGACGTCGAGGGCATGCCGCGCACGGTAGCCCGCCGTCACCAGCCGTAGAAAACCCTTTCGACGACGGCCCGGGCCCGTCGCGTGGCCTTGCGGTAGTCGTCGAGGAACACGCCGGGGTCGCCGCCGGCGGGGTAGCCCGCCGCGCACGCGATCGAGGCCAGCTCGTGGCCCGAGCGCGGCAGCTGGTCGCCGGGCTTGCCCTTCACCAGCATGATCGCGTTGCGGGCGCGGGTGGCCATCGTCCATCCCGTGGTGAGCTCGGCGACGTCGTCGGGGGTGAGCAGCCCGGCCTCGCCGGCCTCGCGCAGCCCCTCGAGCGTGGACGTCGTGCGCAGCTCGGGCAGGTCACCGGCGTGCTGGAGCTGCAGCAGCTGGACGGTCCACTCGACGTCCGCGAGCCCGCCCAGACCGAGCTTGGTGTGCAGAGTGCGGTCGGCGCCGCGCGGCAGCCGCTCGGCGTCGACCCGGGCCTTGATCCGCCGGATCTCCGTGACCGTCGTCGCGTCGAGGCCGTCGGGCGGGTAGCGGATGGGGTCCACCATCTCCACGAACCGGATCCCGAGGTCCCGGTCCCCCGCCACGGGCGTCGCACGCAGCAGCGCCTGCGCCTCCCATGCCTCCGACCAGCGGGCGTAGTAGCTCCGGTAGGACTCGAACGTGCGGACGAGCGGCCCCGAGCGCCCCTCGGGCCGCAGGTCGGCGTCCACGAGCAGCGCCGGGTCCGGGCTGGGTGCGCCGAGACGCCGGCGGACGGTCTCCGCCACCGTGGTGGCGTAGCGGACCGCGTCCCCGTCGGCCGCACCGTCCACCGGCTCGCAGACGAACAGCACGTCGGCATCGCTGCCGTAGCCGAGCTCCGCTCCCCCGAGGCGCCCCATCCCGATCACGGCCATCCGCGCCGGGGCCGGGCTCGCACCCAGCGCGCGCTCCACCGACTCGAGCGTGGCCTGCAGCACCGCCACCCACACCGAGCTCAGCGCCGCGCACACCTGCTCGGTGGTCTGCACGCCGAGCAGGTCGGCGCACGCCACGCGCAGCATCTCGTGGCGACGCAACGACCGTGCGGTGGCGGCGGCGGTGTCCGGGTCATGCTGCCGCGCGACGGTGGTGCGCAGCGACATCGCCACCTCGCCGGGGTCGCGGGTGAGCTCGTCGGCCCGGCCGGCGGACGGTGCGGCCAGCAGCCGCAGCACCTCCGGGGCCCGCACCAGCAGGTCCGGCACCAGCGCGGACGTGCCGAGCAGGTACATCAGCCGCTGCGCCACCAGCCCCTCGTCGCGCAGTAGCCGCAGGTACCAGGGCGTGGTCGCCAGGGCCTCGGACACGCGGCGGTAGGCCAGCAGGCCGCGGTCCGGGTCGGGGCTGCGCGCGAGCTCGTCGAGCAGCACCGGCAGCAGCGTCTGCTGGATCGACGCCGCCCGCGACACCCCCGACATCAGCGCACGCAGGTGCGTCAACGCCCCCTCCGGCGACACCCAGCCCAACGCGCCCAGCCGCGCCGCCGCCGCCGACTCCGACAGCCGGGCCGTGTCGGCCGACAACCGCGACACCGCCGTCAGCAGCGGCCGGTAGAACAGCTTCTCGTGCAGCCGGCGCACACGCCGGGCGTTGCGGGTCCACTCCGCCATCAGCACGCCGACCACGTCGTGGCGTCCGTCGGGGCGCATCCGGGCCGCGCGCGCGAGCCACCGCAGTGCGACGGTGTCGTCGGCCGGGGGCAACAGGTGGGTCCGGCGCATCCGCTGCAGCTGCAGGCGGTGCTCGAGCAGGCGCAGGAACCGGTAGGACGCCGCGAGGTTGGCCCCGTCGTCGCGTGCGACGTAGCCGCCGTCGGCCAGCGCCGCCAGGGCGTCGAGGGTGGACGGCGAGTGCAGCGCGGGGTCGGTGCGCCCGTGCACGAGCTGCAGCAGCTGCACCGCGAACTCGACGTCGCGCAGACCCCCGGGCCCCAGCTTGATCTCCCGGGATCGCTGGTCGGGCCGGACGTTGTCCTCGACGCGACGGCGCATCGCCTGCACGTCGGCGACGAAGTCGTCCCGGCCCACCGCGTTCCACACCATCGGCGCGACGGCCTCGGCGTAGGCCTTGCCCAGCTCCTCGTCGCCGGCGATGGGGCGGGCCTTGAGCAGCGCCTGGAACTCCCAGGTCTTGGCCCAGCGCTTGTAGTAGGACACGTGCCCGTCGAGGGTGCGCACCAGCGCGCCCTGGCGGCCCTCGGGGCGCAGGTTGGCGTCCACCTCGAAGCAGGCCTCGCCGGCGATCCGCATGACCCGGGCGGCCAGCTTCGTGGTGGCCTGGTCGGCGGGTTCCGCGACGAACACGACGTCGACGTCGCTGACGTAGTTGAGCTCGCGTCCGCCGCACTTGCCCATCGCGATGATCGCGAGCCGGCCGCAGTCGGAGCCGGCCTCGGCCATCGCCACGGCCAGGGCGGCCCGCAATGCGGCCGCCGCGAGGTCCGACAGGCGGGCGGTGACCTCGTCGACCTCCAGAACCGGTAGCTCGGGCTCCCCCACCGCGGCGAGGTCGGCGGCCGCGAGCAGGAGCATCTTGTCTCGGTAGGCGGTGCCGAGCGCCTCGACCGCCTCCGAACCGGTCAGCGTGGCCGCCGACGGGGAGTCGGGATCGGCACCGACCGCCGCCAGCATCGTCGCCGTGGGGTCGGCGGGCGGCCGGGCGCTCTCCCGCAGGCGGTGCCACCGGTCGGGGTGCGTGACGAGGTGGTCCCCCAACGCCGTCGAGCTGCCGAGCAGCGCGAGCAGCCGGCCCCGCAGACCCATGTCGGTCCGCAACGCGCCGGAGAGCTCCTGCCGGTCGGCGACGGCGGCGAAGAGCCGCTCGACGGTGCGCAGCGCCAGATCGGGATCGGGGCTGCGGGCGAGCGCCCACATGATCGGCTCGGAACCGAGGGTGGGCCGGTCACCGGACCACCACCCGAGATCGATCAGGGTCTGCTCCGCCCACGACTCGGTCAGGCCCAGCCGTGCGAGCGACCCTCCGATGCGCCGGTCCACAGGACGATCCTAATCACGCGCAGGTACCGGGCGACCTCGCGTCAGCAACCGGTGGACCACGGTGGTGAGCTCCGCCGGGTCCTCGTGGCGGTAGGCGGCAGCCCCTGTGTCGCACACCGGTCGAGCACAGCGCGGTGTGCCGCCGCCCGACCCGCGTACGGCCCGCGGTGGATCGTGGTCGCCGCGTGCCCGGCCGGCCGGGTCGATGCCGCCACCCGTCCGGTGGCGGGCACGGCCGGGTCAGCACGACCCCGACCTCGACCGAAGGGGGACACAAAAGTGGGCCCCTGTCCGGAGACAGGGGCCCAC
>NZ_MKVV01000104.1:83082-104992 GCF_001899645.1 Pseudonocardia sp. 73-21 | reverse complement strand
GACGACGACGACGATGACGACCGTGGTGAGCGCGGTGCTCATGATGCTGCTCCCCGGATGGAGGGGTAGGGATACCTCATGGTCCCGACGGTGCACCCCCCCGCGGGGGATCGGACAGGGCACAACGACCTGCACCGCGGCGGCGGAGTGCCCGTCGGCGCACCGGCCGGCGACCTGCTCCGCTGGGAGGCCGAGGCCGTGGAGGGAGCACCGGGGGGCGCGCCGATCGGGTCGCGCGCGGTTGAACACGGCCCGAACCGGCCACCCCCTCTCCATGAGCAACCACCCCGAGGTACCTCCCGTGTCCCCCGACCGCCCGTTCGTGGACGGTGCGGCCCGATCCTCCGACGACCTCCGCGCCGAGGTCCGGCAGCAGGACGATCCCGGCCTGGAGGACGCCCTCGCGACGGTGGAGGACACGCGGGCGGAGCTCGGCGACACGACGGCGGAGCTGGCCAGGCGGCTCGACGTGCCGGCCCGCCTGCGTGACCAGGGCGCGCTGGCCCGCGACACCGTGTCGGACGCCGTCCGCACCCACGCCGGCCTCGTCGCCGGGGTGGCCGCCGTCCTGGTCACGGCCCTCGTGGTCCGTCGGGTCCGGGCCCACGGACAGCCGTGACCCGACCCGCGTCCGGGCGTCCGCCGACGGGATCGGCGCCCGGGCGATCGGGGACGGCACCGGCGGTGCCCCGGTGGGGTGCCGTCAGCGATGCTGACGGGGGCATCGGCTACCGCTTCACAGCTTGAGGTTCCGCATGGTGACCAGGGCGGTGGCGCACAGGGTCTCCGCGTCTCCGTCGCGGGCGAACACGTCGGCCGCGGCGACCGTCGTGGTGCGGCCGTGGTGGAGCACCCGGCCGCGCGCGACGACGTCGCCCTTGGCGGGGGCCACGATCTTCACCGTGTAGTCGACGGTCATGTTCACCCAGCCGAGCGGGAGCAGCGTGCCGGCGGCGGAGCCCCCGGCGAAGTCGGCCAGCGAGCCGAGCACGCCGCCCTGCACGAACCCGCCGTGCTGGGTCAGCTCGGGGCGCGCCGGCTGCACGATCTCGACCTCGCCGGGGACGACCCGGTCGAAGCGGAACCCCAGGTGCCGCGCGGCGGGCATGCTGAGCACCGCGCCCGTCACGGCGTCGGCGTAGTCGGGGTGGGGGGCCGTCCAGTCGCTCATGGTCACGCCTTTCCTGCGTACTCGCCATCGAGGTAGCGGGCCCGCGTCGCGGCCCGCATGATCTTGCCGCTGCTGGTCATCGGCAGCCGGCCGAACGAGGTGAGCACGACCTCACCCGTCGTCGCGTGCTCGGCGACGACGGCCGCACGGACCGACCCGACCACCTCACGGGCGTCGAGGGTGTCGCGGTGCTCGCGGCGCACCTCCGCCACGACGACGAGCCGCTCGCCGTCGGGCGCGGGCACCGCGAACGCGGCGCAGCAGCGCAGGGCGGGGTGCGCGGCGGTGGCGGTGTGCTCGATGTCGTGCGGGTAGTGGTTGCGGCCGCGGACGATCACGAGGTCCTTCAGCCGCCCGACGACGTACAGCTCCCCGTCGACGAGGACGCCGAGGTCGCCCGTGCGCAGGTGCCGCACCCCGTCGAGCTCCGCGCGGAAGGTCTGCTCGGTGGCGTCGGGGCGGCGCCAGTAGCCCTGGGCGACGTGGTCGCCGGCCACCCAGATCTCGCCGACCTCGCCCGGCCCGCACCGCGACCGGGTATCCGGGTCGACGATCCGGACCGCGCCGGGCTGCACCGGCACCCCGGAGCCGGCCAGCACCCGGCCGCTGGCCCCGTCCGTCGTGGTGCGGGGGCCCCGCAGCTTCCCGGTGCCGCTGACCATCAGCGTCGCCTCGGCGAGCCCGTAGCAGGGGTGCAGCGCGGCCGGGTCGAAGCCGGCGGGCGCGAACGTCTCGGCGAAGCGGCGCAGGGTGTCGGGCCGCACGGGTTCGGCACCGTCGAACGCGACCTGCCAGCTCGACAGGTCGACGTCCGGGACGCCGGAGCGGGCGGCCGCGGCCACGCAGGCGTCGAAGGCGAAGTTCGGGCCGCCGCTGGTGTGGGCCCGGTAGCGGGAGATCGCGGCGAGCCACAGCAGCGGGCGGCGGGCGAACGCCATCGCCGAGAACTGCACGCTCGCCGCACCCACCCACAGCGGCTGCAGCACGTTGCCGATCAGGCCCTGGTCGTGGAAGAACGGGGCCCAGCCGACGACGGTGGAGTCGCGGTCGTGGCCGAACGTGCGGCGGATCATCTCCTGGTTGGCGGCGAGGTTGCCGTGGCTCACCATCACGCCCCTGGGCGTGGACGTCGAGCCGGAGGTGTACTGCAGGAAGGCGAGGGTGTCGGCCGTGACCGGACGGGGCTCCCCGGGGGACGGCACCAGGTCGTCCAGCGCCATCCAGTGCACGCCGGGGGCGAGCGGCTCCACGGCGGGCCGGAGGTGGTCGAGCATCGCGGCGACGGTGAGCACCACGGCGGGTTCGCAGTCGAGCACGATCGCCCGGGTGGCGTCCTGCACGCGGTTGCGGCGCGGCGGGTTCACCGGCACCGCCACCACCTGCGCGTACAGGCAGCCCAGGAACGCCACCACGAACTCGGGGCCCTGCCCGAACAGCAGCAGCGCCCGGTCACCGGGCCCACAGACCTCGACGAGCCGCGCCGCCACCCCGCACGCCCGTGCGTGCAGCTCGCCGTAGGACAGGCGGGTGCGCTCGGCGCCGTTCTCGTCGAGGAAGAGGTAGGCGGTGCGGTCCGGCTCGTCGGTGGCGCGGCGTGCCAGCACGGCGGGGATCACACGCTCCCCCACGTCACCGGCAGGCGGGTGAGCCCGCGCACGATCTGGCTGTGGGTCTGCCACTGCAGGGGCTCGTCGCGGAGCCGGAACGGGCGGGACGCCAGCCGCTCGAGGACGACCTGCGCCTGCAGCTGGGCGAGCTGCCCACCGAGGCAACCGTGCAGGCCGTCCCCGAGCGCGACGTGGCCCGTGGTGTCCCGGGTGATGTCGAACGCGTCCGGGTCGGCGAAGACGGCGGGGTCCCGGTTGGCCGCCCCCAGGCAGAGCAGGATCACCTCGCCTGCGGCGACGGTGCGGCCGCCGATCGTCCCGTCGCGGGTGGCGAGGCGCTTGGTCATCTGCAAGGGGCTGTCGTGGCGCAGGGTCTCGCGGACGGCCGCGCCGGCGAGCTCGGGGCGCTCCCGCAGCAGGTCGGCCTGGGCGGGATGGCGCAGCAGCGCGAGCAGGGCGTTGCCGATCAGCGACGTCGTGGTCTCGTGGCCGGCCACGAACGACATGATCGCGACGAAGGCGACCTCCTCGTCGGTGAGCCGGTCTCCCCCTCCGGTGCGCGCCGCGGCGAGCCGGCTGATCAGGTCGTCGCCCGGGCGGCGCCGCCGGTCGGTGATCACGGGCTCCAGCGCGAGGACGAACTCGTCGAGCACGCGCGTCACGCGCTCGACGTCGTCACCCTTCATGAGGCCCGGTTCCAGGAGGAACCGGATGTCGTGGGTCCACGCCGCGACGCGGCCGGCCACGTCGGCGGGCAGCGCCATCCACGCGCCGAGCACCCGGACCGGCAGCGGGTCCGCGAGATCGGCCACGGCGTCCCCGACGGGACCGGCGTCCAGCAGGCCGTCGGTGATGCCCTCCACCACCGGCCGCAGCTCCGCCACCCCGGTGAACGCCCGGTTGACCAGCCCCCGCAACCGCGCGTGCTCGGGGTTGTCGGTGAACACCAGCGACGCCCGGCCCAGCCGCACGATCCGCGCTCCCGGGTCGACCCGGCGTTCCACCTGGGCCGGGATGAGCCCCGCGCTGAACGTGCGGTCGCGCAGCACCTCGCGGACGTCGGCGTGGCGGGTGAGCACCCACATCCCGAGCGCGCGGTGCACCGGATCGGCGTCGCGGAGCCGGTGGTAGAGCGGGTAGGGGTCGCGGCGGAACCCCGCGTCGAAGGGGTTGAACCGGATCCTCGCCGCGGTGGTCACCGGAAGTACCCGTCGCGGTAGGGCGTCATGACCAGCCGCAGCAGCCCGATCTTGTTCATCCGGAACCCGAGGGCCGAGAGCTTCAGGTAGCGCTCGTAGCGGGCCACGACCTCGGGCCCGACGAGCTCCGTGGCCTCGGCGCGGCGGGCGCGCAGCCGCCGCGCCCACTGCTCGCAGGTCCACGCGTAGTCCAGGCGCCCGTTGTGCATCCGCCGGATCTCGACCACACCCTCCGCGGCGGCGGTGATCTCGGCCAGCGTGGGCAGGTCGGCGTGCGGGAAGATCTCCCGCTGCATGAACCCGGAGGCGTGGTCGCGGGACATGTTGGCGTACGCGATGGTCTGCAGCGACAGCGTGCCGCCGGGGGTGAGCCAGTCCCGGCAGCGGGCGAAGAACTCCCGGTAGCGGCCGATCTTCTCCTCGACGGTGTCGTCGGGCCGCGCGAAGTGCTCGAAGGCGCCGATGGAGACGATCCCGTCGTAGCGGCCCTCGGGCTCGTGATCGCGCCAGTCCTCCACCCGCACGTCGACGCCCGGGAGGCCGCGCGCCGACACGAACGCCGCCTGCTCCTCGCTCAGTGTCAGACCGACCGATCGCGGGACACGGTGGGTGAGCGCGAGCCGTTCCAGGATCGAGCCCCAGCCGCATCCGACGTCCAGCACGCCACCGGCGTTGCGGGCGTCGACCGCGTCGAGGTGGAACGCGAGCTTGCGCTCCTGCGCGGACTCCAGGGTGTCGTCGGATCCCTCGCGCAGGGCGCACGAGTAGGTGCGCGTGGCGTCGAGCCACAGGTCGTAGAAGGCGTTGCCCACGTCGTAGTGGTGTCGGACGGCCTCCGCCGCCTGCGCCAGGTCGGAGCTCACGCCACCCGGCTCACGATCTGCGCGAGCACGTGGTCGGCCACGGCGTCGAGCGTCGGGTCGGCGAACAGCTCCTCGGGCTCCAGGTCCACGCCGTAGCGCTCCTCCACCTCCATGAGCAGGGAGACGGCGAGCGCGGAGTCGACGCCGAGCCGGTCGAAGTCCTCGGCCGGGTCGATCGTGTCGGCGGGGACCTGCAGCAGGTCGGCGACGTAGGCGCGGCACCAGCCGGCGATCTCGTCCTTCGTGGCGTTCACGGGTGTCTCCTTCTCAGACGGGAGCGGGGGTACGGCGGCGCGCCGCGATGCGCTCGGGGGTGGGGACCTTCAGGTCCCAGGCCAGCCCACACGCGGCGAGCCCGCGGATGAGCCAGAAGCCGGGGTCGAGGCGGTACCAGTCGAGGCCGAACGAGGGCGAGTCCGGGAACGCGTGGTGGTTGTTGTGCCACGACTCACCCAGGCTGATCAGCGCGAACACCCCGCCGTTGCGGCTGTTCTCCCGCGACTCGTAGGGCCGGGTGCCGAACATGTGCAGGAAGGAGTTGATCGCCCACACGATGTGCTCGAGCACGAACATCCGCACCAGCCCGCCCCACAGCAGGCCGCTGACCGCGCCCGTCCAGCTCAGCGAGACCAGGCCGCCGATCACGGCCGGGACCAGCAGGCCGACGACCACCCACGTGTCGTAGCGGCGGGCGACGCGCACGACGGCGCGGTTGCGCAGCAGGTCCGGCGCGTAGTGGACGATGTTCGGGTAGTCGTGGCGGCGCATCCACAGGAAGTGGGAGTGCGCGAGGCCCCGGATCCGGCCCACGAACCCGTCGCCGTCGAGGTTGGGCGAGTGCGGATCGCCCTCGCGGTCGCTGCACTCGTGGTGGCGCCGGTGCAGCGCCACCCACGACACCACGCCGCCCTGCCCGGCCATGGAGCCGAGGATCGCGAGCGCCGTGGTCACGGCGGGGCCCGCCTTGAACGTGCGGTGGGTGAACAGCCGGTGGTAGCCGACGGTCACGCCCAGCCCGGTCAGCAGCCACATCGCCACCAGCAGCACGAGCTCGGTGACGCCGAAGGGATGCACGGCGAGGAACCCGAAGGCCGCCACGGTGCCGACGATCGGCAGGACGTCGAACAGCAGGAAGTGCCGGCGCTGCAGCCGGTGCAGGTACGGGCTGCTCATCACCTTGCGGCGTGGGCTCTCGTCAGCGGTCATGACGCTGATCGTGGTGGCCCCGGCTGAACCGGGGATGTCCGCGGGGCGGCCCGGCGGAGGACAGTGCACGAAGTCAGTTGTGAAATCCAACTGACTCTCCTACGGTCCCCCGCATGGACGCCGATCGCGGATCGCCGCGACGCTGGTGGGGACTCGTGATCGTCTGCCTCGGCATGATGATGACGTTCCTGACCATCACCCAGACCCTGGCCACGATCACCGCCGCCCAGCGCGACCTGCACGCCTCCGCGTCCGGCGCCGTGTGGATGGGCAGCATCTACACGGCCGTGGTCGCGGCGCTGGTGCTGACGGCCGGCACGGTGGGCGACATCCTCGGCCGCCGCCTGGTCTTCCTGCTCGGGGCCGTCGTCATGGCCGCGGGCAGCGCCGTGGTCCTGTTCGGCGGCGACACCACCACGGTGATCGTCGGCCAGGCCGTGATGGGCGTC
Source organism: Pseudonocardia sp. 73-21 (assembly GCF_001899645.1). Lineage (GTDB taxonomy): Bacteria > Actinomycetota > Actinomycetes > Mycobacteriales > Pseudonocardiaceae > Pseudonocardia. The sequence goes on along the minus strand of NZ_MKVV01000104.1, from coordinate 98,497 downwards.
GGCGGGGCGATGATCCTGCCCAACAGCCTCGCGCTCGCCACCGGCCTGTTCGGCGATCCGCACGAGCGCACCACCGCGGTGAGCATCTGGGCCGCGGTGTCGGGCGTCGGCCTGGCGCTGGGCCCGATCGTGGGCGGTCTGCTCCTGCTGTCGTACTCCTGGCACAGCGTGTTCGCGATCAACGTCGTGCTGGCGGTGGTGGTGGTCGTCCTGACGCTGGTGCTGGTCGACGAGCGCCGGGCGCCCGGCCGCCGGCTCGACGTCCCCGGCCTGGTGCTCGGGATCGTCGCCATCGGAGCCCTGAGCTACGCGGTGATCGAGGGCGGCAACGTCGGCTTCGGGGAGGCGCGGATCATCGTGGCCTTCTGCGTGGCCGGGGTGGCGGTCGTCGCGTTCGTCCTGGCCGAGCACCACAGCTCCGCACCCATGCTGCACCTGGGCCTGTTCCGCAACCTCTCGTTCGTGGCGGCCAACCTCGTCGGGTTCCTCGGCCAGTTCACGTTCGTGGGGCTGTCGTTCGTGCTGGTGCTCTACTTCGAGCAGGTCAACGCGTACACGACGCTCTCGGCCGGCACCCGGATGCTCGCGCTGACCGCCACCTACGTGGTGGTCAGCGCGTTCGCCTCGCGCGTCGTGCGGTGGCTCGGCTTCCGCTGGCCGATGGTGGTGGGCCTGGTCGCGACCGGCGCCGGCGCCCTGCTGCTGCTCACGGTCGACCCGACCACGGACTTCTGGATCGTGGCGCTCATCCTCGTGCTGGTGGCGGCCGGCAGCGGGCTGATCCTCACGCCGAGCACGGCGCTCGCGGTCATCTCCGTACCCCCCACGGAGGTCGGGACGGCCAGCGGCAGCGTGAACATGTTCCGGCAGATCGGCGGCGCGGTCGGGGCGAGCCTGCTGGGCACGCTGCTCACCACGGGCCTGTTCGACGCGCTGCCGGGGGCCCTGGTCGCCCGCGGCGTCCCCGCGGCGGGCGCGGCCCGGCTCACCGCGGGTGCCGCCGAGGGCGGCTCGCTGTCGGAGCTGCCCGCGGCGGTGGTGCGGCCCTTCGTCGCGGCGTTCGGGGAGTCGTTCACCGACGCGTTCCACACCGCGGTACTGGTGCCCGCGATCGCGGCACTGGTGTGCGCGGTGCTCGCCGGCGTCCTCGTCCGCCCGGCCCGGAAGCCCGCCACGGCGGCCGCACCGGCACCCGTCCAGCCGGCACCCGAGGCATCCTCCTACGTGCCCGGAGCCCCGATCGAACCGGCCCCGATGTCGGTGGGCGGCCGGCTCTCGCGTGACAACGGCGCACCGGTGACGGGCGGTGTGCTGACGCTGATCGACGCGCTGGGTGTGTGCGCCGGACGCGGCACCGTCGATCACGACGGCCGCTACCACCTCGACCGGCCCCGCGGCGGCGGGATGCACATGCTGGTGGCCGCGGCGCCCGGGCACATCCCGCGGGCCGCACACCTGCCCACCACGCCGGGCCACCACACCCTCGACCTGGTCCTCGCCGGTGGCACCGGGCTCGGTGGCCGCATCCATGGTCCCGACGGGGAGGCCGTCGCCGGCGCCCGGGTGACGGTGACCGACACGGCGGGCGAGGTGGCCGGCACCACCACGAGCGGCGCCGACGGCCGCTACGCGCTGCACGGCCTCACCGCCGGGATCCACACGCTGACCGCGATCGCGGAGGGGCGGGCGCCGGTGGCCGAGCGCGTCGACGTGGCGGCCGACGGGATCGCCCGGTGCGATCTCGTGCTGGCCGTGCTGCGCCGGATCGCCGGCACGGCGCTGGACTCCGCGTCGCGGCCGCTCGCGAACCTCACGGTGTCGCTGGCCGACGCCGCCGGGCGGGCCGTCGCCACTGCGACCACGGACGGCGGGGGCCGCTACGCGTTCGACGGTGTGGGGCCGGGTGAGTTCGTGGTCACGGCCACCCGGTACGTGCCGGTGACCGCCACCGTCCCCGTAGGCTCGAACGGCGCCGAGCAGCACCTCGTCCTCGGCGCGACGGCCTGATGACCAGGAGGAACGGTGGCAGGCACGGCCAGGATCTGCTCGATCACCAACGCGCTCGCCGTCGTCGGTGAACGCTGGAGCATCCTCGCGCTGCGCGAGATCTTCTTCGGCCAGCGCCGCTTCGACCAGATCGTCGCCGGCACCGGGGCCAGCCGCGACATCCTCGCCACCCGGCTGCGCACCCTCGTCGAGGCCGGCGTCGTGACGAAGGAGCTCTACGAGGAGCACCCGCCGCGCTACGAGTACGTGCTCTCGGAGTCCGGGGAGCAGATCGCCCCGATCCTGCTGGCGCTCATGGAGTGGGGCAACCGCTACGTCACCGAGGGCGCGCCGCCCACGGTGTTCCGGCACTCGTGCGGGGCGGAGCTGCACGCCGAGACCGTCTGCGGTCACTGCCGCGCGCCCATCCGGCCGGGCGACAGCACGGTGGTGCGCCTCGGCGAGGTCACCCCGGCCTGAGTCACGCGGCCGACGCTAGGCACGGCGGGACGCGATGTCGGCGCCGATAGGCAACGGCGATCACGCGTTCGCGCGCGGGGTGCGTGTCCGCGCGCGGACGGGCAGCCTGCGGAGGCCGCGGTGGATCAGGCTGGGGAGGTGTTCCAGGTTCTCCTCCGCCAGTTCCAGGTTCGGCGCCCGGCGGAGCAGGGCACCGATCGCGATGCCCGCCTCGAGCCTCGCCAGCGGCGCACCCAGGCAGTAGTGGATGCCGAGGCTGAATCCGAGGTGGCGACGCGCGGGGTCCGGCACGGCGTAGCGGGTGATGTCGAAGCGGTCCGGGTCCGGGTAGACCGCGGCGTCGCGGTTCGCCGCCGCCATCACGACGACCACCCCGTCGCCGCGGGTGAACCGCTGCCCCGCGACCACGGTGTCGCGCAGGGCGACCCGGATCGTGAACTGCGTGGGCAGGTCGTAGCGCAGCATCTCGTCCAGCGCGGCCGGCATGAGGTCGGGACGCTCGCGCAGCAGCACCAGCTGGTCGGGGTGGCGCAGCAGCGCCAGCACCCCGTTGCCGACGAGGTTGATCGACGTCTCCATGCCCGCCACCAGGAGCAGCAGACAGATGCCGACCAGCTCGGGCTCGGTGAGCCGGTCCCCCGCCTCCTCCACGGCGATGAGCGCGCTGAGCAGGTCGTCGGCGGGCTCGGCCCGGCGCTGCGCCACCAGCCGCGAGAAGTAGCCGAACGCGGCGCGCGCCGCCGTCCCGCGGGCGGTGATCACGTCGGGGGGCAGCAGTTCGTCGGGATCGGTGCCCCAGGCGATCGCGAGCTCCCAGTCCCGCAGCGCCGGACGCTCCTCCGGCGGGACACCCAGCACTCGGCCGCCGATCATGGTCAGGGCCAGGGGGACGGCCAGGTCGGCCAGCACGTCGAACTCGTCACGCGCCAGCGCCGTGTCGAGCAGGTCGTCCACCACCCGCTCGACCATCGGCGCGAGCGCGGCCACCACGCGCGGGGTGAACGCCTTGTTGACGAGGCTGCGGAAACGGGAGTGATCAGGCGGGTCCATGCGCACGAACGAGCCGGGGATGAGCGCCCCGGTGTCGCGGAACGGGCTGATCCCGGCCTGGTAGCCGTGACCCCAGTCGGGGCTCGCGAGGATCGCGGCGCACTCGGCGTAGCGGGTGAACACGGTGACGGGCACGTCGCCGAGCTGCAGTGGGTGGGCGGGCGTGGCCTCGCGGACCAGCGCGAACGCCGGGTAGGGGTCGTGGCGGTGGGCGGTGTCGAAAGCGGGGAAGGTGGTGGTCATCGCTGATCGCTCTCCCGGAGTCGGACGGGCAGCCGCGCCATCCCGCGGACGACGAGGTTGGGGCGGTACGGCGGATCGGCCAGCAGCTCGACGGAGTCGACGCGGGCGGAGACGGCCCGCAGCACCACCTCCATCTCCAGCCGGGCCAGCGCCGCGCCGATGCAGTGGTGCAGACCGAGGCCGAAGGCGAGGTGGCGCTTCGGACGGGGGCGCGCGGTGTAGCGGGTGACGTCCAGCTCGGCCGGGGCCACGAACGCGTCGGGGTCGCGGTTGGCCGACCCGATGAGCACGATCACCGCCTCGCCGGGCGCGAACGTCGTGCCGGCGACCGTCGTCTCGGTGCGGGCCGTGCGCGTGGTCAGGTGCACGGGCGGGTCGTGGCGCAGCATCTCGTCGACGGCCGGGAGCGCGAGACCGGGGTCGGAGCGCAGCAGCGCGAGCTGGTCGGGACGGCGGGCGAGCCCGAGCAGGCCGTTGCCGATGAGGTTGACGGTGGTCTCGTGGCCGGCGACCAGGAGGATCAGCAGCGTGCCGAGCATCTCGTGCGGGGTCAGCGTGTCCCCGTCGGCCTCCACCTGGGCGAGCGCGGTGATCAGGTCGTCGCGGGGGTGGGCCCGCCGCTGCGCGACGAGATCGCCGAAGAACACGGTGAAGTCGTGTACGGCCTGGGTACGGGCGGCCAGCTCGTCGGGGTTCAGCAGCGCGTCGGGGTCGAGGCCGCGGGCGATGCCGGCCGACATCCGCCGGACGTCGGTGTGGGCCCCGGGCGGCACGCCGAGCAGGTCGCAGATCATGGTGAGCGGCAGCGGGTAGCTCAGGGCCTCGACGAGGTCCACCTCGCCCGCGTCCAGCGCGGCGTCGAGCAGCCGGGCGGTGACGCGCCGGGCGCTGGGGCGCAGGGCCTCGATCCGGCGGGCGGTGAACGCCGCGGAGACCAGGCGGCGCAGCCTCGTGTGATCGGGCGGCTCCATCCACAGGAACGAGCCGGGCAGCTCCACGTCGCTGGCGGGGTGCAGCAGCTCCCGTTCCTCGGCGTGGCTCCAGGTGGGGTCGGCCAGGATGGCCTCGGCGTCGGCGTGGCGGGTCACGAGGCGGGTGCCCAGCGGGCCCGGAACGAACGGCCCGGCGGTGCGCAGCACCGCGTAGGCGGAGTAGGGGTCGTGGCGGGAGGCCGGAGCGAGCGCGTCGAGGACGGCCTGCTGGACAGGATGGGCGGCGGTGGGGCTCACGTTCCCACCCGGCCCCGGGCCATCCGGTCGAGCAGGGCCGTGTCGTGCTCGCCGTCGGCGAAGGCGGGCTCGGCCAGCACCGTGCGCAGGAACTCCGCCGTCGTCACCAGCCGCTCTCCGGTGAGCTCCAGCTCCTCGAGCGCGCGATCCATGCGGGCGATCGCCCCCGCCCGGTCCGGGGCCCAGACCAGCACCTTCGCCAGCATCGAGTCGTAGTCCGGCGGGATGCGGTAGCCCGCCCCGACGTGGGTGTCGACACGGACGAACGGCCCGCCGGGCGGGGTGAAGCGCTCCACCACCGCCGGGGTGGGGGCGAAGTCGCGGGCGGGGTCCTCGGCGTTGATGCGGCACTCGATCGCCGCGCCGCGCGGCGTCACGTCCTCCTGGGTGAACCCCAGCGGATCCCCCGTCGCGATCCGCAGCTGTTCGGCGACGAGGTCGAGGCCGGTGACCATCTCGGTCACCGGGTGCTCCACCTGCAGCCGGCAGTTGACCTCCATGAAGTAGTAGCGGTGCTGGTCGTCGACGAGGAACTCGACGGTGCCCGCGCCCGTGTAGCCGGCGGCGAGCACCCCGCGGACGGCCGCCTCCCCCATCCCGTGGACGGTGTCGTCGGACATGCCGGGCGCCGGGGTCTCCTCCACGAGCTTCTGGTGGCGGCGCTGCACCGAGCAGTCCCGGGCGCCCAGGTGCACGCCGTGGCCGTGCGCGTCGCAGAGCACCTGGATCTCGACGTGGCGCGCCGAGTCCAGGTAGCGCTCGACGTACACGCGCCCGTCGCCGAACACGGCGGTGGCGGTGGCGCGGGTGCGGCGGAAGTCGTCGTGGAAACCGCCGCGGTCGCGGACGACCGTCATGCCCCGCCCGCCGCCACCGGCCGCGGCCTTGATGATGACGGGGTAGCCGATCGTCTCGGCCAGCGCGAACGCGTCGTCGACGTCGTCGACGGCCTCGGTGCTGCCGGGCAGCAGCGGCAGGCCGGCGTCGACCATCATGGCGCGGGCGACGGCCTTGTCCCCCAGCTTCTCCATGACCGGCGCCGGCGGGCCGACGAACGTGAAGCCCTCGGCCGCGCACACCTCCGCGAAGTCGGGGTTCTCCGACAGGAAGCCGTAGCCGGGGTGGATCATGTCGGCGCCGGTCATCCGCGCCGCCTCGATCACCGACGGGATGTGGTTGTAGCTGCGCTTCGCCGGTCCCGGCCCGATGCAGACGGCCCGGTCGGCGTAGCGGACGGCGGCGGACCCGGCGTCCGCGGTGGAGTGGACGGCGACGGTGCCGAACCCCAGCTCCCGGCAGGTGCGCAGCACCCGCAGCGCGATCTCGCCGCGGTTGGCGACCAGGACGGTGGTCATCCCAGCACCATGAGTGGCTGGCCGAACTCGACGGGGTCGCCGTCGCCGCACAGCAGCTCCAGGACGGGCCCGCCGCGGTCGGTCTCGACGGGGATCATGAGCTTCATCGCCTCGACGATGCCCACCTGCTGGCCCGGCCGAACGTGGTCCCCGACCGCGACGAACGGCGGTGCGCCGGGCTCGGGCGCCCGGTAGAACACCCCGACGGTGGGGGCGGTGATCCGGTGGCCGGGGGTCGGAGCAGCGGCGGCCGATCCGTCGACCGGGGCGACGGCCGCGACCGGGGCAGGCGCCGGGATCGGGGCCGGGTCGGCGGCGGGGGCGGCGGGAGCGGCGTCGCCCCACCCCAGCTCCACCACGACGCCGGCGGCCTCCACCCGGATCCGGGTCGGCGGCTGGGTGCCGGACACGGCGAGCGCCACGGCGTTCTCCCGCAGTGCGGCCAGCACCGCGTGCAGGTCGGTGGTCTCCACGGTGGCGGTCACGCGCTCTCCCGGGTCTCGTCGCAGGCCTCGGCGCTGATGGCCGGGCCCGCGAGCGACCCGGCAGTACCCACGGCCGGGCCCGAAAGCGACCCGGCGGCGGCGAGGCCGAAGGCGCGGAAGCGGGCGTGGCGCCGCGTGGCGCGGTCGGCCGTGGACATCCCCGCCAGCGGGGCGAGGGTCTCGCGCAGCGCGTCGCCCAGCAGGCGGGCGGACTCGAGGTGGTCGCCGTGCTCGGCCTCGGGCACCACCCCGTCGACGACGCCGAGCTCCAGCAGCGAGCGGGAGTCGACGCGCAGGGCCTCGGCGGCGCGGGGCGCGGAGCCGGCGTCCTTCCAGAGGATCGAGGCGCACCCCTCCGGCGTGATCACCGAGTAGACGGCGTCGGCGCACATCAGCACGTCGTCGGCCACGGCGAGCGCGAGCGCTCCCCCGCTGCCGCCCTCGCCCGTGACGACCGCGACGACCGGCACCGGCAGCCCGGAGAGCAGCCGCAGGTTCTCGGCGATCGCGACGGCCTGGCCCTGCTCCTCCGCGGCGACGCCGGGGAACGCACCCGCGGTGTCGATCAGCGTGACGAGCGGGATGCCGAGCTTGCCGGCCAGGCGCATGACCCGGGCGGCCTTGCGGTAGCCGGCCGGGGTGGGCATGCCGAAGTTGCGCTGCGCGGCCTCCGCCGGGGTGCGGCCCTTCTGCGTGCCGATCAGGGCCACGGGGGCCCCGTCGAGCACGCCGAGGCCGCAGACCATGGCCGCGCAGTCGGCGGCCATGCGGTCGCCGTGCAGCTCCGTGAACTCCTCCAGCAGCAGCCCGGCGTAGTCCAGGGCGGTGGGCCGGCCGAACCGGCGGGCCTTGCGCACGACCTCCCACGGGTGGCGCACGGGCAGCGCGGTGTGGTCGCGGACCAGCACCGGACGGATCGGCGTCACCGACGCGTCGGGCGCGCCGGCGACCCGCAGCAGCCGCCCCAGCACCGCCCGCAGCTCGGCGCGGGGGCAGATCAGGTCCACGATGCCGTGCTCGAGCAGGTACTCGGCGGTCTGGAAACCCTCGGGCAGCGTCTCGCCGATGGTCTGGGCGATCACCCGCGGGCCGGCGAACCCGAGCCGCGCGCCGGGCTCGGCGACGATCACGTCGCAGAGCGTCGCGAAGGAGGCCGCCACGCCGCCGAAGGTCGGGTCGGTGACCAGCGAGATCGTCAGGACGCCGGCCTCGTCGAGCTGGCGCAGGGCCTGGCTCGTCTTCGCCATCTGCATCAGGGCGACCACACCCTCCTGCATCCGGGCCCCACCCGACGCGCTGACCAGCAGCAGCGGGGTGCGCTCGGCCAGCGCCACCTCGCAGGCGCGGGTGATGGCCTCGCCGACCGCGGCACCCAGGCTGCCGCCGAGGAACCGGAAGTCCATGGCCGCGACCACGACCGGACAGGAGTCGATCCGACCGCGGGCCACGAGCACGCCCTCGTCGAGGCCCGTGCGGCGGCGGGCGTCGCGGAGGCGCTCGGGGTAGGCCTTGGAGTCGACGAAGCCGAGCGGGTCGCGGTCGGGCACAGCGACGTCGATCATGCCGGCGCTGCCGTCGTCGAGCAGGTGGGTGATCCGCTGGGCTGCGGTGCGCGGGGTGTGGTGCCCGCACTCCGGGCAGACACCTGCGGCACGGTCCATCCGCTTGGCGTAGATCATCCCGGGGCAGCCCGGGCAGACGACCCAGTCCGCTGCGGGGACGGGAGCCTGGATCGGACGATCTGGCAGGGTGCTGGTCACAGCAGGCCTTCCTCGGTCGGTCGGTAGCTCGTGGCACGCGCCGGGAGCGCGACCCCGCTGGAACGCAGGGCCGCCACCCGGGAGGTGAACGCCGCGCCGCGCACGATGTGCTGGGCGATGGCGGTGACGGTGCGGCGCTGCACCGGTTCGTAGGGGGTGCCGCGCAGCCAGGCGTTGCAGGCGCCCATCGCGGCGCCGCACCAGACCTGGTAGTCCGTGGCGCGGGCGGGATCGCCGCTGGCCGCCCAGCCCGACGACAGGCCGAGGTACCAGCGGAAGACGAGCGCCATGCGGCGCTTGGGGTTGCCCTGCGCCCGGGCGATCTGCTCGGGGTCGCGGGCGGAGAAGTAGGAGACGGTGTCGGCCCAGACCTCGTCGAGGCCGCGGCGGAAGATCGTGCGCTCGATCTCCGCGCGCACGTCGGCGGGGATGTCCTCGATGCCGTCGTGGCGGCGGTAGAGCTCGAACAGCCGCCGCGCACGGCCCGGGAACATGGTGCCGCGCCGCAGCACCTGCACGTCGACGCCGAGCTCGAACATGTCCGACGACGGCGCCATGTCGCAGTCGGTGCTCTCGGCCGCGCCGAGCAGTAGCTTCACCGCGTCCGACTGGCCGGACTCGACGCACGCCTGGTTGACCGACCCCGTGACGACGTAGTCGGCGCCCATCGCGAACGCGGCGGCCGCGGCGGCGGGGGTGCCGATGCCGCCGGCCGCGCCGACCCGGACGGGGTGCCCGTGTGCGGCGCAGGCCGCGTCGCGGACGCGCAGGATCTCCCCGAGCAGCACCGGCATGGGGCGGCGGTCGGTGTGGCCGCCGGAGTCGGCCTCGGCCGTGACGTCGTCGGCCATCGGGACGAGCGCGGCCAGCCGGGCCTGCTCGGCCGTGATCGCGCCGCGCTCGACGAGCCCACGCAGCAGCGGTGCCGGCGCGGGGTGCAGGAACAGCTCCGCGATCTCGGTGCGGGAGACCTTGGCGATCACCCGGTGCGCGATCCGCACCGCGCCGTCGGGGCCCGTCGACAGGCCCAGGGCCCGGTAGCGGACGATCTCGGGCGTCAGCTCCAGGAACGCCGACGCCTCGACGCACGTGACGCCGTGGCGCAGACAGAGGTCCACAGTGGACCGTTCCATGGCCTGCTCGCTCGGGCTGTGGATGAGGTTGCAGGCGAACGGGCGGCCGGGGGCACCGGCGACGATCGCGGCCAGCCCGGCGTCCACCTTCTCCGCGACGAGACCCGCGGCGCCGAAGGAGCCGAGGATCCCGGTGTTCGCCAGGGCGATCACCATGTCGGCGGACGCGAGTCCGTGGGCCATGGCACCGGCGTGGTAGGCCAGCTCGACGCCGTGCGCCCGGCGGAAGACCGACGACCCGAGCTGCCGCGGAGGCAGCGGGGGCACGGCGGCCAGCACTGAGGTCCCGGGGGTGTGGGCGAGGTTCCCGTCGCCGGTCAGACCCAGCCCGGTGGAGTCGCGGACGACGTAGACGGGCTGCTCCAGGTCGGCGAGCACCGCCTGCACGGCGTCGGGGGTGCGGGCGAGGCGGTCGCCCCGGCTCAGGGTCGGGATGTCGAGCACGGCTACCACTGGGGCGCCCCCTTCTCACGGAGTTCTGCGGCGATGCCGTCGAGCTCGTAGATCCGAAGCCCCGGCTTCCAGAGGCTGGCGTCGGCGATGACCCGCACCCGGCCGGCCTTTCGCTGGACGTCGCGGATGTGCACCTCGAGCGTCATCTCGCCGTCGCCGGCGAGGATCTGGCCGCGGTAGCGCCAGGTGAACTCGACCCCGGCGGGCACCACGAACTCGGGCTCGGTCAGCTCCCCGGCGGCGCCGGAGTCGACCAGCCAGGCCTGGAGGGCCTGGATGACGGCCTCGATGCCCAGCGAGCCGGGCATGACGGGGTCGAGGTGGAAGTGGCGGGTGAAGAACCAGTCCGCCGGGTCGACGGGCCGCACCGCGCGCAGGTAGCCCGCCCCGTGCAGGCCGCCGCCGTCCACCACCTCCACTCGCGAGAGCAGCTCCAGCGGACCGGTTGCGCCGACGGCGGCGTCGATCACGCGGACCTGCTGCTGCGGGTGCTCGTCGAGCCAGTTCGGCACCGACGCGCCGTTGTCGAGGCCCGTCTGGTTGGCCAGCGCGGTGGCGGTGAAGAAGCCGAAGAGCGACTGGCCGGTGTAGAACGGCGCGTCGGTCTCGGGGTTCTCGCCGTCGAGCCACAGCTCGTAGGTGAAGCCCTGCAGGACCGCGCCGGTGAGCACCGTGGTGGTGAGCAGGGTGGAGCGCTGGTGGATGGTGCGGCCGCGGAGGTCCACGTCACGGTGCAGGGTGGCGGAGCCGTCGAGGTTGCGCAGGCAGTAGTCGCTCGCGGCGTCCACGAGGGTGGCGCCGAGGTGGTAGCCCAGCAGCAGCGCCGACTGCAGGGAGGTCTCCATCAGGATCACGTTGGGCACGGTCGGGCTGGGCGCGGCGCCGTAGTACCACGCGTCGGCCGCGGAGTCGTACTCCGTGATCCCGACGGCCCCACCGGACAGCTCGCCACGGGTGCCGTGCACCTGCATGACCCGGCCGACGAGCCGCAGCCCGCCGGCGGGCGGCCGGGTGGCGCGACGCTCGGCGTAGCGGGCGAACTCCGGGCCCAGGGCGAGCGTGAGGTCCCCCAGCGACGCCGTGGCCAGGGCCAGCTCGTCGACGGCGGCGAACTCGCCGGTGATGCCCCGGCGCACCGGCCGGGCCGGGGGATGACCCCCGCCGCGCGTCCCGGCCGGGGTACCGTCGACGACCAGGGTGAGGCCGGTCAGCCGGGCCACGACCCGGTCGGCGACCCGCAGCTCGGTGTCGAGCGTGAGCCAGGGCCGGGGCAGGAGATCGGCGGCGACCACCTCGGCGGCCAGCTCGGCGTCGCCGCCGATGGTGTCGATCAGGTCGACGGTGGCCGTGGCGCCGGGCACGAGGGTCGCATCCGGCAGCACGAGGTGCAGCCCGAGCCACGTCGCGAGCACCGACGCCGCGTGCCAGCCGGCGGCCAGCACGTCGGCGGCGGCGCGCGGGCCCGGTGTGGTCGCGCGGAGCACGCCGACGGTGACCGGTCCGCCGGTCCGCAGCTCGGTGACCGCGGTGAGCGGCCCGCCCGGCAGTGCCGGCGCGGGCTGGGCGTAGCGGGGGCCGAACACGTCGCCGGCCCGCCCGGCCGCCAGGCGGGCCAGGTCGGCGGCGTCGAGCCGCGTGACCGGCGTGGTCGCGAGTGGCTCGAGCCCGCCTTCGGGCCGGTAGCAGCCGGGCGCGAGAACCAGGTCGGTCGCGGGCTCGACCACCGACCCCTCGACCATCACCGGCTCCTCGCCGGCGACCCCGGTCCAGCTCAGGACGAGGCGCGACCCCGGCTCCCCCACGACCCCGCGAGTCGGGGTCTGCGTGCGGGTGAGTTGCGCGCTGGATGCGACGGCGGGCCCCTCGTCGAGCGCGGCGAGCGTCCGTTCCTGCCACCGGGTCTGGACCTCCATCGCGGCGAGGTGCGCGGTGATGATCTCGCCCCTCAGCTGCGCCACGAGCCTCGCGGCGACGGCGGCGGGGCACCCGGGCCCCGCCTCCGCGGGAACTGCGACGCCGACGGGCGGGGCCTGGACGGGCACGGGCGGGACCGGCACCGTCTCCCGCGTTCCGACCGCGGCCAGCGCATCGAAGGGACGGCCGTCGAAGGCCAGCTCGTCGACGTGGTCGACCGGGTGCTCCCTGCCCGGTGGCACGGCCGGGATCGCGGCCCCGGCGTCGGTCGGCGCGATCATGAGCCGGCCTCCGCCCGCAGGGCGACGGCCTCGGCGAACTTCGCGGCCATCTCCGGGGTGCTGACGGCCGTGACGGCGCTCCAGCGCTGCAGGAGGGTGCCGTCGGGGGCGTGGGCCGCAACGGCGACCGTCACCCCGTTGGCGCCGGGCCGCAGGTCGTCCACCACCAGCACGAACGGCTCGTCGGCCGGCAGCGGCGCGAACAGCTCGACGCGTCCGATCGACAGCGGCAGGCAGCCGGCGTCGAGGTACCAGACCCCGAGCACGCACGCGGCCTGCAGCACGACGTCCCCGAGCACCGGGCTGAGCAGTGCGGACGCCCAGCCACCTCCGGCGAGCGGGGTGTCGGGCAGTCGGCACTCGGCCACCAGGCGGGTCGGGGTCCGCTCGATCAGGCGCCGGACGCCCTGCAGGAGCGGGCCGTGGAAGAGGTCGGCGTCAACGTAGACACCCAGGCCGTCCTCGGGCCCCTCCCCGAGCCGCCAGGTCGGTGGTCCGCCCACCGGCGCCGTGTCCGGCCGGGCGGCGAGCACAACGGTGGCCCCGAAGTGGGGCTGCACCCGCCCGGTGCGGTCGGTGCTGCGGACCGCGGCCCGCACCAGCACCTGCGCCCCGTCGACCGTCCCGGCGTCGAGGTGCAGCTCCAGCTCGGCGGGCTCGGTGCCGTCGAGCACGATCCCGCGGTGCACCTCCACGTCGCGGCACCCCACGGCGACGAGGTGGCGGTGGGACTGCTCGGCGCCGCGCAGCATCCAGCCCAGCGCGGCCGCGGCCGGCAGCACCGGGTGGGCGCCGACGCGGTGGTCGTCGACGACCGGGTCGCGGGTGAGCGCGAAGAGGTCGCGGCGGGCGACCGACGCCGACGTGGGCGCCGGGGCGGCCGGGGCGAGGGATCCCCCCGGGGCGACCAGCACGCTGCGCCGGCCCGCCCGCGAGGCCGCGAACTGCTCGACGAACGCGGCGGCGCCGGTGTCGAGCGCCAGCAGCGGCACCCCGCGTGACGCGAAGAGCGCCTTGAGCTCGGGGGTGACCATCCCCCCGTCCCACGCGCCCCAGTGCAGGCAGACGGCGGGCCGGCCGGGGCCGTTCAGCGCGGCCGCGACCCGGTCGAGGGCCTCGTTGGCGGCCGCGTAGTCGGCCTGGCCCGGGTTGCCGAGCACGCCCGCGATCGACCCGAAGAGCACGACGTGCCGGGGATCGACCGCACTCAGGACGGCCCGCAGGCCCGCCAGTTTCGGCGCCAGCACGCGCCGCACGGCGTCGGGGGTCTTATCGGTCAGGGCGGCGTCGGCGAGGGCGCCGGCCCCGTGGACCAGGCCGGTGACCCGCTCCGCGTCGGCACCGAGCGCGGTGCGCACGGCGTCCACGTCGGTGACGTCCGCGGCGAGGTAGCGGGCCCGGCCACCGGCGGCCAGCACGGCGTCGAGGGTGGCGCGCACCTCGCGCTGGGCCACGACCCCGGACACCAGCGCCGCCACCTCCCGTGGGGTGGACGCGACGGCGGCCGCGAGCGCCGCGGACCGCAGGCCGGACTCCTCGACGCCGATGGCCCACGCGGGGTCCTCGCGCAGCGGCGTGCGGCCGAGCAGCAGGAACTCCGCGCCGCTGCGGGCGGCCAGCGCGACCACGCAGTGGGCGGTGACGCCGCGGGCCCCGCCGGTGACGAGCAGGACGTCGTCGGCACCGACCTCCGGAGCGGCCGGGTCGAGACCGGCCTCCTCGACGTCGACGAGCGCGGTGGTGCGCCGGCGGCGACCGGCGTCGACGCCGACCTCCGTGGTCAGCGCCGGGTCGTGCAGCTCGGTGACCAGCACGTCGGCCAGGGCGGCGGCGTCGAGGTCGGGGTGGACGTCCAGGGCCCGGGCGAAGACCCCCGGGGCCTCCTGCGCCAGGGTCTTGACGAGCCCGGTGACGCCCCCGAGGACGGCGTCGACGGTCGAGCCGGGCGCCTCGTGGCCCAGCGCGCCGTCGAGACGGGTGACGGTGACGAACGCCGCCCGGGAGGCCTCGGCGGTGCGCGTCAGCACGGCGGTGGTGCCCGCGGCGACGAGCACCGCGTCGGCGAGTGCCGCGTCCGTATCGCCCTGGTTGCCGAGCAGCACGATGCAGGCGTCGAGCCGGCCGGTGACGGCGGCCGACACGGCGGCCGCGGTGGCGGCGCCGTCCCAGGCCCCGAGGTCGGGGGCGACCGGCAGGGTCAGCGTCCGGAGCGTGAAGCCGCGCTGTTCCAGGGCCGAGGTGAGCTGGGCCGGGGCGCTGCTTCCGACCTCGACGACGAGGGCCACGGGCGGGTCCGCGAAGGGCCGGTCGAGCCGGTCCGGCGCGGGCAGCGGGACGAGCGTGATCTCGGAGCGGCGCGGGGTGGGGTCGATCGCGGTCGCGGCGGGCGGCTCCGTGACCGGCGCCGGCGCCGGGGCCGCGAGGACTCCGACCAGGTCGTCCACCGACCGCAGCTCCGCGAGCTGCTCCGGACCCACCTGCGGCAGGCCGGGCACCCGCTCGGTGACCGCGCCGAGGATCTGCACCCGCTTGATCGAGTCGATGCCCAGGTCGGCCTCCAGGTCCATGCCCGGATCGACCATCTCCACCGGGTAGCCCGTCTTCTCGGCCACCACCGCCAGCAGGGCGGCCCGCACGGCGCCGGCGTCGGGGCCCGCGGGAGCCGGGGCCGGAGCCGGATCGACGGCGAGGACGCCGACGAGGTCGTCCACCGAGCGCAGCTCCGCGAGCTGCTCCGGGCCGACCTGGGGCAGACCCGGGATACGCTCGGTGACCGCGCCGAGGATCTGCACCCGCTTGATCGAGTCGATGCCGAGATCGGCCTCCAGGTCCATGGCCGGGTCGACCATCTCCACGGGGTAGCCGGTCTTCTCCGCCACCACGGACAGCAGGGCCGACCGGACGGCGGCGGCGTCGACGCCCGCGGGGGCGGTTGCCCCGGGACCAGCAGGCGCGGTCGCAGCGGGGGCGAAGGCGTCGGCGTCGAAGCCGTCGGATCCGGTGTCGGTGTCGGTGTCGGTGTCAACGCCGACGCCGACGCCGACGC
>NZ_MKVV01000104.1:52306-83068 GCF_001899645.1 Pseudonocardia sp. 73-21 | reverse complement strand
GCCGAGGCGGGGGTGGGGACGGGGCCCGCCGGCGCGGGGGCGAGCCCGGCCAGGGACGCGAGCACCTCGTTGGCCCGCGTGTGCCCGCGGCTGATCGCCACCGTCGAGGCCGTGACCGACTCGACCGCGGCCAGCACGAACGGGTCGAGCGGCGCCTCGGCGGGCTGGCGGCCCAGCACCGCGACGAGCCCCTCGGTGATGCGGAGCTGGCTGTCGAGGTAGCGGGTGTGGAGGTCCATGTGATCGGCCGTGTGATCGGCCCCTCGGTCGGCCCTGTGATCGGCCGGTGCCCCCACCGGCGCGCCGGACGCCGGGACCGCGGCCACCGGCTCGACGCGCGCGACCGGCGCAGGCGACGACGCCGAGGGGGCCACCCGCCCGGCAGTCGGCGCCGGGTCCGGCACCGCGGGGACGACCGGTGACGGGGCCGCCGGCTGCGCGACGCGGTAGCCGTCGCGCAACGCGGCCTGGTAGGCCTCGCTGCGGGCCGTCGGGCGGTGGGTCATGCCCGTGAGGGTCACCGTCATGCCCTGCGGCGCAACGGGTTCGAACGGCGCGGCGGCGTGCCGGTTGAGCCCGGTCAGCGGCGCACCGAGCACGGTGAGCCGGACGGCCGCGCTCAGCAGCGCCGCGGTGCTGTTCGATCCCGGCGAGTCACCGGAGATCCCGGCGTCGGTCGGGATCGTGATGACGTCCTCGCTCAGCGTGCGCCGGGCGAGCCCGGTGAGCACCTGCTTGGGCCCGAACTCCACGAGCACCGTGACGCCGTCGTCGGCGAGGCGCCGCAGCCCGGTCGCGAACTCGACGGGCCGGCGCAGCTGCTCGGCCAGCACCGTGCGGTTGGCGTCGGCGTCGTCGCCGTAGGAGGCACCGTCGGTGTTCGCGACGAGCCGGCCGGCCGGGCGGCCGATCTCCACATCGGACAGTGCCTCGCGGAAGGCGTCCACCGCGTGCCCGACGGCCTCGGTGTGGAACGCGGCGGCCACCGGCAGCGGGCGGGCGCGGGAGCCCAGCGCCTCGACGGCGGCGGCCACCGCGGCGGTCGGGCCGCCGATGACGACCTGGTCGGGGGCGTTGTCGTTGCAGACCGTGACCCCGGGGTGGGCGGCCAGGATCTCCTCGACCTCGGCGCGGCCGGCGGCGACCGCGGCCATGGCGCCGGCGTCGTAGTCGGGCCGGTCGGCGGGCGGGGCCATGGCGGCGCCGCGGGCGCGGGCGAGCCGGACGACGTCCTCATCCGACAGAGCGCCGGCGGCCCACAGCGCGACGAGCTCACCGAAGCTGTGGCCGAGGAAACCCGAGCACTCGAGCCCCAGCTCGCGCAGCACGCGGAACTGGCCGATGGCCAGTGCACCGATGGCGGGCTGGGCGTACTCGGTGCGGCGCAGCGCGGCCTCGTGATCCACCGTCTCGCCGAACAGCGGCGGCGGGAACACCACGGACGCGAGGTCACCCGCGGGGAACGCGGCGTTGGCGGCGTCGAAGGCGGCACCGACGGGCGGCAGGTCG
The DNA here is from genome assembly GCF_001899645.1 of Pseudonocardia sp. 73-21. Taxonomy (GTDB): domain Bacteria; phylum Actinomycetota; class Actinomycetes; order Mycobacteriales; family Pseudonocardiaceae; genus Pseudonocardia. The sequence goes on along the minus strand of NZ_MKVV01000104.1, from coordinate 81,559 downwards.
CAGGCGGCGCGCAGACCCATGTCGACGTACTGGCTGCCCTGGCCGGCGAACAGCGCACCGACCTTGACCTCGGGCAGCGCGCGGCGCCGGTAGTGGATGCCGCGCGGGTGCGTGGCGCTCTCCCCCGCGATCAGGTCCACGGCGAGGGCGCGGAGTTCCGCGGCCTCGTCGTCGGTGCGGGAGACGAAGCCGACGCGGGCGTGGTCGGCGGGCACGACGTCGTCGGACACCGGAGCATCCGAGCGGAGCAGCGCCATGAGCGCGTCGGCGTCGGGGGCGTGCCAGACGTGCGCTCGGGCGCCGCGGTGCAGCACCGCACCGCGCTCGGCGCCGGCCTCCTGCAGCACCACGTGGAAGTTGGTGCCGCCGAAGCCCATCGCCGACGCGGCCGCGCGGCGCGGGCGGTGCGGGTCGGCGATCCACGGGCGGACGCGGGTGTTGAGGTAGAGCGGGGAGTCGGCGCCGAGGGCGCGGTTGGGGGTCTCGACGTTGATCGTCGGCGGCAGCACCTTGTGGTGCAGGCCCAGCGCGAGCTTCATCAGGCTCGCGGTGCCCGCAGCGCCCTTGGTGTGCCCGATCTGCGACTTGACGCTGCCGATCGCGGCCGACGCGGCCGGCGCGCCCTCGAGGACGGCGCCCAGCGCGGTGAGCTCGGTGCGGTCCCCGACGGCGGTGCCGGTGGCGTGGCCCTCGAACAGCCCGACGGAGCCGGGCTCGCAGTCGGCGTCGACGTAGGCGCGGCGCAGCGCGAGCTCCTGGCCCGACGCGCGGGGGGCGTAGATGCTGCCGAAGCGTCCGTCGCTCGACGAGCCGATGCCGCGGATCACGGCGTAGACGCGGTCGCCGTCGCGCTCGGCGTCGGCGAGGCGCTTGAGCGCCAGCATGCCGATGCCCTCGCCGACGAGCGTGCCGTCGGCGGTGTCGTCGAAGGGCTTGATCCTGCCGCCCTTGGACAGGGCGTGCGTGCGGGAGAAGCACATGTAGCCGAAGATCGTGTTCTCGGTGTCGCAGCCACCGGTGATCATCAGGTCGGCGCGGCCCTCGGACAGCTCGCTGCACGCCAGGCGCAGTGCCGAGAGCGAGCTGGCGCAGGCGGCGTCGACGGCACAGTTCATGCCGCCCAGGTCCAGGCGGTTGGCGATCCGACCGGCGGTGACGTTGCCGAGCAGGCCGGGGAACGTGTTCTCCTCCCACGGCGGGAAGGCCAGCAGGTACTTCTCGGCGATGGCCTCCGCGTCGGCGTCGGAGAGACCGCAGCTGCGTACCACCTCCTTGAGCACCGGGGTCTCGAGGCGGGCGGCCATGGGGTGGGTCAGCGGCATCGGCCCGGTGACGCCCAACACCACGCCCGTCCGCGCGGGGTCATACCACTCCGATCCTGTGGCACCGGCGTCGCGCAGCACGTCACGCGCGACGATCAGGCTCAGCAGCTGGACGGTGGTGGTCACCTCGAGCTGGTTGGGCGGCATCCCGAACTCGCCCGGCGAGAACTCCGTGGCGGGGATGAACCCGCCGCGGGTGCAGTAGGTGGTGTCGGGACGCGACGGGTCCGCCGACGGCTCGGGGTCGAAGTAGTCCTCCGAACGCCAGTGCGTCTCCGGGACGTCGGTGGTGCAGTCGACGGCGTCGACGATGTTCTGCCAGTAGTCACGGTAGTTCGAGGCGTTGGGGAACAAGCCGGCCATTCCGACGATGGCGATCGGGTCGGCGGCCAGCCGTCGGTCGGATCGTGCGGTCGCGTCGGTCACCGATATCTCTTTCCGTTGGCGTCATCACAACAATGGATGCTGTTCACAGTTCTGCGGGTGCGACGGCCGACAACATTGTGGCGATCTCCACCGCGATGGTGCGGTGTCCGAGAGAGGAGGGATGAATGCCGTCCGGGTACCACATCGCGGCGTCGCGGGTGAGGTCGGCGGTGGCGAGCGCGTAGCAGCGCACACCCAGTTCCGTGCAGAGGTCGGCGAGGAACGCGTTGGCCTCGTCGAAGCGCCCGCGCAGCAGCGTGCGGGTCTCGTCGGGCAGGCCGGGGATCCGGCCGGGGATGTCGGGGTAGTCGTGGGTGAACACCGTGCGGCCGGGGGCGGCGCCGGGGTTGTTCAGCACTGCCTCGAAGATCGTGCGGAGGTTGGCCCGGAACCGGTCCGGGTCGTAGGCGCGGACGAGGTCGTTGCCACCGACGGCGACGCCCAGCAGCGGCGTCTCGACGTCGGCGACCTGCGCGAGCTGGGTGTCCACGACGTCCTGGGTGAGCGCGCCGTAGGCGCCGAGGTTGAGCACGGCCGACTCGGCGATGCCGAGCAGCCGCGCCACCCGCGGCACCCAGCCGACGTGGGTTCCGTCGGGGCCGGGGTCGCCGCGACCCTCGGCGAAGCTGTCGCCCAGGACGACCATCGAGTAGGCGGTCACGCCGCCACCCCGGCGCCCGACATGATCCGCGCGACGTTCTCGGGCGCGAAGAACTCCTCGCCGGTGATGCCGCCGCCGACCATCGTGAAGAACTGGGTGGTCGCGGCCTCGTCGAGGCTCACGGCCTTGACCAGCGCCGCGAGCTGCGGGGTGAGCTCCAGCTCCGAGATCATCGTGGTGAAGTCGTAGCCGGAGCGGCTCTCGTCGTCGCGCTCGGCCTGGTAGGCGGCCAGCGCGTCGGCCATCGGACGCTCGCCGGCGAGGCCCTCGTGGATGCGCCCGGCCAGCATCTCCGAGTGCACGAAGCAGTCGGAGATGCCCTTACCCGTGAACGGGTCCTTGTGGTAGCCGGCGTCGCCGACGAGCGCCCAGCCCGGGCCCTGGCTGACGCGGTAGAAGTTGTCGGCGTAGCGGATGCCGTGGAAGCCCTCCACCTGCGTGGCGTCGCGCACCTGTCCGGCGATCTCCGGGTCGATCGTGGCGATGATCTCGTGGAAGTTGCCCTCGACGTCGTGGCGGAACTCGCCGAACCGGTCGCGGCGGCGCATCACGGCGACGAGCGTGTTGCCGTCGTTGGTGGGCCAGGCGCCGAACTGCTCACGGTCGCCGATGCGGCTGTGGAACTGCACGTCCATGCCGGAGAAGTAGCTGTAGTAGATGAAGCACGCGGCGGGCACGGTGTTGTACGTCCCGGCGCCCACGGCGTCGGCCACCAGCGAGCCGCGGCCGTCGGCCCCGACCACCACGGTGGCCCGCTCCTCGACCTCGCGGCCGTCGGCCTCGCGACCCCGCACCCCGACGACCCGGCCGTCGGAGAACACGAGCTCGGTGACGGTGAACCCGAGGCGGACCTCGGCGCCCGCGGCCTCGGCGGCGTCGAGCAGGATCGGGTCGAGCGCCGTGCGGCGCGGCGCGATCGTCGACGTGATGCCGTCGATCGGGCCGGCGAAGCCGTCGATGGCCGCGTCACCGAAGGAGACGGTCATGTTCGTGATCGGGGTGACACCCGTGGCCAGCACCTCGTCGAGCAGGCCCCAGCGCTGCAGCCGGGAGAGCCCGTACTGCTGCAGGTAGTGGGTGGAGACGGTGTCGGCGGGCAGGGCGGTGCGGTCGAGGACCAGCACGCGGTGGCCCTGGCGCGAGAGCAGCATGGCGAGCGGCGAGCCGGCGCACCGGGCACCGACGACGATGGCGTCGTACATGTCGACGTGTACTCCTCGGTCGGGAAATCGGTGCATTAAGATCTACGGGGGCCGACAATTGCTGTCAATGTGCGATGGGGCGCACCGATCGCGCCATTTCGGCGGCCGATCAACCCGGCCGCCGAAGCGATTCGGACGCATTTGTTTCGACACCGGTGAACATTCCGTTCACATTCTGTCCACGTTCCGCGGGGCTAATTGCGGCCATGCCAACCGACACGAACCCCCTGACCGCCACCGTGGCCCGGCTCTCGGCTCCCGGTGCCGACCCGACGGACCTGGAGCAGCTGCGCTCGGTCGTCGACTCGATGGTGCCGTTCAACAGCTTCGTCGGGGTCCGGATCACCGAGCTCACCCCCGAGTACGCGGTGGCGCAGCTGCCCGTCCGTCCCGAGCTGATGAACCACTTCGGCACCATCCACGCGGGCGCGATGTTCCTGACGGCCGAGGTCGCGGGCGCCGGCGCGTTCTCGGGGGCGATGGCCCCGCGCATCGCCCACGTGGAGCGGTTCGTGCTGCGCGAGAGCCGGGAGGCCTTCCTCAAGCCCCCGAGCGGCGGCATCCGGGCCCGCGCCACCGTCGACACGCAGACGGTGGCCGCGGTGCTGGCCCGCCGCGCCACGGAACGCTTCGAGCTGAAGGGCACCGCCCTCATGCACGATGACGCCGGGGTGCTGGTGGCGCGGATGGACCTGGACTACGTGGCCTGGGTCACAGCCGGCTGACCGCGGCCGTCACCCGGCGATGCGCGCCGCCACCGGGAGACGCAGGCCCGGTCGCGCGATGTGGACGCGGCCCGCAAAGACCGCCTCCGCCGCCACCCGGCGGCGCTGCAGCACCTGCGGGTCGCCCGTGGCGAAGTGGGTCAGCACCAGCTCGCCCGCCCCGTTCTCCGCGGCGACCCCACCGGCGTCGGCCGCGCTGAGGTGGCCGTGCGGGCCGTGATCGGTGGCGTCGAGGGTGGCCTCGGCGAGCAGCAGGTCCACCCCGTGCGCGAGGCCAGCCAGACCCTCGGCGAGACCGGTGTCACCGGTGTAGGCGAGCGTGCCCGACGGCGACTCGACGCGGGCGCCGCAGTTGGGGGCCGCGTGGCGGCCGGGGTGCAGCGAGACCGCGCACCCACCGGTCGTGAACGCGGCTCCCGGCGCGTACTCGCGGACGTCGAAGGCGATGTCGAACGCCTTGTCCAGCAACGGGAACGTCGCGACGGGGAACAGCGCCGCCAGCCGGTCGAGCACCGCCCGGCCCCCGACCGGCACGTAGAGCGGCACCCCGGGGGCGCTCGCGTCGAGAGCGGCCAGCGCCTGCATCGGCTCGAGACCCGTCTCGCGCAGCACCCGGGCCGCGCGGGCGTGCAGCAGTGCCTTGCCGAGCGGGAGCAGGTCGTAGCAGTGGTCGGCGTGCATGTGGCTGATCACCACGGCGTCCAGCGCCTCGACGGGCGTCACCGCCGACAGCGCCGTGGTGATGCCGGGGCCGCAGTCCAGCAGCAGCCGGCTGCCCGCGGCCTCGACCAGGTATCCGGAGCTGGGCTGCCCCTCGGCAGGCATTCCGGATCGGGTACCGAGCACGGTGAGCTGCATGCCCCGACGATGGGCAGTCGGACCAGCCGGGGCAAGCGGCAAAGTCCGTACGCCCGATGCGATCCGCCTATGACGCGGGCGACAACCGGTCGACGTCCGGATCCCTCCAGGTGTACGGACCGGCCGCGGCCATGCTGGCCAGGAACGCGTCGATCACCGGCGTGGTGCCGCCCGCCCGCCAGACCGCGTGCAGGGTCAGTCGCGGCACCGGCCCGGTGAGCGGCACCGACACCAGGCCCTGTGTACTCGCCCGCGCGGCCCGGGCGGCCGAGCAGAAGCCGAGCAGCGGCCGCGCCGACACGACGACCCCGGTGGCGAGCGGGTCGTCGACCTCCTCGGCCACGTTGAGGCTGCTGCCCGCCTGCGCCGCCGCATGGGTGATGGCGTCGTACATGGCGGGGCTCTGCTCGCGACGGAACAGCACACACGGCCGTTCCCCCAGTTCCAGCATCGAGATCGACTCGCGCCGGGCCCACGGATGCTGCGGCGCCACTACCGCGACGACCGCCAGCGTCATCAGCTCCCGTGACTCGAGCTGCGCGGGCATCGGCCGCCCGTAGACGAACCCGACGTCCAGCTCGTTCTGGATCAGTGCCTCCACCTGGGGCCCGCTGCGCCGTTCCCACAGCTGGGCGAGCACCTTCGGGTGGTCGGCGGTGAGCCGCGCCAGCGTCGGCGGCAGGACGGTGAGCCCGGCCGGGAAGTTGAACCCGACGTTGACCGTGCCGGAGCGGCCCTGCGCCGCGGCCTTGGCCGCCTCCACCGCCCGCGCCGCCTGCCCGACGATCCGCTCGGCCTCGGCCCGGAACGCCACTCCGGCCGGGGTCAGGCGCACCTCGTGGGACGTACGGCTGACCAGCTCGACGCCGACCTCCCGCTCCAGCCGCTGCAACTGCTGGCTCAGCGACGGTTGCGCCAGGTGCAACCGCGCCGCCGCGCGCCCGAAGTGCAGCTCCTCCGCAATGGCCAGGAACGACACCAGGTACCGGAATTCCATCTCGCCCCTCAGTCCCCCGCCCCAACAGGCCCCCGGAAATCACCGTAGGACGCGCATGTGACGGGCGAGGACATCACCCGGTGGTGGCTTCACGAACAGTGCGTGACGTGCGTGCGGCCGGTCGGGGACCGTCCGGATGCCGGAGGTTGACATCTCCGCGAACCGCCCGATCGCCCGATCGGACCCGGCTCTCGCCGACCCTTCCGCGCCCGCCGCCTGCCTACCGTCCGCTCGTGACGACCGACCTGAAACTGCAGGTACAGGCCATTTCTTCGCCTGCTGACGGCGTCCGGGAGCTGCAGCTCGGACCGGCGACCGACACGCCGCTCCCGTCGTGGACCCCGGGCGCCCACATCGACCTGGTGCTCGCCCCGGACCTGGTCCGGCAGTACTCGCTGTGCGGAGACCCCGGCAACCCGACGTGGAGCGTGGCGGTGCTGCACGAACCCGGAGGCCGCGGTGGTTCGACGCTGGTGCACGACGTGCTGGGCGTCGGTGACGTGCTGACCGCCCGCGGCCCGCGCAACCACTTCGCCCTCGAACCCGCCCCCGCCTACCTGTTCGTGGCGGGCGGGATCGGGATCACCCCGCTGCTGCCGATGATCGCCGAGGCCGACGCCGCGGGAGCCGACTGGCGGCTGCTCTACGGCGGTCGCAACCGGTCCTCCATGGCCTACGCCGACGCGCTCGCAGCCCACGGCTGGCGAGTGGACCTGCGCCCCCACGACGAGCACGGCCTGCTCGACCTCGACGCGGCGCTGGCCGCGGCGCCGCCCGAGGCACTGGTCTACTGCTGCGGACCGGAACCCCTGCTGGCCGCGCTGGAGCAGCGCTGCGACGCCGGCCGGCTGCACGTCGAGCGGTTCACTCCGCGCGACGCCGGCGCGGTGCTCGGCCCGGGCGAGTTCGACGTCCGGCTGCGCCGCACCGGCGCGACGGTACGCGTCACGGCCGAGCAGACGGTGCTCGCCGCCGTCGAGTCGGCCGGGGCGACTGTGCTCCAGTCGTGCCGGGAAGGGACCTGCGGTACCTGCGAGACCGCGGTGCTCGGCGGGCGTCCCGAGCACCGCGACTCCGTGCTCGACGAGGCCGAGCGAGCCGACGGCGCCACGATGATGGTCTGCGTCTCGCGGTCGCTCGACCCCGTACTCGAGCTGGACCTGTGAGCCGATTGCCGATGCCTATCGGCGCAGCTCACCGGGCACGCCACGGCATTTCTCCGCACTGCCGGTACGCCGCGGTTCATCTCCACTCCATCGACGGGTGTTCCGATCCCGCCCGTCATCCACCGAAGGGGATCCGATCCACGTGAGCCGAATCCAGATCGAGGGCCTGACCCGCCGTTTCGGGCAGGTCACCGCCGTCGACCACGTCGGGATCGACATCCCCGACGGCGACTTCCTCGTGCTGCTGGGGCCCAGCGGCTGCGGCAAGTCGACCCTGCTGCGGATGATCGCGGGCCTCACCCCGCCCTCCGACGGGCGGATCCTGCTCGACGGCCGCGACATCACCCACATCCCGCCGCGCGACCGCGACCTCGCCATGGTCTTCCAGAGCTACGCGCTCTACCCGCACCTGACCGTGGCCCGCAACATCGGCTTCCCGCTCCGCGCCCGGCGCCGGCCACGTACCGAGATCGACAGCCGGGTCGAGACCGTCACCCGCGTCCTGGGCCTGGGCGAGCTGCTCACGCGCCGCCCCCGGGAGCTGTCGGGCGGCCAGCGCCAGCGCGTCGCACTGGCCCGCGCGCTCGTCCGTGATCCCGGCGCGTTCCTGCTCGACGAGCCGCTGTCCAACCTCGACGCCACGCTGCGCACCGCCACCCGCGCGGAGCTCACCGAGCTGCACCGCCGCCTCGGGTCGACGTTCGTGCACGTCACCCACGACCAGGTCGAGGCCATGACGATGGCCACCCGCATCGCCGTCCTCAACCGGGGCCGGCTGGAGCAGGTGGGCACGCCGTCGGAGGTCTACGACGCCCCGGCCACCACGTTCGTCGCCGGGTTCATCGGCTCACCCGCGATGGGCTTGCTCTCCGCGCGGCTCGACCTCGTCGACGGCGGGCTGTATGCGCGTGCCGAGGGCGTCGACCTGCCGGTGGGGCCCGGTGATCCCGAGGACGGGGCCCGCCAGGTCCTGGTCGGCGTGCGCGCCGAACACCTCGCGCTCGTCGCCCCGTCGACGGCACCGCTGCGCGGCGTCGTGCGGCTGGTGGAGAACCTCGGCAGCGAGGAGGTCGCGCACTGCCTCGTCGGCGAGGCCCGGCTCACCGTCCGGGGCCCCCGCCCACTCGGCCTCGCCGCCGGGGATTCCGTCGGGCTCACGACCGATCCCGAACACGTCCACCTCTTCGACCCGGGGAGCGGACGGCGGCTCGTCCGCACCCCCACCCCCGTCACCGCAGTTCAGAGCTGAGAGGCCCCACCCGTGAAGAGAACACTCGCCCTGGTGTCCACCGCCGCCCTGCTGCTCGCCGGCTGCGGCGTCGGCGGTGCCGCGAGCGACTCCGCTGCCACGTCCTTCGCCCCCGGGCTCACCCCCGACCAGAAGGTGTCCATCACCCTGGAGAGCTACAACTTCGGCCAGGCCGGCGCCTGGTCCGACACGTTCACCGAGCTGCTGGGCGAGTTCCGGAAGCAGCACCCGAACATCACCGTCACCGGCCAGAAGCCGCAGGGCTCGAGTTCGAACCCGGCCTCCGATTCGGTGTCGAGCGTGCAGGCGCAGCTGGCGACGGGCAACCCGCCCGACGTGGCCCAGCTCGGCTTCTCCGACCTCGACTTCGCCGTCAACCAGCTCGGGGCCAAGCCGCTCGACGACCTGGTCGGCCGCGACGCGGTGCAGGCCAACTTCGGCGGCGCCCACCCGTTCGCCCCCAAGGCCGCCACGCTCGGCGACCTGAACGGCAAGACCTACGGCGTGCCGTTCGTGTTCTCCACCCCGGTGCTGTTCATCAACGCCACCCTGTTCAAGCAGGCCGGGCTCGATCCGGCCAAGCCCCCGACCACCTGGGACGAGGTCAAGGCCGCCGGCCTGGCCATTGCGCAGAAGACCGGCAAGGATGGCGCCTACGTCGACTGCGTCACCCAGTCTGCCAAGGACTGGTGCCTGCAGAGCGTGGTGCGCTCCAACGGCGGGCACGTGATCTCCGACGACAAGAAGACCCTGACCTACGCCGACGCCCCCGCCGTCGGCGCGATCTCGATGCTGCAGGACCTGGTGACCTCGGGCGCGTCGCCGAAGCTCACCCAGCAGCAGGCTGTGGAGACCTTCGGCCGAGGTGACATGGGCATGATCCTCGAGTCCAGCGCGCTGCAGGGCACGTTCGCGAAGGGCGCGAAGGCCGGCTGGGAGCTGCAGGGCACCGGCACCCCCGCGTTCGCCGGGAAGCCCGTGGTGCCCACCAACTCCGGCGCCGCGCTGTTCGTCCTGTCGAAGGACCCGGCCAAGCAGCGCGCCGCGTGGGAGCTGATCCAGTTCCTGACCAGCGACCAGGCCTACACCATGATCTCGAGCAAGATCGGTTACATCCCGCTGCGCACCGGACTGGTCGACCCCCCGAACAGCCTCGCCGCCTGGGCCGCGAAGAACCCGCTGGTGAAGACGAACATCGCGCAGCTGAACGCGATGGAGCCCTGGGTGTCCTTCCCCGGCACCGACTACCTGCAGGTCCGCGACGGCATGATGAAGGCCGTCGAGAACGTGGTGCTGCAGGGCGCCCCCGCCCAGGCCACGCTCACCACGGCCGCACAGCAGGGCGCTCCCCTGCTGACGGCGGGCGGCTGATCCGTGCTCGCCACGCTGGCTCCTCACGAGGCGCCACCGATCGTCGACGCGACGGCGGTGCGGTCGCCCCGGCCGCGCCGCGTCGGGGCGCTCGTCCCCTACCTCTACCTGCTGCCGGGTCTGGCCCTGCTCGCCGTCTGGGTCTACCGGCCGCTGACGCAGACGTTCCAGATCTCGTTCGTGTCCTGGAACCTGCTGCCCACCTCACCCGCGCGCCCGGTCGGCCTGGCCAACTACGAGCGGCTGTTCACCCTCCCCGACTTCGGCTCCGCCCTGGGCCGCACCGCTGTGCTCATCCTGGGGCTGCTGCCGTTCACGATCGTGGTGCCGGTGGTGGTCGGGCTGCTGGCGCGGCGCGTCCGGGGCCGGGCCGCCACCGTCTACCAGGGACTCGTGTTCGCACCGCTGCTCGTGGCGCCCGTCGCGGGGGCGGCGGTGTGGCAGTGGCTGCTCGACCCGCGCTCCGGTGCGGTCAACCAGATCCTGGGCACCACCGTCAACTGGCTGCAGGAACCCGGTCCCGCGCAGCTGGCGATCATCGTGATCACGGGGTGGCACGTGCTCGGCTTCGCGGTGCTCGTCGTGGCCGCGGGGCTGGCCGGGATCACCGACGACTACGCCGAGGCCGCTGCGCTCGACGGCGCCACCCGCGGGCAGATCACCCGCTGGATCACGCTGCCGATGCTGTCGCCGACGCTGGTGTTCCTGCTGCTCATGACGGTGCTGCTGGCCGCGCAGTGGAGCTTCCCGCTGATCGACACGCTCACCCACGGCGGCCCGGCCGGCGCCACCACCAACGTCTACTACCTGCTGTGGGACTACGGCTTCCACAGCTTCGACGCCGGGCTCGGCGCCGCCGCCGGCGTGATCTTCTTCCTCGGCTTCGGCGTCATCGCGGGCGGGTTGGTCTGGCTCTCGGAGAAGGTGTCCATTCATGACAACTAGCAGAGCCATGACCGCTGTGCTGTCCGTGGGCGAGACCCGCCGCCCGGTCCTCGGGCACGCCGCGCTCGCCGTGCTCGGGGTGGTTTGCATCTTCCCGATCTACTGGCTCTACGCCACGTCGTTCCGTGCACCGGAGGACATCTACTCGCTCTCACCGTTCCCGTGGCCACTCTCGGGCGCGAACTACGCCACGGCGTTCCAGGTGCTCGACATCGGCGGGCTGCTGCTGAACACCACCGTGATGGCGGTCGGGATCGCGCTGGGCCAGCTCCTCACCGGGCTGCTGGCCGGCTACGCGTTCGCGGCGTGGGAGTTCCGCGGCAAGCAGCTGCTGTACCTGGTGTTCGTGGCGACGTGGCTGGTGCCGTTCCAGGTGACGATGATCCCCAACTACGCGCTCCTGTCGCAGCTCGGTGTGCTCAACACGATCGCCGGTGTCGTTCTGCCGTCGCTCTGCTCGGCGCTCGGGGTGATCCTGCTGCGCCAGCACATGCAGGGCTTCCCCACCGAGCTGCTGGAGGCCGCACGGCTCGACGGGCGCGGCTCGTGGGCCACGCTCTGGACGGTCGTCGTGCCCAACCTGCGGCCCGCCCTGGCCGCGCTGGGGATCCTGCTGTTCGTCAACGCGTGGAACGAGTACTTCTGGCCCGCGCTCGTGCTGCAGCGCTCCAACGCCGTGCTGCAGCTGGGGCTGCGCAGCTTCATGGGCAGCGAGGGCAACGACTGGGGCCCGATGATGGCGACGGCCGGCATGGCGTGTCTCCCCGTGCTGCTGCTGTACCTGGTGCTGCAGAAGCAGATCGTGAACGGCTTCGTGAGGTCCGGTCTCAAGTGACCGGAGTGACGCTCATCCAGCTGTCGGACCTGCACATCGACGTCGACCACCCCGGCCGGCTCTCCACCGTTCGCTACGCCCTCGACGTCGTGCTCGGATCGGGGCTGCCCGTCGCCGCGCTCGTGCTCTCGGGCGACCTCACCGACTCCGGCGACCCGGCCGCCTACCGCGCGCTGCGGGCCGTCGTCGAGCCGATGGCGGAGCGGATCGGGGCCCCGCTCGTCTACGCGATGGGCAACCACGACGAGCGCGCGGCGTTCCGGCGGGAGCTGCTGGACGGCTCGGGCGGCGAGCCCTACGACCACGTGGTGCGCGTCGGTGGGCTGCGCCTCGTCGTCCTGGACAGCACGGTGCCCGGCCGCCCCCAGGGCCTGCTCACGTCCGACCAGCTGGCGTGGCTCGCGGCCGAGCTCGCCGAACCCGCACCACTGGGCACCGTGCTGGTGCTGCACCACCCGCCCGTGCCCACCGCGTTCGCGCCGATGCGGGGCGTCGACCTGCAGAACCCGCGCGACCTCGCGGCCGTCCTCACCGGCACCGACGTCCGCATGATCCTGTGCGGCCACGCCCACCACACCGGAGCCTCGGCCCTGGCCGGGATCCCCGTCTGGATCGGCCCGGCCACGGCCCACCGCGCCGAGCTGCTCTCCCCGGCGGGCCGGGCCCGCGGCCGCGCCGGCGCGGCGCTGACGCGGGTGGACGTCCACGCGGACGCGGTAGTGGCAGCGGCAGAACCCCTCGACGCGTCCGAACTCCTGATGGACACCGATGAGCGGGCGCTGACCGAGGCGATGCACGCCGCCACACACCCCTGACGACCCCACCTACCGCCTCATGGTCACGTGTAGCTGTTCCCGACCTCGGATCGGCAGCCACACGTGACCATGTGGCGGGTGGGGCGGGTTCAGACCAGGCGCAGCGGGAGGGACTTCAGGCCGCGGATCAGCAGGTTGGGGCGGTAGACCGGGTCGCCCGCCGGCTCCAGCACCCGCACGCGCCGGGCCAGCTCCCGCCACAGGATCTCGCCCTCGATCCGCGCGAGCGCGGCACCCATGCAGTAGTGGATGCCCAGCGCGAAGCCGAGGTGCCGCGGGGTCGGGCGGCCACTCGCGTAGCGCGTGACGTCGAACGTGTCCGGGTTCTCGAACGCGCGGGGATCACGGTTGGCCGACCCGACGAGCACGCAGACGCTCGAGCCCGCCGCGAACGTGCGGTCACCCACCACCAGGTCGCGGCGGGCGGTGCGCGTGGTCATGTGTACTGCGGAGTCGTAGCGCAGCACCTCGTCGACGGCAGGCCCGGCGAGCTCGGGGCACTCGCGGATCAGGTCGAGCTGCCCGGGATGGCGCAGGAAGGCGAGCAGCCCGTTGCCGACCATGTTGACGGTGGTCTCGTGGCCGGCGATGAGCAGCGTGATGCAGACGGTGAGCATCTCGTACTCCGACAGCGTGTCGCCGCGCTCGTGCACGGCGCCGAGCGCGCTGGCGACGTCGTCGCAGGGGTCGGTGCGCCGCTTCGCGATGAGGTCACGGAAGTAGGCGATCAGCTCCATGGTGGCGTCGTCGCGGGCCTGACGCTCCGCGGGCGACAGCACCCGGTCGGGGTCGAACCCGCGGGCGAGGTGCGGTCCGATCCGGTGGACCATCGCCCAGTCCTCCTCGGGCACGCCGATCAGCTCGCACACCACGATCAGCGGCAGCGGGTAGGCGATGGCCTCGATGGCCTCGATCTCGCCGCTGGAGCGGGCCACGTCGAGGATCCCGGTGACGAGCTGGGTGATGCGCGGCTCGAGGTCCAGCACCCGCTTGGGCGTGAACGCCTTGCTCACCAGGCTGCGCAGCCGCGTGTGGTCGGGCGGGTCCATCCACAGGAACGAGGTGGGCAGCTTGGACCGGTCGGCGTCGGGGTGGAACAGCGAGGCCTCGTCGCGGTGGCTCCACAGCGTCTCGCTGAGCACCTGCGACGCCTCGGCGTGCCTCGTGATGAACTCCACACCGAATCCGCTGTCGAGAAATGGTACGGCCTCACGGATCCTGGCATAACGAGGATAGGGATCGGCCCGGTGTTCTGGCGCGAAGGCGTCGAAGACGAGGGGTGCTGTTCCGGCGGTCATGCCGTGAGACTCTCCCGCGACCACCACCAATGGCGGTCCGATTCATGAATCAGACGTGAAATCTCCGCACCCAACGATTCTGCGATTCGGCTTGACAATAGCTCGATAATCGCGCTCCGATCCATCTTGACCGAAACCGGTAAATCCCGTGTGCTCGACGACGTGACAAAGGGAGAGGACGAGATGACGACCCCGTGCGATCCCGCCCGCACCGAGCCGATGACGCTGCACGCGGCGCTCGATCTCGTCGCCGTACAGCACCCGGACCAGCTGATCAGGTTCCCCGACGAGGACGCGACACTGCGCTACGACGCGCTGGCCGCCGGCTCCCGGTCGATGGCCGCCGCGCTGGCACACCGCGGTGTGCGGCCGGGTGACCGGGTCGGTGTCCTGTCGCCCAACGCCCCGGAGTTCCTGCAGTCGCTGTTCGGCATCGTCCGGGCCGGGGCGGCCGCCGCGCCGCTCGCCCTGCCGCTGGGCACCGACCTCGCCGACTACGCCGCGCGTATCCAGCGCATCGTCACCGCGGCCGGCATGAGCCACATCGTGGTGTCGCACCGCATCGCCGCCCGGATCGCACCGGCACTGGGGGCGCTCGGGCCGGAGATCGTCGACAGTGCAGACCTGGACGGGGCGGACCTGCTGGCTGAGGCACCCACCCCGGACCCCGACGTCGCGGTGACCGCCGCCGCCATCGTGCAGTTCACCTCAGGCAGCACCGCCGCCCCCAAGGGTGTGGTGCTCACCCACGCCAACGTGTGGCACTGCGCCCGCTCGATCACCGAGGCCATCCACCTGGGCCCGGACGACGTGCACGGCTCCTGGCTGCCACTCTTCCACGACATGGGCCTGTTCGGGGCGGTGACGGGACTCTTCCGCGGTATCCCCCTGCACCTGTGGTCCCCCGCCGGTTTCGTCCGTCGTCCCGCCCGCTGGCTGGAGGCGTTCGCGCAGGTCAGAGGCACCATCTCGACGATGCCGAACTTCGGCTACGACGCCCTGCTCGACGCGGTCCCACCCGAGCGGATCGCCGGTTACGACCTCTCCGCGTGGCGGGTGGCGTTCAACGGCGCCGAGGCCGTGCAGCCGGCGTCGGTGGCGGCGTTCCTCGAGCGCTTCGCGCCCGCCGGCTTCCGGCCCGCGACGATGGTGCCCGCCTACGGCATGGCCGAGGTGACGCTGGTGGCCACGCTGCCGCCGTCCGGCCGGGCGCCCGTCATGGAATGGGTGGACCGGGAGGAGCTCGCCGTCACGGGCCGGGCGGTGCCCGGCACGACCCGCGGGCTCGTGGGCCTCGGCCGCGCCGTGCCAGGCATGGAGGTGCGGATCGGCGCAGGCGAGTCCGACGGCGTCGTCGGCGAGGTCCAGCTCCGCGGCGCCATGGCGACCAGCGGCTACCTCGGCGGCGAACCCCTCTTCACCGACGACGGCTGGATGCGCAGCGGCGACCTGGGCTACCTCCGCGACGGCGAGCTGTTCTTCACCGGCCGCCTCAAGGAGATGATCACCGTGGCCGGGCGCAACGTGTACCCGCTCGACGTGGAGGACGCCGCCCGCGACGTCGATGGGGTCCACAAGGGACGGTGCGTGGCCGTAGCGCAGGACGATCCCGAGCGCGTCGTCCTGGTGGCCGAGACGACCGCCACCGGCGACGACCGGGCCGCGCTGGTCGCCCGGATCCGCGCTGCCGTGGCCGCCCGTGCCGACCTTCCGGGCGTGACCGTCCACCTCGTCTCCCCCCGCACCATTCCGCGCACCTCCAGCGGAAAACTGCGTCGCCTCGACATGGCCGGCCGAATTCGCGACAACGACAGGGTGAACAGATGACTGCACACATCCTAGGTGCCCCGGACATGACCGACATGCACAGTCTGGAGGTCTTCCGGCACTACGACCGCAGCCACTGGCGACTGGCCGATCTGACCCTCTCCGACATCGATCCGGCCCGTGTGCGGCCCGAATACGTCACACTCGTGAAAAGCGCGGTGATGGGCGAGTCCAATGTGATCGCCGCGGTGCACGGATTCCTGAACGAGTTCGTCGACGACTACGACTTCTCCGCTTTCGCGGTGATCTGGGGCCAGCAGGAGGTGCAGCACCACTACGCGTTCACCTCGTGGCTGCAGGCCGTCGGCGAGACCGTCGACCACCGGGCGGTGGCCGCGATGCGCGCCCCCTACGACCCCGGCAGCACCCCGTCCGCGACGCTCGCCACCAACATCATCTCCGAGCTCACGGTGAACCACATCTACCGCTCGACGGCGGCGTGGGTGCAGGAGCCGGTGCTCGCCGACCTGCTGCTGCGGGCCAGCCGCGACGAGGCGAGCCACGCCCGGGAGTTCCGCCACTTCGCCGCGGCCCGGCTCGCCGCGCATCCCGGGGAGCTCGGCTCGGTGCTGGAGACGCTGTACTTCTACACCTCCACCGACACGATCCGGCACCCCGTCAGCGTGTTCAAGTCCGGTCTCGACGCCCTGGAGGGCCACGAGACCATCGACACCGGCTTCCAGATGTTCCTCGACCAGATGGCCGCCTCCGGCGAGCTCGACGAGCTGCAGGGCAAGATCCGCAAGACGTTCGGCAGCCTCACCGACCTGGACCTCTCCACCAACGGCAAGGTCCGTCGGGCGCTCGCCGGGACGATGGCGTGACCGCACCCGCGCTGGCCCTCCCCTGGGCCGACCGCACCGACGGCCACTGCTTCGGCTGCTCCCCCGCCAACCCCGTCGGTCTCGGCCTGACCTTCGTCCCCGACGGTGACGGCATCTCCGCCGCGTTCTGCCTGGACCGCCGCTACGAGTCCTACCCCGGCGTGCTGCACGGCGGGATCGTCGCCCTGATCTGCGACGAGGTGATGGGCAACCTCGTGGTGCTGCGCCACGGGCGTCCGGCCGTCACGACGTCGATGCGGATGCGCTACGTCGGCGTGATCGGGATCGGCGGGCACCACAGCTGCCACGCCACCGTCGACGGGACGGGTCCCTACTCCGGCCGGGCCGAGATCCGCGACGCCCACGGCGCGGTGCTCGCCACCGCCACCGCCTCCTACGTCCCCGTGCCCGCCGACGGCGCCGGGCTCCCGATCACCCCTCGAGAGGACCGGCCATGGCCATGACCAGGGCAACCACTGAGATCACCACCTCCGTCATCGAGATCGTCGCCGACGTGCTCGGCGCCGACGTCGCGGACCTGCGACCCGACACCGACCTGCGCACCGTCGAGGGCGCCGACTCCATCAAGGTGCTGCGGATCATCGCCAGGATCGAGCAGCGCTACGACGTCGAGCTCGACGACGAGGACGTCTTCGGCGTGAGCACCGTGGAGCAGGTGGCGACGGTCGTCGCGGCCGCGGTGGGGTCATGACGGCCACCGTGATTCCGGAGACCAACCAGCACTACGACCTCGACCCGGCCGTCTTCGAGCAGTTCCTCGACCCGATGCGCAAGTACAGCTCGGGGCTCTACCTGTCCGACACCGACGACCTCGCCACCGCCCAGCGCCACAAGCTGCGCTTCGTCGCCGGCCGCATGGGCGTCGACGACGGCGAGCGCGTGCTCGACATCGGCTGCGGCTGGGGCGCACTCACGCTGTTCCTCGCCGGCCGCTACGACTGCCGCGTCACCGGCGTGACACCGGCCCCGCGCCAGCGCGACCACATCGAGGCGACGGCACGCGCCCGCGGACTCGCGGAGCGGGTGGACGTCCACTGCGGGATGTTCGAGCGCTTCGACGCGCCCGCCGGCACGTTCGAGGCGGGCGCGGCCCTCGGCTCGGTGATCCACATGCCGGACCTGCCCGCGGTGTTCGCCCGCACCAGGCGGTTGCTGCGCAAGGACGCCCGCTTCTACGTGTCCGAGAGCTGCTTCCGCAACGGCGCGATCCAGGCCGAGTTCGACGCCCGCCCCGGCACCGCCTTCGTCCGCAACGCGATCTTCGGCAACGGGCGGCTGCGGCCGCTGTCGGAGCTGGTGGCCGCGGCGGAGACGGCCGGGTTCTCCGTCGAGACGGTGGACGACCTCACCGACCACTACCGCCGCACGATCGAGGCCTGGATCGGGAACGTGGAGACCTCACGGGAGCGGCTCGACGAGCTGCAGGACGGGCTCGCCGACCAGCTCACCCACTACCTGGAGATCGCCAACGCCGGCTGGGGCTACACCACCAAGCACTACGGCCTGACACTGCGCAACGCCCGATGAGTGCCCTCATCAGCACCGACGAGCTGGCGCAGGCCGTCGACACCTTCCTCGCCGCCCTGCCCCCCGAACGCCGGTGGGACGCCGAGCGCAGCCTCGACTGGGCGGCCGCCGACGCCGACCACCTCACCGACGGCCAGCGCTCCGCGGTGGAGTTCGTGACGGTGATCGAGGACCACCTGCCCGGCTACTTCGATGTCTACCGCACGCACTTCCCGGTCGACGGGAGCGTGGACCCGGCCGTGTTCACCCACCACCGCGAGCTCTACCACTTCACCGTCCGCTGGGCGGCCGAGGAGGACACGCACGCCCGAGCGCTGGCCCGCTACCAGCGGGCGTCCGGCATGCGGGGACGCGACGAGCTCCGCACCGACCTCGCCGGCTACGGCCGCCAGCCGTTCGGCCTCGACGGCTACACGCACCCGGTCCAGTTCTTCGCCTACGCGCTGGTGCAGGAGAAGGCCACCCAGATCTACTACCGCCAGCTGCGCGCCGACGTCACCGACCCGGTGCTCACCGACCTGCTGACGAAGCTGGCCCGCGACGAGGCCCGGCACTTCACGTTCTTCGCCGACGTCGTCTCCCGCTACCTGCGCGCCTACGGCGACACCGTGGCCGGCCCGATCCGCGACGTGATCGCCGACTTCCGGATGCCGCTGGCCGACATCCGCGGCTACTGGCGCTGGGCCCTGCGCATCGCCGACGTGGCCCGCTACGACCACACCGACGCCTACGAGCACCTGATCGCCGTGGTCGACCGAGCCGTCGATCACCGCACCGACGCCGTCGACGAGCTGATCCGGTTCGTCGAGAGCTGCCGAACCACCGGAGGAACCCGATGACCGCCACCCTCAGGACGACCACCCACGTGGTCGTGCGCGGCTACGAGATCGACGCGCTGGGCCACATCGCCCACACCGTCTACATGCAGTACGCCGAGCACGCCCGCTGGGAGCGGATGGCCGCGGCCGGCCTCGACGTGCAGACGCTGCTGCAGGCCGGCGTCATGCCGATCATGATGGAGACGACCCTGGTCTACCGCAAGGAGCTGCGCTTCGGCGACGAGGCGGAGATCGGCTGCGAGTTCGAGTGGGGCACGGGCAAGACCGCGCGCGTCTCCCAGCCCATCCACCGCGGCGACGGCGTGCTCTCGGCCGAGGTCACCAGCGTGGCCGGGCTGCTCGACCTGAGCCGCCGCAAGCTCGTCGAGGCCCCCATCGAGCGCCTGCGCGAGCTGGCGACCGCCCCTGAGCTGCTCGGCATCTGAGCATGGACACCCACCTCCCCGACGGCCCCGATCTCGCCGACGACCAGGGCCTGCACCACATCGTCGACGTGGGGCTCGCCCGGGACCCGCACGGCGTCGCCCTGTCCTGGCCGGACGGCGACGGCTGGACGGACCGCACCTGGACCGAGCTCGCCGCCGACATCGAGGTGGCGGCGGCCCGGCTGGTGGGTCGCGGCGTCGGGGCCGGGGACCGGCTCGCGGTGCTGGGCCGCAACAGCTACGCCTGGGCGGTGGCCGACATGGCCGCCGCGGCGGTCGGGGTGATTCTCGTGCCGCTGTTCCCCACGTCGTCGACGGCGCAGATGAGCCACGTGCTGCGCGACTCGGGTGCCGTCGCGTGCCTGGCCGAGGACGGGCGCGAGGACGACGTGCCCGAGGTGCCGGCCTGGTCGCTCACCGGCCTGCTCGACGGCGGCCCCGGCTGGGAGGCCACGGCCGACACCGCCGCGCGTCGGGCCGCCGTCCGCGCCGACGACATCGCGAGCCTCGTCTACACCAGCGGCACCACGGGCCCCCAGAAGGGCTGCGTGCTGACCCACCGGAACATGTTCGCCGCCGCGGCCGCGGTGGTGGAGCAGAGCACCGAGATGTTCGCGCAGGTGCAGCGGCCCGCCACGCTCGTCGTGCTGCCGCTGTCGCACGTCTTCGGGCGCACGGTGCTGCAGGGCGCGCTGTACAGCGGCTCGCGCACCGGGCTGCTGCCGAACGTCGCCGACCTCCCGCGGTACCTGGCCTCGTTCGAGCCGACCTGGCTCGCCGTGGTGCCGTACGCGCTGGAGAAATTGCGCAAGGGCATGTCCGGCAACGGGACGGGCCGCCATCCCCTGCTCGGCACCGCTCTGCGCCACGTCATCTGCGGCGGGGCGCGGCTCGACCCCGTCGTCGGAGAGTTCTTCGCCGACCAGGGCGTGACGGTCCTGCACGCCTACGGGCTCACCGAGTCGGCCACCGCCGCCACCCTCAACGTGCCGTCCACCAACCGCTTCACCACGGTGGGCCGCCCGCTGCCGGGTACCGTGGCCGCCGTCGCACCCGACGGGGAGCTGCTGCTGCGCGGCCGGCAGGTCTCCCCCGGCTACTGGCCCGACCCGAAGGGCTCCCCCGACGGCTGGCTGCACACCGGCGACCTCGCCGAGATCGAGGCGGACGGCACGGTGCGGATCACCGGGCGCCGCAAGGAGATCCTCGTGACCACCGGTGGCAAGAACGTCGCCCCCGCCCCGCTGGAGGACCGGTTGCGGCTGCACCCGCTCGTCGCCAACGCGATGGTGGTGGCCGACGACCGCCCCTACGTCACGGCGCTGATCGTGCCCGAGCCCGGGACGGACCCGGCCGACCCCGGGATCGCCGACGCGGTCGCGGCCGCCAACGCGCAGGTGTCCCGCGCCGAGTCGATCCGTCGCTGGGCGTTGCTGCGCAGCGACTTCTCGGTCGCGGCCGGCCACCTCACACCCACGCTCAAGCTGCGCCGGGCCGCGATCGCCCACGCGTTCCGCACCGAGATCGAGGAGCTCTACGCATGACGCACGCCGTGGTCCTGGGCGCGGGCATCGCCGGGCTTCTCGCCGCGCGGGTGCTCGCCGACACCTACGACGAGGTGACGATCGTCGAGCGCGACGACAGCCCGGGAGCGGTACCCCGGCGCGGAGCACCGCAGGGCGGGCACCTGCACGGCCTGCTCGACGGCGGCCGCCGGCTGCTGGAGGAACTGCACCCCGGCATCGTCGACGAGCTCGCCGCGAAGGGCGCCCCGAGCGTGGAGCCGCTGCGTGACACCCGCTGGTACATCCACGGGCGCCGCCTCGCCGGTGACGCCACCGGCATGCGGTCGGTGCTCGTCACGCGGCCGTTCCTCGAGGCCGCGCTGCGGGCCCGGACGCTCACGTTCCCGGGCGTCTCGCTGACCTACGCCACCGCGACCGGGCTGCTGGAACGCGGGCCCGACGGCGTCGGGGGTGTCGTGCTGCGCGACGGCACCGTCCCGGCCGATCTCGTCGTCGACGCGTCGGGCCGCGCGTCCCGGCTGCCGTCGTGGCTCGCCCGGCTGGGCCACCGCACCCCGCCCGAGCACCGGGTGGACGTCGACCTCGGCTACGCCACCCGGTTGTATCGCCGCGGGCCCGGTACCGCGTTCTCCGGCGTCACCGTCTCGACGGTGCCGCGGTTCCGCGGCGGCGGTTGCGTGGCCGTCGAGGGCGACCGCTGGCTGGTGACGCTGGCCGGGATGCTCGGCGACCACCCCCCGACCGACCCCGCCGGCTTCACGGCCTGGGCCGCCACGCTGCCCGCCCCCGACATCGCCGCGGTGATCGCCGACGCCGAACCGCTCACCGACCCCGTGCCCTACCGGTTCCGCGGCTCCCGGTGGCGCCGCTACGACCAGATCCGGATGCCGGCCGGTCTGCTCGCCGTGGGCGACGCGGTGTGCAGCCTCAACCCGCTCTACGCGCAGGGCATGACCCTCGCGGCACAGCAGGTGCGGATCCTGCGCGAGCACCTCGCCGGGTCCGTGGACGCGCGCGCCTTCCACCGGGCCACCGCCAAGGTCTGTGCGTCCGCCTGGGGCGTCGCGACCCGCTCGGACCTGGCCATGCCCGAGGTGGACGGTCGGCGCCCGGTCCGCACCCGCCTGCTCGACGACTACGTCCGCCGCGTCCAGCTCGCCGCCCACCACGATCCGCAGGTGGCGCGGGCGTTCCTGCGCGTCGCCAACCTGACCGACCGCTCCTCCGCCCTGCTCGCCCCGCGCCTGGTGGTGCGGGCGCTGGCGCACGGTTCCCGGTAACAGGAGAATGATCATGGACCGTGTCCAGCAGATGCAGGCGTTGCTCCGCGACGACACGCCCCTGGCGTTCTCCTACGCCTACGCCCGCACGATCCGCATGGCGTTCGGCCCGGATGCGATCGACGTGGACGCCATCGCCGGTGCCGAACTGGCCGGGTCGACACCAGCCGACCAGCCGCGACGCCCCGGACGTCACCTACCCGACCGACCAGGAGAACGCCGCATCCGGATCGCGACAGCGGAGCGCGGCGCACAGCGCGCCGACCGAGGCGGCTCCGCGCGGACGGGCACCGGCCATCAGACACGCCACGCGAACCAGCCGTGACCAGGAGCGGTAGGAACCCGCCACGTGGATCGCGGAGCGGTGCTCGTCGTCCGGGAGCCACCACGGGGTTGCGCCCGCGACGATGATCGCCTGCGGGTGTGGCGCGCCACCGGAGGGGATCGACCTCAGGAAGGCGATGGCGCCGTCCCCGACGTCGGCGAGACTGCCGTCACCGAGATCCCCGACGCGGGCATCGCCGACGCCGAGATCCCCGACGTCGGGGCGCCGCGCCACCGGTGCCCGGTCACCGGGGACGGGGGGCCCGCACTCGATCGCCAACGCGCCGACCCCGGCGGCGACGTACAGGCCCAGCACCCGCGCCACGTCGACGTCGAGCACCGGGTCGGTGGCCAGGCGCATCCCTCCGTGCCGTGTCGGCCGGATGCCCCAGGCTCGCCAGGCGCTCGCGACGGAGGCGTTGCTGATCCCGAGCTCCGCCCCGAGGAGCCGCGACGACCAGCGCTGGAAGCCCAGTGGTGGCGGGCACAGCGTCCGCAGCAGGATGTCGGCCGAGCTCACCGAGGTCGGGCGGCCCGAGCGCGGCGCGTCCACGAGACCCGTGAGGCCGAGGGTCCGGTAGCGCTCCCGCCAGCTCACGACCGTCTGCCGGGTACAGCTCAGCTCCCGGGCGATCGCGGTGGGCCCGAGCCCGCCGGCCGACAGCAGGACAATCCGTGCGCGCTGAGCCAACCTGCGCTCGGTTCGCGATTCAGCCCAGCTCCGCAGCTGGACCATGTCCTTTTTGTCCACCTGAATCGGCGGAGTTGTGCGCATCGATGTCGCTCCGGCGGCCGAGGTGCTTCATGCATTTCGGCCGGACATTCGGTTCCCGCACCACTGGCGGCCTTCGTCGCATCAGGTGAATACCGACGGAGAACGTGCCGCCGTTCCTCCGAAGGAGGACGGAGCGGCGCACGTGGGCGCACTCCTGTTCACGTAGCGTGCAGGTCAGAACCCGGGCAGAGCCCCGTTCACAAAGTCTCTGACACATCTCCAGGGCAGTCGTGAATAAAGTTCGCGCCATTTCCCGAATGACGTTGACGAACTTGCTGCACACATTCCGACCGTCGGACCGTGATCCGCGGCCGGTCGCCGCACCGACACTTCCCGGCCGCAACCAATCCCCCGGAGCGTCGTCATGACCAGCGTGACCCGAATGCGATTCGAGGGCGCCGCCGTGCAGGGGCAGGCACAGCGACGGAATCGTTCGGGTCATCACGCCGTTTAATCCGGTATCGCCTGAATGTCTGTTTTCAGGCGTCTCGAGAGGAATCGCATGTCCGCTCCCCCTGTTCCCGGTCGGCGCCCGCGCCGCCGGGCGACGGTATCGATGGCCACCGTCGGTGTGGTGATCGCCGCCGCCGCGCTCGCCGGGCTCGCTCCCGGTGTGGCATCGGCGTCGTCGCACCGCGAGGCCCCCCTCATCGCGTCGGACCCGCCGGTGGACAACACCGACGTCTACGCCTTCACCAGCCCGGACAAGCCCGACACCGTGACGCTGTCGGCGAACTGGTACCCGTTCGAGGAGCCGAACGGTGGCCCGAACTTCTACCCGTGGGCCACCAACGCGCACTACGACATCAACGTCGACAGTGACGGCAACGGCAAGCCGGACATGACGTTCCGCTGGCAGTTCAAGACCCAGGACCTGCGGGGGAACAAGACGTTCCTCTACAACAACGGCCCGGTCACCAGCCTGGACGACCCGAACCTGCTGTTCCGCCAGACCTACGACCTGACCGAGATCCGCAACGGTCACGACGTCAAGACCCTGCTCAAGGACGCTCCGGTCGCGCCGTCGGACACCGGCCCCGCCGGCATGCCCGACTACGGCACGCTGCGCAGCCAGGCGATCTCCACCCTGCCCGGCAACAGCGGCAAGGTGTTCGCCGGCCAGGCCGCGGACTCGTTCTTCCTCGACCTGCGCGTGTTCGACCTGCTCTACGGCGGCAACCTGTCCGAGGCCGGGCAGGACACGCTCAAGGGCTACAACGTCAACACCCTGTCGATCCAGGTCCCGAAGGACTACCTGGCGCTCAACGGCGACGCGACCAAGAACCCGGTCATCGGGGTCTGGAGCGACACCGAGAAGCAGTCGACGATCCTCACCCCGGGCAAGAAGATCTCCGTCGGCCCGTACGTCCAGGTCTCGCGCCTGGGCAACCCGCTGGTCAACGAGGTCGTGTCCGCTGCCGGCATGAAGGACGCCTTCAACGGGTCCACGCCGGCGCAGGACGCCACCAACACGGCGTTCATCGGCCGGGTGCTCAAGCCGGAGGTGCCGCAGCTGATCCAGGCCATCTACGGCATCCCGGCCCCGAAGACCCCGCGCAACGACCTGGTCGAGATCTTCGCGACCGGTATCGCGACGAACGCCCCCACCCTGGACGGCAGCAAGGCGCCGATCCAGGCGGACCTCAACTCGCAGGTCCTCAACAAGGACGTCGACCCGAAGAAGTTCGCGCCGGCGGAGGAACTGCGCCTGAACATGGGCGTCCCGGTGTCCGACAAGCCCAACCGGCTCGGCGTCCTCGGGGGTGACCTGCAGGGCTTCCCGAACGGTCGCCGCCTGACCGACGACGTGGTCGACATCGAGGTCCAGGCCCTCGAGGGTGCGGTCCAGACGCTGCCGCCGACGATCGTCGCCCCGCTCGCGGCGGGCGACGGGGTGGACGTGAACCCGAAGGGCTTCGGGGACCACTTCCCCTACGTCGGGCTGCCCTACAACAAGAGCGTGAACACCGCCGGCACCAAGTAGGCGACGTCCACCGGAGTTCGTGATCGGTCCGGCCCCGCCCCCCGCCCCGGGGCGCGGGCCGGGCCGATCACGACGACATGACCTGACGCCAACCGGGTCGAGGAGAGGCACAACCGCGATGCGAACCCGACGAGCCGTGGCCGGCGCGGCATTGATCCTGGTGGTGGCCGCGGGTTGCGCCGGTGGCGGCGGCTCGGAGTCGGGCAGACCGGCCGCACGGATCCTGTCCGACGCCCAGGCCGCGGCACAGGCCGCCGACTCGGTGACGATCGCCGGTACCGTCGCGCGCGGCAGCACCACCGGCCCCGGCGCGACGACCGCCACCATCGAGCTGGTGCTGACCTCCTCGGGCGACGGGCGGGAACGGATCACCGGCGCCGGACAGGACATCGACCTGATCAGGGTCGGCCAGACCCTGTACGTGAAGGGGCTCTCCGCGCCGGGCGCCACGTCCGCCTATGAGCGGCTCCCGGCCACCGACCCGCGGGCCGCCCCGCTGATCGCGCAGCTGGACAAGAAGACCGTGTTCGACCAGCTGATCAAAGCCGGGGACACCACCGCGGTCACCGGAACGGCCACCGTCGCCGGCCAGCCCGCGGTGAAGCTGACCCCCGGGAACGGGGCCGGGGCGCTCTACGTGGCCGACGACGCCGCCCACCCCTACGCCCTCGAGGTCGAGACCAGCCCGAGCGGCGCCGCGTCCGGCGCCACGGCGGCGCCGGGACCCACAGGAGCGCTGATGTTCACCGGCTGGAACGCCCACACCGTGATCAGTCCGCCCACCGGCACCGGGAGCTGAGCTCTGATGCTCGCAGACCACGACCACCAGACCTGCACCTCGGTCGAACCGACCCCCGAGGGTGACCCGGGTCCGGCCGGGACCGCCGCGGTCGCCGACGCAGCTCCGGTCACCGGCACCGGTGGCCGACCGTCCACGCCATGGTGGCGCCGCTGGCCGGTCGCCGTGGCGACGGTCGCGGTCCTCGCCGTGGTCGTCGGTGTGGTCGTCGGTGTGGTCGTCGGTGTGGCCGTGAACCAGGACGACTCCGCACCGGCCCCCGGACCCTCCGCCGAAGGCCCCCCGACCGCGGACCCGTTGGGCGCCGACATCGCCGGGATCCAGGCGCAGCTGAAGATCACCCCGAACAACGCCGACAGCTGGGCGACGCTGGGCCTGGACTACGTCCAGGAGGCCAAGAACACCGTCAACCCGATGTACTACCCGAAGGCCGACGGCGCGCTGGCGCGCTCGCTGCAGATCGCGCCCACCGGCAACGCCGCCGCCCTGGCCGGCCAGGCCGCCCTGCGCGCCGCGCAGCACCGCTTCGCCGACTCCCTGGCCCTCGCGCAGCAGGCCCGGGCCCTCGACCCGCAGAACTCCACGATCTACGGGACCCTGGCCGACGCCTACACCCAGCTCGGCCGCTACGACGACGCCCGCGATGCCGTGCAGCAGATGCTGAACCTGCACCCGGGCACCCCCGCCTACACCCGCGCCGAGTACGTCTACGAGCTCGCCGGACAGCCCGACCAGGCCCGGGACCTCATGAACCAGGCCCTCGCCGAGGCCACCACCCCGGCGGACATCGCGTTCTGCCGCTACTACCTCGCCGAGCTCGCCTTCACCGGCGGTGACCCCACCGAGGCCCTGCACCAGATCCAGCTCGGCACCCAGGTCGACCCCCGCTACCCCGACCTCCTCGAGGGCCAGGCGAAGGCCGAGGCCGCTCTGGGCCAGGAGGCGGCGGCCGTCGCCGACTACGCCCAGCTCGTGGCGAGCGTGCCTCAGCCGCAGTACGTGATCGAAGCCGGCGAGTACCTGCAGTCGATCGGGCACGTGGCCGAGGCGCAGCAGGACTACACGCTGTTCGACGCCGAGAACACCCTGTTCACCAGCAACGGGGTGCAGCTCGACACCGACCCGACGCTGTTCTACGCCGACCACGGCGACCCGGCGAAGGCCCTCGCGGCCGGCGAGGCCGGCATCCGGATCCGCCCGTTCCTCGAGATGGACGACGCCTACGCCTGGGCGCTGCACGCGAACGGACGCGACGCGGACGCGCTGACCTGGTCGAACAAGGCGCTGGCCACCGGGATGCGCAACGCCCTGTTCGCCTTCCACCGGGGCATGATCGAGAATGCGCTGGGTCAGAAGGACGCGGCCCGCACCGACCTCACCACCGCGCTGGCGATCAACCCGCACTTCAACCCCCTGCAGGTGCCCGTGGCCCGGGCGGCACTCGCGCAGCTGGGCGGTCCCCGATGACCACCGTCCTGCGTCGGCTGCTCGCCACGAGCATGATCGTCGGGGCGATCGGCGTCGCCTCCACCGTGGGCGGTGCTCCCGAGGCGAGTGCCCATCCGCTGGGCAACGCCACGGTCAACCACTACGACGGTCTGCAGCTGTTCGCCGACCACATCCTCGACACCGCGGTCGTCGACGTCGCGGAGATCCCCACCCTGCAACGCCTGCCCCTGATCGACACCGACGGCGACGGCGCCGTCTCCCCCGCCGAGGCCACCGCCTACGCCGACGCGCAGTGCCCCGCGCTCGCCGCCACCGTCGTGCTCTCCGTCGGGGCCGACCGGGCCCCGCTCACCGTCACCACCGGCAGCTACGTCCAGCTTCCCGGGGCCGCGGGGTTGCCGGTCGGGCGGCTCGAGTGCCACCTGGCCGCACCCGCGGACCTGTCCCGCCCCACGACCGTGAGCGTCGAGGACCAGTTCGACTCCGCCGGGATCGGCGGTTGGCACGAGATCACCGCCACCGGCGACGGCGTCACGCTGCAGCAGTCGCCGGTGCCGGCGTCGAGCATCAGCGACGAGCTGCGCCGCTACCCCAACGACCTGCTGTCCTCCCCGCTCGACGTCCGCACCGCGAGCATCACCACCACCCCCGGCGCCGGGATCTCGACCTACGCCGTCCTCGGCGGCGTCCCCGGTGCCGGCGCCGTCATCTCCGCGCTCAACGACCTGTCGACGGCGTTCAACAACCTGGTCGGGACGAAGCAGATGAGCGTCGGCGTCGCGCTGCTCGCGGTGCTCCTGTCGATCCTGCTGGGCGCCGGGCACGCGTTCCTCCCCGGCCACGGCAAGACGATCATGGCCGCGTACCTCGTCGGGAAGCGCGGCCGGCTGCGCGACGTGGTCACGGTCGGGGCCACCGTGACCGTCACCCACACCGTCGGCGTGCTGGTGCTCGGGGTGCTGCTCTCCGCGTCCGCGGCGCTGGCACCCACCGCCGTGGAGCAGGTGCTGGCGATCGTCTCCGGGCTCGTCGTCGCCGGGGTCGGCCTCGGGCTGCTCCGCTCGGCGGTCCGGCGACGGCGCCGGGGAGAGTCGCTCGTCGACCTGGTCGGTGCACCCGCCATCGCCCGGGGAGCAGCGTCGCCGAGAGCCGGGGGCGCCACCGCGGTCGTGGAGGCCGTTCCGCAGCAGGCCACCGGCCACGGGCACGGCCACAACCACGGGCACGGGCACGGGCACGGGCACGGGCACGAACGCGGCTTCGGCCGTGGCGGGCTGATCGGGCTCGGTGTGGCCGGGGGCCTCGTGCCCAGCCCGTCCGCGCTGCTGGTGCTGCTCGCCGCGATCGCCCTGGGCCGCACGCTCCTGGGGATCGTGCTGGTCCTGGGCTACGGCCTGGGGATGGCCCTCGCCCTGACCTTCGCCGGGCTGCTGCTCGTCCGCCTCCAGGACCGCATCACCACCGTGCTCTCCCGTGGCCGGACGGCACGGCTCGCCCACCGCTTCACCACGGCACTCACCTACCTGCCCGTCCTCACCGCAGTACTCGTCATCATCGTCGGCGCCGGCCTCGTGCTGCGCGCCCTGTCCGGATCGGTCTGACCCATGACGCATTCGCTCACCACGCCCGCAGCGGCCGCGCCGCGCCGCCGCCGCGTCGTCCGGACCGTCCTCGCCCTCGCCGTGGCGGGGGCGGTCGTCGCCACCGTCGTCGTCCTCGTCAGCGGCGCCGGGGCGTCCTCGGATCCGGCCGACGCACCGGCGGTGCTCGTCACGCAGGCCGA
>NZ_MKVV01000104.1:0-52293 GCF_001899645.1 Pseudonocardia sp. 73-21 | reverse complement strand
GGAGCGACCCCGCCGTGTCTGATGCACCAGACCGAGCAGCCCAACAGCGCCTACGAGGGCGGCCCGGACTCGCAGCCGCCTCAGCAGCTGACCTTCCTCGCCTACTACACCGCAGCCGGCAAGGAGCCCTTCTGCGACGGCGGGACCGCCACCGACACCGACAAGGCCTGGGCCCAGCTCTACGTGCAGCTCACCACGAGCGCGGACAACGTCTCCACGGTCCTCGGCTGAGGGACTCCGGGTCCCTCCTCGCGGGGCGCCGGTTCCCGCCGATGACGGGCCCGGCACGGAACACTGCCCCCCGCGGGGGCCCGAGGGGCAGCGTGCCCGTCGATGGCAACGGGGCTCGCCGGTACCCGCCCGATCCGGGCCGACCGCTCCCACCACCCCCGTTCTCGTGGGGCCGCACCACCCGCGCGACGGTGCGTCCTGACCGGCCCGGACCCGGCCGCCGACACCGCACGACGGGGACGGGGCTCCCGGCACCTGATCGGAGTCGGCGTCGACCGGCATCCCTCCGTTCGCGCTTCGTCACCTCCGGACGCCCGCTGCGGCGCGCCCGGCGATCTACCGTCGTCCGGGTGATCACCACGCGTCGCCGGGCGCGGACGGCACCCGGCATCGTCCTGGTCGGGGTGCTGCTCGCCGCGTGCGGCACCGCCGCGCCACCTGCGGCGGCCGGGACCACCCTGGTCGCCACGCCGCTCCCGTCGACGGCGCAGGTTCCCGGGACGGCGACGTGGGCGCCGTGGCCGTCGGCCCAGCACGACGCCCGCCACAGCGGAGCGTCGACGACCGACGGCCCGACGACGGGCGCGATCCGCTGGAGCCGCGACCTCGGCGGCGGCATCACCCCGGGTCCCGTCGTCGGACCCGACGGCACGATCCACGTCGCCGGGAACGACGGCGTCCTGCACGCGATCGACCCCGCCACCGGTTCCGACCGCTGGACCCACGACTCCGGGCACCCCGGCGGCGGTGACCTCTCCACCTCACCGCTCGTCCTCCCTGGGCGACCCGGTGTACTCCTACCCGGCGCTGACGGGGGACGGCGTCCTCGTCGTCGGCAGCCGCAGCGGCCGGCTGGTGGCGATCGGCTGAGGCGCGCAGTGTCGAAGGACCCCGTCGACCGGTCCGGACCTTCCGCCGCTGCTGGCCGGAGCGCACCCGACGACGGGGGCGGCCGGCACTCAGCGGACGACACGCCCGGCCGGCCGCACCGGGCTGACGCCGGAGGCGGCGAACCGCAGCCCCGTCACGCCGGGCACGGCCCCGATGATCGAGGCGAGGGCCCAGCGCTCGACCGGGTCGGGGTCGGGTCCGGTGAGCACCACACCACCCCGACGCACGGTCACGCCCCACCCGCCGAGCCCGCGCTGCCGGGCGAGCCGGCCCCGCACGTCGTCGCCGATCTGCGCGTCATCCGGCGCCAGGGCCCGGATCAGGTCCCGTTCGGTGACCGTCCCGAGAACCACGCCGTCCTCGACCACAGCCAGGCGGCCGAGCCCGGAGAGGCGCAGTACGCCGATCACCTCCGCCACGTCCTGCTGGGGATGGGCGACGAGCGCACCGGCACCGGGAGCCTGCTCGGCCGGGCCCAGCACCGACATCTCGCACACCCGCATCCGGTCCCCCTTCATCGCACGACGCCGCCCGACACGACGCCGCCGGCCCCGATCCGGGGTGAGCAGCAGGGGCGGATCCGGCCGGGCTCGGTACTCGTCCCGAGCCTCGCAGCCGCTGCCCGCACCCGGCAGGGCCCTCCGGCCCGAACCGGCCGACCTTCGCCCCTGGCCGCCGCGGCGCACCCGCAGCAGCATCGACGGCATGTCCGAGAACCCGCACGCCGCCCCACCGTCCGGCCTCCGACGCAGCCGGGCGGACCAGGTCCTCGGCGGCGTCTGCGCCGGGATCGCGATCCGCCTCGGGGTGGACCCGGTCCTCGTCCGCATCGCCGCCGTGGCCGCCGCCCTCGTCTCCGGTGGCGTCGCCGTCGGGGCGTACCTGCTCGCGTGGATCGTCCTCCCGCAGACCGACGACGGCCCGCACGGCGTGCTGCCACCGGTCGGCCCCGGACACGCCCGCCAGGCCTGGACCGCGGCCCGAGGTGACCTGCGGTCCCTGGCCACGTCGCTGCAGGGGCCGCCGTCGGAGGCCGAGCGCCAGGAGCGCTCCCGGGCTGCGGCGATCGACGCCGCGCTCACCTCGCTGGGCGACCGGCTCCGCGACCCCGAGGTGCGCGACGGTGCCCGCCGGGCCGCCACGGGCGTGTCGACGGCGGTCGGCGCCAGCGTCGACGAGCTCGCCGCCCGGGCCCGCAGCACCCGATGAAGTACGTCTACGCGTTCTCCGAGGGGAACAGGGACCTCAAGGACCTGCTCGGCGGCAAGGGCGCGAACCTCGCCGAGATGACGAACATGGGGCTCCCGGTGCCCCCGGGGTTCGTCATCACCACCGAGGCCTGCCGGACCTACCTGCGGACGGGCGTCGAGCCGCCCGGGCTCGGCCCGGAGATCGACGAGCACCTCGCCGCCCTGGAGGCTGCGACGGGCCGGCGGCTCGGGCAGGCCGACGACCCGCTGCTGGTCGCGGTGCGCTCCGGCGGCGCGTCGTCGATGCCGGGGATGATGGAGACCGTTCTGGACGTCGGGCTCACCGACTCCTCCGTACTCGGTCTGGCCCGGGTCACCGGCGACGACCGCTTCGCCTGGGACTCCTACCGCCGCCTGATCCACATGTTCGGCACGACCGTCCTGGGCATCGACGGCGCGCACTTCGACACCGTGTTCGACGAGCGGAAACGCCTCCGCGGCACGGCCTCGGACGTCGACCTCGACGCCGGCGACCTGCGGGCCGTCGTCGCGGCGTTCCAGGGCGTGGTGCGCGAGCACAGCGGCCACGACTTCCCCCAGGACCCCCACGAGCAGCTGACGATGGCCGTCCGCGCGGTCTTCGCGTCCTGGAACTCGCCGCGCGCCGCCACCTACCGCCACCGCGAGCACATCCCCGCCGACCTGGGCACCGCGGTCAGCGTCGTCGCGATGGTGTTCGGCAACCTCGGCGCCGGATCCGGGTCCGGTGTGGCGTTCACGCGCGACCCGGCCACCGGGGAGAAGGGCGTCTACGGCGACTACCTCGAGAACGCCCAGGGCGAGGACGTCGTGGCCGGCATCCGCAACACGCTGCCGCTCACCGAGCTCGAACACCGCGATCCTGTTTCCTACCACCGGCTGCGCGAGATCATGGCGACGCTGGAGCACCACTACCGCGACCTGTGCGACGTCGAGTTCACCATCGAGCGCGGCACGCTCTGGATGCTGCAGACCCGGGTCGGCAAGCGCACCGCGGCGGCCGCGTTCGTGATCGCCTGCCAGCTCGTGGACGACGGCCTCATCGACGACGACGAGGCCCTGCGCCGCGTCACCGGTGACCAGCTCGCCCAGCTGATGTTCCCGCGCTTCGACGCCGCGGCCGGGGCGAAGGTCCTGACGGTGGGGATGAACGCCTCCCCCGGCGCCGCGACCGGCGTGGTGGTCTTCGACAGCCCGACCGCGGTGGCGCGCGCGGCCGCCGGCGAGCGCGTCATCCTCGTCCGGAACGAGACCACCCCCGACGACCTCGACGGCATGATCGCCGCGCGGGGCGTGCTGACCAGCCGCGGCGGGCGCACCAGCCACGCGGCGGTCGTCGCCCGCGGGATGGGCACGACGTGCGTGTGCGGCGCCGAGGAGCTCGACATCGACGTGGCCGGCCGCCGGCTGACCGGCCCCGGAGGCGTCGTGGTGGCCGAGGGCGAGGTGATCTCCATCGACGGCGGCACCGGTGAGGTCTTCCTCGGCGAGGTCCCCGTCGTGCGCTCCCCCGTCGTCGACTACTTCGAGGACGGATCCACCGCCACCGGTGGGCTCGTGCACGCCGTGCACCGGCTCATGACCCACGCCGACACCCGCAGGCGCCTGGAGGTGCGGGCCAACGCCGACACCGCCGAGGACGCGGACCGCGCCCGCCGCTTCGGGGCCCGGGGCATCGGCCTGGCGCGCACCGAGCACATGTTCCTCGGCGACCGGCGCGAGCACGTCGAACGGCTCGTGCTCGCCGACACCGACGCCGGGCGCGATGCGGCCCTGGCCGCGTTGCTGCCGTTGCAGCACGACGACTTCGTCGAGCTGTTCACCGCCATGGACGGGCTGCCGGTCACGATCCGCCTGCTCGACCCGCCGCTCCACGAGTTCCTCCCCGACCTCACGACGCTCGCCGTACGCGTGGCGCTCGCGCAGGAACGTGGCACCACGGACGAGCGCGACGTGGCCCTGCTCGCCGCGGTCCGCCGACTCCACGAGGAGAACCCGATGCTCGGGTTGCGAGGCGTCCGCCTGGGCATCGCCGTCCCGGGCCTGTTCGGCATGCAGGTCCGCGCGATCGCCCGGGCCGCCGTGACCGCGACCCGTGCGGGGATCGACGTCCGCCCGGAGATCATGATCCCGCTGGTCGGCGCCGCGGCGGAGCTGCGCGACGTGGTCGCGGAGATCACCGCGGTCCTCGAGGAGGAGGCCGCCGCGACCGGCGTCCGGCTCGACGCGCCGCTCGGCACGATGATCGAGCTGCCCCGCGCCGCGCTGACCGCTGGTGCGATCGCCGAGACGGCCGCGTTCTTCTCCTTCGGCACCAACGACCTCACCCAGACCACGTGGGGCTTCTCCCGCGACGACGTCGAGGGCTCGTTCTTCTCCCGCTACCTCGACCACGGCATCTTCGCGGCGTCACCCTTCGAGACCCTCGACGTCGAGGGCGTCGGACGGCTGATCGCGCTCGCCGCCGCCGAGGGCCGTGCGGTGCGGCCGGACCTGCAGCTGGGGGTCTGCGGCGAGCACGGCGGGGACCCGGACTCCGTCCACTTCTTCCACCGCGCCGGCCTCGACTACGTCTCGTGCTCACCGTTCCGGGTACCGGTCGCCCGCCTCGAGGCCGGTCGGGCCGCCCTCTCCGGAGCGGTCGGGCCGTAGACGTGGGAACCACCATGGAGCCCTCAGGGCGTGGCTGCAGGGCGGAACCAGGCGTGTGCACGCTGCTTGGTCGTGCCCAGGGCGGCCCCGATCGCCGTCCAGGTCGAACCGGTCGCGCGGGCCGCCAGAACGGCGTCACGACGCCATCTCAGCAAGACCTCGACTAGACGCCGATTGGCCTCGATGGCGTCCATGGCGGACACCTCGGGGAGCCCGGCCAGGGATTCCCCCGCAACGGCAGGATCCTCGCCCCGCTCCAGCGCCTCACGCCACGCCATCTGTGCCTGATATGCGGTGCACACGAGGTAGAGCCGCTGCACGTCGGTGATTTCTCTCGCCACAGCACCGCACCCATTCGGCTGGACATCAGATCGGGATCGCCGAGCCGGGCGATCGGCCACCGCAGGTTCCGCGTTCGTCGCGAGCGCGCCGGCCCGACCAGCGTCATACTGTCGCGGGCGATCGGTCCGAGCAGGTCGGACGGCCGACGCCCAGCGGGTCGACCTGGCCCGCAACCGGCCAGGTCGACCCGCGTCACACGGTGATCAGCTGGTCAGCGCACGCCACGGCGACCGTAAGCGCCGGCCACGATGGCTACTCCGATCGCGGCGATGACGACCTGGATGAGCAGCAGGATCCACGGGAAGCCACCGTTGGAGTTGCCGTAGCCGAGCGCGCCGGCGATGAAGCCGCCGATGAACGCGGCCACGATGCCGATCACGATGGTGAGCCAGATCGGGATGTGCTGCTTTCCGGGCACGACGAGACGCCCGAGCAAACCGATGATCGCGCCGATGATGATCGCGGAGATGATGCCGGTGATGGTCATGCGAGAACTCCTTCAGGGTCGGATGAGGGTGGATACCCCGACAAGTGCCGAACAAAGCACCAGCTCGCCGCCGGTCATGAATGACACCAGAACGTGACCTGTCCGGCCATCCCGTGAGCCCATTGCGATGCAGCACCGGAGGCCGTTCGGCGCAGTGCTGAGCGCATGTGACGGAAGCGTCGTCAGGCGGGGCGCCCACCATCGAGCAGACGGGACTCGATGGCCTGCGCGGGGAGCGGACGACCGAGCAGGAACCCTTGCCCGATCACGCCCAACCTCCCCCGGATCCCGCCCGGCTGGAGGCTGCTGATCAGGCACTCGCACTGGACAGCGGACTCGATGCCCTCGACCACGCAGCTCAGCCCCAGCTCGTGAGCGAGACCGAGCACCGCACGCACGATCGCCACGCTGGCGGGGCTCTCCGGGAGACCCGCCGTGAAGGATCGGTCGATCTTCAACGAGGTCACCGGCAGTCGGGCGAGATGACGCAGGCTCGCGTATCCCGTACCGAAATCTCGAGGGCGATCTTGACACCGTGCTCGCGGAGCTCGTGCAGAGCACGGACGGCCGCATGGCCCGCATCGAGCATCGCGGTCTCGGTGAGCTCGAGAGTGAGCGACCCGGCCGCGAGGCCCGTCCGCCGCAGAGTCTCGCGCACCTCGGCTGCGACGTCGGAGAGATCGGCCTGGTGGGCGCTGAGATTGACCGAGACACCGAGGTGCCGCCCCGTGGGATGCCGCGCATGCCATCCGGCCAGGTCGGTGCAAGCGGTCTCCAGTACGTGCCGCCCGAGCGGGCCGATCATCCCCGTCCGCTCGGCGACCGGGATGAAGTCGACGGGGGGTACGGCGCGCCCCCACTGGTCATGAAGGCGGGCCAGCGCCTCCACCCCGACCAACCGACCGTTCATCAGGTCGACCATGACCTGGTAGTCGACCGAGAGCCCGGCCTGGCCCGGCCGGCGGACCTCATGATCGGCAGCCGGTGCCGCGTCCAGCCTCAGCGCGGCACGCAGACGCGGGATGATCTCGCCGTACTCACGCGTCACCGCCGCGCGGCTACACGGCCGAGCGGCGCTCGCTGAGCCTGCACGACCCGGAGAGGCTGCGCGGGGTCATCGAGGTTCGCGGGGCCGAGCTGCGGGAGCTGACCGTCCTGGCGAACGGACGTCAGGAGCGACTGAGGGCACCGTGAGGCCGCCCTCTGTCGACCACGACTCATCGACAGGGCTATGACGGATTGAGATACCTGAAGTAAAAGGCGCCAAAAATGAGAACAATTCCAATATTTACGGCCAGTCGCGGCCAGAAGAGGTTCCTGAAAAACAGGATGTCCACGCCGATCACGATGACGACCATGGCGAGCACGTAGAGCACGACGATCGCAGGCCTTCCCATCGTGGCTTTCTACTCTGTGCGGCGGCTGATCGACAGAGGTGGGCTGGCCCGGCTCGCTTGGCCGTGACCCGCGCGCCGACGGTCGGCATCGGGCCCCAGACCCGCTGTCGAGTCACGGGACAGGTCCGATCACCTGCCCCGGTCACCGTCAACAGTCCTCGCCGGTGCCGACGTCTCGTGGCCGTGACGTCGCCGAGGATTCCGTTGCCCGGGAACCGTCACGGCATCCGATCGCGGGTCCGTGGCCCGAGCGGACGCTACGTGTTCACCGTGTACTGGGTTCGGACTCATCATCACCTGATCGGTCGTACGTAGCAGAGAGTCGCCACCGTAGGTGACTTTCTGGCGCCGACGCTGGAGGGGGGGACGGGCGACGCCGTCACCAGCCCTGCCACCGACGCCCCGAACACACGCGGTCGACACCTTCCATGCACCGCCGCCAGGAGTCCGGTCGTGGCCTCCTGCGTCGCCGATGTCCGGTGGGCGGGGGCCGTTGGTCCCTGGTCGTCCCGCCGGACGGATGTGGATGCTGGACGGGTCGCGACCGACAGCCGCGACCCGGGCGGGAGGTCGGTGGTGGCGACGCGGTCATGGTGGTCAGACGGTGTCCCGTTGCTGGCAGTGTGCGGGGCGGGCCTGGCGGGGGGCGGTACGGCCCACCTCTTCGGCGCCGCCGCGGCGGGTGATCTGCTGTGGGCGGCAACGGCCGTGGCCGCCGGGGTACCGGCGATCTGGTGGGTGGTGCAGAGCCTGCGGCGGCGGCAGCCGGGCGTGGACGTGATCGCCGTCCTCGCGCTCGCAGGCACCCTGCTGGTGAGCGAGTACCTGGCCGGTGCGGTCATCGCGGTCATGCTCGCCTCCGGCCGGGCGCTGGAGGCCCGCGCAGGTGCCCGCGCCACCCGCGACCTGCACGCCCTGCTCGCACACTCGCCCCGCGTGGTGCACCGCTACCTCGACGGCCAGCTCACGACCCCCGCCCTGGAGGACGTTGTCCCCGGTGACCTGCTGATGGTCGCCGCGGGCGAGGTGGTCCCGGTCGACGGCCGGGTGGAGTCCGGCACCGCGGTGCTCGACGAGTCGACGCTGACCGGGGAACCGCTGCCGGTCGACCGGCCACGGGGCGACGCGGTGCGCAGCGGCGCGGTCAACGCCGGCGGCCCGTTCGACCTGCGGGTCACCACCACCGCGGCCGAAGGCGCCTACGCGGGCATCGTCCGTCTGGTCCGCGAGGCCCAGGCCGACACCGCACCGTTCGTGCGCCTCGCCGACCGCTACGCCGCGATCTTCCTGCCGATCACGCTCGGCCTGGCCGCGGTGGCGTGGTGGCTCTCCGGCGACCCGGTGCGGGCGGTCGCGGTGCTCGTGGTCGCCACCCCGTGCCCACTCATCCTGGCCGCCCCGGTCGCCATCGTGTCGGGCCTGTCGAGAGCGGCCCGCCGCGGAGTGATCATCAAGGGTGGTGGGCCGCTGGAGCGCCTCGCCCACGGCACGGTCCTGCTGTTCGACAAGACCGGAACCCTCACCGAGGGCCGCCCCGCGGTCTCCGACGTCATCACCGCTCCCGGTGTGAGCGGCGACGACGTGCTGCGGCTGGCCGCGTCCCTGGACCAGGTGTCCCCGCACGTCCTCGCCACCGCCCTGGTCGAGGCCGCCCACACCCGCGGCCTGACCCTCGCTCTGCCCGACGGGGCCGACGAGACCGCGGGGCAGGGCGTCCGCGGACGGGTCGAGGGCCACGAGATCCGGGTCGGCAAGGCATCGTGGGTTGCCCCCGATGCCGGACCGGCGCCCTGGCTGCGCGCCGCCCGCCGCCGCGCCGCCCTGGACTCGTCACTGCTGGTCTTCGTGGGGATCGACCAGGTCCCGGCCGGGGCGATCCTGCTCGACGACCCCGTTCGCGCCGACGCCGCCGCGGTGATCCGCCGGCTGCACCAGGCTGGGGTCACCCGCACCATCATGGTCACCGGTGACCGTGCCGGGGTCGCCGACACCGTCGCCACCGCGCTGGGTGTGGACGAGGTCCTCGCCGAGTGCACCCCGTCGAGCAAGGTCGACGCCGTCCGCGCCGCGGCCGCCCGCCACCTTCCCGCCGTCCGCGAGGTGTACCGGATGCTCACCGACGAACTGCTTCCGCACGAGGCCGCCGAGCTCTACCCGATCCTGGCCCGCACCCTCGGCGGCACCGACCCGCTCGTTCACCCTCGCCGAGCCGGGCGGGTGCAGCCGACATGACGGCGTCCTCGTCGACGTCACGGGCTCTCCAACCGCATCGTCGACCGCGGCCGACCCATGACCAACGCAATTCCGTGTGGCTGCTCGCCCGGCACGACAGCGCTCGCCATACTCCGTGCTCAGGTAATGGTCTCCGGTCCGGGTCGGGAGCACCGGCTTCGCGGCGGCCGCGTCACCGTTGATCGTGACTGCCATGGTCCGCGGGATCGAACAAGAAGGGTGAACCTCGTTGACCGACGACAGCACGACCGAGGCGGGAACCTCGCCGGAGGGACCCGGCAACACCCCCGTCGACACCACAGCGGGCGTCCGGCAGACACACCCCGGCGAGACCCACGTCGGCGGACTGAGCTCACGGCTCAACTGGCTGCGCGCCGGCGTGCTGGGCGCGAACGACGGCATCGTCTCCGTGGCCGGTCTCGTCGTCGGAGTCGCCGGAGCGACACTCGAACGCAGCCCCATCCTCATCGCCGGTGTCGCCGGGCTGACCGCCGGCGCGGTATCGATGGCCCTCGGGGAGTACATCTCCGTCAGCAGCCAACGCGACTCCGAGCTGGCCCAACTCGCCACCGAACGCCACGAGCTCACCGCGGACCCCGGGGCCGAACTCCACGAGCTCGCCGCCCTCTACGAAGCCAAAGGCCTCACGCCGGCCACCGCACGCACCGTCGCGGCGGAGCTCACCGCCCACGATGCGCTCGCCGCGCACGTCGATGCGGAGCTCAACCTCGACCCCGACGAGCTGACCAGCCCGACCCACGCCGCCGCGGCATCGGCGCTGTCGTTCCTGCTCGGCGCCGCGCTCCCGCTCATCGCCATCCTGCTGCCGCCCCCGGCGTGGCGGGTCCCGGTCACCGTCCTCGTCGTCCTCGTCGCGCTCGGCCTGACCGGCTGGACCAGCGCCCGCATCGGCGGCGGCAATGCCCGCCGCGCGGTCCTGCGGGTCGTCATCGGCGGCGCCGTGGGACTCGCCGTCACCTACGGAATCGGACATCTCTTCGGCGCGGCCGTCGGGTGACCGGCCGTGGCGCCGCCACCGGCCGGTCGCAGGATCCGCGGCGAGGCCGTCCCATCCGGCGTCGACGCACAGCTCTGAGGTCGGTACGGGATGCGATACCCCCATAGGTATCAAGCGTAGGATGGTCGCTGTACCCCAGAAGGCATCACCGGAGGAGGAGCGGGCATTGAAGATCGAGGACGATGTCGTCGGCAGCGTTGTCAACCGACTGCGCCGCGCGGAAGGCCAGCTCGGCGGCGTCATCCGCATGCTGCAGGACGGCCGCGACTGCAAGGACGTGGTCACCCAGCTCGCCGCCGTCTCGCGGGCACTGGACAAAGCCGGATTCGCGATCATCGCCTCCGGCCTCGTGCAGTGCCTCGCCGCCGGCGAGGACGGCGAGCTCGACCGCGCCCAGATGGAGAAACTCTTCCTCTCCCTCGCCTGACCCACCCCACCTCACCTCACCTCACGGAGACCGCCATGTCCGCACACACCGTCACCCTCGACCTCTCACACGACGACGCCATCGACGCCGTCACCGCCGCCCTGGCCACCCAGGGCTTCGGAGTGCTCACCACCATCGACGTCCGCGCCACCCTCAAGGCCAAGCTCGGCGAGGACGTCGAGGACTACACCATCCTCGGCGCCTGCAACCCCGCCCTCGCCCACCAGGCCCTGTCCACCGACCCCGAGATCGGCCTGCTCCTGCCCTGCAACGTCACCGTCCGCCAGGCCGACGGCCACACCCTCGTCCAGGCCGTCGACCCCGCCGAACTGCTCGCGATGGCCGGCAACGGCTACCCCCACGCCGAGCTCGCCGCCGTCGCCAAGGACGCCTCCACGCGCCTGCACGCCGCACTCGACTCCCTGACCATGAGCTGAGGATCGCGGTCCTCCGCCCGGGAAGGACATGATGTGAGGCCCTGCCCGACGCCTCGACCGGGTGGTCACTCCGACGGCGGCCGGGACCCGGCCCGTGTCGTGACTTCGGGGTCCACGCGAGGCAACACGCAACGTGCCGCCACCAGCGAAGCGATGCCGAGCAGCACTCCACCCGTGACGTCGCTCGGGTAGTGGACGCCGAGCATCACCCGCGACGCCGCCACCCCCGCGACGAACACCACGACCAGCCCCACGACCGACGTCCTGAGTGCCCGCCGTGCGGCCGACAGCTCACCCAGCACGACCACGAGCACCGCACCGAACACGGCCGCGCTGCCCGCGGCATGACCGGACGGGAAGCTGAAACTAGAGGCGTGGCTCACCGGATCGATCAACACGGGCCGCGGCCGGGCGACCAGGTCCTTGACCACCGTCTCCACCCCGAGCTCCAGCAGCCGGGCCACCACGACGAAGGCGGCGGCCCGCCACCGCCGCGCGAGCAGCAGGACCACCGCAGCCACGGCCGTCACCACGTCGACCGCCACCGGACTGCCCGCGTCGGTCACGATCACCGCAACGGTCAGCAGCCAGGAGTGGGCGAGAACGTCCGCGTGGGCGTCCAGCACAGCCACCCCGTCGAGACGGGCCAGCGGCTCCCAGCCCACCACCACGGCTGCGCCGAGCATGACGAAGGCCACGACGGCGATGGCGCCGACCGCGACGCTGCGCCGGCTCATGCGCGCGGGCCGCTACCGGCTTCGCGCCGGGAACAGATCAGCGGTCGCACCGAGGTGCCGAGCAGCCGTTCGGCCGCGGCGGTCGTCGGGCCGCGCAGCCCGAGAACCACGGCCGCGGCCACCGCCGCGCCGAACAGCAGACCCACCGCGACATCGCTGGGATAGTGGACACCGACGTAGACCCGTGAGAACGCGAGGAGCAACGCGAGTACCGCAGCCACCGCACCCAACCTGCGCTGCAGGATCCACAGACCGACCACGAGCGCACCGGCGATGACGGCGTGGTCACTGGGCATCGAATAGTCCGCGCTGCACGGCAGCAGCGCCTGCGCGTCCGGCATCGCGGCGCACGGCCGGGGCCGCCCGATCAGCGTCGAGACCACGTTCTGGTTGACCAGCACCGCGGCGACGGCGGCCACACCGGTGAGGACCACGACGGCCACCTGAGCGGCGGCGTCGGGCCGGACGCGGGCCCGCAGCCAGCCGATGACGAGGAGCAGCGCGATCAGCACCGGCCCGGCCCACAGCGCGTAGACGCTCAATACCCCGTGCAACGCGGGAGTGGCGCGTGCCCAGTTGTCGACGGCGAGGAACCAGGCGGAGTCGAACGACATTCGTGCAGATCTCATTTCGGGTCACGGCAGGGCGGTCTTGGCCTCGACGGTAGATACGGGCAGGTGAAGGAACCTGATGACCGTGGCAAACGGGCAGCAAGAACACCCGACGACACCTGATCACACAGTGAGGAGCCGGCCAACCGACGGTGTACGGGGCGCATGATCACCCATCGACGGCTTCGGTCGCCGACTGTGGAGACCTGGGTAAGGGGACGGTTAAACATGGAGGAGCCCGACGTCCGACCGGCCGACCCCGTTGACTCAGCGCCGCCGATAACTGAGGCTGACCTCGCCAGCACTGAGGCTGCACTCAGAGAGGAATCCGGCTGTGGGCGAAGGTCAGACGGTGGTGCTCGGGATCATCGCGGGTGCGACGATCCTGCTCGGTCTTCCTCTGGGCCGGCTACGTTCACCAGCCCCCGGGATGCGTCTGCTCCTCAACGCCTCCGCGATCGGGGTCCTGATCTTCCTGCTCTGGGATGTGCTCGCACACGCCTGGGAACCCGTCGACGCAGCATTGGGCGCCCTGCACGACGGATCCGGCAGCCTCGGACCGGTCGTCGGCTACGGGCTTCTGTTCCTCGGTGGGCTGGCGGTCGGCCTGCTCGCCCTGGTCTCCTACGAGGGTCGCCTCGCTCGCCACCGCTCGCCCCGCGCCGCCGGGCCCGGGGCGATGCTCGCCACGGAACTGACGGGCCGCGCCGAATGGTCGCCCGCCCGAC
Source organism: Pseudonocardia sp. 73-21 (assembly GCF_001899645.1). Taxonomy (GTDB): domain Bacteria; phylum Actinomycetota; class Actinomycetes; order Mycobacteriales; family Pseudonocardiaceae; genus Pseudonocardia. Next base: position 38,874 of record NZ_MKVV01000104.1, on the reverse strand, counting down.
GCCTGGCTCTGCTCATCGCCGTCGGGATCGGGCTGCACAACTTCGCCGAGGGCCTCGCCATCGGCGGCAGCGCGGGCCAGGGCGAGATCGCGCTGGCCACCCTGCTCGTGATCGGGTTCGCGCTGCACAACGCCACCGAGGGCTTCGGGATCGTCGCGCCGCTGGCCGCCGCCGGTGAGCGGCCCAGCTGGAGGTTCCTCCTGCTGATGGGCGTCATCGGTGGTGGTCCGACGATCATCGGCACGGTGGTGGGCCGCCAGTTCGGCAGCGACGTCGTGAGCGTGCTGTTCCTGACGCTGGCCGCAGGCTCGATCCTGTTCGTGATCATCCAGCTCATCGGCGTCGCCCTGAAGTCCCCGCAGCGCCACCTCCTCTATTGGGGCGCGCTAGCCGGGATGGCGGCCGGATTCGTCACCGACATGATCGTGACGGCAGGCGGTGCCTGAACCGGGAGCAGCAGCGTGAACGTCGGAGGCGAGGGACGGGTGAGTCGCAACCGGCCGCCCTCGGCCTCCGCGAGGCTCCGAGCGAGGGCCAGGCCGATGCCGTGCCCGGCGGCCCGGGACGAGCGGCGCACGAACAACTCGGCATCCGCCACCTCGATCCCCGGCCCCTCGTCGGCGACATCGACGGCCAGCGCACCGGCAGCATCACGCACGGAGACCGTCACGGCACCGCGACCGTGCACGGCCGCGTTGTCGAGCAACACCGTCAGCACCTGACGGACCGCGGCCGCCGATGCCAGCGTGACCGGCAGCGCAGGGTCGCACCGCACGGTGAGGGTGCGCCCGAGATCCCGGGCCCGCCACTGGGCGCGGACCTCCTCGAGCACCGCGTCCACGTCGAGGGGATCGGTCGAACGAGGCGTGTCGCGGGCCAGTGCGAGCAGGTCGTCCACGGTGTCCTGCAGTCGGTCCGTCGCCGCGAGCCCGGCCACGATGGCCGCTCGTGGGTCCCGGTCCGGATTCTCGATCGCCGACTCCAGCTCGAGTCGCAGCCCCGCGAGCGGCGTCCGCAGCTGGTGGGAGGCGTCGGCGGAGAATGCCCGTTCCCGCTCGAGGAGCGACCCGAGCCGCTCGGCGGTGCTGTCGAGCGCACCGCCGACGGCGTCGATCTCGCCGACGCCGCTGCGCGGGCCCCGGACGCTGAAGTCGCCCTCGCCCAGCTGTCGTGCGGCTACCGCCAGCTCCTCCAACGGACGGACCAGGCGCGCGGCGTACCGACGCGCCAGCACCCACACCGCCGTGAGCGCCACCAGCGCCAGCCCTGCCATCGCCGCCCACACGAGACCCGCACGGAGGTAGACATCCGAGCGCGGGGTGCTGGCCCGCACCACGAGTGGCGGGTGGCCGACGACATTCACCGGCACCGCGACCACCAGGTCCCCGCCGGTGTCACCCGCCACGGGATCATCGCCGACCGCCGCCCGCACCGGACCGTCCGCCACCTCCGGGCCGGTGCCGACCAACCGGGCCCCCGACGTGTCGTAGACGGCGAGCGTGCCTGTGCCGTCATCGGTGATGTCGATCCCGGCGGAGCTGGGGGGGACGCGGCCGGTGGCGATGTCGGCGGCGACCGTGATCGCGGCGACGTCCGCGCCGCGTTCGAGCTCGGCCCGCTCGTCACCGAGGAGGTAGGCCGCCACCCCGACGGCGAGTGGCAACCCGAACAGGACGATCGCCAGCACCGACGCAGCCACAGCCAGCCCGGCGATCCGTCTGCGCATCGCGCGATCCTCCCAGTAGTGCGTTGTCCTGCGCGCCGCAGGCTCGGAGTTCCACGACCTCAGCGAAGGCTTGCCGCGATGAAGTCGCGCTCGTCGGGGACGAGGTGACGCTCACCCCGGCCGGGCATGGTCGGGAGCAGCGTCGTCTCCACCGGAGCCGCCGAGCCCGGCCGTTCCGCTGCGCGACGGCGCTGCCTCGCTCGTCGTGCACCGTGACGGGCCTTCCCGATCGGCGGCGGACCGGGGGCCGGGACCGGCTCGTCGTCGCGTACGTCTCCTCAGGTCCACCCGTCGAGCCCGGGGTCAGAGCACGCCGAGGGTGTTGGCGGCCACGTAACCGCCGACCACGATCAGCATCACCGCGAAGGCTCTGGTCAGGATGTCGCCGGAGAACTTGTCCGCGACGCGCTTGCCGAGCAGGCTCCCCACGACGGCGAGCACGGTGAACGGCACGACGATCCGCCAGTCCAGATGCAGCGGGGAGCCCAGCCGCGACGCCATCGACGACACCGAGTTCAACGTGATGATCAGCAGCGAAGTACCGATGGCGTAGGTCATCGGCATCCGCAGGATGATCACGAGCGCCGGGACGACGAGGAAGCCGCCGCCGACGCCGAGGAACCCGGTCATGAAGCCGACGGCCAGACCGCTGAGGACCACCTTGGTCGCCGTTGCGACGAGTCGCCCGCGGTCGACGACGACCTTCGCGGCGGCCCCTCCGGTGGGCACGGTCGGGCTCTCGCCTCCCGGTGCGGGGGCCGGTCGACCGGACCGGTTGTCGATCAGCATGGCGGCGGCCGCCACGACGGTGATCGCGGCGAAGGCGAGCAGGAGGACGCGCTGGTCGACGGCGTGGTTCAGACGGGTGCCGAGGTAGGCGGCGGGGATACCCAGCACCCCGAAGGTCAGGCCGGTGCGCCAGTCGATCAGGTCCCCACGGAGCCGCGCGAGGGTGCCGAACAGGGCGGTGATGCCGACGATGAGGATGCTGCTGGTGGTGGCACTCTGGGCGGTGAGCCCGAGGACGTAGACCAGCAGAGGGATGGTCAGCACCCCGCCCCCGCCGCCGAGCGCGCCGATGACCAGGCCCATTCCCAGGCCGAGCGCTGCCGCCAGTACGAGCATCAGCCGACCGCGTGCGGAGTGCCGCCGTCGGTGGTGATCGGCAGGCTCTGCTCGGCCCAGGCCTTCATGCCGCCCGCCAGGTTGCGGACGTCGAGCAGCAGCGCGCCGTCAGCGGCCAGGGCGCTCGCGGCGGTGGGACCGATCTGCGCGACCGGGGCGGTGCCCGTCATCGTTTCGCGTCCTCTCCGGATGCGAATACCGGGAGGTCGGTCCGCAGTCGGTAGCCGTCGTGGACGGCGATGTCGGCGGTGACGGAGAACCGGTCGCCGCGCAGGAGGGTGTGGCGCCATTCGACAGGCCGGCCGTCCGAGCAGCCGACGCGTTCGATCGCGAACAGTGCCACGTCCGAGGTGATGCCGAGCAGCTCCTGCTCGGCTGGAGTCGGCACCACCGCACGGATGTGTTCCTCGCCGGAGGTCATCGCCACCCCGCACAGTCGGGCGTACTCCGTGTAGAGGGCGGTGTGGGTGAAGTCCACGTCCAGCAGCGGGGCCGCGATCCGCTCGGGCAGCCACACCTTGTCCAGCGCGAGGGGCTCGGGCCCGGCCAGCCGGAGCCGTTCCAGATAGACCAGCGGGGTCGATTCCTCCAGGCCCAGCCGGGCGGCCATCACCCCGTCACGACGAACGTCGAGTGCGCACACCACGCTGCGCTGCGGCACACCGGTGGCCTGTACGGACTCGAAGAGGCTGTAGATCGACCCGATCCGCTGGGCGATCTCGACCGGCGCGGCGACCCGCGGGGCCCGTCCCCGTCCGGTGACGAGAACTCCCTCTTCCCGCAGGATCCGCAACGCCTGCCGGACCGTGAACCGGCTCACCTGGTACTCCTCGGCCAGCGCCAGCTCACCCGGGAACTGGTCGTCGAACGCCCCGAGGTGCAGACGCCGACGGAGGTCGACGAGGAGATGCAGCCACAGTGAGCCGTCACCGCGGGGCAGGACGCGCGGGCCGATCTCGCTCCGTCCGACCACCGGTCACCCCTCCTGCCATCATGTGGACCCTACCGCCGGAATGTACGGTCATTTGAGCCCCCCGGCAAGGACGGTCACGGTCCGCGTGGGTCCCTCGCTTCGGACGGATTGCCCGGCGGCGCCGTGAAGTGGTCGAATGGGTCCGTGACGGCAGCGAACTCCCCCGGGCGGAACACGTTCTGCGTGTGCCTGCTCGCGATGGATCAGCTGTCGGTCGACGACCGTCGGTGTCCGGCCACCTCCCAGCCTCGTTGACCTGATGGTCCAGGGCCCCGGGCCCGGATCACGTCGTCCGACACGGAAGCGTCGCCACCGATGAGCACCCCCACTCCACGCCACACCCCTGCCCCGCCGGACCTCCCGGCCCACCCCGACCCCCACGACGACGGCCGCGCGGCGGAGGCACCGGACCGAGGTCTCCTGGAACGGATCTCCGAGGCCGTTCGAGCCGCACACGCGGCCTCGGTGCCGTTCTGACCCCCCGGTCACCGACCGGTCAGGCGACGCCGCAGCGCCCCGTGATCGTGTCGATCACCGGGATCGACGGCTCCGGTGTCATCGAGTAGTCGCACTCGGCGAGCGGCATCGCGTGCCGTGCCGTGCCGTGGTCTGCGGGCACGAGGCGTACCCGTCGTAGCGGGCAGCGGGCGCCCGGCCGGCGAACTCCTTTCACCCCGAACATGCCCGGTGTCGGCAGCACCGGGTGGATGTCCATCCGGTCGAGCACGCCCTGCTCACGCCAGCAGTCCGCCGCCAGGTAGGCGATCTCCCGCGGAGCACCCGCGCACCTGATCGGCCCGGCCGGCATCATGAACACCGCCGTGCCGACCGCCACCGGGCGGATCCATGTCACGCCCTTCGGCATGACCGAGGCCTGCGGCTTCGCACCGGCCTCGAGTGGCGACGGTGGGACCCGCACCGTCTCCGCCCACGATGACGATCTCGTGTCGAGCCACGACCGACCCCTCGCGGGGCAATGTACGGACATCTTGCCGTGGGCGATCAGCGAATGAGAAAGCCAGGTATGCCGGCCTGCCGCCGATGACCACGAATACCCGTTCCGGTTGACCTGGCCCCGCCGGAGGCCTACCGTCGACGTTCAGATGTACGGACATTTGAACGGAGAGTCCGCATGTTGACCGTCGAAGTGATCGCCACGGAGGAGCTCGGGGATCGCAGCTACCTCGCGCACGACGGTGCTGCCGCCGTGGTCGTCGACCCGCAGCGCGACATCGACCGCATCGAGGCCCTCCTGGCCGAACGCGGCCTCACGCTGGAGATGGTGGTCGAGACCCACATCCACAACGACTACGTCACCGGTGGCTACCAGCTCGCCGCCCGCACCGGCGCCCGCTACGTCGTCAATGCCGATGACCCCGTCACCTTCGACCGGGTCGCCGTGCACGCCGGCGACGAACTCACCGTCGGCACGATGACCGTCCGCGTGGTCGCCACCCCGGGCCACACCTTCACCCACCTCGCCTACGTGATCAGCGACGACAGCGCCGACGGCGCAGACGCCGCACCGGCGGTGTTCACCGGCGGGTCCCTGCTCTACGGCAGCGTCGGCCGCACCGACCTGGTCGACGCCGCCCGGACCGACGAGCTCACCCGCGCGCAGTACCACTCCGCCCGTCACCTGGCCGAGAGCCTGCCGGGCGAGGCCGCGGTCTACCCGACCCACGGCTTCGGCAGCTTCTGCTCGGCGGGATCGGCCGCCGGCGGCGCGGACGGCACCATCGCCGACGAGCGCGCCCGCAACGACGCGCTGCTCGAACCCGACGAGGACGCCTTCGTCGCCCGGCTCGTGGCCGGTCTGACCGCCTACCCCGCCTACTACGCCCACATGGCCCCGGCCAACCTCGCCGGCCCCGCCGCGGTCGATCTCTCTCCGCTGCCCACCCTCGAGCCCCGCGAGCTGGCCAAACGCATCGCCGCCGGTGAATGGGTCGTCGACCTGCGCGACCGCACCGCCTACGCCGCCGAACACCTCACCGGCAGCATCGGCATCGGCCTGGGCCCGCAGTTCGCCACCTGGCTGGGCTGGGTCATCCCGTGGGGCACCCCGCTCACGCTCATCGGGGAGAGCCCGGACCAGGTCGCCGAGGCGCAGCGCCAGCTCGTCCGCATCGGCATCGACCGCCCCGAGGGCCAGGCCACCGGCACCATCGACGTCCTCGCCGACGGCCAGCCCACCCGCAGCTACGCGACCGCCACCTTCGAGGACCTCCACGCCGGACGCGGTGACCGCGCCGAGGACCCCGTGATCGTCGACGTCCGCCGCGGCGACGAGTACGCCGTCGCCCACATCCACGGCGCCCTACACATCCCGCTCCCGGAACTCGCCGCACGACTCGACGAGATCCCCGACCGGCAGCTCTGGGTGCACTGCCAGAGCGCCTACCGCGCCTCCGTCGGGGCGAGTCTGCTCGACCGGGCCGGGTTCGACGTCGTCCTCATCGCCGACGAGTTCCCCCACGCGCAGGAGCTGGGCCTCACCGCGCCGTAGCGGCGCTCCCCCGCCCGCACCGACGCCTCCCGGTCCGACCACGAGGAGTCCACATGTCAGTCCGACCCCACCGGGGGACCGCGACGACGACCGCGCCCCGTTCCGACCGGGCCTCCGCCGAGCCGCGACCCGGCCCGGCCGCAACGGCGGTGGCGAGTGTGCTGAACCGGGTCGGCCACGGCCTGCCCGGCCTGGTGCTGGCCCTCGCCGTCGCGGTCGTCGCCACCTTCGCCGGCACCGAGGTGCCGGTCGTCGGCGGACCGGTGTTCGGGATCGTGCTCGGCGTGCTGGTCGCGACGGTGCTGCGCCCCGGTGAGACGCTGCGCCCCGGGCTGGCGTTCGCCTCCCGACCCGTCCTGCAGGCCTCCATCGTCGTGCTCGGCGCGACCCTGTCCCTGCAGCAGGTCGCGCACGTCGGGGCGTCGTCGCTGCCGGTCATGCTCGGCACCCTCGCCGTCGCGCTGCTCGGCGCATGGGGACTCGGCAGGCTGCTCGGGGTCCGTGGCCCCACGCAGCTGCTCATCGGCGTCGGCACCGCCATCTGCGGCGCATCGGCGATCGCCGCGGCCCAGGCCGTCATCCGGGCCAAGGACTCCCAGGTCGCCTACGCCATCGGCACGATCTTCACCTTCAACATCGTCGCCGTGCTCGCCTTCCCGCAGATCGGCCACCTGCTCCACCTCGACCCCCACGCCTTCGGCCTCTGGGCCGGCACCGCGATCAACGACACCTCCTCGGTGGTCGCCGCCGCCTACGCCTACGGCGGCGACGCCGGCTCCTACGCCGTGGTCGTGAAGCTCACCCGCAGCCTCATGATCATTCCGATCGTCACGACCCTCGCGCTGTGGGTGGCCCGTCGCGACCCCGATGGGGATCGGCACGAGCGACGGTTCAGCTTCCGTACGCTGCCCTGGACGAAGCTCGTCCCCCTGTTCCTGGTCGGCTTCGTCGCCATGGCGGCCCTGAACTCGGCCGGGATCATCCCGTCCACCTGGCATTCCGCACTGACCTTCACCGGCACGTTCCTCATCACCACCGCGCTCGCCGGGATCGGGCTGTCGTTGCGCCTCGGCGACATCCGCCGCGCGGGGATCCGGCCGCTGCTGCTCGGGGCGGGCCTGTGGGTACTGGTCGCGGCCACCAGCCTCGGACTGCAGGTCCTCACCGGCACTCTCTGAGCAGGATTCCTAGTCGAGCTCGACGTTGAAGGTCCACAGGGCCAGCGCCTTCCCGGCGTGCCGCCAGGTGATCTGCGCGGCGCCGGCGTGGACCTCCGCCGCGACGCGGAGCGTGGCCGGCGCCGTTCCCGGTGCCGAGGCCACGGTGGCCGGCCCCACCGGCGCCAGGACGAGGTCGCGCCCGTGGTCGTCGCGGCCGGACAGGTCCGTCGCAGCGATGGCGACGCTGCCCGAGCCGGCGCTGACCAGCACGGTGAACACCGCCGACCCGCTCTCAGGCGGACCGCTCGTGCTGGCGGCCGGGGTGATGTCGGGCCCGAGCATCGTCACCCGGGCCGCGCCTCCGACGACCGTCGCATCGAGCGGCTCGCCGATGGCCAGGACCTGCGGGTGGCCGGCATCGGCCCGTTCGACCGGCGCGACGGGCGGTGCCGTCGGGACGGGAACCGCGCCCAGCCGGGCCACGACCGACGCCGCGTCCTGCGGGGCGGTCCCGGACGAACAGCCGGTCACGCCGAGCAGGACCACCAGCGTCGCAGCGGGGACCGTCCCGAGGTACCGCCTCACCGGGGAGCGGGTGCGGACGGGACCACCGGGTCGTCGGCGCTGGCCGTGGCCGGGTAGACGACGGTGCCGGACGGTGCCGGTGCCGACGCCTTGCCGCTCGGGTTGTTGTAGACGTCGGCGCCGAAGGGGCGCAGACCGTCGGCTCCCGCGAAGCCGAGGTGGCCGTCGCCGTCGCTGCCGCCCTTGCGGACCCCGAACAGGTCCTCCATGCTGCGCAGCCAGCTGTAGTGGTTGTAGGGCTGGTCGGTGACCGAGCCCGGCGTGATGTAGCGGCTGATGAACACCGCGCCGGTGATCCCACCGCCCGGGGTGGTGTCCTGACCGAAGGCCCGGAACCCGGGCTGGGTGGTGTTCGGACCGGGCAGCTCGTTGCAGCACGCCACGACCGACTGCGCCGTGTCGGTCGGCGTGTTCAGCGCCGTGGTGGTGTTGCCGGTGAAGTCGGCGATGGAGTTGCCGTACATCTTGTAGGGCGGGAACGCCTCGTCGAAGATCACCTGGATCATGCCGTCCTTCTGGAAGGCCGGCGAGGCCATGATCTGCGGCACGACCTTCTTGAGGAAGAGATCCGCGGAGTAGAGCCCACCCTGGTGGTTGTTCGGGTCACCGGAGAGGTTGTCGCCCTTGCAGGTGGCGTCGTGGGCGTCGGAGCAGTTGTTGGGGCTGATCCAGGAGAACTGCGGTGTGGTCTTCTCGCTGGCCAGGTCCTGGGCGAGGCTGTTGACCGCCGGGTGGCCGGCGGCGGCGGGCAACCCGTTGAGCGGCACCACGTTCTCGCAGTCGGCCGGGTTGTCGATGACCGAGTGGAACCACGGTGCCGGGTTGTGCTTGGCCACGTACTGGTCCTCGGCGGTGGCTCCGGCCGGGTCGGGGACACCGGCGCCGGACGGGCTGCCCGGGATCCCGCAGTGGTAGGGGTCCTCACGGCCGGGGGTGTTGCCCATGTCCTGCGCGTAGATCTTCCACGGCACGCGCGCCTGGTCGAGCTGGTTGAACAGGGTCGGCACCGACGCCGGGTACACGCACCCCGAGGACACGTTCACCTGGCCGTCAGCGGCCTTGGTGGCGGGCTTCGCATCGACGTAGGTCGGGCAGTCGTTCTGGTTGTCCGGTGCCGGGGACTGGCCGCCCACCAGGGAGATGTAGTTGTCCAGGCTGAAGTGCCCGGTGCCGTAGTACTGGCGCAACAGCAGCCCGTAGCTGGGCAGCGTCTTCCACAGGTAGTCGTTCTGGTTCAACCCCGTGAACGTCGCCTCGTACGACTTGTTCTCCAGGATGATCGTCCAGACGTGCCCGACCCGGGGAGCGTCGTGGCCACCGTCGCGGGCCTGCGCCACTCCCGGGGCGACCACCGCAAGCCCCGCCGCGGCCACCAGCGCGACCACCAGGGCCACCCACCGTGGCCTCGCACCGCTTCCCGCAATTCCTGCCATTACCGATGGGCTCCCTCGTCGCACGCACCGAACGCCGCCCGTCCGGTGCGCGAAGCATTCATACCCCGATCGAGTGACGGTAGGTCTACAACCGGCGCGGGGATGACCAGCACGTGAACAGTGCCGCGCATTGCGATAAACCGGACTCGCGCCCCGAGAATCACGAACAGCCGAATCCCACCGGACGGCGTGCGGGCAGCCCGTTCCCGACGATTCCGGGGACTACTGCTCCCGGGCCCCGAGCCGTCCGGAGTAGATCGAGTAGCCGTCCACCCGGCGGGCGACCGCGGTGGCCAGCGCCGTCGCGACCACCAGCGGCACCATCAGCCCGAACCCGGTGCGGGTCAGCTCCAGGACCAGCACCAGCGCCGTCAGCGGCGCCTGCATGCCCGCCCCCAGCATCGCCGCCGCCCCGACCAGCGCGAACACCCCCACCGGCGTGCCCGGCCACAGCGCCGACCACACGATCCCCAGGAACCCGCCCAGCGCCGCCCCGGTGGCCAGCGTCGGCGTGAGCAACCCACCCGACGCGCCGCTGCCCAGGCACAGCGCCGTGACCAGCGGCTTGAGCACGAACAGCGCGAGCAGTAGCCACACCCCGCTCGTGCCGAGGAACGCCTCCAGGGCGATCCCCTTCCCGTTGCCGAACAGCTGCGGGAGGAACTGCCCGACCCCGGCCAGCACCCCGAACGCCACGAGCGGCGCGATCAGCACGACCTTCCCGCGGGCCCGGTGGTGCGACACGACCGCGACCAGCCGGATGAACCCGACCGCCACCAGCCCGATCACCGGCCCGGCGACCACCGCCCACACCGCGGCCGACGCCGTGACCGGGTAGTCGGGCACCCCGAGGTAGGTGGCCTGCGCCGGCAGGTACACCCACGCCGTCACGGTCGCGACCCCCGAGCACACCAGCGCCGGCAACGCCACGGGCAGCGTGATCACCCCGATCATGATCTCCGCGGTGAACAGCGCCCCGGCCAGCGGAACGTCGTACACCGCGGCCAGCCCCGCCCCCGCGCCGCACGCCACCAGCAGCCGCCGCTGCCCCGCGTCCATCCCCGTCCAGCGCGCCAGCAGGCTCCCCGACACCGCGCCCATCAGCTTCGGCGCCGCCTCCCGCCCCATCGACGCCCCGAGCCCGATCACGATCTCCGACAGCACCGACGTGCCCAGGCTGCGCGGCCACGACAACGCCGACCCGAACCACGCGGCCTCGTCGGCCTCCGCCCGCTGCCCCCTCGTGAAACGCCGCAACAGGTACCAGCCCACGCCCCCGATCACCCCCGCCACGGCCAGCGCGACCGCCCGCCGCAGCCCCGACGCCTGCTCCACGCCGGAGGCGAAGCTCCCACTGTCGTAGCCGAACCCGATGTGCTCCACGGTGGTCAGCAGCGCCATCATCGCCACCCCGAACAGCCCGGCCGCGACACCGGTCAGCACCACCGCCACCCACAACCGGACGGTCAGTGCCGCCTCACCGTCACCGACCGCGTTGGGCTGCTCCGTCGCGCCACGTCCGGAAGCGATCCGGTAGCGGATCAACGGCGGTGGGACCCGGACCCGTTCCGACGGGGGATCGACCGCTTCGGGCATGCCCGAAGCCTAGGACGACGACCGGTCTGCCACCATGCAGATGTCCGGACCATTGGAGGACGCGATGACGCTGGCCTACCTGCCCAGCCCACCCCAGGGCGTCTGGTACCTCGGGCCCGTCCCGATCCGGGCCTACGCGCTGTGCATCATCGCCGGCATCGTCGTGGCGGTCTGGCTCACCCAGCGCCGCTGGGAGGCCCGGGGCGGGCGCCGCGACGACGTCCTCGACGTCGCCATGTGGGCCGTGCCGTTCGGCGTCGTCGGCGGCCGGCTCTACCACGTCATCACCGACCCCGAGTTCTACTTCGCCCCCGGCCAGCAGCCCATCCGCGCCCTCTACATCTGGGACGGCGGGCTGGGCATCTGGGGCGCGGTCGCGCTCGGCGCGGTCGGCGCCTGGATCGGCTGCCGCCGCCGCGGCATCGCGCTGGCCGACTTCGCCGACGCCATGGCCCCCGGCCTCGTCCTGGCCCAGGCCATCGGGCGCTGGGGCAACTGGTTCAACCAGGAGCTCTACGGCGGTCCCAGCACGCTGCCGTGGGCACTGGAGATCGACCCGGCGCACCGCCCGCCCGACACCCCGCTCGTCGCCACCTACCACCCGACGTTCCTCTACGAGTCGCTGTGGGACATCGGCGTCGCGGTCCTGCTGATCTGGGCCGGGAAGCGCCGGCTGCTCGACAACGGCCGCCTGTTCGCCCTCTACGTCGCCGCCTACACCGTCGGACGGGCCTGGATCGAGGCCCTGCGCGTCGACCACGCCAACCACTTCCTCGGCCTGCGCCTCAACGACTGGACCAGCCTCGCCGTCTTCCTCGCCGCAGCCGGCTTCCTCGCCTGGCGTCGGCGCCCGGCCCCGGTGACAGGTAACGGTGCCCCCGGCCCGGCCGATCAACGACCGTGAACACCGGGGACGGCCACCGCCCACGGCGGCCGATCCGCTGGACCGACCGCCTGATCGGCTCGACCCTCGTCGCCGCGGCGGTGACGGCGGTGATCCTGGTTCTGGCCCGACCGGCCGATCCCTCGCCGCCGGCCCCCGCCCCACAGCAGGCGGCACCGTCGCTCTCCCCGACCGCCCGGCTCGCCCTCGACACCCAGGACTGCCTCAAGACCACGCAGACCGTCGAGGACCTCTCCCAGGCCGTCTCCGCCGCCGGTGGCGCCCGGGGACCGGACGTCGTCGCGGCCGCCGACCACGCCGAGACCCGCATGGGACGACGCCTGGCCACGCGGAACGACCAGCTGCACGCCGTGTTCGCCGACCTCAAGGACGCCATCGCGCTCCTGCAGGACGCCGCCCGCAACGGGAAGGGCGGCAACGCGGCCATCGACCGCGTGCTCGCGCTGACCGACACCCTCGACGCCCGCTGCCAGGCCGCCCTCGTCCCGACCGGAACGGCATCCCCACCGACGAGCTGACCCTGCGTCGTTGCCGACCGACCTGTGTGCGGCTAAGCTTACCGTTCGTGTCAGCTTACGGAGATGCGGGGTTGGGTCTGCTCGGCGATCCGACCCGCCGTGCCCTCTTCGAGCTGCTCGCCCGCGGGCCCCGCTCCGTCCAGCAGCTCGCCGACCAGCTGCCGATCAGCCGGCCCGCGGTCTCCCAGCACCTGCGGGTGCTCAAGGACGGCGGGCTGGTCGTCAGCCACGCCGAGGGCAACCGCCGCATCTACAGCCTCGACCCCGAGGGCGTGACCGCCCTGCGGGCCTGGCTGGACGGGGTCTGGAGCGATGCCCTGGCCGGTTTCCACAAGGTCGCCGAGACGGCGACGTCACCCGATCCCGGGCAGGAGATCTCATGACCACCTCAGCGCCGATCCCTCCGATCACCGGCACGGTCACCGTCGCGGTACCGATCGACCAGGCCTTCCGGGTGTTCACCGGTTCGATCGACTCCTGGTGGCCGCACCAGTTCCACATCGGAGCGGCCGACGTCGCCGAGGTGATCCTGGAACCCGGCGTGGGCGGCCGCTGGTTCGAGCGCGGCGTGGACGGCACCGAGTGCGACTGGGGCCGCGTACTGCTCTGGGAACCGCCCCACCGCCTGACGTTCACCTGGCAGATCAACGGAACGTGGCAGTTCGACCCCGACCCCGAGCACGCCAGCGAGATCGACGTCCGGTTCACCGCGAACGGACCGCACGACACCACCGTCACCGTCGAGCACCACCACTTCGAACGACTCCACGGCGGCGGCACCATCAACGACGCGATCCAGGGCGGCGGTGGATGGACGCTGCTGCTCGACAGCTTCGCCAAGACCGTGGCGGACCTGCCGTGAGCACGGCGGTGGACACGATGAGCCTCGCCCACGACGAGCGGGCCGACCTCGCCGACCTCCTCGGGACACTCACCCCGGCCCAGTGGGAGGCGCCGTCACTGTGTGCGGGATGGCGCGTCCGCGACGTCATCGCGCACATGTTCAGCTACGAGGAGCTCGGCATCGGTGGGCTCGTCCGCCGTTTCGTCAAGGGCGGCGTGAACTCGGACCGCGTCAACGCCGCCGGAGTCTGCGCCTATGCCGATCGCAGCACCGACGCCCTGATCGAGCTGGTCCGCCACCACCTGCGGCCCCGCGGGCTCACCGCCGCCTTCGGTGGCCGGATCGCCCTCACCGACGGCGTCATCCACCACCAGGACATCCGCCGCCCGCTCGGCCTGCCCCGTGTCATCCCCGCCGACCGGCTGCTCACCGCCCTGTCCTTCGCCCGTACCGCCCCACCCATCAGGGCGTCGCGGCGGATCCGCGGACTCACCCTGGTCGCGACCGACCTCGACTGGAGCACCGGGAGGGGACCCGTCGTCGAGGGCCCGGCGGAGTCCCTGCTCATGGCCATGGCCGGACGCCGCGGCACCGCGCAGGAACTCACCGGCCCGGGCCAGCCGGTCATCGCCCGCCGCCTGGAGCCCTGACGGGGCCGGGCCCGAGATCGCCGCCCGCGGCCTGCGTCACCGCACGGAGCATCACCAGCCCCTCCACCGCCGCCGGGGTGATGTGCCCACCGACGTCGCGTGAGCGCCGGCAGGTCCTCCGCCGCCCCCGGCCCGAGACCGCGGGCAGATGTCGTCGGCGGCGGCCCGGATCCCCGCCACCGCCTGCTCGGCGCGAGTGGTCAGGCGCGACGGAACAGCCGACGCCACCCACCACCCGAGCTCGACGCCGGTGCACAGCTGCAGCGCTGTGCCGCCGGGACCCCGGCCAGGACCTGCTCGACGTGCTGCCCGCACCCGCGGTAGGTGGCCTTGCCGCACGTCCGGCACGTCGCCCGCTGACACATGTGAACCTCCGAAGTCGACCGATACCCTGTTGGGTATCCGGCATACAGGGAAGCATACCCCCAGGGGCATCCTCGGACGAGGAGCGGGCATTGACGACCGAGGACGATGTCGTCCGTGGAGAAGCTCGTCCTCTCCCTCTCCCTCTCCCTCTCCCCTGGCCGACGTCTGACCGACGGGCCTCACCGCAGCACGAAGGTGGTCATGGGTGACACTGCCGTGGTGAGCACAGCCCCCGACCACCCGCGCCTCGTTCGGCGGGGCCGCGCGCTGGAGTACACGACCCTGGGCTGGAACGTGGTGGGCGTCGCCGTTCTCGCCGTCGCCGCGGTCGCCGCGGGTTCGGTTGCGGCCGCCGGCTTCGGGCTCGACTCGCTGATCGAGATCGGCGCCTCCACCGTGGTGCTCTGGCAGCTCGCCGACACCGCCGACCCGCGACGACAGCACCGGGCGACCCGGCTGATCGGGGCCTGCTTCGTGCTGTTGGTGGTCTACCTGGTCGTGCAGGTCGCGGTCGTCCTCGCTGCCGGTACCCGGCCGGCTCCCTCCCCGGCCGGTATCACCTGGACCGCGGCGACTTTCGTGGTGATGCTGGCGCTGGCATCGGCCAAGACCCGCACCGGCACGGCTCTGGGCAACCCGGTTCTCCTCGCGGAGGGCCGGGTCACCCTCGTCGACGCGTTCCTCGCCGGGTCGGTGCTGGTCGGCCTCATCCTCAACGCCGTCCTGGGCTGGTGGTGGGCCGACCCCCTGGCCGGCCTCGTGATCGTCTACTACGCCGTCCGGGAAGCACATGCGGCACTGCGCCCACGGGCGCTGCCGTGACCAGCGCGAAGCCGGAGCGAGCTGCGGGTCAGCGGTCAGGCGCAGGTAGGAGCTTCACGCCACGGTGGTGAGGAAACATCCGCCCGGCCTCCTCGTCGTCGACGGTTCGAGTCGACCATCCGCGGCGGATCACACGCGGGTCAGTGCCGATGGTGCTCCCCGTCGGGATTGCCGCCCATCATCCGCAGCATCGGCACTCCGCCCGAGCGCACGAACCGCACCACCAGCGCCACGGCCAGCACCAGGAACACGATGTTGAGCCACGTCGTGTAGTTCCAGGAGATGCCCTCGTCGGGCAGGTGCGCGCCCGCCCGGTCGGGCACCAGCCCGAGGCCGCCGAACAGCAGCTCCACGACGTAGCCGGCGATCGCCGCCGTGAGAGAGAACGACGCCCCGAGGAACAGCGCCATCTTCAGACCGTAGTAGCGCCGGTAGATGTTCAGCACCGGGACGATGATCAGGTCGGCGAAGATGAACGCCACCACCCCGCCGAAACTGATCCCCCCGGTCCACAGCACCACGGCCAGCGGCACGTTCCCGATCGAGCACACGAAGCTGATCACCGCGACCAGCGGCCCGACGATGGGCCCCCACGCCGCGGCTGCGGCGGGGTGATCGGTGAGGAAGATGCTCTGCCAGAAGGCGTCGGGCACCCACGCGCCGATGGCGCCGGCGATGACCAGGCCGGCAACCAGGTCCTTCCAGATGGCCGCCCACTCCATCACGAACACATGCGACACCGACGTGAACGCCTCCGGTGAGAACAACCGCCGCAGCAGAGGTCCGCCGCCCTGGACCGACATGTCCATCGCGGCGTGGCCCTCCATCGACCCCGCGAGCCCCTTGTCGGCCTCCGCGCGCGCGGCGTCGAGGAGCCGCCGGCGCAGGAACAGCCGGAACAGCACCGCGAGCGCCACGATCATGACCGGCCCACCGACGAACTCGGCGACGGTGAACTGCCAGCCCATCAGCAGCGCGAGGATCACCCCCAGCTCGATCACCAGGTTGGTCGAGGCGATCTCGAACGCCATGGCCGCGGTGAAGTCCGCGCCCTTGCGGAACAACGAGCGGGCCAGCGCCACCGCGGCGTACGAGCATGACGAGGACGCCGCCCCCAGCCCGGCGGCCAACGCGAGGGTGCGTGGCCGGTCGTCACCCAGCAACCGCACGATCGCCGACCGTCGCACCACCGCCTGCACCACCGCCGACAGCGCGAAGCCGAGGATGAGTGCCCAGAGGATCTCCCACGTCATCGATCCGGTCAGGCGCAGCGCATGACCAACGGCATCCATCGGAACTCACCTCACTACCTAGGGGGGTATAGCGAGGTCTACGCTCGACAACCCCAGACGTCACATCGGAGGTCTGGTCACGGCCCGCCTGACGACCATCTGACGATCTCGCCGACCGGCTGACCGGGGTGCGGCGAGCACCGATGGGCAGGATGTGAGCCTCCTCCGACGCGACCGGCGACCCGACCCGACCCGACACGCGAAGCCGGTGCGGTGGGTCGACGGCCTGGCCGGCGCGCGCTGCTCGGCGGCGCCATCGCCGTGACGGTCCCCATCGCCCCGGCCGTCATCGCCAGGCCGCATGCGGCGGTGTCCGCGGCAGCGGCGCCCACCGTCGCGGCCGGACCTGGCCGACGGCGCCACCACCACGGCGACCGACGAGCTGCTCGAACCTCATCGACCGGCTCGACGCGAGCTGCCAGGCTGCACTCGCCCCCGGGAGCGGGGCCGCACCGACGTCATGACGGCGGCGGCACCCTCGGTGTCGGAGTACTCCCGGTCGGGGTAGGGGTCGGGGCCGGGGTCGTGGGCCGCTGAGTGACGGTGGGCGTCGCCATCCCCGGGGTGGGCACCCCGGTCAGCGGCACGGGCGCCGACTGCGACTCCACGCCACAGCCCGCCAGACCCACCGCGAGCCCGAGTGCCGCCAGACCCTGCACCAGAGCCGACGCCCTCACGGCGCCCCCACCGGCAGCTCCACGACGAAGCGTGCCCCCCCACCGGGGCGATCCTCGACCCACGCCGACCCGCCGTGCCGTGCGACGTGCTGGGTGACCAGGGCCAGCCCCAGTCCACTACCGGCGTCATCACCCCGCCGGCCGGCCCGGACCCCGCGGGCGAACCGCTCGAAGACCTGCCTGCGCAGCTCGGGCGGTATCCCGGGGCCCGCGTCGTCCACCTCGATGCGGGCTCCGGCCGTGGAGCGGAGCACCGCCACCCGGACCGGCCCGCCGGCGTACTTCTCCGCGTTGTCGAGCAGGTTCGCGACGACGCGGTCCAGCCGTCGGCGGTCGCCCTGCACGGCGGGCGCGGCACCGTCGATCTCGACGACCGGGCACGGGTGCAGACGCACACGCGTGACGTGGTCGACCAGCTCACCGAGATCGACCGTCTCCACCGCGGCGTCGTCGATCTGGTGGTCGCGCGAGATCTCCAGCAGATCGACGACCATGCGCTGGAAGCGGGTGACCTCCGCCAGGAGCAGCTCCACCGCCCGGCCGGCGGTGCCGGTCATCTCGTCGCGGCGCCGGTGCAGCACCGCAGCTGCATTGGCCATGGTCGTGAGCGGGGACCGGAGCTCGTGGCTCACATCGCCCGCGAAACGGGCGTCCTGGCGGACTCGGTCCTCGAGCTCTTCCACGGTCCGGTTGAACGTCGTGGCCATCCGAGCGAGATCCGGATCGTCCTGGGCCGGTAGGCGGGCCTGCAGGTCGCCGCCCGCCACGCGGGAGGCCGCCCGGGTCAGTTCGGTGAGGGGCCGCAGCGCCCGCTTGCTGGTCCACAGGCCGATGGCGATCCCGAGCAACGTGCTGGCGGCCACGCCCCCGATGAGGACGGCGCTGATGTAGCGGAACGCGCGGTCGATCTGCGTGAGGGGGAACAGCTCGACGTAGGTGCTGCGGTCACTCGACACCGGCAGCGTGACGGCGAGGACGGGCACTCCCTCGACGACCAGCCGCTGGCGCGCGGGAACCCCCTGCTCACCGAGCGCCAGGAGTGGTGTGGGCAGTCTGGCGGGGTCGATCTGCCGTCCGCTGGTCAGCCAGCCCTGCGTGCGCTCCAGGAGGACACTGGAGTCGGAGTCGGTGGTCAGGCCGGTGAGCAGGTCGCCCAGACCGCCCGAGCCCTGATGCAGTGCACTGTCGACGAGGCGGACGTTCACCTCGGCCTGGGCCGTCGCGCTCATCTCACGCTGCCGCAGCATGTACCCGGACGCGAGGTTCCAGGTGACGACGGCGAAGATCCCGGTGATCATCAGCGATCCCAGCCCGAAGGCGACCGCCACCCGCCAGCGCAGCGAAAGCCTCGTGATCCGCACCCTCGTCACCGTTCCTCATGCGAGCCCGCCGGCCTTGTAGCCACGACCGCGCACCGTCAGTACGCACGTGGGGTTGTCGGGATCGCGTTCCACCTTCCGCCGCAGCCTACGGATGTGGACGTCGAGCAGCCGGGTGTCGCCGAAGTAGTCATACCCCCACACCCGCCGCAGCAGCTCCTCACGGGTGACCACCCGGCCCTCCGCCATCGCCAGCTCCATCAGGAGCCCGAACTCCGTGCGGGTCAGGTGGACGGGGGCACCCCCGCGGAGAACGGCCTCCTCCGCCGGGTAGATCTCGACCTCCCCGACCCGGATCACGGGCCGCGGCTGCGTGGACGCCGGATGACGGCGACGCAACAGCGCCCGGATGCGGGCCGCGAGCTCGCTGGCCATCAACGGCTTCGTCACGTAGTCGTCGGCGCCGGCCTCCAGACCGGCGATGACATCGGAGGTGTCGGTCCGGGCCGAGACGATGATGATCGGCAGCTCGCCCTGGCCCCGCAGTCTCCGGCAGACCTCCAGGCCGTCGATCCCCGGCAGCATGAGATCCAGGAGTACGACGTCGACCTCCGTCGTGGCCAGCAGGTGCAGGGCCTCCTCCCCGGAGGCCGCCTCCACGACATCGCAGCCCTCGTCCGCGAGTGCGAGGCCCAGGGCGAGCCGGATCCGCTCGTCGTCCTCGACCATGAGCAGCCGGGCGCGTACCTCGGCGTTCCCCCGCCCCATGGTCGACGGGCGGGGAAGCGGGCTGGTCACGTCCACCATCCCGACGGATACGTGGCCCATCGCGGATCGGGTCCCTCGTCGTCCGGAGGAGGTGGGCCGGTCGGGTCGTCCGCAGCCAGGGCGAACACGAGCCACACGACCCCCAGGCCGGCGACGAGGACCAGTGCGGTCCCGCCCACCACCCACGCGGGCAGGACGAGGAGAACGACGGCGAGTACCCAGCCGGGGACCAGATCCCCGTCCGGCGGGCCCGTGGCGCTGCACCGCTGGTGCCAGAGCACGAACGCCTCGCCGAGCTGCGGGTCGTCCGCCACGAGGCGCCGCTCGATCCCGGTGAGCCGACGGGTGTCGGGATCCACGTGCCCTGTCCTCCTGTCTGCGCCGTACCTCTCGGCACGGTCCGCGCGAACGCTCCCACAGAGTGCCCGAGGGCGCCGGCCGATCACCTGCCGAACACCTTGCGATAGCTCCCTGCGGTCACGGCCGGCCCGACGGCGGCGAGCGCCGGGTAGCCGGACTCGTCCTCGACGGCCGGTCCGGCCCACGCTCCGGGCGCGGGCGACGTACGGTCCGCGCGGCCCCACCGGGTCACCAGGGCGACCACCGCGATCACGACAGGCAGCTCACCGATGAGCCACGCGAGCACCGCGCCGAGGCGCTGGTCGGCGAGCAGGTCCGTGGCATATGGCAGCCGCAGCGAGGCGTAGAACGTCTCCCCCACCGGCGTCGCGCTGCTGAGCAGCCACGCGGAGAAACCGGCGTGCAGGCCCATCACCGCGAAGATCATGACGATCCGGCCGACCGCCGGGAGCCCCCGTCCGGCCACGCTGTGCCCCAGGACCGGCCAGAACAACATCAGCCCGGTGCCCAGGAAGGCCGAGTCCATGGCTAGGTGCGCCCAGTGCTGCTGCAGGATCGCGTCGAAGACGCCCGTCGGGTAGAGACCGAACAGCGTGGCCGCCACCGCCGTCCACGCCACGGCCGGGTGCCGGGCGAGCCGGACGGCCGGGGAGTCGAGCAGGCTCAGCCACCGGCGCGCCGCCTCGTCGCCGAAGACGAGCAGCACGAGCGTCACGCCGTGGCCCAGGACGAGCAGCACGGGCACCAGCGTGGCGAGCAGCATGTGCTGCACCATGTGCACGCTGAACACCGCAGGCGCATAGGTGCCGATCCCCGACGACGTGGCGACGAGCAGCACCACGCAGCCCGACATCCACGCCGCGGTCCGCCGGGCCGGCCACGAGCGGCCGCTGCGCCGCAACCGGGCCAGCCCGGCGAGGTAGCCGAGCGCCCCGACGACCGCGAGCGGTCCGAAGATCAGGTCGGGACGCCAGCGCAGCACCAGGTCGGCCGCCGTGAGGTGCGGGGGCAGGTCGTAGCCGATGAGGTAGACCAGCCGGCTCGTGACGTAGTCGGCGTCGGCCGGGGGCAGCAGCCGCATGAGCCCGGTGCCCGTCGCCGCACCGGCACCGAGCAGCACGAGCTCGAGAACGGTGAGGCGCAGGGCGGTGGCCCGGCCCCGGGCCGCCACGGCCCGCAGACGGCCGCCGGCGACCACCAGCCCGGCGAGCAGCAGCGCGCCCGCCACGACCACCAGGCCGTACGCGCTCGTGAACAGGTCGGCCGGTCGCAGCGCGAGCGCAGCCGACTCGATACCGGAGGCCCCGACGACCACCAGCGCCACCGTGGCGATCCGCCCGTGCCGGCGCAGCACCGTCCCGTCCGGGTCGTCGCGGCGCAGCAGGTGCGCCACGACCGCGACGGAGCTGCCCAGCCACACCACGGCGGCCACGACGTGCAGGGTGACCGAGTCACCCGCGAGGTCGTGGGACCGCTCGGCGTTGGTCGATGCCGTCAGGGTGACCGGCACGATCGCCGCGCACGCCAGCACCAGCAGCCCGGTCGCGCTGCGCCAGGTGAGCGCGAACGTCGCGATCACCGCGATCGCAAGGCCCAGCAGCGCCGTGATCGCCCACCCGGCGGCCTGCTGCAACTCGGCGATCCCGACGCCGAGCGCCGCCGGCCTGGTCAGGAGGCGGCCGACCGGCTCACCCGTGGTCTCGGCGACGGTCAGCACCACCACCGCCGAGGACGCGGCGAACAACAGCAGCGCCCACGTGCGCGCGGCCTGTACGCCGGCGAAGCCCTCGGGCGAGACGGTGCCGTGCGGATCGCCGGGTGACAGCACGGCGGCACGCAGCAGACATGCGAGCACGACCACGAGCGAGCCGATCGCGACGACGCGCGCCGCCGGGAGCCCGGCATCGACCAGCGGCCCGAGGTCGGGCAGCCCGTAGAGCACACCGACCGAGGGAGCGAACAGGCCCAGCAGCCCCCCCGTGACGACGGCCACCGCCACCAACCAGGGTGCCGCGGCCCGGAACCGGACGACGGCGGGCCGCCGCGACGGGCCGGCGGTCATCGGGACAGCACCGCCGGCGCCGGCCGGGCCGGTTCGCCGTGGGTCGGGGTGAACCGGCGCAGCCGCAGACTGTGCGACACGACGAAGACCGACGACAGCGCCATGGCCGCCCCCGCGATCAGGGGCCCCAGGAGCCCGGCCATGGCCAGCGGCAGCGCGGCGACGTTGTAGCCGAAGGCCCAGGCCAGGTTCCACCGGATCGTGCGGTGGGTGCGCCGGGAGAGCTCGATGGCGTCAGCGACGACGAACAGGTCGTCGCGGGCCAGCACGATGTCGGCTGCCTCGATCGCCGCGTCGGTGCCGTGCCCGATCGCCATCCCGAGATCGGCGGCCGCGAGGGCGACCGCGTCGTTGACCCCGTCGCCGACGACGGCGACGCGGTGGCCCTCGCCCTGCAGCCGGCGCACGACCTCCGCCTTGCCCTCGGGCAGCACCCCGGCCACGACGTCGTCGATGCCCACCTCCGCAGCGACGGCCTGCGCGGTGCGCTCGTTGTCGCCGGTCACGAGCACGGCGTGCAGGCCCAGGGCCCGTAGCGCCGTGACGGCCGCGGCGCTGCTGGGGCGGGCCCGGTCCGCGACGGCGATAAGACCGCGGGCGGCCCCGTCCCAGCCGACGAGGACCACGGTGACGCCACCGGCCTCCAGCGATGCCCGCCGGGCCTGCAGGTCACCCGCGATGTCGAACCCCACGTCGGCCAGCAGCCGGTCCCGACCGAGCACGACGCCGCGCCCGTCCACCGTGCCCCGGGCGCCCAGCCCGGGCAGTGCGGAGAAGTCGGAGACGGGCGGAACAGGACCGCTGCCGGCGGCGGCCACGACGGCCCGCGCGATCGGGTGCTCCGAGGCGTGTTCGACGGCGGCCGCGACACCCAGCAGCTCGTCGCGGCCGGTGCCCGGGGAGGCCCACACGTCGACGACGTGCATGCGGCCCTCGGTCAGCGTCCCGGTCTTGTCGAAGATCACCGTGTCGACCCGGCGGGTGGACTCGAGCGCCTGCGGGCCCTTGATGAACACCCCCAGCTGGGCCCCCCGGCCGGTACCCACCAGCACAGCGGTCGGGGTGGCGAGACCCAGCGCGCACGGACAGGCCACCACGAGCACGGCGACCGCCGTGGTGACCGCGGTGGCGGTGTCGCCGCCGAGCAGGAGCCATCCGGCGAACGTCAGCAGCGCCAGGACCAGCACCACGGGCACGAACACGGCCGAGATCCGGTCGGCGAGGCGCTGGACGGCGGCCTTCTCCTCCTGGGCCCGCTCGACGAGCCTGCCCATCCGGGCCAACTGCGTGTCGGCGCCGACCCGGGTCGCGCGCAGCAGTAGCCGCCCGCCGGCGTTGACCGTGCCGCCGATCACGGCGTCACCGGGCAGCACCTCCCGCGGCACCGCCTCGCCGGTGACCATGCTCGTGTCCAGGGCGGAGCGTCCCTCCCGCACCACGGCGTCGGTGGCGACCTTCTCCCCCGGACGCACCACGAACTCGTCCCCGACCAGCAGCTCCGACACCGGCACCCGGACCGGCCCGTCCTCCCGCAGCACCTCGACGTCCTTCGCCGCAAGGGCCAGCAGGGCCCGCATCGCCGCGCCGGCGGAGCTCTTCGCCCGCGCCTCGACGTAGCGACCGGCGAGCAGGAACGTGGTGACGCCCGCGGCCACGTCGAGGTAGAGGGCGTGGTCGCCCCCGCCGAGCACCGCCAGCCCGCGCCCGAGGCCCGGCTCGACCGGGCCTCCCTTGACCATCACCCACAGCGACCAGAGCGTGGCCGCGACGATCCCGGCCGAGACCAGGGTGTCCATCGTCGACGTCCGGTGCCGCAGTCCGTTGACCGCGGCCCGGTGGAACGGCCATGCGCACCACGTCACGACCGGCCCGGCCAGCAGCAGGCAGACCCACTGCCAGCCGGGGAAGCGCAGCTCCGGGAACAGCGACAGCGCGAGGGAGAGGTCGCAGACGGGCACGGCGAGCACCGCGGCCACGGCGAGCCGCCATCGCAGCTCGGTGACGCGGCCGTCACCGGGCCCGTCGTCGGTCCGGACGTCGTCGACCCGGCGGGCGGTGTACCCGGCCCGCTCGACCTCGTTCATCAGCAGGCGGGGGTCGGTGTCGGCCGGGCACTCGACGCGGGCACGCTCGGTGGCGTAGTTGACCACAGCGGAGACGCCGTCGAGCTTGTTGAGCTTCCGCTCGACCCGCGACGCGCAGGCGGCGCAGGTCATGCCGCCGACCCGGATCTCGTAACGGCGCGACGCGGCGGAGTCGGCGGGGGCCGGACGCGTGGTGGGTGCGGACGTCGGAATCGCCTCCGGGCTCACAGGGTGGTGGGGGTACAGGCGGTCCGGGAAGGGCCGCCTCCTAGCTGTCGCCACCCGGCCGCTCGTGGTTCCCGCGGTCACCTTGCAGTGACCGGGCCGCTACCAGCCCAGGCCGACGGCGAGATCGCGCTCCGGCGCCTCGCCTGCGGCATCGGCGATCGCGTGCAGGGCGGTGACCACCAGCTGGTGCTGCTCGGCCGGCAACGCCCGCATCAGCTGCTCGACCTCCCGGCGCCGGCGCTGGGTGACCTCGGCGACCAGCTGGCGACCGGTCGGCGAGAGCGCCACCCGCACCGCGCGGCGATCGGCCCGCAACCGCGTGCGGCGGATCAGCCCGCCGCGGGAGAGCCGGTCCAGCAACCGCGTGGCCGACGACGGGTTCACCCCCAGCGCCTCGGCGAGATCGATACCCCGCTGGGGACCACGCGTGGCCAGCACCACCAGGGCGCGGTACTGCGGGAGCGTGACGTCCCCGGCCGCGGCGAGCGACCGTGCCGCGACGGCCACCAGCACCCGGCTGGCCGTCATCACCGCGTCCACGAGCTCCCCGCCGGGGACCGGCACGGGAGCCGGCGTGGGTTCGCTCACCCACGCACCCTCTCATGCCGCCAGGCAGGGCCCGGTCGCGCAGTGCAGCAGGCCACAACGTCGACCGGTTCTTCATTGCTCTATGCAAACATACGTGGATGCACGCAATGACGTCCGGTGACGTGTCCGCGGGTTGGCGGGTCCTGGCGGGCCGAGGGCACGGTTGGCTGCGCGGATCGTCACCTGGTCTCGTCGGCCTCGCCCTGATCGTCGGCGCGGGCTCCGGGCTCGGCGCAGTGGTGTTCCGCTACCTGATCCTGGGGTTCACCGAGTTCTTCACCGGCACGTCCGACTACAGCGACGCGGGCCGGGTCGCCAACCCGCACCTGCCCGGGCTCGGGGTGTGGTTCCTGCTCCTGGCGCCGGTGCTGGGCGGCCTGCTCTACGGCCCACTGGTCAACCGGTTCGCCCCCGAGGCCCGCGGCCACGGCGTACCCGAGGTGATGTTCGCGGTCGCCCGCAACGGCGGGCGCATCCCCGTCCGGGTCGCGATCGTCAAGTCGCTCGCCTCGGCCCTGTGCATCGGCTCCGGCGGCTCGGTCGGCCGCGAGGGCCCCATCGTCCAGATCGGCTCCGCGCTGGGCTCCTCGATCGGGCAGTGGCTGCGCGTGCCGCCGCACCGGATCCGGCTGCTGGTGGCCTGCGGCGCCGCCGGTGGCATCTCCGCCACCTTCAACGCCCCGATCGCCGGGGTGTTCTTCGCCCTCGAGCTCATCCTGCGCACCTTCACGGCCGAGGCCTTCGGCGTCATCGTGCTGTCCTCGGTCACCGCCGCCGTGGTCGGGCGGGCCGTGCTGGGCAGCGCCCCGTTCCTCGTCCTGCCCCCGTTCACCCTGCACTCGCCGCTGGAGTACCTCCTCTACGCCGCACTCGGGCTGGGCGCGGGACTGCTGGGGTGGGCGTTCGCCCGCGTCCTCTACCTGATCGAGGACGCCTGCGACTGGGTCTGGCGCGGCCCCGAGTGGCTGCGCCCCGCGGTCGGCGGGCTCCTGCTCGGCGGACTCCTCCTGCTGCTCCCGCAGATGTACGGCGTCGGCTACCCCGTGCTCGAGAACGGCATCGAGGGCCGCTACGCCGTCGGGTTCCTCCTCGTGCTTCTGATGGGCAAGATGATCGCCACCAGCCTCACCATCGGCATCGGCGGCTCCGGCGGGGTCTTCGCCCCCTCCCTGTTCATCGGGGCCATGGCCGGCACCGCGTTCGGCCTGGCCGTGCAGGAGGCGTTCCCGGCTCTCGGCATCTCCCCGGGCGCCTACGGTCTCGTCGGCATGGCCGCGGTGTTCGCGGGCGCCAGCCACGCCCCCATCGCCGCACTGGTCATCGTGTTCGAACTGACCGGCCAGTACTCGATCATCCTGCCCCTGATGACCGCCGTGGCGCTGGCCACCGGTGTCAGCCACCTCGTCTCCCACAAGACGATCTACACACTCAAACTGCTGCGCCGCGGCGTCGACATCGACGCCGACCAGACACCCGACCTCCTGCGCACGATGACCGTCGCACAGGCGATGCGCCCGGTGCCCGAGCCGGTCGGCCCGCAGACCCGGCCGGCCGAGATCGCCCGCCTGCCGGGCGCCTCCCGCTACGGCGCGTTACCGGTCCGCGGCCCCGGCGGTGGCCACCTCGGCGCCGTCCTCACCAGCGACGGCGACGCACCGGACGGAGCCGGCGGCACGGCCGCCGGGCGCGCGGCACACCTCCCTACCCTTCGGCCGGGTGACAGCCTCCACGACGCGGTGGCCCTGCTCCACGAGTACGAGGCCACCGGCCTGCCGGTGGTGCCCGCCGACTCCTCCGAACCGGTCGGCTGGCTCGACCACCGCGACGTGCTCGCGGCCTACGCGGCCGCCCCGAGCACTCCCGGCGCCAGCTCCGTGCCGCGCCTCCCCGTCACCTAGACCAGACCCGTACCCGGAAGGACCTGTCATCTCCCGCACAGCGATGTTCGATCCTTGCTCCGCCACCGCCAGCCCGCACCACCGCGAGGTGTACGGGCGCTACCAGAAGATCTACACCGCGATCGAGTTCGCCGCAGCCATGGCGTTCGTCGTCGGCAGCGTGCTGTTCTTCTACCCCGCCCAGCAGGTCCCGGCCACGTGGTTCTTCCTGGGCGGCTCGATCCTGTTCGCGGCCCGCCCGACCGTGCGCGTGCTGCGCGAGACCCACCTGGCCCGGATCCCGCTGCCCGGTGACGCCCGACCCGACCACACCTGAGGAGGTGGTCGGCCCCGGCTCGTCCGGCCCGGGGGCGGACGCCGTCATCGTCGGGGCATTCCTCAGGCGGTCGACGGTGGGGGTCATGCCTACCTGCGGTGCGTATCCCGCATGGCCCCGTCGTCGTGCGTGGCCGCGGTGTCGGTCTCGTCGGGCACCAGTGCGGCGACCCGGTCGGCGGGGAGCCGGTGGCGCTGCGCCAGCCACATCACGAGCGCGCTGAGCAGGAACGTCGCTACGAACCCGAGGTTGAAGTCGAGGACGCCGAGATTGCCCGCTCCCTCCGACGGCTCGGGGAACGAGCCGGCCCAGCTGATCAGACAGAGTCCGGCGAGCCAGGGCAGGACCCACATGCCGTGCCGGAGGTCGACCTGCGGGGTGCGGCCGCGGTAGAGCAGCTCGTGGGCTCCGAAGAGCACGAACCCGAGCAGCACCGCCACGAACAGCTTCCAGTTCGTGTCCCAGCCCGACCAGTAGACGATCAGGTTCGACGACCAGAACGCCAGGAACGGCACGACGATCCCGCCGCGCAGGAAGAACCGCCGCTCCCGGTCGGGCAGCTGCTTGCGCAGGGCGACGAGCGCCAGCGGCCCGGAACCGAACGACAGCACGGTGGCCGAGGTGATGAACCCGACGAGCTGCTGCCAACCGGGGAAGGGCAGGAAGAAGATCAGCCCCACGACGAAGGCCAGCACGATGCTCACCCACGGGGCTCCGCGCGGGTTGGTCCGGGCCAGCGCGGACGGCGCGTTGCCGTTGCGCGCCATCGCGTAGGACAGCCGCGAGGTGACGGTCGTGTAGATGAGCCCGGTGTCGGCGGGCGAGACGACGGCATCGACGTAGAGCAGCACCGCGAGCCAGCTCGCGCCCAGCACACCGGCGATCGCCGCGAGCGGCCCGAACTGGGCGAGGACGTTCGAGTCGCCGCTGAAGTTCGTGCCGACGCCCGACCATCCCTGGCTCAGCGAGCTGGTCGGGACGGCGCCGAGGAACGCGAGCTGCAGCAGGACGTAGATGAGCCCGCAGATGACGACCGATCCGATCAGCGTCAGCGGGATGTTGCGCTGCGGGTTGCGCGTCTCCCCCGCCAGTTCGACGCCCTGGCGGAACCCGAAGTAGGAGAACGCGATGCCACCCGTGGCGATCGCGGAGAACACGCCGTGCGCACCGTAGGGCGCGAACCCGCCGGCGGAGGCCAGGTGGTCGGCGTTGAACGACAGCACGAGGAACACCACGATCACCAGGACGATGATGGCGAGCTTCCACCAGACGATCGCGGTGTTGATCCGGGAGAACCAGCGCACGCCGAACACGTTGATCACGCAGAACACGAGCATCATCGCCGCGGCCACCGCGTAACCGGGCCCGGTCAGGACCGGTGTGCCGTCCGGGGACAGGGCGGTGAGCCAGGGGACGTAGTTGGTGGCGTACTGCAGCGCCGCCTCGACCTCGATCGGGGCCACGGACGCGGCGGCGAGCCAGGTGATCCAGCCCGTGGCGAAGCTGGCGAACGAGCCGAAGGCGTAGTGCGGGAACCGCACCACCCCGCCCGAGTGGGGGAACATCACCCCGATCTCGGCGTAGCAGAGGCCGATGAAAACGATCATCACGCCGCCGATCGCCCAGGACAGCAACGACGCCGGCCCGGCGATCTCGGCCGCGTTCAGTGCGCCGAAGAGCCAGCCCGAGCCGATCACCGACCCGATGCCGGTGAACAACAGTCCGACCGTGCCGATGTCGCGTCGCAGGCGATGGTCATCGCCGGTGGTCGGGGACGAGGGCCCCGAGGATGTGGTCACCACTGCCGTCCGCCTCCTCACGGGGCGCTTCCCGCCCCGAGCCGATCGGGCCCGGCGGTCGCCGCGCGCCCGGGCCCGATGGAAGACCCGGGCGCCGCGCCCGGCATCCCGGGACGGCCCCCTGCGGCTCTTCGTCAGGCGATCGTCAGACGGAACCGGACGAAGCGGACGATCCGGGATCCGGATGACCGTCGACCTGGTCCTCGAGGCCTGTGGCGGTTCCCGATGACGCCTCACGCGCTCCCGGCGGGCGCCATCCGGCCCGGCACCTCGGCGGCGGCACCCGGGATGTCGCGGCCGTGCAACGACGCCCCCCGCGTCTCGACGACGAAGTACAGCGCGATCATGCCGACCACGCAGGACAGCATCATGGAGAACGCGGGCACCAGGTTGTTGCCCGTGACGCCGATGAGGGCCTCGTTGACAGCCAGCGCCGTCCCGCCGAACGCCGCCGTCGCCACGTTGTAGGAGATCGCCATCCCCGAGTACCGCACCTGGGTGGGGAACATCGCCGGGAACGTCGCGGAGATCGTGCCCAGCTGCAGCACGTAGACCAGGCCCAGCACGGTGAAGCCGATGATGGCCGGCACCAGCCCCTGCGCCATCAGCAGGAACATGGGGATCGCGAGGACGAAGATGCCGACCAACGAGATCCACCAGCAGGGCTTGCGCCCGATGCGGTCCGACAGCGCTCCCGCGAACGGGATGGCCACCATCATGGCCACCTGCC
Organism: Pseudonocardia sp. 73-21; assembly: GCF_001899645.1. Taxonomy (GTDB): domain Bacteria; phylum Actinomycetota; class Actinomycetes; order Mycobacteriales; family Pseudonocardiaceae; genus Pseudonocardia. The sequence continues at coordinate 9,542 of NZ_MKVV01000104.1, read as the reverse complement.
CGATGATCACCAGCAGGTCCGTGTCCGACGAGGTGAGACCGATGGTGTCCTGCAGGTAGGTCGGCATGTAGGCGAGCAACGTGTAGTTGATGATGTTGAGGGCGATGACCAGGCCGAACAGCTGCAGGACCGGCTTCCGGTACTGCACGACCAGCGCGCGCAGCGCGAGGGCCCCGCCCGATTCCGCGGACCTGTCCCGCTCGCGAAACACCGGGGTGTCGTCCATCTTCAGCCGCAGGTACAGGCCGATACCGCCGAGCGGCAGCGACAGCAGGAACGGGATGCGCCAGCCCCAGTCGGCCATGGCCGCGTCACCCACGACGAGGTTGACGACGTAGACGACGACCACGGCCGCGGTGAAGCCGGCGAGCGTGCCGAACTCGAGGAAGCTGCCCCAGAACCCGCGCTTGCGGTCCGGCGCGTACTCGGCCATGAACGTGGCGGCGCCGCCGTACTCGCCACCGGTGGAGAAGCCCTGCACCACCCGCAGCAGGACCAGCAGGATCGGGGCCCAGATGCCGATCGTGTCGTGGTCGGGCAGCACGCCGACCAGGAACGTCGCCCCGCACATCAGGATGATCGTGGTGGCCAGGATCCGCGACCGACCCAGGCGGTCACCGAGCGGGCCCCACACGATCCCGCCCAGCGGGCGCAGGATGAACGACACGGCGAACACCAGAAGCGCGCCCAGCGTCGAGTACTCCCCCGGGAAGAAGTTCCGGCCGATCTCCGTGGCGACGTAGGCGTAGACGCCGTAGTCGAACCACTCGGTGGCGTTGCCCAGCGCGGACGCGGCAACGGCCCGCCGCAACCGGGGTGGGGAAACCTTCTGATCGGGGTCGATCGGTGGTTCCTGGTGCGCAACGTTCATCGGACGTCACTCTCCTCGTAGCGATCGGTCAGCAGGTCTAACCGGATCGGGGGAGCCCCGCAGGACAGGGGATCCGATCGTCAGGAGTCCGTCAGGTGCCCCCGTCCCGCCGAGCAGCGCAAGGACGCCGGACTCGACGAGGAGTGCCCGCCGGCCGGTCCGGAAGCGGTGCGGACCCGGCAAACATGTGTAGAACGTCAATCATTGCGGGTAGCCGTCGGTCGACACGTCAGGACGTACGGAACCAGGAGCCCCATCCATGAGCAGCACGGACAGCCCGTCCACCCCGACACCGCAGGTGGTGGTCGTGACCGGAGCCAGCGGCGGGATCGGTCGGGCCACCGCCGTCGCCTTCGCCGCGCGGGGCGCCAAGGTGGCGCTGATCGCCCGCGGGCAGGCCGGCCTCGATGCCGCGGCCGAGGACGTCGAGAACAGTGGCGGCGAGGCGCTCACGATCCCCGTGGACGTCGCGGACTTCGACGCGCTCGACGCCGCCGCCACCCGGATCGAGGACGTCCTGGGACCCATCGACGTCTGGGTGAACGTGGCGTTCACCTCGGTCTTCGCCCCGTTCCACCAGATCGAACCCCGGGAGTACCGACGGGTCACCGAGACCAGCTATCTCGGTTACGTGCACGGCACCATGGTCGCGCTGTCCCGGATGCGCCCCCGCGACCGCGGCACGATCGTGCAGTGCGGCTCTGCGCTCGGCGGCCGCGCCATCCCGTTGCAGACCGCCTACTGCGGAGCCAAGCACGCGATCAACGGGTTCACCGAGTCGCTGCGCACCGAACTGCTGCACGACCGCAGCAATGTCCACCTCACCATCGTGCAGATGCCCGCGGTGAACACCCCCCAGTTCTCCTGGGTGCTCTCCCGCCTCCCGCGCCACCCGCAGCCGGTCCCGCCGATCTACCAGCCCGAGGTCGCCGCCCGCGGCATCGTGTTCGCCGCCGACCATCCGAGACGCAAGCAGTACTGGGTGGGCGCGAGCACGGCCGGGACCCTCATCGGCCAGAAGCTGGCCCCCGCTCTCCTGGACCGCTACCTGGCCCGCACCGGGTACGCCTCGCAACAGACCGGCGAGAAGATCAGCCCGACCAGACCCGACAACCTCTGGGAGCCCGCCGACGGCCCCGACGGGCACGACTTCGGCGCCCACGGAACGTTCGACGACCGCGCGCTCGCCCACAGCCCCCAGATGTGGGTCTCGCACCACCCCGCGCTGGTCGCCGCCACGTGCGGCGCGGGCGCGGTCGCCGGGCTGGTCGGCGCGCTCACCCGCCGGAGCGGACGGTGACCGGCGCGTCGGGTGTGCTCGCCGTACGTGTGGCGTGGGGCGTGGTGCTCCTCGTCGCGCCGCACGGGGTCCTGAAGGTCTCCCACGGCGACGACCCGCACGACCGCACCGCCCGGCGGGTGCTGCGGATCCTGGGATTCCGCCACCTCGCCCAGACCGCGGTCGAACTGGCCGGGCCCCGCCCCGCCGTGCAGTATCTCGGCGCGAGCGTGGACGGGATCCATGCTCTGACCAGCGCCGGACTGGCCGCAGTGGACCGCCGTTGGCGGCGCAGCGCGGTGCTCGACGCCGCGGTGGCGTCCGGCTTCGCCCTCGGGACCGGGTTCACCGCCCGCGGACGCAGGTCAGGCACGTGAACGGCGCAGCGCTCCTCCCCGCCGACGAGGAGCAGGGCCGGGCCCGACCACACGGTGGTGCGGGCGTAGGCGCTGACCGCCGACGGGGGCGGGCGCGCTCATCGGCGGTCCCGGACGAACTCAACCCGGCCCGGCTACCCCGGCGCCCACCGTGTGGTGGCCGGCAACCATGCCCGTGTCCGGCTGCCCGCGGCCGCCGCCCGCCACGTGACGACATCCCCCACCGGCAACCTCGGGGCCCTCTCGACATACGACCGAGCCTCAGTGCGGCGAGCTGAACAACGGTCCCGGCTCGGCCGGCGGCTCGGCGAGGAGCAGCACCTCGTCGCCGGCCTCCAGCACGGTGTCACCCGTGAGGTGGACGGGCACGCCGTCCCGGACGAGCACGCTGATCCACACGTTCTCGCTGCGGTGCAACTGCGCGACCGTGCGACCCTCGGCGGCGGCCCCCGGGCCCACCCGGTACTCCCGTGCCGACTCCGGCTCGTCGCGCAACCGGATCCCCATGGCGAACGGCCGTGGCTCGACCTCGTCCATCCGCACCTTGCACCGCGCGGCGACGGTCGGTACGAGCCCGCCCTGCACGACGACCGAGAACGCCACGACAACGAAGATCACGTCGTAGGCGAGCCGGTCCGAGGAGTTCCCACCGGCGAGGATGTAGGTCCCGAGCAGGATCGGCACCGCACCCTTGAGACCGGACCACAGGACGAACACCCGCTCTCCGACCGTCAGCCGTACCGCCAGCAGGAGCGGACCGACCAGGAGTGGCCGCACGACGAACGCCAGGAGCACGGCGAGCACGAACCCGACCCACAGGGTCCCGCTGCGGACCACGTCGCTCAGCGACACCGTCAGGCCCAGCACCACGAACGCGACGATCTCGGCCAGGCCCGCGAGCGACGAATGGAACCGTTCGATCTCCCGCTTGAACGGCGCCCGGGCGTCGCCGAGCAGGATGCCGGCGATGAACACCGCGAGGAAGCCCGACCCGCCCGCGGCCGTCGCGAGGCCGTAGAGCATGACCGAGATGGCCAGCGTCCGCAGTGGGTAGAGCCCTTCGCTCGGGAGCGGCAGGCGCCGGATCGCCTGCAGCATGAGCCACCCGCCGCCGACGCCGACCGCCGCGCCGACGACCATCTGCACCGCGAACGTGCCCGCCACCGCGCCGATCGCGCCGACGTGGAGATCCCCGCCCAGCGCGAGCAGGCTCACCAGCAGGGCGATGCCGACCGGGTCGTTGGCCCCGGACTCCCCCTCGATGATCACCCCGGCGCGTCCGCGGACCTCCCGGTTGCCCAGCACCGAGAACACGACCGCCGGGTCGGTGGGCGCGAGCGCGGTGCCCAGCAGGAGCGCCAACGACCATGGCACGCCGAACAGCAGGTGCGCCAGCACCGCCATCGCCGCGGCGGTCAGGAGGGTCCCCACGACCCCGACGACGAGGATCGGGGTCACGGCCACCCGGAGCTTGCGGACACCGATACCCATCCCGCCGTCGAACAGGATCATGATCAGGGCGACCGTGACGACCTTCTCCACGACGTCCACCGACAGCCCGCCCAGCGCCGGAAAGAGATCGGACGCCGCGGCCGCCCCCACCAGGAAGATCGCCGGCGCCGGGATGCGCAGCCGGCTGCTGATCCGGTTGGACAGCAACGCGACGGACATCGCGATCCCCACGACCAGCAGGGTCAACCCGAACGGTTCGATGCTTTCCACCACGGGTCGCAGCATCCCCCATGGCCGCCCGGCTGACGAACACCTGACGATCTGCTCGCCGCCGTTCCGCCCCGGCGACGACCGCGCTGGAATCGGCGACGGTGGCCGAGGGGTGAGTCGGTGTCCGATGGCTGCCCGGCCGTTGGGCGCGGAGGGGCGCCTTCGGCCACCTCCACCGTCGCGGGCCCACCCTTCCTGACGACCGGCTTGCGATCGTCGTGGGCGGGTTCACCGCGACCGCGCACCGGGTACAACGGTGGTGGTGGCCGACGGGTCGAGGGATCCGGCGTCGGGCGTCGAGAGTGCGACTGGGGAGCCCGCCTCCGCCGACGCCGTTCACGCGTTGCCGCGTACCCTCGGGCTGGTCGTGGGGAACGACCGCACCCGTCGGCCACCTGTTCATCACGACCGACCGGAGACTGCGCTGAACAGCCGCACCACGACGACGCACGACGCCCCGCACCGGTACCCCGGCCGTCTCCTGATCCAGGAGCTCCGACGATGGCCCACCCTGGTCCTGCTCGCGATCTGCCTGGTCGTCGGTATTCCCGTGGTGATCGCGCTCAACCCCCCGGTCGACGTGGTCAGCTTCGGCCAGCACATCGGCGTCGGCGCACGGGCACCGGATCTGTCGCTCTCCGGTCCGGCCCAGCTCGTGCAGGTCGGCAACACCCGGCTCGACGTCCCGCGCCTGCAGGTGGACGGCCCGCTGCGGCCACAGCTGACCATCGGGCCCGTGCAGCGCAACGCGGCGGCGGCTCAGCTCTTCGACCGCGCCTCGCTGGGGTCGGCCGCGACCGAGGCGGTCGCAGCGCTCGAGGCCGGCTTCGTCCACTGGTACCTGCGCGGGGCACTCGGCCTGGTCGCCTTCGCGGTGGTGGCGGCCGCGGCCGGGGGCTGCCTGCGCATCCTGGTGGCGCTGAGGCAGCACGGGCGCTCGGAGGAGACCGTCCCGCACATCGGCGAGATCGCGCGGCGGTGGAGCGGCACGATCCGCCGGACGACCGTGCTGGCCGTCGTCGTGTCGCTGCTGGGATGGGCGGCCGCGGGGGTACTCGCCTACGCCGGCGCCGCGAGCGGGCTGCAGGACGTCCGCTCACTGTCGGACCTCGTCGGCGCCAGCCACGTCACCCCGGCCCCGGTGGGTCCCGTCCTGACCGGTTACACGGGGGCCGTCATCGGCGACTCGCGCGCCGTCCGGGTGGGCGGGCCACCGGTGGCCGACCCGACCGGTGACGACACGACGTGTGAGCGCAGTGCCGACTCACCCGCCGTCGAGATCGGTCGTGTGACCGGTGAGAAGGTTCTCAACCTGGCCTGCCCGGGCGCGACGATCGCGAGCGGTCTGCGCGGGGCCCAGCAGCGCGACGGCACGAGCGTGCCTCCGCAGATCGGCCGGCTCAAGCAGGTCCAGAACCTGCGCTTCGTCGTGGTCGTCATCGGTCCCAACGACCTCGGGTGGACCGACTTCATCCAGTACTGCTACGCCGTGGCGGACTGCGCGGACAACCTCACGCAGGGCGAGTTCGACTACCGCCTCGCCGCGTTCGACCGCGACTACGGCGACCTCCTGCAGGACCTGGACGCCCTGGACGGCCACCCGCAGATCGTCGTCATGACGTCCTACGACGTACTGGACCCCGACGCCGACCCCGCCTGCCCGGCCGTCCGAGGACCCGCCGGAACGGCCGGGCTGAACCCGACGAAGATCGAACTGCTGGCCAGCCGCAACGCGGCTCTCAACCACGTCCTGGCGGCGGGGGCGGAGAAGTACGGGTTCTCCGTGGCGTCGCCGGCGCTGACCCCGCTCTGCACGACAGGCGCCGACCAGATCGGCGCGGATCTGCAGGGCCTCACGGACCCCGAACCGTTCCATCCCACCGCGCTCGGCTCGCTGCGCATGGCCGCCTCGGTAGCCGCGCTGGTGGAGCAGGCCGTGCCGATCAGGGACCGGGGCTCCGGGTGAGCACGTCAGCTCTCGACGTCGCCGACCCCACGAACCTGCGTGGCCGACCGGTCGCCACCCGGCGTCACGCCGTGCAGCGACGCGAGCCGGGCGTTGTACGCGGCGAGAGCGTCATCGTCGTCGTCCACGCGGGTGAAGCCGTCCGCGGCTCCGGAGTCGAGCAGCGTGCGGGCCCGGGCCCCCTCCAGCCAGCGGCCCATCGTCTGGTCCGCCGCACCCGCCATTCCCCAGCGCACCCCGATCACGATCATCAGCAGCATCATCAGCCCGTCACCGCCGACCCACATGATCGCGCCCGCCACCTCCTGGTCGCCGAGAGCGCCGGGGCCCCAGCCCGGGTGCCCCGCCTCGAAGCCCGGGGCGACCGCGTACGGGGTGAGCATCAGGACGATGCCGACGAGGGTGTCGACCCCCATCGACACGGCGAGCACCACCAGGCGCAGCAGATAGGGGACGTTCCACGGCGTGCGCTCGGACCCGGCCAACGACACGAAGAACAGGTAGCCCGACAGCAGGTAGAGCACCACCTCCAGGTCGTGCACCCAGGGGTTGGCCACCATCAGCGACTGGAACCCGGTCAGGTGGGTGAGCACGAGGACCGTCGTGTAGAACGCGAGCGTCACCGGTGGCGCTGTGGCCAGGCGCGTCGCCCGGGCGCCGAGCACGGCTTCCACGCGGCCACGCAGCCGCGGCCCACCGCGCTCGACCGCGAGCCGGACCGGCTGCGCCCACACCAGGAGCACCGGGACGACCATGATCAGCATCAGGTGCTGCACCATGTGCACCCAGAACAGCACGTGCGCGTAGGTGGCCACGCTGCTGTCCAGAGCCACGACGAGGACGAGCACCGCCCCCGCCCACGCCGCGCTGCGACGCCGCGGCCACCGCTGCCCGCCCCGCGTCGCGAGCCGGAAGTAGCCGGCAGTGGCAAGCAGGATCAGGGCGTCCGCGACGGGCGAGACCGTCCAGGTCGTCACGGCTGCGGACAGGTCCGGGACATCAGCAACGACCATCACGCGCGACCCGCCCCGTGATCTCCATCAGATCCATGCACACGGCAACGGTACGCCGCAGCACGTTTTCACCCCGTGCGGCCGACGGATCCCCAGGGGGTGCTCAGCCACCGACGACGAGCACCCGCGCGAGCGCGGCCGCACCCGCCAGGCCCGAGTCGTCCCCAGCCCGGCCGCCACGAACCGCGGGTCAGGATCGGGCCGCAGCATCCAGGGCGCGGTGGCTCCGGCGATGCGGTCGGCCAGGTCCTGACCCAGCTTCTCCGCCAGGCCGCCGCCGATCACCACCGCGGTACCCGAACCGAATGGAGTCACGGGCCAGGACACCGCAACACAATCGCAAGGAAATGCCGCACCCATTGGCCCGTCTGCCGCCGCCCGACTTTTCGATCGGCGCAGTCCCTCGAGCGGTTCGTTTCATCCTGCTACGGCGGAAGATGCTGTGTAGCGTCCCCGGGAAACACATTGCTCACATTCCTTCCCGACCGGTTCGTCGAACGGACCACATCGCACGGATTGGTACTCACATGGGCGCTCTGAGCCCCGTCCACTGGCTGGTCATCGCCGCACTGCTCGTCCTGCTCTTGGGGTACAAGCGTCTCCCGGACGTCGCCCGGGGCCTGGGTCGCGCGACCCGGATCCTCACGGCCGAGGTGAAGAGCATGACCTCCCGCGGCCGGGGCACTCCGCCCCGTACGCCACCGGACGAGGGCGACGACCGTCGGCAGCGGTGACGATGAGCTCGGCATTCCGCGCCCGGCTGAGCGTGGTGCGGGACACGACCCGCACGCAGCTGTGGCCGTTCCCGACCCTGGCCGTCGTGCTCGCCGTGGCGGCGGGGGTGGTGCTGCCGCTGGTCGACGCCCGCATCGACGACTCCTTCCCGGTGTCGGCGGCGCTGTTCAGCGGGGGTGCCGACGCCGCCCGCACCGTGCTGTCGTCGATAGCGGGGTCGCTGATCACCGTCACGTCCCTCACGTTCTCGCTGACCGTGGTGACGTTGCAGCTGGCCAGCAGTCAGTTCTCACCCCGGCTGCTGCGGACCTTCACCCGCGACAGGTTCGTCCACCTGACGCTGGCGTTGTTCCTGGCGACCTTCACCTACGCCCTCACCGTGCTGCGATCGGTCCGCAACGACACCGGCGGCTCGGCCGAGTTCGTACCCCGCCTGTCGGTGACCGTGGCGTTCGTCCTGGCCGTGGCCGGCGTGCTCGGGCTCGTGGTGTTCCTGTCGCATCTCGCCCGGCAGATCCGGGTGGAGACGATGGTGCGCGCGGTGCACGACGACGCCCGCTCCACCGCGGCCCTGCTCCTCGACGAGCGCACCCCCGACGCACCGGCGCCCCCGCGGCCACCGATCCCCCCGCCCGGCGCCGTCCCGCTGCTCGCGCACGACTCCGGCTTCCTGGTCCGGGTCGACGGGTCCGTGCTGCTCGACGCGGCCGCCGGGACCGGCGCGGTGGTCCTGCTGGACCGGCATCCCGGCACCTTCGTCGTCGCGGGCACCCCCATCGGACTGGCCTGGCCGCTCGATCCGCTCCGCCCCCTCGACGACGACGCCCGCGACCGGCTCGCCAGGTGCGCCGCCGCAGCGGTCACCACCGGGTACGAGCGCACCGCCGCCCAGGACGTCGGATTCGGCCTGCGGCAGCTCACCGACGTCGTGAACAAGTCGCTGTCCCCCGGCATCAACGACCCGACGACCGCGGTCCACGCGCTCGGGCACTCCGCTGCGCTGCTGTGCGAGCTCGCCGGACGTGAGCTCGGCCCCAGACTGCTGCGCGACGACGACGGCTGCACGCGCGTGGTACTGACGCGGCCCACGCTCGCCGACCTGGTCGATCTCGCGATCGCCCAGCCGCGCCGCTACGGGGCCACCGACCCGGCCGTCCTTTCCAGGATCGCCGTACTGCTGCGCGAGCTCGCCTGGTGCGTCCCGACCGGGCAGCACGCCGTCGTGGTCGACCAGCTCGGCCGGCTGCGCGCGACCGTGGCCGCCCAGGGCTTCGACGACCACGAGAATCGGGAACTTGCCGAACTCGGCGAGGCCGTGGAGCAGGCCCTGCACGGACGCTGGACCTCAGGCGCCGACGCCCACTGACCGGGGTCCCGCCGAGATCTTCCGGGACTGCGGGCCGTCAGGAGATCGTCAGGTGCAGACGCGATCCGTGGCTCGACGATGGAAGCGATGGACTCCTCACTCGACATACTCAACGGCGCACAAACGGCCTTCGACATGGAATCCCGGGTGCGCAGCTACTGCCGTTCCTGGCCTGTTGTCTTCGACACCGCCGTCGGGTCGCGTCTGACCGAT
>NZ_MKVV01000103.1 GCF_001899645.1 Pseudonocardia sp. 73-21 | reverse complement strand
CTGACACGATCGCCCAACGGGGCGAGGTGGCCTGAACCTCAGCCTCTCGCGAACCCAGGACGGTTCAAGGGTGTGGCGGAGATGACCGCGCTGGCCGAACGGCACCCGCAGATCAAGGACTTCCACTTCTGGGCGCAGTTCCCTGGGGAGACGGTCGAGTCCGGGTCCGCGCGGGTGCAGTACATCGCCGACCGTGTGATCCCCGCAGTTCAGCAGCGGCTCGAGCAGAAAACTGCCGCGGTCTGATGGCCGATACCGAGAGAGCATCACTCGCGACCGAGAGGCGACATTTCATGCGTAACGAGATCTACTGGATCGTGACCGCGACCATCGAACCCGAGCACTACGACGCCTGTGTCGAGATGCTGACCCCGCTCGTGGCAGCCACTCGCGAGGAACCGGGATCGAACGCCTACGACTACAGCATCAGCAGCGACCACACCGTGATTCACATCTACGAGAGCTACCGCGACTCCGCGGCAGTGGTCACCCACGTCCAGGACACGTTCTCGAAGTTCGCGGAGGACTTCGGGCGGTTCCTCACGATCAACGCCTTCGTCGTCTACGGCTGGCCGGACGAAGCGGCGAAGGAGATCCTCGACGGGTTCGGCTCGACCTACATGACACCTTTCGTCGGCTACACGCTCTCCGACACCCGCTGAGCATCGGAACGGGGCCACGACGATTCGAGCTCCCGAGGCGTGGCGGCGATCGTTGCCGCCACGCCTCAGGAGCCTCGGGGTGGGGGTCGCGCTACTTCACGAGCATCCCGGCGTCGAGCGGCAGGCTCACCCCGGTGATGTATTTCGCGTCGTCGGAGACGAGGAAGAGCACCGCCCGGGCGATGTCGCGGGGCTGGAAGACGGTCAGGGGCAGCGCGTGCAGCCCCTGCGAGGCCTCCTCGAAATCGGCCTTCGTCGGGTTCTCGACGTCCGGCCGGAAGATCCTGAACAGCTCGTCGTTCATGATCATCAGGGTGTCCACCTGCGAGGGGTGGATCGTGTTCACCCGGATCGAGTGGGGGGCGAGCTCCTTGGCCAGCGTCTTCATCAGAGCCACTACGCCGCTCTTGGCCACGGTGTAGCAGCCGAGGCCGGCGTGGGTGTACATCGACGCGATCGAGCTGGTCAGGACCATCGCGCCACCACCGGCCTGGATCAGGTGCGGGATGGCGGCCTTGCAGGTGTTGAAAACACCAGTCAGGTTGACGTCCAGGACCTGTTGCCAATTCTCCAGAACGGTGTCCTGGATCGGTGTGGGCCCGGGCGCGATGCCGGCGTTCGCGACGACGATGTCGAGCCTGCCGAGCTCGTTGACCCCGTTCTGCAGGGCGTCCGTCAGCGCCTCGGCGTTGCGGACGTCGACCGCCGCCGTGACGATGCGCCGGTCGAGCGCCTCGACCTCCTTCGCCGTCGTGGCGAGCTCCTCCGCCGTCGCGAGCGGGTAGCCGAGGCCGAAGGCGGCATCGGCGTCGGCGACGTCGAGGGCGATGATGTCGGCGCCGGCTTTTGCCAGCTCGATCGCATGCGCGCGACCCTGTCCGCGCGCCGCGCCGGTGATGAATGCGACCTTTCCGGTCAGATCTGCCATGAGTTGCGAGGCCTCCCCGTACTGGTGCTGCTCGACATGGAGCCGCCGCTCGGGCGGCTGCCCGGCGGTTCGGCGTCCGGGCCCGTGCGGGTCGCCCGCTCACCGGGGACGCTCGGGCTCGATCTCTCGGACGGTATCGGGGAGACGGCGCGCGACGGCGTAAAAAGTCTTGACGTCCCGAAACCGTCCCAGGACGGAACATCCACCGGCCGATCGCGGCGCTACCGTCGCCTGAGCTTCGACCGACGATGGTGGGAGAGCGGATGGGTGCACGCGCCGCCTGGGAGCGGTTCCAGCTCGGCGGCTCGGACGGGGCCGGCGCTGTCGACGTCGTCGACGTCCGCCGGGAGATCCTCACCTCGTGGCGGCGGTCCCGCCTCAGCGGTGTCAACCCGCTCCGTCTCGACGTTCCGCACGAGGATGTCGATCTGGACTCCCGTTTCGCCCGTGCCGCGCGACCCGTGCTCGAGGCCGGCACCGAGCAGCTGGCTGACAGCGGACTGTGCCTGGCCGTCACCGATCGATCCGGGCGTGTGCTCTGGAGCTGGGGCCCGGATCCGGCGCGGCGGCGCAGGCTCGACGAGCTCGCGCTCTTAGAGGGCTACCGGTTCGACGAGGAGACCGCAGGTACCAACGGACTCGGCACGGCGCTGGAGGCGGATCGCATCGTCACAGTCACGGGGGAGGAGCACTTCAAGGAGGTCTTCCATCCGTTCGCCTGTGTCGCCGCGCCGGTGCACGACCCCATCACTGGCCGCGCGGTGGGCGCATTGAACGTCACCTGTCGAGCCGGCGAGCTGCACCCGCTGCTCGCGTCGGCGGTGCGGACGATGGTGCGCGACGTCCGCGAGGAGTTGCTGGCGATGTCGGGGGAGCGGGAGCGGCAACTGCTCGACCTGTTCCTCGCTGAACCCGCTCGACGAGCGACGCCTGTGATCACCATGGGTCGGGACCTTCTCATCGCCAACGATGCCGCGGCGGAGCTGCGTCTCGATCACCGCAGGCTATGGTCGCGGATCCTGGACTCCTCCGACGGAGCGACGGTGGACCTGCCGGGCTGCGACGGTCGCACAGCGTCGGTCCGGATGATCTCGGACCAGCATCGCGTGGCGGGAGCGGTTCTCGTGGTCGACGACCATGCGCGGCCACCGGAGACCCTGGCCCCGGACGTCACCGAGACGCTGGCCGATGCCGTGGAACGGTGTGGTGCGGCCACCCTGCGGGGTGAGCCGGGGACGGGGAAGCGCCACGTCGCCTGTTGGGTGCTCGCGGACCGTGGGCACCCGTGCGCCGAGGTCGTCGACGCCGCGGACATCGTCGCGTCGGGCCTGGGGGAGTGGTGTCGGCGGTTGGGCCGTGCGCTGGACGAGGTGGCACCGGTCCTGCTGACCCATCTCGAGACAATCGACCCCGACGCCCTGGCCGGCGTCACCTCGATTCTCAACCGGTCGCGGCGGGGCCCCGTGGTGGCGACGTGGGTCGCGTCCGACACGACGTCGCCGGGACGGCTCAGTGGTCTGCTCGCCGCCATCGGTGGGCCGGTCGTTCACGTCGCACCGCTGCGTACCAGGCCCGGTGACGTCGCAGCGCTCGCACAGGCGGCTCTACCGGCGTCCACGTCGCTGCTTCCGGAGGTCGCCGAGCTGCTCACCGAGCACCACTGGCCCGGCAACATCGCTGAACTGCACCACGAGGTCCGGACCGCGGCGGCAGCGGCGGGGCACGGTCCGATCCGCCCCGAACACCTGCCTCCCTATCTGCGGTCGGGGCGCCGTCTCTCACCGCTGGAGCGGGCGGAGGCGGGGGTGATCGCCGAGATGCTCGCGGCGAGCGCCGGGAACAAGACGGAAGCTGCGCGCAGGCTCGGCATCACCCGGCCGACCCTCTACGCTCGGATGCGCACGTACCGACTCTGAGTGGGCGGCGCTCGGTATCGGCCGGGCACCCTCTACCTCAGGATGCGCGAGTTCGGGATCACCTGACCCGTCCCACGGCCATGTCCCAGGCCGGACGGTGCGGTGGACGCTGGCCTACGCGCCACCGATTCCTGTCGTGTAACCCGTAGGGCGTCACGTGCGTGCAGCGATGTCGGGAGGCGCGGGAAGGGTGGCGAGCATGCTCGCAAGGGGAGCGGAGGAGTTCTCGGGTCGCCACACGACAGCGAGATCCACCCGTTGCTCTGCCCCTTCCAGGCGGCGGAGTACGACGCCGGCGCGGTTCAGCGCGGCGACGGACGCGGGAACGATGGCGAGTCCGATCCCCGCCGCGACGAGACCGAGCACAGTCTGCATCAGCCACACCCCGCGTTGTGCGACGTGCGGGGTGACGCCGGCGTCCGCGAACGCGGCGTCGATGGCGGCGTGCAGGCCGGGGACGTCATGTCGTTCGGGCAACACGAACGCCTCATCGGCGAGATCCGTGAGCGCAACGCTCGAACTGGCCGCGGCCCGGTGGTGGTCGGGCAGCGCGAGGAGCAGTTCCTCGGACGCAAGCCGCTGGTGGGCGAGCTCGGGTTCGTCGATGGGAAGGTAGAGGACGGCGACATCGAGGCTCCGATCGTGCAGGGCGCGAATCAGGGCGTCGGGGGCGCGCTCGCGCAGGGTCATCTCGACGTCCGGGTGGCCGGCTCGGAAGTCCCGGATCACGTCGGCGAGTACACCGTTGATCGCCGACGGGACGAAACCCACCGACAGCTGCCCCACGGAACCCTGCGCGATCCGGCGCACCAACCTGGTCGTGTCGTCGGGGTCGGTGAGAAGGCGGCGCGCCTCGGGTAGCAGTGCGGCGCCGGCTGCGGTCAGGCGGACGCTGCGGCGGGACCGGTCGAACAGCGTGGCATCCATCTCCTTCTCCAGCAGAGCGATCTGCTGGCTCAACGGGGGCTGGGCCATGTGGAGCCGCTCGGCGGCCCGAGTGAAACTGAGTTCCTCCGCGACGGCGACGAAGTAGACGAGCCGTCGATACCGCACCGAGCGCCCTTGTAGCGCTTGTCGACGGATTCGGTCCATTCCGCGCGGGCCTCCGCGGCGCGGCGGGAGAAGGTGGTGTCGAGCACGGGAGCCTCCTGGTCAGACGATCTTCTTGGCTCTGAGCTCCGCGATGGTGGCGGGAGCGATGCCGAGTTCCCCCAGCAGAGCGTCGGTGTCGTGGCCCAGCGCGGTGCCCAGCCAGCGGACAGCCCCGGGTGTGCGGGAGAGCCGGAACATCACCTCAGGCATGCGGACCGGGCCGAGCTGGGGATGGTCGAAGGTCCCGATCGCGCCGATCGCCTCGTACTGCGGGTCGGTGAGGATGTCGGCCGCCGAGTGGACGGGCGCCACCGGAACGCCGGCCGCGCGGCAGGCATCCACCGCGTCGGCCGCGGTGCGGGCGGCGAACCAGGGCACGATCGCGGCGTCGATCTCGTCGGTGTGGGCGCGGCGGCCGTTGGCGTGGGCGAACCACGGTTGTTCGGCGAGCTCGGGGGCGCCCATCAGCGTGACGACCTTCGACGCGGTGGACGCGGTGCTGGCCGAGAGCGCGACCCAGGCGTCGTCCTTGGTGCGGTACATGCCGCGCGGGGCGTTCATCTCCGCCTGGTTGCCGGTGCGCTGCAGGGTCCGGCCGAGCTGGTCCTGGGTGATCAGCTGGGGTTCCAGCAGGGTGAGCAGCGGTTCGATGATCGACAGGTCGACCTCCTGGCCCCTGCCGCTGGAGGATCGCTCGTAGAGCGCGGTGAGGATCCCGAGCGCGGTGGCGATGCCGGTGACGCCGTCGGCCAGGCCGAACGGCGGCAGGTGCGGCTCGGCGTCCGGGTCGCCGTTGCGGAAGGCGAAGCCGGACATGGTCTCGCCCATCGTGCCGAAGCCGGGTTCGTCCCGCTGCGGGCCGGTGCGGCCGAACCCGCTGACGTGCGCGACCACCAGCCCGGGATTGCCGGCGGCGAGCTCGTCGTAACCCAGCCCCCAGCGTTCCATCGTGCCGGGCCGGAAGTTCTCGACGACGACGTCGGCCGTGGCGGCCAGGGTGCGGAAGATCTCCTGGCCCTCCTCGCTACCCAGGTAGAGGGTGACGCTCTTCTTGTTGCGCCCCAGCATCAGCCACCACAGCGGCACGCCGTCGCGGTCGGGGCCGTGGTGGCGGGCCGGGTCGCCGTGCAGCGGATGTTCGATCTTGATCACTTCCGCTCCGAGGTCCCCGAGGATCATCGCGGCGAGCGGCGCGGCGATCACGGTCGAGATGTCGAGGACTCGGACGCCGGCCAGCGGGAGCGACCCTTGGGGGCCCGTCATGGCGCGACCACCCGGAACACCGGGAAGCTGACGGTCTCGTCGTCCTCGAAGTCGACCTGCAGCCGGGCGCCGATCGTCAGGGCGTCCACGTCGGTGCCGACGACGGTGGACGTCAGCCGCGGCCCCTCGTCGAGCTCGACGATCGCGATCACGTACGGGACGCGGTCGGCGAGCTTCCGGTGCGTGGCCCGGCGGGCGACGGTGTAGCTGTACAGCGTGCCCGAGCCCGACGCCGGCTCCCACTCGAGGCGCGTCGACCCGCAGGCCGGGCACCCCGGACGCGGGTAGAACACCGCCGCCGAGCACGCGGCGCAGCGCTGGAGCACCAGCTCGTGCCGGGCGCAGGCGTCCCAGAACGGCCGGCTGACGGGGGAGGGGTGCGGGGTGGGCCTGCTCATGACACGACCCCGAGCACCACGCTGGCCTGCTCGCTCATGATCCCGCCGTTGCCGTGGACGAACGCATGGCGCAGGTCGCGGACCTGCCGCCCCCCGCCGCGGCCCTGCAGCTGCAGGACGGCCTCGGTGACATGGCTCATCCCGCCCGCCACGTCGGACTGGCCGAACGAGAGCTGCCCGCCGTGGGTGTTGAGCGGGAACGATCCGCGCCAGGTCAGGTCGTGCTCGTCGACGAACGCGGCGGCCTTCCCCTTGGGGCAGAACCCGGCGTCCTCCAGCGTGAGCAGGACGGTGCTGGTGTAGCAGTCGTAGACCGACGCCAGCCCGATCGCGGAGCGCTCGACGCCCGCGTTCGCGAAGGCCCGATCGGCTGACTGCCGGATCGCCGTGTCGGTCAGCGAGGGGGCGTACGTGATCGTCTTGTGCGTGATCGCCTCGCCCGCACCGAGGATCGCCACCCCCGGGTGCGCCGACCGCCCGACCAGGTCGCCGCGCACGACGACCACCCCGGCCGCCCCGCCGGTGGGGAGGACGCAGTCGAGCTTCCGCAACGGGTCGGCGATCCGCTCGGAGGTCATCACCTCGTCGATCTCCAGCGGCCGCCCGGAGAAGTACGCCTTGGGCTGGTGCGCGGCGTTGGCCCGCTGGGCGACGGCGACCTTCGCCCGGGCCCGGGCGGTGTCGCCGTAGAGGTGCTCGTAGCGCATGGCGATCATGGCGTAGCCCTCGGTGGCCCCGATGTTGCCGTAGGGCACCTCGAACTCGCGCCACGGCGACAGGTCGGCCGTGCGCCGGGTGGGGGCGCCCGCCACGGCGCCGGACGTGGTGCGGGGCACGGCGGTGAGGCACAGGCACACCGAGCACATGCCGGCCTCGATCGCGGCCGCGGCGCGCCACAGCATGCCCACGGCGCTGGCGCCGCCCAGGTCGACGCTGTCGGCGTAGCCCAGGCGCAGGCCGAGGTACTCGCCGACGGTGGAGGGGATCAGGCGGCTGGCCGTGTCCATCGGGTGGGTCAGCAGGCCGTCGACGTGCTCGGGGCCGAGGCCGGCGTCGGCGAGGGCCTCGACCGCGACCGCCGCGGACAGCGTCAGGTCGGTCTCGTCGCCGGTGTCGCGCGCGGGCGCCAGCTCGGCCACGCCGACGATTGAAGGTGGGGGGCTCATCGGCCGAACCTCGGGGAGCGCTTCTCGATCGGGGCCCGGACGCCCTCGCCGTAGTCGGGGTGGCGCATCAGCTCTCCGATCAGTTCCTTGCTCCGGTCCACCGAGGCCGCGGGGCTCGACGCCAGCAGGTCGTCGTAGAGCTGGCGCTTGGTGGTGGTGAGGGCGTTGGGGGACAGCGCCGCCAGCATCTCGGCGTACTCGCTGACCGCGCCGTCGAACTCGTCGGGACCGAGGACCTTGGTGAAGAAGCCCATCGCTCCGAGCTCCTGGGCCGCCACGATCCGGCCGGACAGCAGGACGTCGGCGGCGTTGGTCAGCCCGATCAGCCGCGGCAGGATCCACGACAGCCCGTACTCGACGGGCATGGCCAACTTCGCCGTGGCGGTGGTGATCTTGGCGTCGAGCATGCCGAACCGGATGTCGGAGTAGGCCGCCATCGCCAGCGCGACCCCGGCACAGGCTCCGTTGACGGCGCAGATCAGAGGGAAGCGCAGCCCCAGCTGCCAGCTGACGTCGGCGTCGAACTCCGGTCGCACGCCGTATCCGGGGTTCGCGACCTCCTCGCGCAGGCCGCCGTCGTAACCGTCGCCGCCGACGTAGGAGCTCAGCGCCTGGGTGTCCGCGCCGACGCAGAACGCCCGGCCGGCGCCGGTCAGGACGGCCACGCGCACGCGCTCGTCGCGCTCCAGCTCGGCCATGATCCAGCGGTACTCCGCGTGCATGCGCCCGGTCCACGAGTTGCCGCGGTCCGGTCGGTTCAGCGTGACCGTGGCGACGCCGGTGTCGGAGACGTCGACGGTCGTGACCTTCAGGTCCATGTCAGGCACTCCGGGTCACGCCCTCTGCCGCTCGTCGCGGCCCAGCTCGCCGAGCACGTCGTCGGTGTCGGCACCGAGCACCGGGGACAACGCTCCGGTACCTGGCCGGTCGCCGTCGACGAGCAGCGGGGAGGCCAGGTTGCGGACCCGGCCGACGGTGGGATGGACGGACTCGTAGACGAGGCCACGGCCCGTCACGAGGGGGGACTCCAGCGCGACCTTGAGCGAGTTGACCGGGGCCGCGGGGACGCCCGCGGCGGTGAGGTCGCGGACCCAGGACGCGACGTCCGCGCCGGCGAGCCGCTCGGTGAGCACAGCGTCGAGCGCGGCCTCGTTCTGCTTGCGCAGGTGCGCGTCGGCGAACCGGTCGTCCGGCGGAATCCCGAGCACCGCGGTCAGGGCGGCCCAGCGCTCCTCGCGCACCGCCGAGAGCACCAGCCAGCCGTCCGGGGCGCGGTACCGGCCCTACGGCGCGGCGTCCCGGGCCCTGCTCCCGGTCCGGGTGGTGTCCGCCTCGCCGAGGAAGTGCCGCTGTGCGACGTCGGAGAGCAGCCCGATGAGGACGTCGTGCAGCGCCAGGTCCACCCAGCAGCCCTGCCCGTCCCGTCTGCGTCCGGCCAGTCCGGCCAGCACCGCGACGGCGAGGTACAGCCCGCCGGCCACGTCCCCGATGGGGACACCGATCCGGACGGGCCGCTCGTCGGTGTCGCCGGTGAGCTCGATCATCCCGGCCATGGCCTGGTTGACCAGGTCGAAGGAGATCTTGTCCTGCAACGGGCCGGTGGCCCCGAACCCCGACAGGGAGCAGAAGACGAGCCCCGGGCGGCGCACGGCGAGGGTCTCGTGGTCGAGCCCGAGCCGGGCCATGACACCCGGCCGGAAGTTCTCCACGAGGACGTCGGCGCCGTCGATCAGCTCGAGCAGGACGGCGCGGCCCTCTGCGCGCTGAGGTCGAGCGCGACGCTGCGCTTGCCGCGGTTGAGCGACATGAAGTACGCGCTCTCCTCCCCCCACATCGGCAGGTTGCGGCGTGTCGGGTCGCCGATGCGAGGCTCCTCGACCTTCACGACGTCGGCGCCCAGGTCCGCCAGCACCTCGGTGGCGCACGGCCCGGCGAACATCCTCGTCAGGTCGATCACCCGGATGCCGGCCAGCGGGGGAGCAGGGGTCGCAGGCCGGCGGTCGCGGGTGTCCAGGCCGGCGAGTACCTCCGCTGTGTCCGCTCCCGCCCCGCGCACCTCGCCGGGCTTCGGCCGGAAGGTGGCGCCGTCCGGGGCGCGGAACCGGAACGGTGAGCCGACGGTGCGCAGGGTGGTGCCGTCCGGGGCGGTCAGCGTCGGCGTCATCCCCCGCGCGACCGTGTGCGGAAGCGTCACCGCACCCTCCAGGGTGAGCACCGGGCCGGCCGGCACGTCCGCGGCGGCGAAGATCGCGACCCACTCGTCGACCGTGCGTTCGCGCAGGATCGGCACGAACTCCGCCAGGAGCTCCTGCCTGGCCCGTAGCCGGCGCGAGAAGCTGTGGTACCGGTCGTCGCGGGCGAGGTCCTCGCGGCCGGCGGCCGTGGCGAAGTTGCGCCAGAACTGTGAGGTGAACGGCGCCACGACGACCTCGCCGTCGGCCGCCTCGAACGAGTTGTAGGGGAAGATCGTGGAATGGCCGGTGCCGACCCGGGACGGCACCTCACCGTCGGCGAAGTACCCCACCGCCATGTAGCTGAGCAGGGCGACCGCCACGTCGATCTTCGCGACCTCGACGCGGCGGGGGCCGCCGGCCACCAGCCCGGCCAGGATGCCGACCACCGCGAAGACCCCGGTGCCGAGGTCGGCGACCGGGATGCCGGACTCGCTGGGTGGGCCCCCCTCGAACCCGGTGAGGTCCATGTTTCCGGACAGGGCCTGCACGAGCAGGTCCTCCGACCCCGGATCGGCGACGGGCCGGCTCCCGGCGTCGCCGAAGGGGCTGATCGTGCAGTGGACGACCTGCTGCAGGACGGCGCGTTCCGGGCCGGCGCAGCGCCAGGAGCCGTCCTCGTCGACGACGACGTCGGACCAGCCCACCAGGCGTGCGAGGGCACCGGCCCCGGGGTCGGCCGACACCGAGCGCTTGCCCCGGTCGAACGCCAGCCGTGCGGCGTCGTCCGGCTCTCCGCCGGACTCGACCTTGACGACGTCCGCACCGAGGTCGGCCAGGATCGCGGCGGCGAACGCACCCGCGCGGTGGGTGCCGATCTCCAGCACGCGGACCCCGTGCAGCGGGGCCTTCCCGGTGTCGCTCACTCAGCTCCGTCCTGGGCATGAACCGTGCGATCGTTCGCACGTCACGTTCGGCGTGTCAAGGTCTGCTCCGTCCCTCGATGCGCGACAGCTGTTCGGGAAAACCGAACACATGGAGGACAGCTATGGGCATGCCGCCGGGATCGCCCACACGACCGAGAAGTGCGAGAACGAGGTCACGGTGGGCCGAGCGCGTTCGGATAGCGTGACCACTGTGGACCTGGATGTCGGGAACCCGGACGTGGGGAACGCAGCCGTCGGGCGCCGCGTGCGTGCCGCGCGGGAGTCGGCGGGCCTCAGCCTCCGCGCGCTCGCCCGGTCGGTCGGGGTCGGCCCCGCCACGCTGAGTGAGCTGGAGACGGGGAAGACCCGGATGAGCGTGGTCCGGCTGGGCCGCATCGCGGCCGCACTGGGCCGGTCCATGGAGGACATCCTGGCGGCCGAGGAGCCGCCGGTCACCGCGCCACGGGTGGACGTCGGCGACGGTGACTGGCGGCACTACCGGCCGCTGTACGTCGACCCGGTGCTCGAGGCCGCCACGGCCGTGTTCCTGCGCACCGGGTACCACGGGGCATCGGTCCGGGACGTGGCCGCGGAGTCGGGCCTGTCGGTGTCGGGGATCTACCACTACCACGCCAGCAAGCAGGTCATGCTGCAGCGCATCCTCGATCTCGGGATGGACGACCTGCTGTGGCGCTGTCGTGCCGCCGTGGCCGCAGGGGGCGACGAGGTCGAGCGGTTCTGCTTCCTCGTCGAGACGATGGCGCTGTTCCACACCCACCGCCGCGAGATCGGGTTCCTCGCGGCGAGCGAGATGCGCAGCCTCGACCCCGCCGCGCGCTCCGCGATGACCGCACGTCGACAGGTGCAGCAGCGCCTCGTCGACGCCGAGGTGGCGGCCGGGGTGGAGAGCGGGCGCTTCCGCACCCCGTTCGCCCGCGAGGCGTCCCGCGCTGTCGTGACGATGTGCAAGTCCATCGCCGAGTGGTACCGGCCCGCCGGTCCGCTGGCGCCGGAGGACGTGGCCTGGCGCTACGTGCGGCTCGCCCTCGGGATGGTCGAGCACACCGGCTCGACGGGGGCGGGCCTGCCGACGACGCCGTGAGCGGGCGACGCGCCGTCGCCGGGGCGGTGCTGCTCGACCTGGCCGTGAGCCCGTTGTTCGCATGGGACGTCTTCACCGGCTCGCTGCGCCGGGATCTCGGAGCCGGCGACACGCTCCTGGCGGGTGTCTTCTCGGTCGGCCTGGCGGCCTTCATGGTCGGGGTGCTCGTCGGCGGGCGGCTCGCCGACCTGGTCGCGGCCCGGAGGCTGGCGCTGGTCACCCTGGTGGGCACGGTGGCCGGCCTGCTCGGCTGCGCGGCCGCGACGTCCGTGCTCGCGCTGGTCCTGGCCTTCGGCGTCGTGCTCGGCGGCTCGACCGGGCTCGGCTACGCGACGGCGGTGCGGGTGGCGGGCACCGTGGCGTCGCGGCGCGGTCTCGCGATGGGTCTGGTGGTGAGCGCCTACGCGCTGGGCACGGCGGTCCTCGCCCCCGTGGCCGCGGCCCTGCTCGGGGCGGTCGGCCGGGCCTGGACCTTCGTGCTGGTGGCCGGCGTGATGGGTGGCGTGCTCGCGGTGGCGGCGGCGCTCGTTCCCGGAGAGCCATCCGACCCGCATCCGCGGGCCCGCCGGAGTCGCGGTCGCCCGGGTCGGGCCGTCGTCGCACTCTGGGCGGCCTTCGGACTGGGCGCGGCCCCGGCTCTCGCGGCCTTCGCGCAGGCCGGGGCACTGGCGGGAAGCCCGGACGCCGTGGCGGTGGCTGTGGGAGTGCTCGCCGTCGGCAACGTCGTCGGGCGGCTCGTCGCCGGGCCCCTGTCGGACCGGGTGGGCCGCTCGGCGGCGTTGCACGGCAACTGCGCGGTGCTGCTCCTCGCGTGCCTCCCCCTGGCTGCGGGATCGGGCGGTCCGGTCGCGCTCGTCGCGTTGCTCCTGCTCGGGACGCAGTACGGCGCGCTGTCGGCGTTGGTCCCCGCGGCGACGGCGGACGTGGTGCCGCGGGAGCGGTTCGGCACGGCCTACGGACTGGTCTTCACCGGCTGGGGGCTCGCGGGCCTGCTGGCTCCGGTCGCCGCCGCGTCGGGTGCGGCCGGCATCGGCTATCCGGGCGTGTACCGATGCTTCCTCGCCGTTGCGGTGCTGTCGTGGGCGTGTGTGGCGGCCTACTCGCGATCTCTCCACGGCAGGCCGCACCGCGATGGAGACGTGGTGGCCGACAGCGACGGATGACAGCAACGGTGCGGACCGCTGGTCGATGTGGCCCCGTACGCCGGAGTCTGCTTCCCCACGTCAGCGACGGTGTCGGACGAGGACAAAGGTGCCAGCCGAGCCTGGGGGTCAAGGGGGCGCAGGTTCACATCCTGTCGTCCCGACGGCCGGAACGGGCGGTTCCCTTCGACGGGGGAGCCGCCCGTTCTGCATTCTGAACTGCGGAAACGTCGGGCTCTGAAGATCTTGCTGTCACGACGACCGGATCACGGATGAGCGCCATAGTTGATCTTCTTGGGATCAGTATGGGACCACGGCGCACTTGACTCGCCGTCAGACGGCGCCGGAGTCGAGGGTGTCGGCCGCCACTTCGAGCGTGCGGCGAATCGCAGCGGCACCCGGCGGACCGTTCCCGCCACGGCCGCACGCGACGCCGAGACGGCGCCGTCGGTCGCGGCTACGGGCCGGCACGATCGCGAGCGTCTGGTCGTCGGTGATGGTCGACAGACGGTGTGCGCTGGCCGGAGTCCGCAAGGTCTCACGCTGCGTTGCTCCCGGGCCTGTCGCGCGCCGCTCCCGTGAACGGACGGCGATCTGTCAACGTGTTCGCCCGGACCTGGGACGGGATTCGGCAGGCAGGGCCCTTCAGCAGTGCCCTGTCTCAGCTGGACAACGAGACCACGATCTTCTATCTGCACGACCCATCGGCTACGAATGGTGACGCAGGGCACTGTGACGGCGGTAACGCCACGGTCGGTCCCGCTTCCGGGGCCACCGGAGCGGGCGGCAGTGATCCATCACGTTCAAGGAGGAACCGGTATGGCCGACGTTCTGGCCGAGGGCTACAACGTCTTCGACACGAAGAAGTCCCCCAGCGGGACGGTGAAGTACCTGTCCTCTCCTGCGGATGTCATCACCCTGATCCAGTCCGGGAAGCTCCAGGAGCACATCCTGCTGGTCCGCGGCGGGACGACGACCTTCCTCGCGCCGGCGCTCAGCATGGGCGCGATCGGTGTGATCACGATGTCGGGCGCGCCGGAGTCGCACCTGGGGATCCTGTCGCGCGAGTTCCAGACGCCGTGCGTGATGACCGCGTATCTCACCTCCAGCGACTCCCGGTACTCGGTCGGCGCCACGCCGGAGTCGCATTTCGTGGAGATCGCGGAGCAACTCGACGGGAAGAAGGTCCGGCTCGACTGCACCGACGACGAGGTCGGCCGCATCGTCGCCCTCGACTGATCCCGCACCGAGCACCCGAACCCCGCCTCACGGACAGGAGTACACAGCAGTGACGACGACCGACGGCAAGCGCGCGACGTACAAGCAGCGGTACGAGCCCGGCGACGACGGCCTCCGCTTCCAGGACCTCACCTACACCGGCAACTTCGTCGGTCTCGAACCGGTCACCGACGGCATCAAGGGCGACAAGATGCTCAAGGAGCGCGCCCAGTCGGGCGTTCTGGAGAAGGTGTCGAAGGAGGACGTCCTCAAGGACCAGTTCACGATCCCCGAGCTCAACGACCTCAACAACTACCTGGCGTGGAACATCTGGGACGTGCTCGTCATGCGCGCCACGGAGGGCGTCAGCGGCATGATCCCGCGCCAGGAGTACGAGATCCTGGCCTTCATGCACGAGTTCTATCGCTGGCCGGAGATCCTGCGCATGACGACCAACGAGGTCGGCGCCCAGGGCCTGCTGGACATCGGGGCGAGCGCACGCAGGGAGATCGGCACCAAGATCAACTCTGTGCATGACTGGTGCATCGGCGCGGTCGGGTTCGGCATGGGCCGGTGCGGCCTGCTCGCTCTCGAGGTGATCGGCCCGGACGACTACGTGGCCGAGTCCAACGAGATCCTCAAGTTCATGCAGCGGATCCTGTGGGGCAAGCGGCAGGACGGCTACATCCTCAACTCGCAGGACCGCTACCGCTGCCAGATCCACGAGGACGACTTCCTTCAGCAGCTGGTCGCGCAGGTCGAGCCCCTCGAGGCGGACAGCCCCAAGCACCACGCGTTCACGCAGTTCAACGCGGCCACCGAGCTGTTGGCGTTCCTGCACCACTACGACAACCGGCTGGGCCTGGGCGACACCGGCCCGTACGAGTTGCCGGACGGGAACCTGCTGATCCTGCGCGACCTCTTCGTCAACGAGGAGATCTACCACTGGTCGGACGTCAGCGCGGACGCCAAGCTGCCGTACTCCTACACGCTCGCGATGATCATCGACCCGGAGCAGATGGGCCTGCAGGAGATCCGGGTCAACGACATCTCCACCACCTTCACCCGCCCGAAGAACTACGTCCAGGCGATCATCGGTGGGGCGGTGTTCGCCCGCGAGAAGTGGGACACCCCCATGGGCGAGGTGTACCCGATCAAGATCGACGACCTCGCCGAGCACCTCGGCCGGGTCCAGCAGGCGACGCTGAAGCTCTACACGAAGACGTCGAAGATGTGCCGGCGCGACCTCATCTGGAACGGCCAGTACGTCTACTACATCGACATGATCCTCCCGCACCTGCGCAAGGCCGGCACGTACGAGAAGGCCTGCGTCGACTACGACCTGTGGGAGATCGACCAGCGGGTCGCGAACTACTACTACGACATCACCAAGCGCGGCTTCGCGCAGGAGACCGTGCCCAGCAAGATCTTCTCGGGTGCCGGGTACCTGCCGTTCTCGGACAAGGCGGATCTGCGCAGCTCGAAGGGCCGGGTCCTCTGACCCGTTCCTGACCGACCCGACGAGCCGACCCACCGGGCGGCGCGGCCATCGCGCCGCGCCGCCCGGTCCCCTGTGCTGCCTCGTGACTGCGGAGGACCCACCGATGACCGCCCCGGTTCTGGACAAGACCGACTACGACGTCCTCAACGTCGTCGCGCTGAAGAAGATGGCGTCCGCGCCGACGATCGTCACCGACACCGGCCTCGCCGCCGACGACGTGACGACCGTACTGACCGGCCTGTCCGAGCAGGGACTGGTGGTCGTCGCCGGTGACGCCGCCCTGCCCACCAACGAGGCCGAGCCGGCGCTGGCCGCGGCGGCCGCCGTCTACTACGCCGACCTGCGAGGCGACGCGGACCTCATCGAGCTGGTGGACAGGTTCGAGACCGTCAACGCCCAGTTCCTGACCACGATGTCGTCGTGGCAGCAGATCGACGTCGGCGGCCGGAAGGTCGCCAACGACCACAGCGACTCCGAGTACGACGACAAGGTCATCACGCGGCTCGACAAGCTCATCGCCCGGCTCGGCCCGCTGCTCGACGCCCTCGCCGGGCACGACGCGCGGTTCGCCGGCTACCCGCGCCGGTTCGCCGCCGCCATGGAGCTGATCGACGCAGGCCAGCACGACCTCGTCTCCTCGCCGACGAAGGACTCCGTGCACAACGTCTGGTTCGAGTTCCACGAGGACCTGCTGCGCACCCTCGGCCGGGAACGCACCGAATGACCGGCTTCACGCTGACCTTCACCGAGGCCGACCCCTCCGACGTCGACCGGCTCGGCGGCAAGGGCGCCGGTCTGGCGCGGATGACCCAGCAGGGCCTGCGGGTGCCGCCCGGCTACGTCATCGGCACCGACGCCTGCCGCAGCTACCTGGCCGAGAAGGCAGTACCGGCCGGTTTCGTCGACGAGGTCTTCTCCCGGCTCACCGAGCTCGAGCGCGCCTCGGGCAAGGCGTTTGGCGGTGTCGGGGGGGTGGGGGGCCCGCTACCGCTGCTGCTGTCGGTGCGCTCGGGCGCGCCGATCTCCATGCCGGGGATGATGGACACGATCCTCAACCTCGGCCTGGACCGCGCGGCGGCGGTCGCGCTGGCCGAGGCGACCGGCGACGCCCGGTTCGTGGCCGACCTCGTCGCGCGCTTCCACGCGATGTACTCCGAGACGGTCCTGGGCGCGTTGGATCCCGGCGAGGGCATCGACGCGCTGGTCGAGGCGGTCGACCCGGCCGAGGCTGCCGGCCCGGTGTACGACCGCATCTGGGCCGCCTGCGAGCAGGCGCTCGCCGACGACACGGGCGACTCGGTCCCCGACGACCCGCGGGCTCAGCTGCTCGGCGCGATCGAGGCCGTCTTCAGCTCATGGAACACCCGTCGGGCCCGCACGTATCGCGACCACCACAAGATCCCGCACGACCTCGGCACCGCCGTGGTCGTGCAGTCGATGGTGTTCGGCAACCTGTCGGCCGACTCCGGGTCCGGCGTGGTGTTCACCCGGAACCCGGTGACGGGGGAGCCGGGCCTGTTCGGCGAGTACCTGGCCCACAGCCAGGGCGAGGACGTCGTCGCCGGCACCCGGACCCCGGACCCGGTGACGGAGGCACTCGCGCCCGCCGTACTCGAGGAGCTCCGCGCCACGTGCGCCGAGCTGGAGCGCAGCCAGGGCGACGTGCTCGACATCGAGTTCACCGTCGAGCGTTCCGACCTCTACTTCCTGCAGGTCCGCAGCGCGAAGCGCACGGCGGAGGCCGCCGTGCGGATCGCGGCCGACTTCGCGTCCGAGGGGCATGTCGACCTGGCCACGGCCCTGCGGCACGTCTCGCCCGCACAGATCCGGCAGGTGCAGCGCCCGGGCTTCGACGACGGCGAGGTCGAGCAGGCCCGGGCCGGGGACCGGCTGCTCACCACCGGCATCGGGGCGTGCCCGGGCCAGGTCAGCGGCACCCTCGTCCTGGACTCCGACCGGGCCAGGGCCGCGGCGGACGACGGGCGCCAGGTGATCCTGGCCCGTCCGGTCACCAGCCCGGCCGACCTGCACGGGATGATCGCCTCCCAGGGCATCGTCACCGCCACCGGCGGCTCGACGAGCCACGCCGCGGTGGTCGCGCGGGCGCTCGGCACCACGTGCGTGGTGGGGGCGTCGGAGATCCGGGTGGACGAGGCCGAGCGCACGCTGAGCGTGGGGGACCGGACGCTCCGCGAGGGGGACGAGGTCTCCCTGGACGGCTCGTCGGGCGAGCTGTTCACCGGACGGTTCACCACCTCCACGCCGGCGGCGGCCACGGGCGCACTGGCCGCGCTGCTGGGCGTCGCGGCCGGAGCCAGCGGATGTGAGGTGCTGAGCCGGGTCACCCTGCCCGGTGACGTCGAGGCCGCGCGGGAGGCCGGGGCCACAGGCCTCGTCACCGCCGTCGACGACGTCCTCGCCGCCACCGGGCACATCGACGGGCTGGTCAGCGGCCTGCTGGGGGATGCGGGGATCGGTGCCATCGCCGATCTCGTGGCCGCCGAGTTCACCCCGCTGCTCACCGCGGCGGGGGATCTCGAGGTGGGGGTGCGGGCGATCGACCTGGTCGCCGACGAGGCACGCGAGCTGCTCCAGCAGACCGCGGTGACGACCCGGCATCCGGAGCTGTCGGTCCCGCTGGGCCGCCCGGCGCTGATCGAGGCCCAGCTCGACGGGCTCGCCCGGGCGCTGCGGGACTCCGGCGGGCGGGCGTCGGTGCACCTCGCGCTCCGCCACGTGTCCGACCCTGGCGAGGCCCGTGCGCTGCGGGACCTCGGGGAGGGCACGGGGATCGAGGTCGGCGCCTACCTCACCAGCCCCCGCGGCGTGATCGGCGCGAGCGGGATCGCCGAGGCCGTGGACGTCGTGTGGCTGGAGGTGCGCGCGGTTCAGGCCGCGATGTTCGGGCTGCCCGCCCGCCAGCTGCTCACGGCCGAGCCCCTCGACGACTACCTGCAGCGCGGGCTGCTCTCCTGTGACCCGCGTTCGACGATCGACCCGTCCGTCGAGACGCTGCTCGGACACGCCGCCGACGCGGCGATCCGGCCGGGCTGCCGGGTCGGGATGCGACTGTCCGGCGCGGTCTCGCAGGAAGCGGCTGCGCAGCTGCACGTGCTGGGGTTCCGGCGCTTTGCCGTCGACGCGGCGGAGATCCGCCCGGTCGTCCTGGCCCTGGGCAAGGCAGCGCTCGACGCCGGCGCCTGAGGACCGCTGCGCGATCAGGGCCTGTCGTGCAGCAGGCCCTCGCGCAGGCGGTCCAGGACCCCGTCGTCGATGCCGCGCGAGCGGGCCCAGGCCTCCGCGCCACCGTGGGACCGGTCCAGGCCGGCGAGGAACCCGCGAATGGTGTGCTCGAGGGCCTGGTACACCTCGGCGGGGACCGCGGCCATGTGGTCGCGGTAGCGCGGCCAGCCGCGGAACCGCTCGATCACGCGCGGCATGTTCAGCCCGGTGCGCAGGTAGTCGGCGACGATCTCTTCGTCGTCGACGCCCACGAGCCGTAGCAGCATCGCGGTGACGAGCCCGGTGCGGTCCTTGCCCGCCGCGCAGTGCACGAGAACGGGCCGTCCGGCGAGCGCACCCACCACCCGGATCACCGTGACCAGCGGGGAGGCGGGCGAGGCGAGGTGCTCCAGGTAGAAGTGCAGGCTCTGTTCGGCCGGGGGCAGGTCGGAGACCGGCAGGTCGCGCAGGGGCGCGTTGAGGTAGCTCACGGGCGTCGCGGCCATCGGGCCCCGCCCTTCTGTGACAGCCTCGGGCCCGATGCGCAGGTCGATGATCAGCTCCAGCGCCAGCTCGTCGACGAGGTAGGACACGTCGGCCGGGCTCAGCGCCTGGAGGGTGTCGCTCCGGAACAGGACACCCGGGCGGATCGACCTGCCGTCCCGGGTGCGCAGACCGCCGAGGTCCCGGAAGTTGAACGCGCCCTCGACGGTGCGTCTCCGTGCGTCAGCCACGTCGACACACCACGCGGATCGCGGCCAGGAGCTCGTCGTCCGAGCTCCCGGTCCGGCCGGCCGGGGACGTCGAGCGCGTCGGGGCGGTGACCGGCGCGTCGACGGAGCCCGTGCGCCGGGCCCGCCGGGCGGCGGCGGCCGCGCGGACCTGCCCGGCCGTGTCCTCGCCGGCCGTGGCCGGGACGGGCGCCGGGATCGCGCAGGCTCCCTCCGGTGGACGCGCCGCGGCGTCCCCCAGCAGGTGGGCTGCGATCTCCTGCGGCCACAGCGCGACGAACTCCGCGCCCGCCGCGGTCAGCTCCTCCACCGAGTGCATGCCCCAGGCGACGCCGACCACCCGGATCCCCGCCGCGAGGGCGTCGCGTACGTCGCCCGCGGTGTCGGTGACCAGCACGGTGCTGGACCGGTCGGGATCCTGGCGCCGTCCGCCCTCGTCGTAGTCGGCCGAGCAGCGGCGGCCGAAACCGCTCCCCGAGTCGGCCAGGAACGCCGCGATCGCCGCGCGCTTGTCCGGCGCCACGTCCCCGCCGAAGACGTGGGCGAAGCAGAAGGCGAGGTCGTTGGTCACGAGCACGCGGCGCAGCACCTGCATCGCGTTGGACGACATCACGGCGAGCGTGCAGTCGCTCGCGAGCCGGCGCACGACGTCGGAGACCCCGGGGACCAGCGGCGGCGTGTACTCGTTGCGCAGCAGCTCCAGGAACGCCTCCTTCGCCTGCGCGGCGTGCGCGTCGTCGCGGCACAGGCTGCGGATCGACTCGAAGACGTTGCCGCGGAACAGGTCGAAGTACTGCTCGGGCCGGTCGACACCCAGCTCGAAGCGCTTGCTGATCTGCTCGAAGATCTCCCACGACGCGATGCGGGTCTGGACCAGCGTGCCGTCCAGGTCGAAGATCACCGCGCGCACCGGCGGGGTGCTCACGGCGTCACCTCGTGCCGAGGACCCGGTTGTAGGCCGCGCCCAGCTCGCCGAGCCCGATGAAGTCCATGCACTCGCCGTATCCGGTCATGCCGTTGCAGGTCCAGCGGTGCAGCGAGTTGTGGCCGACCGTGCCGGGCCAGGCCTGCCAGGGGAACGTCGTGAGCGCGGTGCCCTCGAGCTCCCAGGTGCGGTCCGAGGAGTCGGTCACCGAGAGCTGGATGGCCTCCGGGTAGAAGCCCGTGCGCCAGGTGGTGCCGCCGCCGCCCTTGAGGCCCTGCACCTTGCCGTTCTCGAGCACGTAGCCGTGCGTCATCGTCAACGGCGACGGCGCGTCGGGCCCGGCGTCGGTCCCGAAGTCGAACAGTGCGTGCACCGCGAGGTCCTTCGAGAAGTGCGCGTGCATCCAGCTCAGCCGCGACGTCTGCCGCTCGGCCCGGACGCCCCAGCTGTGGTCCATGGTGGAGACGCAGTCGATCGGCGTGGTGGCGCCGCGCAGCGAGATCTCGCCCTCGACCTGCCCTGTGAGGTCGAAGTGGCCGGCGTAGGCGTGGCCCCAGGTGAGGTCCCAATCCTTGTCAGCGTGAGTCTTGGCGGCGGCCATGGGGTCCTGGGCAGGGTCGTTGATGTCGTAGGGGTCCATCAGCCCGGTGAAGCGGAAGTGCAGCTCCAGCTCGGCCGCCGGGTCGGAGTAGTCGACGTCCCAGACCTTGTTCGGCTCCGAGCAGACCACCTTCAGCCCGTTGGCGAGCTCGTAGTCCAGCAGGTTCGACGGCTGGGGGACCACCAGGTGCTCCCACGCGTCCCAGTAGTCGGCCGCCCACGGCATCGTCACGCGGCGGCTGTTCACCGACACCGTGGAGCCGACGGCGCCCAGGGGCTCGCGGAACAGGCCGTACACCCCGATGTTGAGCGGGGTGGCCGTGTCCTGGCCGGCGTAGAGGCCGAAGTAGTTGGTCTCCGCCCACAGCGGGTCGTCGCTGGTGGGCGGGTGGAACTGTGCGTCCTCGGGACGGATCACCGGTGAACCCTCCTTGCATCGGGGCAGGGTCACCAGAGTGCTGGGCGGGGTCGGGCCGATCCAGTGCGGCCCTGGACAAGAGGTCCGCGGGACGTTGTCCCGTCGGGATAGGGCCAGGCGCCGAACGGCCGCCCTACTGTCCGCCGCAGGCCGACCAACGGAGGTGACCCGGGTATGCAGCTGGCCAAAGTGCTGGGTCAGGTCGTCGCGACGGTCAAGGAACCAGGCCTCGGGCGGTTCACCCTCCTCCTGCTGCAGGACGCCACCGGCGCCGACCCGGAACGGGTCAGCGGCCCTGCCTACGTCGCCGTCGATCTCGTCGGCGCCGGCGTGGGAGAGATCGTCCTGGTGGCATCGGGTGGGGCGGCACGGGTCGCCGCCGGTGCCGACGCACCGACGGACCGCGCCGTGGTCGCCATCGCCGACTCGGTCATCAGGGCCGGAACCGTCACCTACCGCAAGACATGACAGGGCCCGAAATGTCAGGACCCGACACGACACCCACGGAGGACGACATGGCGCCGACAGCGGCCGGTGGCACCGGAGTGCCCGCAATGCGCGGGGCACTCGGACTGATCGAGACGAAGGGCCTGGTCGGTGCGATCGAGGCGGCCGACGCGATGGTCAAGGCGGCGAACGTGCAGATCGTCGGCCACCGCGAGATCGGTGGCGGCCTCGTCACCGTCATGGTGCGCGGTGACGTGGGCGCGGTGAAGGCCGCGACCGACGCCGGTGCGGTCGCCGCGGGCAAGGCGGGCGAGGTCGTCTCGGTCCACGTCATCCCGCGTCCGCACGACGAGACCGAGGGCATTCTCGCGATCCTGACCCGTCCGAAGGGCTGACGAGGCGGCACCGCCCGACCGAGTAGCCGAGGTGTGGAGATGGTGATGTGGAGATGACCGCGTCTCTGGACGCCGATCTGGCCGGTCTGGCCGATGTCCGGGCGAAGGCCCGGGCGGCCCGTCGGGCGTTCGACGAGCTGGAGGGAGCCGACCAGGCGACCCTCGACCACTACGTGCGTGCGATGGCGGTCGCCGGGACGAAGGCCGCCGAGGAACTCGCCCGCCTCGCTGTCGACGAGACCGGTTACGGCGTCTACGAGCACAAGATCTACAAGAACCGCTACAACACGGGCTTCGTGGCGAAGTGGATGCTGGAGCGTCGCGCGGTCGGTGTGCTGTGGGTGGACGAGCAGGCCCGTGTGACGGCCGTCGGCACGCCGATGGGCGTGATCGCCGGGATCATCCCGGTCACCAACCCGACCTCGACGACGCTGTTCAAGAGCCTCGCAGCGGTGAAGTCCGGCAACGCCATCGTGCACGCCCCGCACCCGCGCGCGGCCCGGTGCACGTTGCGGACGGCCGAGATCATGGCCGAGGCCGCGGTCGCCGCGGGTGCACCCACGGGTCTGATCTCGTGCATCGAGAATCCGACCCTGCCCGCGACACAGGAGCTGATGCGCCGCCCGGAGATCGCGCTCGTGATGGCCACGGGCGGACCCGGCATGGTGCGGGCCGCCTACTCCAGCGGGAAGCCGACCATCGCCGTCGGGGCGGGCAACGTCCCGGCGTATGTCGGAGCCAGCGTCCCGGACGCGGCCGAGGCCGCGGAGATGATCATCACCTCGAAGTCGTTCGACAACGGCACGGCCTGCGTCGCAGAGCAGTCGGTCGTCGTGGTCGACGCCGTCGCACCGGCCTTCCTGACCGCTTTCGAGCAGCGGGGGGCATTCTGGTTGAGCAAGGCCCAGCAGAAGCAGCTCGTTCGGGTCCTGTTCGACGACCGTGGTGCGCTTCGCCCGGGCTCCGTCGGGCAGACGGCGGCTGACCTGGCCAATCTCAGCGGCTTCTCCGTCCCGGAGGAGACGCGGGTACTCGCCGCCGAACTCGAGACCGTCGGCGTGGACACCCCCTTGTCGAGGGAGATCCTCGGGCCGGTCCTATCGGTGTACCGCGTGATGGATGCTGAGGCGGGGTGGAAACGGTGCCGGGAGATCCTCGCGCTCGACGGCGAGGGACACACCTGCGCCGTCCACGCGTCCGATCCGGCCGAGATCGCGCCGTTCGGCAGGCTCCCGGCCGGCCGAATCGTGATCAACACCCCGGCGCTGTTCGGCGGGATGGGGTACTCGACCGACGTCGACCCGTCCTTCCAGCTCGGCACGGGCACCTGGAGCGGCTCGATCTGCTCCGACAACGTCACCCCGCTGCACCTGATCAACATCAAGCGGATCGCGCACGAGGTGCGGCCGTGGCGCACCGTCTACGACCCGGTGGAGCTGTGACGGCGGCGGGCGACCCGCGCCGGCTGCTGGACGCGGCGGCGGCGCTCGTCGGGACCGGGCCCGACCGGTCGCCGTCCGGGCCGTTGCGGGTGGGGGTCGACCTCGGCACGGCGAGCTGCGTGCTCGTGGTGCTCGACGACGCGGACCAGCCGGTCTGGGTCGACAGCCACCCGTCGGGCGCCCTGCGTGACGGGGTGGTCGTGGACTTCGCGAAGGCCGTGTCCACCGTGCGGCTGCTCAAGACCCGCGCCGAGGAGGCGATGGGTCGGACGCTGGAGTCCGCGGCCACGGCCCACCCGCCGTGCATCCCGGTGAAGGACGCCCGCGCCTGCACCTACGTGTGCGAGTCGGCCGGGTTCGCCGACGTCGTGCTCGTCGACGAAATCACCGCCGCACAGCGCACCCTGCAGGTGAGCGACGGCGTGGTGGTCGACGTCGGCGGCGGTTCCACGGGCGTCGGCGTGTTCCGCGCCGGTCGGCTCGCCGAGCTCGACGACCGCGCTGGCGGCGGGCACCACCTCGACCTCGTCCTCGCCGGAGCGCTCGGTCTCCCGCTGGAGGAGGCGGAGGGGCACAAGCGCGAGCACCAGCAGGAGTCGTTGCCCATCCTCGTCCCCGGTCTCCAGCGCATCGCCGAGTCGGTGCGGGCGATGACCCACGACGCGGAGGAGCTGCCCCTGCACCTCGCGGGCGGAGCCCTGATGATCGCCGGCGCGGGGGACGTGCTGGCCAAGTACCTGGAGCGCACCGTCGTGACCTATCCGCACGCCCTGCTGATCACCCCGATCGGGATCGCGAGGTCCGCAGTATGAATGCGCCGACCACCATCACGGCCCGTGTTCCGGCCGCGACCCCTGTTCGGGAGCACTCGGCATGACCCGCCCGGTTCCCACGTTGCGCACCTACGCCTACGTCGACCGCATGCAACCGCAGTGCGCCGCCCACATCGCCGCCACCAGCCCCGGCGACGTCCCGCTGGCCGGAATGGCGGAGCTCTACATCGAGATGGCCCCGGGCAACGAGGTCTTCCGGGCCGCCGACATCGCGCTGAAGGCCGCGGGTGTGCGGCCCGCCCTGCAGATCATCGAGCGCGAGTTCGGGTTGCTGGAGATCCACTCCGAGCAGCAGGCGGAGGTGCTCGCCGCCGGGCAGGCCGTGCTCGACGAGCTGGGGATGACCGAGGCGGACCGGATCAAGCCCGTGATCGCGTCCACCCAGTTCATCACCAACGTGCACCCCTACCAGGCGCAGCTGCTCAACAAGTGGCGCAAGGGCTCGATGATGATGCCCGGGATGAGCCTGTTCGTCATGGAGGTGGCCCCGGCCGCCTACATCGCGATCGCCGCGAACGAGGCGGAGAAGGCCGCGGACATCACCGTCATCGAGCTGCGCGCGGTCGGCCGGTTCGGCCGGATGTTCCTCTCCGGCACCGAGAGCGACGTCCAGAGCGCCCGCGACGCCGCCGTCGCGGCGCTCGAGGGGATGCACGGGCGGGAGGACAAGCGATGACCGTGTTCGGGGCGGCCGACGTCGACGCCGCAGAGCGGAGCGGCGTCCTGCAGGTGGGCGCCAAGGACGTCGTGACGCCGCTCGCGCGGGAACGGGCCCGGGAGCTGGGTGTCCAGATCATCTTCGCCACCCCGGGCACCGCGGCCGCCGTCGACGGCGACCGCCGGCACTCGTCGTCAGCGCAGTACCCCTCCTCACCGGTCCCACGGCCGAGCTCCTCGGTGCCCCAGCCGGCCCTGCCGGCGCACCCGTCGTCGTCGACCACCGCCGCACGCCGCCCCGCGGTCGCGCCGCCCACGCCGTCCCCGGCCGGCCCGACACCGAGCCGGGCCGCCGTCCGGGCGCGGCCCGAGCCGGCGCCGCCTCCCGTCCGCCCGCCGTCGGGCGCACTGTTCCGGCGCGGGGCCCCGCTGCCGGCCGCGGTCCGCCCCGGTGGAGGAGCCGCCCGGGGCACCGGTCGGGTCGTGGTCGTCGGGGCCGGGAACGTCGGCATGATCGCCGGCATGCGCCTGGCCGACACCGACGCGTTCGAGGAGGTCGTGCTCGTCGACATCGACGAGGGCCGGGCCGCGGGCATCGCACTGGACCTCACCCACACCGCGGCGCTGAGCGGCTTCGCCACCCGGGTGCGGGGAGTGGGCTCGGTCGAGGCCGCCGGACCCGCCGACTACGTGATCATCACCGCGGGGCGGGCCCGCCGGCCGGGGATGAGCCGGTCCGATCTGATCAGCACGAACGCCGCCATCGTCGGCGACGTCGCGAAACGGGTGGCCGCCACCTCGCCGCAGGCGGTGATCGTGGTGGTCACCAACCCGCTCGACGAGATGACGCAGCACGCCTGGCAGGCGTCCGGTTTCCCCGCGGAACGGGTGCTGGGCATGGCCGGGGTACTCGACACGGCGCGGTTCCAGGCCCTCGCGTCGCTGGACGGGCCCGCCCGTGCGGACCGCATCACAGCGTGGGCGCTGGGCAGCCACGGAGAGGAGATGGTCATCCCGCTCTCGCAGGCCACCGCCGACGGCCGCCCGCTGAGCCCGGGTCCCGCGATCGACGCCGTCGTGAACCGCGCTCGCGGATCGGGCGCCGAGGTCGTGGGCCTGCTGAAATCCGGCAGCGCGTTCATGGCGCCCGGGATGTCGGCGGCGCGGATGGTGCTGGCGATGGCCGCCGACACCGGCGAGGTCATGCCCGCGGCCGTGCTGGCCGACGGCAGCTACGGCATCCGCGACGTCTACGTGGGCCTCCCGGCCCGGCTCGGCCGCGGCGGGGTCCGCGAGATCGTCGAGCTGGACCTGCTCCCGGACGAGCTCGCCGCCCTGCGTGAGGCCGCCGACCGCATCCGCGAACGGCTCGGGCAGCTCGCTGCGGCAGCAGCAGGATGAGCGCGCCAGGATGAGGGCCGTCGTCTTCGTAGGTAACGGTGAGGTGAGCGTGGAGTCGGTGACCGACCCCGCGATCGCCGACCCCGGCGACGCCGTGGTGCGGGTCCGCCGAGCTGCCGTCTGCGGCACCGACCTGCACACCGTCGCCCACGCCGAGCACGTGCCCCGCGGCACCGTCCTCGGGCACGAGTTCGCCGGGGACGTCGTCGAGGTGGGGCCCGCGGTCACGGGTCACCGGGTCGGCGACCGGGTGGTCGGCGCCGACTTCACCGCCTGCGGCCGGTGCTGGTGGTGCCGGCGGGGGGACCACTGGGAGTGTGCCGACCGGCGCTTCTTCGGCACCGGCGCCGCGTTCGGCCCGGCACTGGCCGGCGCGCAGGCGGAGCTGGTCCGGGTGCCGTTCGCCGACACCGTGCTGCGCCCGGTGCCCGCTGACGTCGACCTCGACGCCGCGGTGTTCCTCGGCGACACCCTGGCCACCGGCTACGCTGCGGTCCGGCGCTGCGGGCTGACGCCCGGGGACACGGTCGTCGTGATCGGCGGCGGGCCGGTCGGGCAGCTGACCAGCCTGGCCGCGCAGGCGTGCGGCGCCGGGATCGTGGTCGTGGTCGAACCCGTCGACGAGCGGCGTGAGCTGGCGGTGCGCCAGGGTGCGCTGGGCTCTGTCCCCGACGGGACCCGGCAGCTCGTCGACGAGGTGACCGACGGCCGCGGTGCCGACGCGGTGATCGACGCGATCGGGGGTCCGCGCGGCCTGGAGACCGCGTTCGCGCTGGTCCGGCGCCGCGGCACGATCGTCTCCGTGGGCGTGCACGCGGATCCGCCCTGGCCGTTGCCGGTCGCCGCGGCGTTCGCCGACGAGCTGACGTTGCGGTTCGCCATCGGCGACGTGATGCGCGACGGCGACGCGCTGGTTGGCCTGCTGCGTTCCGGTGCGGTCGACCCGACCGTCGTCGCCTCGGAGACGGTCGGCCTCGACGGCGTCCCTGACGCGTATCGGCGGATGGCCCAGAGACGTACGCTCAAGTCCCTGATCGCGCTATGACGCCGGCGGAGGTGGGTTACATGTCTCCGCTGCCGACCCGGCTCGACCTGCGGGCCGAGCGTGCCAGCCTGGCCGACCTCCTCGAGACCCTGCCCACCGATGTCGACGGGGCGGCCGGCGATCTCGCGGGCCGCGCGTCGCTGCTGACCGGCACCCCCGTCACGGTCGCGGCC
Organism: Pseudonocardia sp. 73-21; assembly: GCF_001899645.1. GTDB lineage: Bacteria > Actinomycetota > Actinomycetes > Mycobacteriales > Pseudonocardiaceae > Pseudonocardia. Next base: position 6,062 of record NZ_MKVV01000103.1, on the reverse strand, counting down.
TGGACGGGGGAGCGTTGGATCGGGCTGGCTGGGCCCGGCACCGGCGTCGCCGGCCTGCCGCAGATCGGCCTCACCAACGGCAGCTGCCGCGACCGCCCCGGGATGCTCGCGGCCGACGGCGGCACCGTGGCCGTCTGCTGGGACCCCTCCGTCCGGTGGGAACCGGAGTGGATCCACCTCCTGCGGCAGGCGTGTGCGTGGCTGTCGCTGCTGCTGCGGCAGGCGACGTCGTCGGAGGAGATCGGTGCCGCCGGCGCCGAGGCCGAGGTGATCCGCGACGTCGTCCGTCAGCTGCTGTCCGTGCGCGACGTCGACCGGCTGCTGCTGTCCATCGCGGAGCGCATCCTGGGCCTGCTCGACGCCGACATCTGCGGGGTGATGCTGCGCGAGGGCGACGTCGTCCGCATGCGCTCGTGCGTCGGCAACCGGGTCGCGCAGACCGCGCGCCTGCAGATGCGCCGCGGACAGGGCGTCGCCGGCCTGGTGTTCCTCACCGGTGAGCCGGCCAAGGTCGACTCCTACCTCGACGACGAGACCATCAGCCAGGACTTCATGTCGCTGGCCGAGCGCGAGGAGACCCGGTCGGCGCTTGCCGTGCCGCTGCGGCTGCAGGGCGAGTTCATCGGGGTACTCGAGGTCTGGCGCCGCCGCCGGTCGGTCTTCACCGAGCACGACATCCGCCGGATGGTCACCCTCGCCGACATCGCCACCATCGCTATCGACAACGCCCGCCTCCACGACGAGCAGGCGGCGTCCACCGCGGAGACCGAACGTGCCCGCGACGCCCTGCAGCACCAGGTCGCGGTGCTGGACCGCTCGTCGGGACTGCAGCAGACGCTGCTGACCACGGTGATCGAGGGCGGCGGCCTCCCGGCGATCGCCCGGACGGTGGCTGTCGACCTCGACTGCGAGGTCGGGGTCTACGGCCCGGACGGCGCCATGCTCGCGTCGCACACCGGGTCGCAGGTCGTCGGGTCGCTGCCAGCCGCTCTGCCCCCCGGAACGGGCGGTGGCCGCAACCGCAACCGGGACGTGAAGCGGTGGATCCGCCCCGTCTACGCCGACGGGGACCAGGTCGGTCGGGTCCTGCTGGTCCAGGGGCGGCAGTCCGCGGAGATGATGGACGCCGTCGCCGGGCAGGTGGCGATGGCGTGCTCGCTGGCCCTGCTCCGGCAGCGAGCCGCGAGCCGTGCCCGGTCCGAGGCGATCGAGCAGGTTCTGTGGGATCTCCTGCAGGGCCCGGTGGAGCACCGGCTCGCCGCCCGCGCCCGCGCTCAGCAGCTGAACATCAACCTGACCGGGGCGCTGCGCGTCATCCACGGCCAGATCGAGAACGTGGAGGAGCTGGGCGCGCAGGAGGGGTGGGACACCTCGCAGATCGACCGGGTCCGCCGTGACGTGCTCCGCACGGTCCGCGTGCCCGCCGACGGGCGTGGTCTGACCCTGGCGAGTCTGAGGGGGGACCTGCTGGTGGCGGTGGCCGCGGACCTCGACCGGTCAGTGGCCAAGGATCTGGTGGCGTCGTTCTCCACGGCCGTCAACGTTCACCACCCCGGCCTGAGGCTCACCTGGGGCGTGAGCCGCGAGCACCACGACGTCATCGAGCTGCCGAGCGCGCTCAACGAGGCTCGCACCGCACTGTCGGCGGCGCGGCGCCTGGGTGGACAGAACGTCTTCCTCTACGAGGAGCTCGGCATCGTGCGGCTGCTGCTCGGCAACGGCAACGACCCGGACCTGCAGACGTTCATCGACGAGGTCACCGGCCCGCTCGTCGCCTACGACCGGGACAACGACGGGGCGCTGATCCGGACCTTGCGGGTGTTCTTCGAGTCCGACTGCTCACAGCGGGTCGCGGCGGAGCGGCTGTTCGTCCACCACAAGACCCTGCGGTACCGGTTGGAACGCATCCGCCAGCTCACCGGCCTCGACCTGAGCCGTCACGAGGACCGCATGCGCGCCGACTTCGCGTTGCGGCTGCTGCAGGTCAACCAGACCGCGACCGACGAGATCGGCTGACCGGCGCGATCAGGACGTCGGGGTGATCGCTTCGCCGATGACGCCCTCGGTCTCGCCGTGCGGTCGGGGGATCACGTGGCTGGTGTACAGCTCGCCCACCCGCTCCGCGGCGGCTCGACCTGCAGCGACCGCAGCCTGGACCGCGCCGACATCCCCACGGACGACGATCGAGACCTGCCCGTTGCGCATTGTGCGATAGCCCTCGATCTCGACGTTCGCCGCCTTCACCATCGCGTCGGCGGCCTCGACCGCCCCGACCAGACCCTTCGTCTCGATGAAACCCACGGCACCGGCCACGGCGATCTCCTCGTCCTGGGGCGGCACCGGCGATCCGGTGCGGCACGAACTGCCCTGCACGCTAGTGCGACTCGGCACCTCACCTACTGTCCATGCGGGACAACAGGCGGCACGGTCGTTGTCCGTGGCGGAGAGTGTGGGCTGCTTCGTGGTCCGCAGGCGAGAGCATTCCGATGCTGGAATGGCGTTGCTTGGAGTTGTCGTAGCAGTCGCCGATCGAGCCCATCGATCCGACGAGGCCGGCGTCGACAGGCGCTGCCCGAATGTCCATGACGTGAACTGCGACCCGTGATCCGAATGTAGGATCGCGGAATGCCGCTCCGGTGCGCGGCGGGTGATCGCCATGCCCAACGCGTCGACGACCAGCGCGGTGCGCATGTTGTTGTCGATCGACCATCCCACGATACGCCGTGAACAGGCGTCGAGAACGGCCGCGCAGTACACCTTCCCTTCGAACGTCGGGTGCTCTGTGATGTCGGTGCACCACAGCTCATCGGGTCCGTCCACGACGGAGTCCCGGTCGACCAGGTCCGTGTAGGGCTCGGCATGCACGTCACGGACGGTGCAGTCGCGGCCATCCGTAGGTTCCGCGAGATTCGTCGTGGATGGTCTCGATGTGTTTGAGCAGCATCTCGTTCTCCTGTCCACGGGCCGACTTCATCCGGGATCGCCATTCGTAATAGCCCTGGCGTCGCACGATCAGGACCCGGCAGGTCACCGCGACGTCGAAACCGTCGTCGGCGAGTTCATGGACCAGCGGGGAACTACTTTGGGAGGACGTTCTCCCGGGCGAAGTACGCGGCCGCGCGCTTGAGGATCTCGTTCTCGATCTCGAGGCGACGTTTCTCCTTGCGGAGCTCGGTCAGCTCGCGTTTCTCGTCGCTGGTCAGCCGCGTCGACGAGGAGTTGCCGTTATCGGCGTCGTCCCGGGCCATCCAGTTCCGCAGGCACGATTCGCAGATCCGTAGGTCTTTCGCGATCGCTGAGATGGGTTGCTCGTCGAGGCGGGCGAGCTCGATGGCGCGGCGCCGGAACTCCGACGGGTGTGGTGCGGGCACGAACGACATCCGCCCTGGCGAACGGGGTCCGTCTCAGGTGACGTGTCCGGCGTCAGGGGGGCAAGCTCATTGCAGCGTTCGGTGCGGGTCGAGAAAATTGTCGTTGGTGTTCGTCGGTGTGGCGTGTCGTCGCTGCGGGGCGGGTTGGGCACACTCCCGGGGTGGCCCGAAAAATGCGGGAGGGGTTGGTCTGGTTCGCCGTACTGGCCGGTTTCTACTTCACCTTGGTCTCGGAGTACGACTGGCCGGAGATCGCGACCGGGCTGGGTGCGGCGGCGGTCGGTGCGACCGCGGCGGTGTCTCGTCCCGGGTTTGATGGAGGCCATCAAGCCTGGAGGATGATCGACCGATGGTCGCCCCGAGGAAGTACCCCGACGAGCTGCGGGAACGAGCGATCCGGCTCGTGCTCGACGCGAAGGCCGCCCCGGACGGCGGCGGCGGGAACGTCTACAAGCGCATCGGTGAGCAGCTGGGGATCAACCCAGAGACGTTGCGGGGCTGGGTGAAGCAGGTCGAGATCGACAACGGCACGAGGCCTGGCACCACCACCGACGATGCGACCCGCCTCGCGGAGCTCGAACGTGAGGTTCGGGAGCTGCGGCGGGCGAACGCTATTCTCAAGTCCGCGTCGGCTTTCTTCGCGGCGGAGCTCGACCGCCCCAGCAGATAGTCCTCAACTATATTGAGGCGAACAAGACCGAGTTCGGGGTCGAGCCGATCTGCGCGGTATTGAAGGATGCCGGTGTTCCGATCGCCCCGAGCACTTTCCATGCGTCGAGAACACGTCTGCCTTCAGCGCGGACGGTCACCGATGCCGAGAACCTAGCGGAGATCGCGCGAGTGCATAAAGAGAATTTCGGCGTGTACGGCAGCCGGAAAGTGTGGGCTCAGCTGCGTCGCGAGGGTGGGGTGAACGGCCGTCAGGTGGCGCGCTGCACCGTGGAGCGGCTGATGCGCAGCAACGGCCTGCGCGGGGTGTCGAGGCTGCGGGCGCCGCGCACGACGGTACGTACCAGCGGGCAGGAACTGTGGCCGGACCTGGTCGACCGCGACTTCACCGCGGAGGCGCCGAACCGGCTGTGGGTCGCCGACATCACCTACATTCGCACGTTCTCCGGCTGGGTGTACGCCGCGTTCGTCATGGACGTGTTCTCGCGGCGGATCGTTGGCTGGCAGCTGTCGCGCAATCTCTACACCGACCTCGCGTTGGACGCACTGAATATGGGAATCTGGACCCGGCAACGCGCCGGCGCGGACCTCTCCGAACTGATACATCACTCGGACCGCGGCGTGCAATATGTCGCCGTGCGCTACGGAGAACGGCTTGCCGAAGTCGATGCAGTCGCCTCTGTGGGGTCGGTCGGCGATTCCTATGATAATGCGATGGCGGAGGCGTTCAATTCGCTGTTCAAGGCCGAGCTGGTTCGGAATCGGGGGCCGTGGCGTGGGATCGAGGACCTCGAGCTGGCCGTCGCGGAGTACATCGACTGGTACAACCACCGCCGCCTGCATGGCGAGCTTGGCTTGATCCCACCGGTCGAGCACGAGGCCCTACACGCTGACACCGACCTCGCCCGGCAGCCCGCCGGAGCGTGAGAACCGAGCCTCTACCAAACCCGGGACTTGACACGGTGGGGTCGGCCACGGCCGAGCGGGGCCGGTACCGGCCCGCGTGGCGGTGGGTGGGTTGGCTGGGTCCGCTGCCGTGGCAGGTGGTGGGTGACACGGCACGGCTGACGGTTCTGTTGGCGCGTCACGTCGTCGGTCGGGGTGCGGTGGAGGGCGGCGTTCGTGAGCTGCGGCTGGCCCGCGGTGAGGATGCGGCCCGGGGTTCGGCGCGGCGCGCCCTGGGCGGGTGGGTTCTGTCGTTCGCCCCGGGCAGCTATGTCGTGGATGTCGACCCGGACACCGGAGTGGTCGTGCTGCACGACTTGGGTGCGGCGGCGTCCTCCCCGCTCGATGACCGGGTGGCCGGGTGAACGCCTGGTTGTGGGCGGCCACGGTCCTGGCGGTGGCGGGTCTGGCGCCGTGTCTGGTGGTGACGGTGCGTTCGGGTGCGCTGGAACGGCTGGTCGGGTTGGAACTGGCCGGGGTGGTCGCCACGGTGGTGCTGCTGTTGCTGGCCCAGGGCTTCGGTCGCAGTAGCTACGTTGATCTGGCGTTGGTGCTGGCGTTGTTGTCGTTCGCCGGGTCGCTGGTGTTCGCTCGGTTCCTGCAGCGGTGGGTGTGACCGTGCGGCACATCATTGCGCTGGTCCTGCTGGTGGCCGGGGTGACAGTGATCGTTCTGTCGTGTCTCGGGGTGCTGGTGGTGCCGGGCGCCTACCAGAAGCTGCATTTCGCCGCGCCGGCGTCGTCGCTGGGTGGGGTGCTGGTCGGAGCGGGGTTGGCGGTCGAGGCCGCCGTGTTCACTTCCGCGTTCAAGGACGTGTTCACGGTGCTGGTCCTGGCCGTGACCGGTCCCGTTGTCACGACGGCGACCGCCCGCGCGGTCCGCGCCCGGGACCAGCGCCAAGACGTCCAGCGCCGGGACGACCGGCCCGGTGAAGACCGGCCCGGTGAAGACCGGCCCGGTGAAGCCGGGCCCACCGAAGGCCGGCCCACCGAAGGCCGGCACATCGAAGGCCGGCACATCGAAGGCCGGCACATCGAAGGACGGCACATCGAAGGACGGCACAGCGATGACCGGCAC
>NZ_MKVV01000102.1:33977-42883 GCF_001899645.1 Pseudonocardia sp. 73-21 | reverse complement strand
CCGAACCTGGACCGATTACCCGGCCAGGGCTGCGTGACAAGCCACTAAACAGCACCGACCTGATGTACAACTGAGCTTGACCCCCAGAGCCGGACACTGACGGTGTGGGGTCAGTGATCTTGGTCGGGCTCGGTGTGGGCTGCTTCGTAGTCCGTAGGCGAAAGCATTCCGATGCTGGAATGGCGCCGCTTGGGGTTGTACCAGCACTCTATCCACTCGAATATCGCGGTGGCAAGCTCGGCACGAGTTTTCCATGTTCGGGAGTCGAGGAGCTCTAGTTGCATGGTGCCCCAGAAGGATTCCATCATGGAGTTGTCGTAGCAATCGCCGATCGAGCCCATCGATCCGACGAGGCCGGCGTCGACCAACCGCTGCCCGAATGCCCACGATGTGAACTGCGACCCGTGATCCGAATGCAGGATCGCGGAATGACGTTCCGGGCCACGGCGGGTGATCGCCATCCCCAACGCATCGACGACCAGCGCGGTGCGCATGTTGTTGTCGATCGACCATCCCACGATGCGTCGTGAGTATGTGTCGAGAACTGCGGCGCAGTACACCTTCCCTTCCAGAGTGGGGTGTTCGGTGATGTCGGTGCACCACAGTTCGTCGGGTCCATCGACGACGAAGTCGCGGTCGACCAGGTCGGCGTAGAGCTCGGCGTGCTGGTCACGGGCGGTGCAGCCGCGGCGCCGGCGCCGGTAGAGACCCTGAATCCCGGCCTCCCGCATCAGCCGGGCGACCCGCTTGTGGTTGACCGCGATGCCGAGACCGAGGGTCAACTCGGCGTGCATCCGCGGCCAGCCGTAGGTGCCGCGGGAGTCGACGTGGATCTTCTCGATGTGTTTGAGCAACAACTCGTTCTCCAGCGTGCGGACTGATTTCGTTCCGGATCGCCATTCGTAGTAGCCCTGGCGGCGGACGCGCAGTACCCGGCAGGCCACCGCGACGTCGAAGCCGTCGTCGGCGAGTTCACGGACCAGCGGGAAAACTACTTTGGGAGGACGTTCTCCCGGGCGAAGTAGGCGGCGGCACGCTTGAGGATCTCGTTCTCGATCTCGAGGCGGCGTTTGTCCTTGCGGAGCTCGGCCAGCTCGCGTTTCTCGTCGCTGGTCAGCCGTGTCGCCGACGGGTTGCCGTTATCGGCGTCGTCCTGGGCGATCCAGTTCCGCAGGCACGACTCGGAGATGCGCAGGTCTTTCGCGATCGCTGCGATGGGTTGCTCGCCGAGACGGGCGAGCTCGACGGCGCGGCGCCGGAACTCCGGCGGGTGAGGTGCGGGCACGAACGACATCCTCCCTGGCGGACCGGGGTCCACCTCAGGTGACGTGTCCGGCGTCAGGGGTCAAGCTCACAACCAGGCGCGGCAAGCCCCTTTCAGCGTTCACACCGACGTCGCCACTGCGTGATTGTGGCTTCGCGGACCGGATTTGGCCGATCCTGGCGAGCTAGTCGCGGGCCAGGCAGCGGATGTAGCCCGGTGCGTCGTCGCGTGTCATGGTCCGGTGAAAGACCCCTTCGATGAGTTTGGGCCAAGGCCGTTCGAGCGCTTAGCCATTGAGGCTGTAGGTGGTCAGGTCGCCACTGTTCTGCTTCACGACATATGCCTGGCCGTCGGCGCCCGGCGCGAGGTCGATAGGGCCGCCGTCCACGGAGAGCGTTTGCGTCACGACGTTGGTCGTCAGGTCGATAACTGTGACGGTGTCTGACCGCGGGCTTGTGACGTACGCCAAGCGGCCGTCTGGGGACAGCACGACTTTCTGCGGCTCTCTGCCGACCGGGATGGCGGTGATTTCTGCGCGGTTGATTACGTCGATGACTGACATAGTGTTGGAGCCCGAGTTGGCGACGTAGGCGTAGCGGCCATCGTGGCTGAAGACGATGCCCTGCGGGGCCTCGCCAGCGCGGACGCTGCTGGCGACCTCTTCTTTAGCGGTGTCGATCTCGAAGACGCGGTCCTCGAACCATTGTCGCGTGGCCGATACGAGCACACGGGAACCGTCGGGTGAGACCGCGAGTCCGCCAAGCGTGTCGCCCCAGAACGGGGCGACGTCGACCTCGCCGACAACCGCTCGTCTGGCGGTGTCGACGATCGAGACGCTACCTGCGTCGGCGTTGCTCACGTACGCGCGGCGGCCATCCCGGCTAAGCGCGACGTCTACTGGGCCGTCGCCGACGGGGATCGATGCGAGGACCGACCGTTTCGCAACGTCGATCATCGAGAGCGTGTTGGTGCCACGGTTCGGGACGTACGCCGTGCTGTTGTCTGCGGACAACGCCACCGCTTCGGGTTCGTCGCCGACCCGGATCGACGCCACGACCGTGCGGCGGGTGAGATCGACGACACCGACCGCGTCGGATCCGGTTTCGGCCACCAGGGCGAGCTTCCCGGTGCTATCGACTGCGATCGCATGCGGCGCGGTGCCGACGGCGATGTCGGCGGGCGGTGGAGTAGGCGCATCGCCGTTGCCGGCCGTCCACAGGAACCATCCCGTGAGGCCCCCGGCGGCGACTATCGCGAGGATCCAGCGACCCCATAGGGGACGTCTGTGGGCGGCCGCCCTTGCCGTCATCTGTCGCGTCTGGGGCTTGGGACGGGGTGTCTCCGGTTGAGGCTTCTTGAGCTTGGAGTTGGTGGGGGCTTCGCCATTGCCATCGCCACCGGCTGTCTGGGCCGCGGCGGCGCGTGGCTGGGTCAACGGCCTTCCCCGCTCCCACGCGGTCAGCTGATCGTGCCTATTGAGCACGTCCTCCACCGCGTCGACCAGTTGGCCGGCTGTTGTGAAGCGAGCTTGCGGATCGGTGGCGAAACCGCGTTCGAGCACGCCGTTGCAGGCCATCGGCAGCTTCGGATTGGCTTCGGTTGCCTTCGGCAGTCGGCGGTTCCCCGCAGTATCCGCAAGGTTGCCGGTCGGGAAGGCCATCTGTCCCGTCAGGGCCTCATACATGACACAAGCGAGCGAGTACACGTCCACGCCAGTGTGCGGCCTGTCCTCTTCGCCGTTCATGGCGGCCGTAATTCGTTCGGGCGCAACGTACTGGCGCGTACCAATGACCCCATCGGTTTTGCCGGAGTCGGTCGTCGCCTCGATCTCTTTGCCGATTCCGAAGTCGATGAGATGCGCGGTCTCCGGCGTACTCTTGCTGACCAGGATGTTGTTGGGCTTGACGTCGCGGTGGACGAGGCGGTTCTTGTGTGCGGTGTCGAGCGCGGACGCGATTTGGCCGAGGATACGAACGGCTCGGCGCGGTGCCAGCGGTCCCTCTGCTACCAGCTTGCCGAGATCAGTTCCGTCGATCCACTCCATGGCGAGGTACGGATCCCCGTTCTCCGCGCCCGCGTCGTAAACGACGACGATGTTGGGGTGCTTCAGGTTCCCGGCGAGTTGGGGTTCACGCAGGAAGCGCGTGCGGTACTGCTCATCGGCTGCGTGCTTGGGGAGGAGGACCTTGAGCGCGACGGTCCTCTTGATCACCGGGTCGTGGGCCTTCCATACCTGGCCCATCCCACCTTCCCCGATCAACTTGATGAGGACGTAACGTCCGATCTTCAACCGCTGCTGCACGATCACCTCCGTTGTGCGCCAACCGGTGATTGCGATCGCGTCGCGGGCGGCGACGTCGTGGGTCTCACAGCGTGGAGATGCGGGGGCTCGAGACCTCCAGGAGATGTCGCAGCGGGCAGTGGAAACACACCACGGACGGAGGATGATCCGGTGTGTCCTCGTTGCGATGTCGTCGCTTTTTGGCGTGTCGTTCCCGTTCGTGCCGTTGCGGGGTGGTCCCGAGCGACGCCCCGACCGCGATCGCCGCCTGCGTCTCGGTCCGCCGGACTGTCCTGTGCGCGAGGCTTGCCCCGGCGGCGCCTCACAGCGAAGTGCTGGGGTCCTGCTGTCGATCGGTCCTGATCGAGGTCCATAGATCCCCCAGTGGTCTCGGTCGGCGGTACCTGCTGGTCCGAAGTCGGTCGTAGTGCAAGCATGACGCCCGCAAGCATCGGAACGACATCAGCCAGTCCGGGCATGACCGTCTGCAGATGGGTCATGTGCAAGAGCGCCAATGCAAGTGCAGCTACTTTGAGTAGCGATGAACGTTGATTTCTTGCTGGTAAAGGACCGAACGGGTGACAGGAAGCAGCTGAGGGATGATGACGGCACGGGGTCCGGCAGTGATCCGGCGCAGGCTCGGAGCGGCATTGAAGCAGCTTCGAGTCGGGCGGGGGCTGCATCTTCAAGCGGTCGCGCAGCAGCTGGAGGTGTCCTCGTCGAAGTTGAGCCGGCTGGAGACGGGCGCCGTGGCTCCACGGATCCGTGACGTGCGTGATCTTCTGGAGATCTACCAGGCGCCGGATGAGTCTCGCGCACGGATCCTGGAGTGGGCCCATGATGCGAAGGAGCCAGGCTGGTGGCAGCCGTTCTCGGCGGCCGTGCCGGCAGACCTCGATCTGTACATCTCACTTGAGGCAGAAGCTCGAAAGATCCGCATGTACAGCCTTCCCGTCTCTGGGCTACTGCAGACGCCGGACTATGCGCGCATGCTCCTGGCCGGGGTTGCGCCTTATGTCACGTCTGAGGAGCTGGACAACTTGATCCGGGTGCGGATCGGACGGCAGGTCGTCATTGCGCCTGATCGTCCAGGTGCACCGCCGGTGGAGTTGCATGTCGTGCTCGATGAGGCTGCGCTGCGCCGGGGGACGAGCCCGTCAGTGCTGGAGCGACAGTTGGTCGAAATCCTGGCCCGCAACGAGTGGGCCAACGTGACGATCCAGATCTTGCCGTTCGATGCCGGGTTCACGATCCCCACGAGCACGTTCGCTATCTTCGAGCCTCGAGATGTTCGTGACGGCGTCGTCGTCAACGTTGAAAGCTCGGGCCAAGACGCCTACTTCGACACGGCTGGCGAGATTGCGAAGTATGAGCAGATGTGGCAGGACCTGATGGTGAAGACCTTGAACCCCGAGGCCTCAGTAGCCTTCGTGCGCAGCCTCGTCAACAGCAGCGCGAAGTAGGTGCGGCCTGATCAGTCGAACTCGCCGTTGCGCGCGCCAGCAAGGAATGCGCGCCACTCATCAGCGGTGAAGAGGAGAATCGGACCGTCAGTCGCCTTGGTGTCACGCACTGCTCGGCCACCGTCGGGCAGCGTTGCCACGCCTACACAGCCCCCGTGATGACAAAAGCTGCTCACCGCAAACGACAGGTCTCTCATCATTTCGGCGGAGGGAGTAGCTGTTGATGGGGCGCCCAGATTCATGGGGCCGGAGCTTTCCCGTGACCTGATGGGTGCTCTACGTGGCGGGGTATGCAGTTTTGAACCTCGGCCGCCTGCCTTGACCTGCGAAGATGAACCCCTCGATGACTAGCGGTCGGGATCGCGGGATGAACGCGCAGCTAGGCGGTAGCAGTTGGTCGCCGAGAGGTTAGGCCATTCGTGTCGCGGGGCCGGTCCAAGCTTCACCGGAGGTGGAAGCGACGTGTAAGGCGCTGGTACTGCTCCACCGCAGCGCGGGCGTCGCCTCGTCGAGTCGGGTTGCGTCCCGTGGAGTGGTGGAGTTCGGGTTCGCTGGTCTCGGCGTGGCGAGGATGATCGAGGCGGCCATCGTGTGACGGTCAGTGAGACCTGGCTAAGGGTTCTCACGAAGGGACACGACACACGATGGCCATGGACCATGCTGCCCTACTCGAAGTCTTGGACGTGTTGAAGGCCGGTGACCGGGTCCGGGTCGCGGCCGAGACGATGTACCAGGCGTTGATCGACACCGAGGTGTCGGCCGTGAATGGCGCGGGGCCGTGGGAGCGAAGCCCGGCGCGCACGAACCAGCGCAACGGCGCCAGTTCTCGGACGTTGTCCACGCCGGCTGGGGATCTGGCGTTGCGGATCGGAGAAGCTGCGCGCCGGGTCGTTCTTCCCCGCCCTTTTGGATCGTCGTCGGCGGGTGGATCATGCGTTGTTCGCGGTGGTGATGGAGGCCTAGCCCCGGCTCTTCATGACAGGTCCGGTGTGTCCGGGTCCGGATAGACGAAAGTGCCCCGCTACCAGGGGAGACTGTGCTTGCTGAGGGCCCAGATCTTCCAGGTAGAGGAGCACTTTCGAGGTGCAGGCTACAACGACCAGACCGAAGATCACGGCAGCCGCGGACGGCGAGGGCGTGGTGTCGCACGCTGGGTCTCGGCTGCTCGCCGACATCGCGGACCGGACCACGCTGACCGGGCAACTCGGCGAGACGCTCGCCGGGCTGCGCAAGCCCCGGGCCCGGCACGATCCGGGCCGGGTCCCGGTCGACATGGCAGTTGCGGTCGCCGACGGCGCGACGACGATCTCCGACGTCGCGGTGCTGGCCGATCAGGCCGCGCTGTTCGGGGCGGTGGCGTCGGACTCGACGTGCTGGCGGCTGCTGGACCGCCTCGACACCGCCGGGTTGGGTGCGGTCGCACGGGCTCGGGCCGCGGCCCGGGAGGTGGTCTGGGCGCAGCGCGCCGAGCTGACCGGGCAGCCGTTCCCGCCCGCTCGGGCGGCCGGGCGTGACCTGCCGGGTCTGGTGATCGACCTGGACGCGTCGGTCGTGGTCTGTCACAGCGAGAAGGAGTTGGCGGCGCCGACGTTCAAGAAGACGTTCGGGTTCCACCCGATGCTGGCGTTCTGCGACAACACCGGCGAGTTCCTCGCCGCCACGCTGCGGCGCGGGAACGCGGGCAGCAACACCGCCGCTGACCGCATCGTCGTGCTGGACGCCGCGCTCGCGCAGCTGCCCGACCATCACCGTCACGGCACTCCGATCCTGGTTCGGGCCGACACCGCCGGCTGCACCCGGGAGTTCCTCGCCCACATCCGAGGCCTGCGTGATGGGGTGGTGAGCTGCGAGTTCTCGGTCGGGTGGGCGATCCGGGGTCCAGAGCGGATGGCGATCGCCACGATCGCGAAGAAGGTGTGGACCGACGCGGTCGACGCCGATGGCGGGCACCGCGACGGCGCCGGTCTGGCCGAGATCACCCGCGTGCTGCCCGCCCGGTTGCTGGTCGGCTACCCGTCCGGGACAAGGGTGATCGTACGTCGCGAGCGCCCGCATCCCGGGGCGCAACTCGACGCGTTCGAGGAGCGAGATGGCTGGCGCTACACCGCCTTCGCTACCGACACGAGCTTCGGACAGCTCGCCCATCTCGACGCCCGACATCGCGCGCACGCCCGGGTCGAGGACCGGATCCGCACAGCGAAGGACACCGGCTTGGACCACTTCCCGAGCCGGTCGTTCGCGATCAACGCCGCCTGGCTGACCGTGGTCATGGTGGCGGTCGACCTGATCGCCTGGACCCAGCACCTGCTCCTGCACGGCGATCTGGCGAAGGCCGAGCCCAAGACGTTGCGCTACCGGCTGCTGCACGTCGCCGCCCGGCTCACCCGCGGACAACGACGGCTCTGGCTACGGATCCAGCGCACCTGGCCCTGGGCCCGCGACCTCGCTGCGGCGTTCGCCCGGCTCGCCGCGCTGCCCGTCCCGACCGGTTAATCCTCGATCCCGACACGACGAGCGGCGGGAGCGACCGGCAGAACCAGCACGCCGGCGGCATCACCATGCCCACTACCAGGGAACGGCACCGGCCAGGCCGACAGACGCAATCACAAGATCGCTCCACGGCATCCATGAATCACCGGGGCTAGTCAGGCGTTCTGGGGCGTCCCGGCACGTCCTGGGTGACGGGCCCGGGACCCGCGCGCTGATCGGTGTGCTGCTGCTGCACCACACCATGCCCGCCCACGCCGTGCTCGCCGGGATGGCCGCCGCGCTGCAGCTGGGTCGTCACGATCCGACCTCGTTGCGGTCGAGGCCCGCCGCCACCTCACCGGCCCGGCTATCGCGCCAGTGGCTCTACCTGCCGCGGTGTCCAGGGTGCTGTCCCAAGCCGCCCCGCACCGACACCGACCGCCCGCCACCCATCGCTGCGCGGCTACGACACGTTGCTCGATGACGAACCCCTGTCGGAAGGCCACCGCATAACCGCCGCACCCACCACCCCGCCACAGGCGGTGCCGCCGGTGGCCGCGTTGACCGACCCCGCCGCCGAGGCCGCGATCGGCGCCGCCTGCCACACGCTGCATCTGCCCTGTGGGGTTCCAAAACTGTCGACGATCAGGTAATTCCTCAGGGGCTGCGATCAAGTCGGACGCGCGCGGGCGGACGGCGCCGGGCGCCGAGCCAGGGCGGCTGCAAGCTGCTCGACGGCGAACCGGTCGCCAGCGGCAGCTCGGGTTCTGAGCGGTCCGAGGTCGCGGTAGCGAGCGAGCCTGCGGGCGAGGGCGTCGGCGGCAAGAGGGTCGCCCATGTCGGCCCGCCGGGCAAGATCGGCGATGTCGCGCCGCCCCGCCAGCACCTGCACCGCGGCGCGCCCGAACGGATCTCGCGATTCGATGATCCGCGATCGCAGGCCGTCCTCGTCGCGTCGACGCGCGAGCGCCGACGCGAGCGCCGAGCGGGCGTCGCCGTCACCCGCGTCGGCTCGCGCGGCGAGCGGAGCGAGATCACGGTGGACCGCGAGCTCGCGAGCCAGCGCATAACTCGCGGTGGTGTTTCCTGCGTCCGCCGCAGCCGTCAGGGCGCTGATGTTGTGGCAGGCTGTCCAACCCCGGGCCAGCACCTCGCGGGCGGGCAGCCAGCCCTGCTCGGCCAGGCGGCACAGGGCTTCCCCGTCGCCTCGTCGTCCCAGATGGGAAGCCACCTTCAGCACGGCCCACGTTTCGCCGGCATCGGCCCGGCGCAGATCCTCGTCGTGCAGCGGCAAACGACCGAGCTGGTCTGCTGCCGCTGAGTCTCCGCGGCCGGCCAGCACAACGAGCGCCCGCCGGTCGCCGCGGTAGCGCAGGGCCTGGGCCCTGGCTGAGGCGGCGAGGGCGTCGCCGCCTGCCGCACGCGCCGT
>NZ_MKVV01000102.1:0-33955 GCF_001899645.1 Pseudonocardia sp. 73-21 | reverse complement strand
GAGGATGGCGGACCCGCCGCTCTCGCGATCACGAATCCGACGTGCGGCAACAGCGTCACCGTGTGCGGCCCGATCAGCGAGGACGTCGAAGTCGCCGCGACGTTCCAGCACGTCCGCAAGCTCGCGCGCGGCGTGCTCGTCTCCGCTGTCGGCGCGGGCGGCGAGAGCGCTCAGGTTCGGCCGCTCGGCCAGTATCCGGGCCAGCCGGCGGCCCGCCGCGTCATCGGCGGTGTCGGCCCGCTCGGTAAGTTGGTCGAGATCGCGGCACCGGACCAGGACGTCGGCCAGTTGCCACGCGGCGTGCGTGTCCCCGTCGTCGGCGCGACGCATGAGAGGAGCGATGTCGCCCCGAGCGGCGAGTACCTCGGCCAGCTGAACGGCCGCGGCAGGATCGCCGTCGTCGGCGCGGGCGGTGAGCTCGTCCAGGTCGTCGGCCAGCACTTGCGCCAGCTCGGCCTGCGCGATGTACTCGCCGCGATCGGCCCGTGCGGTCAGGCCGGCGCGGTCGCCCCTGCGGGCCAGCAGGTGTGCCAGCTCGTCCCGTGCGCGATCGTCGCCGCACTCGGCACGTTCGGTCAGTTCACCGACCTGCCCCCGTCCGGCGAGCAGCCTGGCCAACGCGATCTGGGCGGAACGGTCGTTCCGGTCGGCTCGGCGGGTGAGCCGCTCGACAGCGTTGCTGCGAACCAGGGCGGTGGCCAACGCCGCCGCTGCCGGCTCGTCGCCGGTGTCCGCCCGTCTCTCGACACCCTCGAGATCGCCACGGACGACCCAGAGGGCGGCGAGCCGCCCGGCGGCCGCAGGGTTGCCGGCGTTGACGAGCCGAGTGATCGCCTCCTCGTCACCTCGCGCCGCGAGCAGGTCGACAATGGAGGACGGCGCGTCCGGACGCGCCAAGAGCAGGTCGAGCGATCCGCGATCGGCCAGCAGCTTGCCCAGCTCTGCGACAGCACGCCGGTCACCGCCGTCAGCTCGGCGGGTCAGCTCGGCGACATCACCGCGCCGGGCCAAGAGCCGGACGAGCTGCGCGGCCGCGATCTCGTCGCGCTCGGCGCGCAGGGTCAGCGTCTCCGCATCCCCCTGCTCGGCCAGCACCATTGCCAGCCGTCGGGCGGCAAGGCGGTCGCCCCGATCGGCCCGCTTTCCCAGACCGACGAGATCGCCCGCCCGGACGAGAGCGGCGGCGAGCTCCCACCGTGCGGCGAAGTCGCCGGTCTCCGCCCGCCGCCGGAGCGCATCGACATCGCCCCGCCACGCGAGCACGTAGGCGAGCTGCCGCGTCGCGTCGACGTCACCGCCGTCGGCCAGGATCGTCAGGGGGCCGTCATCGCCGCGTTCGGCAGCGGCTCGGGCCAGCTGGCGAGCGGCACTGCCGTCGCCGGCGTTCGCGCGTTCGGTGAGCGCGTCGAGATCCCCGAGCCGGGACAGGCGCAGCGCGAGGTGCCGCGCCGCGGCCGTGACACCGGCGTCGGCGAGTCGGGCCAGGCCGTGGCGGTCGCCGCGAACGTCCATGGCCCAGGCGAGCCAGCGTTCGGCGTGCTTGTCGCCGCTCTCGGACCGGGCGGCGAGCTCGTCGACGTCGCCCTTGAAGGCCAGCAGGCGAGCGAGGACCCCGGCCGCCTCTGTGTTCCCGTCGGCTGCCCTTCGACGCAGACCGTCCGCATCCTTCATCCTGCCGAGCAGCTCGGCAAGCCTCCAGGCGGCCCGCTGATCGGCCCGAGCAAGCTGGTCCAGCCCGGCGACGTCCTCGAAGAGGGTCAGGAACTCGACCTGCTCGGTCCCGGTTGCCCTGCAAGTGAGCTCGTCGAGAACCCCGCGCTGACCGGCTCTGCGGGCCGCGGCGGCGATGCTGCGCATGGTCAGTGGTGTGACGTGCCGGAGCAGGATCGGCCAGAGCGGGTCGGGTACCGCCGGGGCGTCCCGCCCGCTGCCGTGACCGATGACGTAGTCGAAGACCCGGTCACCCCAACCCGGAACATATGTGAGCAGGGCGCTGGCGCCGGCTACCGGTGTTCGAGCCCACTGCAGGGCGTCGGCGACCGCTTCCCGGGTCGCGGGCACTTCCGGGTGCTCGCGGTACAGGTGGAGGACGGCGGCCAGCAGCGGCTCCGGAATTGGAGAGGTGTGGCCGGCGCGGTAGAGATCGACGGCGGCCGCGACGATCCGTGCGGCCAGTCGCTGTCGTGGATCGTCACTGGTTCGGGCCCGGTCGAGGTGATCCAGCAGCTGGGGCCCGGCCGCGAGCCATTCGGCGATGCCGTAGCGGTCACCGATGTGGTCCAGGGCATCACGAATCAGCGGATCGTCCAGCCCGCGGGCCTCCCTCAGCTCGTTGCCCTCCGGACGCCGCGACAACGTGATGCGCTGCGCTCGATCGGCGATCGTGCGCCAGGCGGGCGTGGAGCGCACTTCACGCTCGGCGTCGGTGCGCATGGTGGCGATCAGCACCGTCGGTCCAGGCGTCAACGCGAGCAGGCGTCGCATCGCGCCCGGACCGTCCGGTTGGCGGAGCACATCCTGCAACTCGTCCAACCACACCACGCAGTAGCGCAGATCCAGCCTCGCGTCGAGAAGCTTCACGAGGTCGGCCGCGCTGTGCGGGTACAACAGACGGAAGGCGCCGAGTTCGGCCCGGACCGCCTCGGCGGCGGCACGAGTCTTCCCGGCAGCGGAGTCGCCGGTCACCAGCACGAAACCCACCGCCTGGCCGGACTCGTCACGACCGACGAATCCGGCCAGCGCGGACGCAATACCGTCCGATCCCGTTCGCGCAGTACGTAGGCGGGAAGACCGGGCACGTCCGCATCGGCTCGCCCGTCCGGCCTCGCGATCGGACGATGGACGCCCAACATCGTCCAGTCGGTGATCTCGCTGACCAACGGCAGCCTGTGAGTGTCGGTGAGCACCATGGCGTAGTCAGCCCACCGGGGCTGCGGATGGGCGGACCGCGCCACCTCCTCGGCCTGCGCGTTGCGGAGCAGCAATTCGATGTCGGGCCACGCACGCGGGTGGCATGCCTCGATCACCGCCTTGAGCCGATCGCGATCGGGCACCTTCCGGGTCGCGAGCAACTCCGAGATCCGCTTCCCGGTGAGCCGGCCGACGGCCGCCTCCGCTAGCTGGTCCAGCTTGTCGAAGCGCCGGCAGCCCTCCACGATCGCGCGCGCTTCGGCCATCAGGGCGCGCAGCGCTGGCAGCTCAATGTTCGGTCCTTCTCCGAGACGGATGCTCATGACGAAGACCGTCCGGGCAGGTCCGGAAAGTCGTCCGGACCGCGCTGGTCAGTACGTCGACCATCCGGCCGAGGCTCGCGGACCGGCGCGAGCACGTGCGCACTGGGCGTCGATCGGTCCGGGCCACGGACCCGACAACTGCCTGTGAGGTCACCCATGCGCACCGTTCGCCCCCCATTGCTGACGTCCTCGAACCTGCTCGTGGCGAGCGGGCTGCTCGTGGGGCTCCCGCCGGGAGCCGCGCTCGCGTACCTTCTCGTCACCATCCTTCTGCCCGTTGTCCTCATCGTATTCGCCTGCCGCGGCGCGACACCCGCCCAACGCGGAGCGCTCGTTCGGGCCTATCTCGGCGCGTCATCGCTAGGTCGCGGGAGAGGCGAGTGTCCCTGAAAAGACGGCGTGCGGGCTGGGAGGCATCTGGAGGGCCACCAGCGACGCGCGTCGATCCGGTGTGGGCTGCGCGCGATCGCCTGGCCGAGGTCAGCCGAACCATCGGCGGATCGAGGGCGGGCGCCCCGACGTCATCCAGACACGCATCGACATACGCCGCGAAGACCGCGTCCAGAACCGTTTCGTCGACTGCAGGGGAGAGGCGTCCTGCGCCCGATCTCGACGTCACCGGCGGCGGGCCCCGCCGCTGGTGGCTGTTGGTGCGCCGGCACCGTGACACCAGTGAGCTGGCGTTCTACCGCTGCTACGCACCCGAGCCGGTGCCACTGCGAGAGCTGGTCCGGGTCGCCGGCCGCCGCTGCGGCGTTCCCGCAGCCCGGCCAGCGCGTCGCTGAACGCGTCGGTCAGGCCGCTGCGATCGGCCATGCCGGCCAGGAGCCGGGACCCGACGTGCGACACGACACCGGTCCCGTCCGCGGTCACCGTGATCATGGGTCGGGCGGTTGTAGGGTGCACGAGCGAAGTGCCTCCTCCGTGCGTTGGTTCAGAGCCTCGAGAACTCCGATCCAACCCCACTGAGCAGGCACTTTCGCGCGTTCAGGCACCGTGTCGGACCACCAACATCACACCCGTGCTGCAACAGCCGGGTTAGTGATGGCGGCAGCGTCGACAACTCGCCGCAGTTCGCCGACCCTGTTGCGCACGTTGGCCGGTTCAGGGCTGGACTGGCCGATAGGGGGGCACTCCCCGCGCTGAGGTTCGAATTTCGTGACAAGAGTTGGCAACGCATCTGCGACATGTGCAGTCAGGAAGCCAAACACCCAAACAGTCGCAACGGAGGCGGCAACTGCGTTTGTGGCAAGACCGCCGCTACAAACCAACGGATCTGCGGGTGCGGGACGTGGCGGCGGGACGACTCCGTTCAGCACGAGTGGTACCTGGCGGATCGTCAGAAATCGCGCTAACCTCGTTGCTCCACGATTGGAGCTGCCATGCGCCGTCCGACCCGTCCGTGCGAACAGTCCGATGCAAGACCATCCGCCGACCGAAGTACTGAACAACAGCAACACCTAAGATGATGCCCCGGCTCTGTTGAGCCGGGGCATCTTTATGTCAGCCCTTCTGCCACCACATCGTATATAGCCGGTCGTTTTCACTTTCTGCAAGAGTTTCAGCTCTGATGAGCTCCCAGCCGTTGTCTGCCCACCTGGTCAGCTCAGCATTGACCTTCTTAATGATGTCGGGTTCGGGCTCAGTCCCGCCAGCGACGACGTTGCTCATGCGGTATTCCATGAGAGCATCATAGCGGCCTGTCGGGTTCCAGAACCCGGCCACGGTGCCCTGATCTGCGGTCTTGGCAGCTGCTTGGTACGCGTCGATGAGGCCGCCGAGGATGGGCCGCTGCTGGATCCTGCTGTGGACGGGCCTGGGGTAGGCGATTGCGGGCGCGGCGGACATAGGCGCCGAGCTCGATGCGGCGTTCCTCGTTGAAGTAGACGACGCCCCGAGCAGGTTCAGGAACGCTGGCGCCCCCGCACCGGCGGCGGGCACGGTGATCGCGCGGGTAATCACGTCGGCTACCTCTGTTGGGCAAGAGCGTGTCCGTTTCCGATCTTCACGACGCACTCCTGCGCCGAGGTCGTTTCCGCAGGCCGTGGCCGTAGCCGCACTCGTGTAGGCATCAAGGTCCCGGATGCCCCCGCTGCCACACCTGCCCTGTCAGGTCCCAGAACCCGGCCATGGTGTCTGATCTGCAGTTTCAGGCCGCCGCCGACCTCAAGCGCGGATAGGACGTAGAGCTGCCGCAGCGTCACCGCGCAGCCGACGTGGTAGAAGTCGACGGCCAATATCGTGGCGGCCTGGGTGCGGAGGAAGCCTGCGCGCGAAACTGATCGGGACCAGCACGGCGG
This sequence comes from Pseudonocardia sp. 73-21, assembly GCF_001899645.1. Lineage (GTDB taxonomy): Bacteria > Actinomycetota > Actinomycetes > Mycobacteriales > Pseudonocardiaceae > Pseudonocardia. The sequence goes on along the minus strand of NZ_MKVV01000102.1, from coordinate 28,422 downwards.
CGGGTCCGGACGACGCGGAGCATCAGGCGGATGCGTCGGCAGGTTAACGATCGTAGCCGCGACGATCGCCGCGCTGCTCGCCGAGACCGACCGCATAGAGAGTCGATCCGCAGAGTGCGGAACCCGAGCAACACGCGTTGGATCGCCAGCTCGACTGGCGGACGTGCGGTATTCCGAACCTGCAGTATCGATACGAACGACGCATGTGTACGGGACGGTGCTGGCCGTGGTGTCGGTGGCGGCTGGGATGGTCTCGCATGTGGCCGAGGCAGGGTGTGTTGGTGGGTGGGACGGCGCGGCGCGGGAGTCGCATGCCCGGTTCCGGGCGGGGGAGGTGTCGCCCGACGAAGGGGTTCGAGCCCCCCTCAGCTCCATTCGTGCGAGCGCACGCATCGTGCCTCAGCGTCACCGAGGGAACTTCCGGCGTCCCTTCACCCCCACGGACATGCGGTCGAATAGCACAAAGCTGAGCCCTGGGAAAGCAGGCACTTTAAGGGTCCAGTAGCAACCCCGATCGCCGCCAAACCGCTTGGCGAGGACATTGGCGTCACGGTCGATCGTGGCCATGTCGGCGGGCATCGCCACAGCGCTCCCCTTGGCGGGGCTGCCGTCTCGGGGTCGCAGGTCGTCGTCAAGGTGCGGGTGACCGGTGGCACTGTCGAACGAGAGGAGCAGCGGATCGGCGCGAACACCTTCCCGTTCCCACGGATCGTGTAGGGCGTTATAGCCGTCGAGATCGACGAACTCAGGCGGACTTCCGCCGGTGACGGCGAACCGGGGCTGGGAAGCAGGCCCCGGGCCGAGGCGCTCGTAGACGTTGCCGTCGGTCGGTCCTTCGAAGGTCCGGGGCGGGAGGAACGCGATCGGTCTCGTGATCCCGGAGTCCGGGTAGGCCGCCACGAATACGTTGTTATACGACCGGCGTACGCCTGCGAGGTGAAACTGCCTGTAGTGGGTGAAGCCCGCCCGGTTGAGGTCGGTCGGCGGCTCGTCGACGAAGGTCGCGCCTGCGTTCCTGACCAGGCACGTGTTGTGCCACAGGTCGAACGGCCCCTCGATCCCGTTGCCCTTGAAGAACTGGCCCTGCCGGAGCGGGTTGTCGCCCACCTTGCCCGGCCTGATCCCGAGCGTCGGCTCACGGATATCGAACAGGTTCCGGAAGATCCGGATGCCGTCGAGCGGGGTTTCGGACGCGAAGCTCAGCGTGGTCAAGACCTTGGTCACCACGTTCCGATACACCCACGCGTCCTTGGTGTCCGAGTCCTCCGAGCCCATGAACAGCGCGTCGTCGTTGATGTTGTCCACCCAGTTGTGGTGGAAGCGCATTCCCGGTCCGAAGATGCACACGTCATGGCCGTTGACTAGCTCACAGTGGTGGACCTGGATCTCGGCCGCGTTCCGCCTGCTGGACAGGAGGTTGTTGGTGGTCGACTTGCCGAGCGTGTTGTGTTCCACGTCGGCCTGCGTCGGATTCCGGAGTGTGGCCGCGACGTAGTGGTATTCGTCCTTGCGGTCGCTGCGGAAGAGCCAGGTCGGCAGGCCACCGTCGATCTCGCAGTCATGGAACACGATCCGTGCGTTGTGCTCATCCTTCTCCGCTTCGAGCCTTATCGCCCGGCTGCCGGCCCGGATGTGAACGTGGTCGAACTCGATGTCGGTGCAGTTCCTGATCCGCACGGTCTCCTGTCCGCCGAACCGGAGGGTGATGTCCTTCAACCGCAGGAACGTGCAGTTGGTGAGCCGCAGGGCGGGGGTCAAACTCTTTGAGAGCGCGATGCCGACCGTTCGCGGGTCGGTGACACCCGTGTAGTCCGGCCACCCGAGGACGTTGTTGTGGGTGTGGGACAGGCGGATGTGCACCTTCCGCTGCCTGTCGTCGAACCAGATCCCCGGGCCCATGTACATCCAGTTCCGGAAGACTCGCGGTTCCTCGGTCGGGATCCATTTCTCGCCGTCCGGTTCGGGGTTCGCGACCCACACGTAGTTGTCGCCGGGCGGGGGCTCGTCGGGGTCGATCTCGTCGGAGGGCCGGGGATCCTCGATCCGGATGTTGAACTCGTTGGGCGACCGCAGATCCTCGGCCCGGCTGTAGCTGATCAGCCGGGTGTGCCGGTGCGTGTCGAGGAACGCGCCGCGCCTGACCTCCTCGGCCTCGCCGGCCGGGGAGGGCTGGGTCCAGACGAACTCGTCTGGGCTGCCGTCGACGGGTTCCCAATGCGCCTCCGCGGTGGGGTGCAGGAAATCCGGCACGAAACAGTCGACGGTCACCGGTTCGCCGTCGTAGGCCGCGATGGTGATCGGGTGCCCGCTGCCCCCGTGCACGCCGTCCACCGTGATCGGTTCGACATACCGGCCGCCGCGCAGGTGGACGTCGCGCCCGTTCGCGACGGCGATGGCGGCGGAGATGGAGTGGAAGGGATCCGTGAGGGTGCCTGCCGGATCGTCGTCTGCGATCCAGCCCGGGGGCGGTGGGCTGACGATGACGGCGCCGGGACCGCGGCGGATTGTGATCTTCACGGTTCGCGTCCTATGAGGTCTCAGGACCACGCCAGGGACGAGTTGATGCCGGAGGGTGGCCAGTTGCTGTCGTTGTTGTACGCCCAGTATTCGAACGGATTGTCGTAGTATGCCGCGGTTTCGAGCAGGCTTCCGTAGCTTTGGTCGGTGTTGAAGAGCCAGTAGCCACTCGCGGCAAGGAAGCCGCCGACCGCCCACGCGACATAGGTCACCTGGAAGATCGGGCCGAAGAACCGCTGCTGCCAGATGTGCAGCTCCTCGTGCTGGGCGATGAAGCTGGTGTTGACACTGCCCGTCCCGAGACCAGCGTTGCTGATGACGTTGCCCTGGGTGAAGGCGAAGTCGGACTTCAACGCGAAGCCGCCCTCATAGACGTGGCGGTTCTGCCTACGGCTGAGATCGTCGCGGTATTTCGAATCCGAGTAGAAGATGTTGATGACGTGGACGACGTTGCCCAGACTCGTTCCGAGCAGACTCCACGTCGAGTCGGACAGGAACGAGAACCAACCGCTCGCGCTCGTCCAGTCGTAGATGCCGTGCATTCCGCTCACGAGCCCGTTGAAGCCGCCCATCGAGGCGCCGATGACGGCGCCGACGGGACCGCCGACGAGCATCCCGGTGTTCCAGCCGAGCCAGGCGCCTGCGGCGGTCGTCAAGCCGGTCTCCAGCGCCGTGAGCAGGCTTCCCCAACCCTGTCCGTTGGCCAGGCCGTAGATCAGCCCGGAAACGAAGCCGACGACGAAGCCGACGGCGGCCACGATCAGGTCGTCGATGCCGAACCACAGGCCGGTGGGGTCCCGGAAGACCAGCGGATTGTCGACGGCATACGCGTAGAGGTTGAGGCTCGTGGGGATGCGCGCGGCGCGGTCCGGGTTCTCCAGCACGAACCAGTCGGGCGTCAGGAAGCGGCCGAGCGCGGGGGCGTAGTGGCGGGCACCGAGGTGTAGGAGGCCCGTCTCTGAGTCCCGGGTGCGGCCCAGGTAGCGATCGAGGTCCACGGAAGGGTCGAGAGCCGAGCCGAACGGCTCGTAGCGCTGGTCGTGGACGGTGGCTCCGGCGGCGTCCGTGGCGTGCAGGAGCGTGCCGTGATGGTCGCTGAAGTAGTAGAGCGGCGCGGGGGGTGCGGCAGGTGCCACGCGCACGCTGGCGACGAGCCGCTTGCCGAGGAACACGTTGCGGATCCCATGTGTCTCGTGCTGCTCGAACAGCCCCGTGGCGTAGCGGACGCGCGTCGTCGCACCACCCGTGGTGACCTCCTTGACGATGCGGCGGTTCTGCATGTCGTAGGCGAACCGGAGCTCTGTGCCATCGACCCGGACGACCCGGACGAGCCGGTCCAGCGGGTCGTACTCGATCGTCGCGAGGTCGCCCAGCGCGGTTGTACGGCCTGCTGCGTCGTAGCCGGGAACCTGCGGCGCAGCGCCTGCCGCGCTGGTGATCCGGGTGAGGCGTCCTGGCCGCGCGGGGTCGGTGTAGTCGAGTGCCAGGCCCGACCCCTCGCCGAGTTCGAGCAGGTTGCCCTCGCCGTCGTAGCGGTAGGCACCGCTGCGCAGCACGGCCCCCTCGGCGTCGTCGGCGCGGACCTCCTGACTGGTCAGGCGGTGGAGCCCGTCGTACCCGAAGATCTGGTGCTCGGTGCTTCCCGGCCGCTCGTCGACCAGCCCCACGATGTTGCCGACGTCGTCGTGGCCGTAGCGCACGCGCCGCAGCACGGTCCCGTCCGCGCCGGTCGCCGCGATCTCGGTCAGCCGGCGGGACACCGTGTCCCGCGCGTACCGCGCCCGCACGCCGTTGTCGAACCGCCAGTCGGTGATCGACCCGTCGGCGTCGTACGCGACCTCGGTCAGCACGCCGTCGATCGTGCTGACGCTGCCGCTGTCGTCGAGGGTCGTCGTCATGCGGTGTCCGTCCGGGTAGACGACGGCCGTCGGGGTCCCCTGCAGGTCGTACTCGCGCCGGGTGACAAGCGTGCCGCCCGCCGCGGTGACCTCGTCGCGCACGATCAGGCCCGCCCGGTTGTAGCTGTAGCGGAACGCGTTGCCCGCATCGCGGACGAGCGCGATGCGGCCCTGGAGGTTGCGTCCAGCGGAGGCCCCGTCCGGGTCCTCGTCGTAGATCAGCTCGCGGACGGTCGTGCGGGCGCCGCCCGCGGCGGCGTTGTGTTCGATCCGGGTCAGACGACCGAGCGCGTCGTAGGAGTAGAACAGCGCCGAGCCGTCCGGATCGACGCGCTCGACGAGGCGGTTGGCGGCGTCGTGGTAGTAGGTCCGGCCACCGACGTCGCGGTGCTCGATGCGAACGGGGTCGGCGACACCGGCGATGGTGTAGCGCGTGACCGGCATGCCCCCGCCGTCACGGATCGCGGAGATCCGCCCGTCGAGGGCCAGGTCGTAGACGGTCGACAGGGTTGTCGCGCCGTCGCGGCGCTCGTCGATCCGGACGAGCCGCTCGCGCGCGTCGAAGTGTTCGACGCGGACAGGGGCCTCGGCCGCCGTCGGTGCGCCCTCGAAGTGCTCGATCGTGAAGGTGTCCCGCACGACGCGCTGATGGACCGGCGCAGGCCCGATCGTCTCGCGGACGCGCCCCAGCGCGTCGTACCGGAACGCGATGCCGTCCGGCGTCGCGGGCCCGGCGGCGTCGAACGCGAGCGTGGACACGAGGCGCGGCGCGGCCGTGCTCGCGGTGAGCCCACGGGCGTTGAGCCGGACGTGGTTGGACCGGACGAAGCGGCGGGCGCCGCCGGGGTCGTCGGCCGCGCGTGTCACCTGCAGCGCCTCGCGGCCGCCACCGTCGAGGTAGACCCGTGCGACCGACACCCCCGTGAGCGCCTCGGAATCGGCGGCGACCAGCTCAGCACGCGTACTGCCCGCCGCGCGCGGCGCGTAGGAGGTGATCGAGGTCGGGACGGCGTCGACGTCGATCGCCCAGCACTTCACGAGCTGCTCGGTCCCGGTGTCGTCGTCCTCGTAGGCCGCGACGAGCCTGCCGAGCGGGTCGTGCTCGTAGCGGAGGCGACGCCCATCCGGGGCCTGTACCCGCGCAGGCTCGCCCGCGTGCGGGGCGAACTCGAGCGTCGTCTCCGCGCCGTTCGCGTCCACGCTCCGCACGGGATGGACGCCGTCGGCGTCGAAGTCGACGCTCGCCACGTTGCCGGTCGGGTCGCGGTAGGCGACGACGTTGCCCCGCGTGTCCCGCCCGTGGGCGATCGTCGTCGCATAGTAGCCGCGCAGGTCGCCCGCGCCGGTCAACGCCAGGCCGAGCCCAGCGAAGTCGCGGGCGCCGACGTAGCCCGCGGGCAGCTTGGCCTCCAGCAGTCGGAGCTCGCTCACCCGGGTGAGCAGCCCGTGCGTCGCGTCGCCCTCGGCGAGCCCGGCGAAAGCCGGGCCGTCATAGTGGTGGATCTTCACCGCGAACGGCACGCCGGTCCCGTCGCGCAGCTCCATCCGCACGGGCAGCTTGACGAGCCAGTCGGTCTCGTTCGCGACGTAGGTGAACCGTTCCTCCGAGCGGATCGCCGCTGCGGGCACGGCGCCTCCTGCCGCGCTCTCCCGCAGGCGGCGACCCACGTTGCCGAAGGCGTCGTAGTCGGCGAGCGTCGTGCGCTCGATGCGGGCGGGCTCGCCGCTCGGGCTCTCCTCGGTGGTCTCCACCGAGGAGAGCAGCACGAGATGGACCGCGGCGTCGTGCTGCGGCCGGGCCTCCCACGCCTGAACGGAGCGCCGCCTGCGTACGAAGGTGCCCTCGACGCGTTCGAGCTGGCGGGTCTCGAGCAGTGCGCCCGCGAGCGCCCGCTGCCGGTCGCGCTCGCCGCGGTCGGGGTGCTCGGGGTCGCCCTGGAAGAAGCGGACCTCCTGCCGCGTGGCGGGCACGGAGTCGTCTCCGGCGACGTCGACCGTCACCTCGGTGAACCCGCGGAACTCCCGGCGCGGCCCGTCGTAAACGCCGTCGTGATACCGGATGACCACCTCGGCCTGGTGCCCGGTCGTGGCGTCGGACTCGCGGATCGTCTGGACCACGCCGACGACGAACGGCAGCAGGCCCGGCCAGGGGCGGCCCTCGTCCTCGTCGGCCCGGCGCATGGCCGTCGTCGTCGAGTAGGTGAGCTCGGTCGTCCCGCCCAGACCGTTGTCGATCGTCGTCATCATGTAGGGGTTGTGGCCTCCCGCGAAGCGCAGGAAGCGGTAGCCCGCGCTGTACTCGCGCCTGCCGGGTGCCGACCAGACGAAACCGGGCCTGCCGTCGCCGAAGAGATCTGCGGGGAGCACCCGGCCGCCGCCCATGCCGGTGGTGACGGGGATCGTCACTTCGTCCTCGAATCCGGCTCCGGAGCGGTTGAGCCAGATCCGGACGGCGTCGTCGTCGAGGTGCACGAGGTCGGCACAGCCGTCGCCGTCCAGGTCGACCAGGTGCAGCCGCTCGTGGCGGAACCCGGCCTGCAGCCGCGGCGCACCGGCCATCCGGACGCGGTCTCCCCACCGGCCGTTGCCCAGATACGGCCAGTAGCTGACGTCGCCGCTGCGCACCAGTACGAAGTCCTGGAGACCGTCGCCTGTCATGTCGGCCAGTCGGACGTCCGGGTTGTCCAGGCTGACGTCCGGGAATCGCTCGAGGTCGGTGAGGCGTTGGACCGCGACGGGATCCGCCCAGCCCGTCCGCGGCTCGTGGCGGTACAGCAGGAAGTGGTCCCGGCCGGTGTGGATGAGGTCGATCACCCCGTCGCCGTCGACGTCCATCAGCCGCGTGCGGGGGTCGGCGAGCAGGGTGGCAGGCGACTCGCGGAAGACGATCGGGTCGGGCGAGAACCCACCCCGGCCGTCGGCCTCGAACGCCACCGCGAGACGCTGGTTGACCGCGAAAAGGTCGGCCCGGCCGTTGGCGTTGAGGTCGGCGAAGGCGACGGTCTCGCGATCCAGCGCGATCGGCGAGGGCACGTCCCCCACGGCAACGGGCCCCTCGAAGCGCCCGTTCGCCGTGTTGCGCCATCGCAGGATCCGGCCGTTCGCGACGCGGAGAACGTCGGGGAGCCCGTCTCCGGTCAGGTCGACGAGCTGCGCCGTCGGGTCGTCGAGACTCGGCGGCGGCACCAGTGACTCCGGCTCGTGGATCTGCCAGCTGTCGAGGTCGGCGCTCCCGTAGGCGAAGGTGAGCTCGGGCATCGCGGCCACCTCGCCGTCCCGCTCGGCGACCTGGGCGATCCGCGTGAGCAGCGAGCTGCCGTTGTCGGCCTGCTCGTAGTGCAGGCGCCACGAGCGCATCAGTGTGGGCGCCTGCCGCGTGCAGTGCAGCTCGAGGCCGGCGGCCCGCAGGCCGGTGACGCGCAGGAAGCCCGCCCGTCCGTTGCGCAGCACGTCCGGGCGCGGTGTGTACCCGATACGCAGGGAGAAGATGCTGTAGCGGACCTCGTCGAGAAAGAGGCGGTCGCCGTCGCGGCGGTAGCCGTACGTGATGGCGTTGCCCGCCTGGTCGGACTCCTCGTCGACGTACCAGGCGAAGGGCTCCCCGCCACGGGCTTCCCGACTTGCCGGGCTCCGGCCGAGGAGCAGCGTGCGGCCCTCCCCGGTGCGCACCCGCCACCCGTCGCCTGCGCGCTCGACGTGCCACGAGCGGGTGTCCGCCTGCGGGCGGTACCGGCCTTCGCCGACCGGGACGAGGACCTCGGCGCCGCCGATCACGAACGTGTCGGCGTCGTCGTAGCGCGGAACGCCGCGGTCGCTCCGCCGCTCGATCCGCATGACGTCCAGCCGCCAGCCGAGGCCGAAGGGCCCGTTCCCCGAGCCGGTGGAGTAGCTCAGCGTCATCGCGGGCGCGAGGCCGTTCGGGCCCTTCGGCAGGTGGACCGGAACCGCGTAGCTGCCGCTTCCCCGGACCAGGTCGGGCTGGAAGCGGTCGCCCTGGGGCGCGACCGCGGATCCGCCGGACGGCAGTGCGACGAGCCCGGCGGCGACCCCCGACGCTTCGCGCATCGCTACACGACCTCTTCGACGACGTAGGCGAACCGGTACTCGAGACCGACCTGGAGGTTGTAGATGCGCTCCGGCCGCAACACGCCGTTGTCCGTGATCGCCGCACCGCCGAGGACGTCAACGGTCCAATCACCGAGCGGATCGATGCCGACCAGCCCGGCGAGGTCGGCGCCCTCGGTCGACACCACCCCGTCGGCGTCGGTCGTCACCACTCCGCCGGCCCCGTCCGGCCCGCTGATCCGCAGCTCGATGCCCTCCGCGGAGAACCCTGCCGCCGGTACGAGCCGGAACGACACGGTCTGCACCGCGAAGTCCTTCTGGTTGGGAGGCAGGCTGAACCGGTCGAGTGTGAACTGCATCGCGCCTGCCTGGTAGAAGGCGAACCAGGCGTCGGGAAAGTCGTAGCGCAGCCCGTAGGTGCGCACGCGCACCAACTCGTCGGGGCGGGGATCCGTAGTGAGCACCGAGGTGCGCAGGACGTTGTCGAAGCGGGCGGTGTAGTACACCGCGATCTGGACGTCGAAGATGCGCCGGAAGTCCACGGCGTTGCTGCGTTTGGGCAGGTGCATGACCCAGGTGCAGCCGACGCCGAAGCCCTGGAAAAGCCCGCGTACGCCCGTCTCGGCGCGGTAGAGAAAGCCGTCGTTGCGCACGACGAACTCCGACAGTGCCATCGTGTCGACCTCGTGCACGCGCTCGGCTGCGGTGCCGTCCTTGCGGCGAAAGCGCGTGACCCCACCCAGTGACAGAGTTCCGTTGAGCCCGCCCTCGGGCAGGATCCCGACGACCTGGACCTCGACCTCCTCGATCCGCTGGCCGTAGAAGCCGGGGTGCAGGCGGTCGAATTCGTAGAGGTCGGTCTCGAACGACAGGAGGCCGGTACGGCGGAACTTCTCGAACTGGGCGGGGAAGTCCTCGCTGACGGAGATGACGTCCTTGATGCGGCTGGCTTTACGCGTTTTCGTCGTGACGGCGTGATAGGTGAACGCGTCGATGTCGTCGAGCAGGCTGTCGCCACCGAGCAGGCGTACGTCCCGGCCGGGCTCAGGACTCGCCACACCATGTCCGTAGTCGTCCTTGATGATCTTGAGCGTGGTGTCGTTCTCGAAGTTGTAGGCCCGCTCCATCAGCTGTGCGATGCGGATCGCGCGGAAAAGGTACGAGCGCGAGATGTCGCGCACAACGTCGGCCATGCGCTGCCACGACTCGGGTGTGAAGAACTCGTCGTCGAACGCCTCGAGCGACGCCTTCGTCATCTCCGCGCGCTGCTTGGCGGCCTCGACCGCGATCTCCGCGGCGGCGGTGCGGCGCACCGCGCTGTCGACCTGGTCCTGGGCGATCGTGATCGCGCGGGCCAGCTCGACGATCGTGTCCTCCATCTTCTTCAGCTCGTACGCGCGGGACCTGCGACCGGCGCGCAGGATCTGCGCTGCTGCGAGCTTCGGGCCGGGCCCCTGGATGGTCTCGCCGCGGTCCAGCCGGTCGGCGAGCTCGCTGATCTCCGCATAGAGCGCGTCCTCGCCACCGCCCAGCGCCGCGGCGGCCGCTTGCGCCCAGATCTGCGTGGAGCTGGAGGCGGCGTAGGCGTCGTGCTGCGTCTGAGCCTGGTTGCGCCGCGTCACGGCGAGGGTGAGCGCGTTGCGCGCGGCGGACTCGTCCTCATGTGCCGAGGCGAGCGCCTCCTGGCGGGCCTGTACCTCGGCATCCGCCATCGCCGAGGCGGACTCGAGGTCGCGGCGGGTGGCCTCCTCACCTTCCTGGCGCGACGTGAAGTTCACGAACTCGCGCTCGGCCTGGACCGCCTCCTGCGCGAAGCCGCGCGCGATGCTCTGCAGGTACTCGAACGTGTGGATCGGGGAGAGGGCCAGTCCATAGAAGTCCAGCCCGTCCGCGATCTGCTGGAGGAACTGGTGCGCGGTCAGCACCGCCCACCCGATGTCCCAGTTGATCGTCGGCAGCGGGCGCGTCAGCAGGTTCACGATCAGGGTGCGCGCGTCGTCCGCAGGCGTCGTCAGCGCGGCGGTGTCGTACAGGAACGAGGCAGGCACTGTGCCCGCCGTCGTGATCAGCTTCGAGTACTGGTCGGCGGCGCCGGGCAGGTCCCCGCCCTTGTAGCGCGCGTGCCCCCAGCCGACCGCGTTGCGCGCGAGGCGTGTCCACAGCACGGGCCCTTCGAGCGCCTGGTTGAGGAAGGAGTAGCCCGCCGCCTGCAGGTAGTGGTCCTCGGCCTGCTGGAACAGCCCTTGAACGTGGTAGGCGTCGCCCAGCTTGACGAGGAGCGCGTAGGCGTACAGGTGGGTCAGGTGGGCCGTCGTGCTGCTCGGACCGTCGAGCTTGATGTGCAGGTCGGCGAAGCGCTCCTTGGTCACCCGCGCCTGGTAGATCCGGGCGACGAACTCGTCCGCGCTCGGGTCGGCGAACCCGCCGACCTCGAACCGGGTGAGGTCCTCGCCCAGCTGTACGCCCACCGTCCAGGGCTTACCGACCTGCTGGAGCTGAAGGTCGTCGTCGAGCACGAGCGCCGACCAACCGTCGGTGCGTCCCGGAATCCGCAAGGTGGCGATCGAGCCGTTCCTCTGCGCGATCGAGCCGAGCACGACGGGATCGCGGGACGCCTGCCCGCCTGCGAGGGTCGCTGCCACAGGCAGCGATGCCGGGGGCCCGGCCTCGGCCAGTTCGGTGGCAGCGCGGTCGAAGAGCTGCCCGGCGCCGTCGTTGTCGCCGAGCCGCCGGGTCGCGATCGCCGAGACGTGCAGCGCCTGCGCGCGGCCGACGGTGTCCTTGCTCTGTGTGAAGCGCCGGAGAGCGTTCTCGGAGTGAACCTTGGCCCGCTCCGCGTCGCGGAGCTGGAGTGCGACGCTGCCGAGGTTCAGCTCGAGCGCGCCGAGCAGGGCGGGGTCGACGGCCGCCCCGTCCGCCTCCACCGTCGCAAGGGCTTGTTGCATCACGGAAAACGCCTGGTCCGGCTTGTTCTCCCGCAACAGGGCGATCCCGTTGCTGCTGGCCTCCTGGATCCGGGCGTCCGCGGAGACCCGCTCCCGGTAGCCCGTGCGCGTGAAGATCGCCAGCTCACGGTCGATCGGCACGTCGGTGACGTGGGCGAGCGGCGGTTGCCTGTCCACCTGCTCGGGCCGGACGACGCCGAACATGGCGACCGACGCACCGATGAGGCTCCTTTCGATCTCCACGGAGGTCGGCAGGATCCGGTCGTGAGCGGCGAGCGCGTGGGAGATGACATCGAAACCGGGATAGAGGATGCCGTAGATGCGCGCCCGAGCCTCCTTATAGCGCTGCAGTGCCTCGACGTACTTCGACCGGCGGAACGCGTCGTCGCCCTGGCCGATCAGCAGCTCGATCTGCTGCAACCGCATCCGAGACGGCGCCTCGGGAGTGACAGCCACCAGCTCTGCTGTGATCGCCGTTAGGGGCCGAGCAGCCGGAAGAACGGCCGAGAACACTGACTCGTAGAGCTTCGCCATGGTTCGCCTCCGCCGGAGCCGCTGCGGTGCCCGAGGCCTGTGACGTGCGAGCGGCCGAAGCTGGTTTGCATCAAGAAGGTCGATGTCGTTCTTAAGAGCCGCTGTCGCGGGCTCTGATACACCGCGTGCGAACCGCACCCATCTCGACCGCGCCGGATCTCAGGTGTGACCCTCGTGAACGACGCCAAGTAGTCGTGGTTCGACGCGGTGACCACCGATGACTGCTGCTCGACGCCTTGCTCGCCGTGTGACGCTCTCGTCGTCCACAGCGAGCCTCGCCTACGCGCTGTCGTCGGGTATTGCCATGCGCTGACGACCGCGCAGGCACATCGTGATGAACGCATCGGAGGCTGTGCCACCCGCGCTCGACGGTGTTCGGGTGATCGACCTGACGACGACGTTCATGGGGCCCTACGCGACGATGCTGATGGCGTGGATGGGCGCCGATGTGGTCAAGGTCGAGGCGCCCAACGGGGATGTCGTGCGGCACATCGGTCGTGGTCGTCACCCTGGGATGGGCCCGATCTTCCTCAGCGTCAACCATGGCAAGCGCAGCATCGCGCTCGACCTCAAGCGGCCCGAGGCCCGGGACGCGCTGCACCGTCTGCTCGAGGGTGCCGACGTCTTCGTCACCAACCTGCGGCCGGCCGCCCTCGCGGGCCTCGGCCTGATCACGGACGAGTTACTGGCTGCCCATCCGCGGCTGGTCTACGCATCTCTGCCCGGGTTTCGGCGGTGGTGGCCCGTACCGGGAGCGACACCTACGCAGGGTTGGAAGATGAGATACAGCAGACGCTGTGACACGGCGGCGATCATGCCTGACCGCTGGCACCGCTGGTCAGCGTCAGGTGCAATGTTTTGGAACCCCACAGTTAGCGGGCACTCTCGTATGGAGCAATAGTCAAGACCTGTGGATGAAGATCTTTAGGCGGCTTCCGGTTGGTGGTTGTCGTCGGGTCGTTCCACGAGCTTCCCGTTGACGAACGTCGCGCCGGCGCGGACGAGTGCGACGGTGGAGCCACGTCGTCCCGATCCGCGTGACGAGGGACAGCCGACCCAGCTTCTGGGTCCACGCGGCGGGCGGCAACGTGCTGTCGTACGCGGTGATGGTGCGAGAGCTGAGCCCGGGTATCGACATCTACGGGATCCAGGCACGGGGTTTGGAGGACGGTCAGGAAGTGCTCACGGACCTCGTGCAGATGGCCACTTGCTATGTGGAGGCGGTCCGTGAGGTACAGCCTGACGGTCCGTACACGCTCGTCGGCTGGTCCTTCGGGGGTATGGTGGCTGTGGAGATGGCCGCACAATTCCGGGCTTCGGGTGACGAAGTTTCCGAGCTGGTCCTGATTGACACCGGCACCCGGGACGCGGCACCCGGCCAGATGGACCTGACGGATCCCGGCTTCCTTGCCGGTCTCGCCCAGTTCCTGGCCCAGAGTGTCGCGCACCAGCTCGGACCGGCAATCTTCGCTGCACTGCCGGCTGAGGCGCGGGTCGCCCACTTCATCCAGACCGCTGTGGAAGCCGGGGCCCTGCCACCGACGTTCACCGAGGACGAGTTGTCGCGAATCCTCACGGTCTACGCCGGCTGCAATGATGCCTACCGGGCCTACGAGCCCGCCGTTCTAGCTGTGCGCACGACGCTGATTCGGGCCGAGCAGAATACTGACCCCGACCCCAGGCTCGGGTGGGCCCCGCCCGAGGGCGGCGAGCTTCGTGTCATCGATGCCCCGGGTACTCACGTAACGGTGATGCACGAGGCACACGTACGCGCCTACGCCCGGCAGCTGTCCGACGTTCTCGCTCGTGCTACTTCCTGACTTCGATCTCGTCGTCCCAACTCCGACAGGAAGCCCTTTGACTCTCGAGCCCACAGACCTGCTGACAAGCTCAGCGCTTCCCGCGGTGGTCCACGCAACTTCGGGAACCAGCCTCGCCACTGTGGCGGCCGAGCACGGTGCCGAGCTCGACAACGTGCTCGCTGAGCGGGGCGCGGTGCTGTTCCGTGGCTTCGGGGTGGACCACCCACAGGCCATGGCGGATGCCGCTGAGGCGTTTTGCGACACCTTGTTTGATAAGAACGGCGAGCACGACCATGACCCGGTTGCACGCAACGTTTACACCCCGGTCGCCTACAGCAACACCGCTACGTTGATGTGGCACAACGAGACCACCTTCAACGAGAGGTGGCCCCGTAAGGTCCTGTTCGGTTGCGGGCTCCCAGCCGAGACCGGGGGGCAGACCCCGTTGGTCGACGGCCGGAAGGTCTTCGCGGAGCTCGATCCGCAGCTTCGGGACAAGTTCGTCAGACACGGCGTCGCCTACCTGCGTGCCTACGGGACCGGCGTCGGCCTGCACTGGTCGAAGGTCTTCCGCACCGAGGACCGAAACGAGGTCGAGCGCAGGTGTGTCGCCGACGGGTTCGAGGTCGAGTGGCTGATCGGTGGTGGGCTCCGGACGCGTTGCGTGCGTCCAGCGGCAGTCGTCCACCCAGTGACCGGAGAAAGCTGCTGGGTGACTCAGTTCCAGCACTGGCACCCGGCATGTCTCGATCCCGAAACCCGGGAGTCGATGCTGATGATGTTCGACGAGGAGCAGCTGCCACGCAACGCGACGTTCGGTGATGGAACGCGGATCTCCGTCGAGGAGGTCGCGCACGTCCTCGAGGTGTACGGGCGGCACGAGGTCGTCTTCGACTGGGAGCAGGGCGACCTACTCGTCGTCGATAACCTGGTGGCTGCGCACGGCCGCAAGCCGTTCACCGGCCCCCGGAACCTGCTTGTCTCTCTCGGTGACATGAGCGGCTTCGACGACGTCGCTGCAGTCGTCGCACCGGACCAGATGGCCTCTCAGTGACCGAGGACGACCGGCCCCGCGTGAGCGGTCGAGCACGGTGGGGCATACCCCAGGGCCAGTACGCGCGGCGCTACGCGCTCGCTGCCCTCGTGAACTCGCTGGGCAGCGGAATGTTCTACCCGTTCATGCTGCTCTTCTTCACCGAGCGGCTCGGCTTGCCACTGGTGAGTGCCGGCGCGGTGCTCACGTTCGCTGCGCTGGTGAGCGCCGCGTGTGTGTCGTTCACCAGCCGCGCCCTCGACAGGTTTGGCGCCCGCAACGTGATCATCGTCTTGGCGATCACCCGGGCCCTGCTGTTCCCGGTCTACCTGGCCATCAACAACGTCTGGTTGTTCGCCCTTGTGGCGACCGCGGTGGCAATCGCAGACCGCACCGACATGGTCGCAGGTCAGGTGATCGTCAGTGAGCTGGCGGAAGAGAAGGAGCGGCCCGCCTGGTTCGCCCTGTCTCGCATGACACTGAATGCAGGCCTCGGGGCCGGTGCGCTCCTGGGCGGCGCTCTGCTCGCCCTGACCGGTCAGTACGCACTAATCGTGGTCGCCAACGCCGTCAGCTTCCTGCTCGTGGCGTTGTTGTACCTGCCCATTCCGTCGCGTCGTCGGCAGAGCCGTCCCGGCTCGGCCGAGCAGGGCGCGGACGGGCCATCCATGGCGATCTGGAGGGACCGTCTGATGGTCTGCTTCGCAACCGTCAACGGATTGTGGATCCTTGCCGGCCTCGCCATCGAGATCGGACTACCGGTGTACTTGGTGGTCACATTGGGGCTGCCGGAGTGGACGATCAGCCTGGTCTTCCTCGTCAACACGCTGCTGGTGACCCTTCTTCAGTTGCCCGTCTCGGCCCGGGTGGCCCGGCATCCTGCCGTCAGGATGTTTGGGTACGGGCTGGTGGCCTATGCCATCACGTTCGCCATGCTCGCGCTGTCGCCCGGACTGGACGGTGCGGGCGCCGTCGTGTTCGTTGTGGTCGCCGTCTGCGTCTTCACTGCCGGCGAGATGATCACCTCAGTGACGGGGATGGTAGTCGTCACCGAGCTCGCTCCGCCGCACCGGCTCGGCGGGTACGTGGGGCTTCAGCACACGTTCCTCGGAGTGGGGAGCGCAATGGCGCCGTTGGTGTACAGCGCCGGACTCGCCTGGTCCCCGCAGGGACTTTGGTCGCTGCTCGCGGTGCTGATGGCGGTCCTGGCTGCCGCCTCCATCTTGATGCGCAGCCACATGGCTGCCCGCGCGTCGGCGAGCGGGCCCGTCGTTGCGGCGACTCCCGGAAACCTCAACCCGCCCGACCCAATGGCGCGCGGCTGACGGCGAGGCAGACCTGGACCGACGAAGCGCAGTAGGTAGGTAGGTCGTCGTCGGGGTGTGGCACCGTCGGTGCGCTCGACATCGACGGCGACGCCAACGAGTGGCTTCTCGGCCCACCGCCGCCGCAACTGTGCCCGCAGCTGATCGTCAGGTCGGGCAGGAGCAATAGTTGAACGCGAGGGAGGGGCAGCTGTGATCGACCCCGCCGCAGTCGGGACTGGCCCGGGGTAGCTCGACTCGCTCGACGGACACGCCGAGCACGCGGCCAGGCGACCTCAGGGGCGAGAGCGCGAGCTGTGAGCAACCCGACCGGTCGTGCTGCTGTCGCAGGCGCGCGTACCCGCTGGGGTCCGGGCAGGGAGAGCGACGACAACAGTCCGGAGCCGTCGAGGATTGCTCCTGATGGCCACCTCGACAAGGGGTGACTGACCGGACCTGTACCCCGCGGCCTCACGGCGATCCTGTCCGCCTCCTAGACTCTCCCGGCGCCACAACCTGCACGGCGTTCCGACGCCTACCGGATCCGCACCGCGACCGTCGACGACGCGGTTGCGGTTATTGCGGTAATCCTCGATGCAGGGTCCATGTTCCGCGACGCCGATATGGCGGAAGTGTCGGACAACCCGCCGCCCGCGGTGGAGGACGTGGAGGCCCAGATCCAGGCCGGCCACATCTGGGTGGCGGCGGGCGACGATCGTCTCGTTGGCTGCATCGTGGTTCGGGTCGTGGACGGGGACGCCCACATCGATCAGGTCTCCACTGTCCGGTCCCACCAGGGGCGAGGGGTGGGCAGGCGGCTAGTCGAGACGGCTGAGGACTGGGCGCGGGCGGAGGGATACGCGAGGGTCACGCTCACCACGTTCACCGACGTCTCCTGGAACGCGCCGTACTACCGGCGGCTCGGTTATCGCGCGCTCGAGGTGGACGAGCTCGGCGTGGAGTTGGCCGCGGCGCGTGCCGAAGAAGCCGCGTTCGGCCTCGACGCGTGGGGCCGGTGCGCTATGGCCCATGACCTCACGGGTGGTCCGGACCGCTGACGCAGAGCCGCAAACGCAGGCGCGAACCTCGATTAGCGCTGAGGCGGCTCCAGCATCGGCCATGTGCCTACCGACCAGCACCGCTGTCGGCGCCCGTACCTGATCAGTACCGTCGCCGTAGTGGGACGCCCTTTTGCGTCGAGGTCAAGTGGTCGCACTTCGAACGTGCGCTCAACATTGACTGGACAAGGTGGAGCGAACCTGGAGCACGGACCTGGCGTGAACCGGCGTGAGCTGCACTGAACGGCGTCGAACTGCACCGGCGTGACGTGCGCAGAGTCTGTTTCCGCAGTTCAGCGTCGTTGCCGGGCCGGGCTGGGGACAAGGAGTCAATCTGACACTGTGGACAGTGATCAACGCTCTGACCAGCACAGATGTAGTGATAATCGTGGGTACGCTGCGTGACCCCTTGACGAGTCGTCAGGCCCGGGCGGACTTGACTACTCGTCAGGTCCGCCAGTCGGAATCGATCCCAGTTCATCCGACAGACCTCAGTCGATCGGCGCGACCTCTGGTTCGTGATCAGTAGGGACACAGGCGGGTGGGCGAGGACTGGGCCGTCTGGTGCGATGGGGCAACGACCTACGGCCGTCGTAGCCGTTCTCATGGAGGGTAGGCACCGGGCGTTGCCGGTGAAACGGTGTGCAGGTGGTCGGCGACCTCCTCAGTGCGATGTGTGAGGAGAGCGGCGTCCGTGGCGACTTGCCCGATGGTGAGTCGAGATGAGTGCGGCCGCCTCGTTGTTGGTACTCGGCCCGTTGCGGGCCGAGGTCGGCGGCGCCGCAGTGGATCTCGGTGGACGTCTGCAACGGGCTGTTCTGGCTCGGCTGGCGGTGGCGGACGGGCAGGTGGTGTCCACCGATCGGCTGATCGACGATCTGTGGCATGGCGAGCCGCCGCCGCGGGCCCTGGGCGCTCTGCAGGTGCACGTCTCGCACCTGCGGCGCGCGCTGGAACCTGACAGGCCCAGGCGCGCGCCGGCGACGGTGTTGGTCAGCGTGCCACCGGGTTATGCGCTGTCGTTGCCGGCCGAGGCACTGGACAGCCGCAGCTTTCGCATGTTGCTCGACGCGGCGGTTGGGTACCACCGGAGGCGTCGGAGGCGTTGTTGGGGCGGGCGCTCGCGCTGTGGTCGGGCCCGGCGTTCGCGGAGTTCGCCGGTGAGGCGTGGGCAGTGCCAGAGGTGGCACGGCTGGAGGAACTGCGGCTCGTCGCGATGGAGCTGTTGGCGGGCGCGCGGCTTGCGCAGGGCCGAGCGTCCGCCGCGGTTCCGGATCTGGATCGGCTGCTGCACGACCACCCGTTGCGCGAGGGCGCCATAGCCCTGCTGGTGTCGGCGCTCTACCGATCCGGCCGACAGGCCGACGCCCTCGGGGTGTTGGCCAGGGCGCGGCGGCGGCTGGCCGACGAGCTCGGCGTGGACCCCGGGCCGCAGCTGCGCGCCCTCGAGCGCGACGTGTTGGATCAGGCGGAGCACATCCTCGCCCCCGTCGGGCTGCCCGCCGCGCCCCTCGCCGCTCCCGCGGCGCCGCCCGGCCTGCTCGGACGGACGCGGGAACTGGCGCGGCTGCAGGCTGTGGCCCGGCGTGCCATCCGTGGCGTTCAGCTGGTCCTCGTCTCCTGTGATGCGGGTGGTGGCAAGACCACGCTCCTGGACGTTTTCCGTGTCGCCCAGGCCGCGGCGGGCTGGACGACCGCGCTCGGGCGCTGTCCTGAGGCCGACGGCGCCCCGCCCGGATGGGCGTGGCGCGAGGTGGTCGAGGAGGTACTCGCCGCTCATCCGGCGGACCCTGCGCTGCTGGCCAGACTCGACAACTTTCGCACGGGGTCGGGGCCGAGCGCGCCGGAACAGACATTCTGGCTCGCCCGCGCCATGGTCGACCTGCTCACCGGCGCCGCCGTACGGGAGCGTCCCCTGCTGCTCGTGCTGGATGACCTGCACCGGGCCGATGGTCAGACGCTGCAACTGCTGCGGTCGGTGGTCGAGGGCACTGGGGGACACCGGTGCTGATCGTCGCCACCCTGCGGCCCGGCGAGGTCGGTCCCGACCTGGAGTCCGCGCTCGCCGCGCTGGCCGGGCCGATCGCCGACCGGGTCGACCTGGCCGGTCTTAGCGAGGACGACGTCCGCGCTCTGCTCGGCCGGCACGGTGTCCCCGAGCCGGCTCCGGCGACGGTGGCGCTCGTTTCTCGGCGCACCGGCGGCAACCCGCTGTTCGTGCGTGAACTCGCCCGGCTGATCGCTGTGGAGGGCGAGCAGACGGCCGCGCACGCGGTGCCCGCCGGTGTCCGTGACGTCCTGCGCCGCAGGCTCGGCCGGTTGCCCGCGCCGGCGCAGACGGTCCTGCGGTACGCCGTCGTGCTCGGGCGCGACATCGAGATCGAGCCGTTACTGCGGCTGGCGAGCGGCCTCGGCGGGGAGGAGGTTGTGCTCGGCGCGCTGGAGCTGGGCGTGCTCAACGGATTGTTGATCGAACCGGCGCCGGGTCGCGTCCGGTTCGCCCACGCCCTGGTCTGCGACACCCTCTACGACGAGATACCGCGGCTGCGTCGCACCCGGCTGCATGCCGCCGCGCTCGACGCACTGGCCGCCGTCCGTCCGGACGACCACGCCGTACTTGCCCACCACGCGCTCGCGGCCGGGACCGCCGTGCGCCCGGCGCGCGCGGTGGAGCACGGCGTCGCGGCGGCTCGGGCCGCCGACCGGTTCGGCGCGCACCGCGAGGCGGCCCGGCTGTGGGGCGCGGTGATCGATCTGGCCGGGTCGGCCGGCGTCGAGGCCGATCGCGAGATCGTCCTGCGGTGCGCGCACGTCTCCTCGCTCGCCCATGCCGGGGACGTCAGGGCGGCCGTAGCGGCCCGCCGGGAGGCAGTCACGCTTGCGGTCGGCACCGAGTGCCTGTTGCATGCCTTGACCAGCTACGACGCCCCGGTGACCTGGACGATTCGGCCGGACGCGCGCGTGGACGATGAGCTGGTGGGGCTGATCGAGGATGCGCTGCGCTGTATCCCGGCCGATGAGATCGCGCTGCGCTGCCGGCTTCTTGCTGCGTTGGTGTTCGAGCTGGAGAGCCACGACGACGCGCGGGTCCAGACGGCCAGCGCGGAGGCCATGGAGCTCTCGGCGGGACTTGACGACCCGATCCTGCGCTGCGCGGTTCTCACGGCGCGATCATTCGCGATCGTCGGCCCGGATTTCTGGGCCGAGCTGGCCGGGGTCGGCGCCGAGTTGTACGCGACGGCCGACGCTGCCGGTCATCCCGGATACCGCTCGCAGGGACACCACCTGCAGTTCATGGTCGCCCTCGCTCGGCACGACTTCGAGGAGGCGCAGCATCAGGTGGATGCCGCCGTGGCCGCGGCGCCGGGCGGGCAGCTAGAGTTCACCCTCGACTGGGCCGCGCTCTACGTGGCGCTGCGGGCGCTGGTCATGGGCGACTTGTCGCGCGCGGAGGAGGCTTACCTGGCCGCCGCCGATCGGCTGGTCTCGGCCGGGGCGAGCAACGGCGCCATGATGGGTTTCATGGGGCGCTTCGCGGTGCGCCACGCACAGGGCAGACTCGGCGAGCTCGCCGACGAGGTGGTGGCGCTGCTGCCCGGGATGCCCTCGGCCTACTCCGACCTCCCGGCTGCCGCGCTGGTGGCGGCCGGTCGGTACGACGAGGCGCGCGCGGTGTGGCAACCCGAGGTCGAACCACCCCGCACCTACTACTGGCTGCTGTGGATGGCTCTGCGCGCGCAGGTCGCCTCGGCGCTCGGCGAGCGTGATGTGGCGCAGCGCTGCTATAACATTCTCCTGCCCTGGGCGGGCACGTTCGCCGGGCTGTCCAGCGGCACCGTGACCCTCGGCCCGGTCGCCCACGTACTCGCCGACCTCGCCGGGATGCTCGGCCGACCAGGGGAGCGCGCCGCGCATCTACAGCAGGCCGCCGAGGTGGCCCGCGAGGTGGGGGCGCCGCACTGGTCTCGTCGTGCTGAGCAGGCGCTCGCCGGTCCAGGCTGATCGACACGCGACGCCACCGTCGCAGGACCAAGCCGCGAGCAAGTCGCCACCAAGAGCCACCCGGCATCGTGGGACCTCCCCGATGAGAGGACCTACCGTGTCCGGACCCCGACCTGATGTCCCCGACCTGCTGGGGATGACCCTCGGCCATCGCATGATGCGCGCCGACCTGCACCGGTTGACCGCCGTCGTCGAGGCGATCGCCGCCGGCCGGACAGACTGCCCGAACCGGCGTACGGCTGCGCTTGTGCGCTGGTGCCGCGATCTGTGCGACGAGATCCACCATCACCACGCCGCCGAGGACGAGATCGGCTGGCCGGTGATCGCCCAGTACGCGGGCGACAGTGTCGATCTCGCGGTACTCAGCGACGACCACAGCGCCCTGGACCCGATGCTCGACACCGTTCGGGTCGCGGCCACCACCTTTGCCCAAGCGCCTGAGGACCGTCGCCGCGACAGCGCGGTCGAGCTCGCCGCCGGACTGGCCCGCGTGCGCGATGAGCTCGACGAGCACATCGAGGCGGAGGAGGCTGCCATCTTCCCCGTCGTGGAGAAATACGTACCCGCCGCGGAGTGGGCGCGAACCGAGCAAGCCGCCCGCAAGAGCGGGCCCGGCGCCCGCTACGAGTTGACGTTCTCGTTGCCCCGAATCGTCAGCGTCGCCACACCTGAGGAGTACGCCCGACTCCGGCGCACGGCGGGGCCAGTTCTTACCCCGATTCTGGCGCTGGTGCGACCAAGCTTCAGGCGCCGCGAACGGCTCGTCTTCGGCTCATGACGCGCAGGGACGGTGATCGGCCCGTCGTGATCACTGCACATCGTGCCGCGCGGAGCGTCGGTCGGGCTTGGCAAGTTCGTCCCGGACCTGTGGACTCGGCTCGCCCGACACCATCCCGGCTTGCCGGCGCTGCAGCATTGGGACGGTGGGGCCGCCGAGCCCGCGGCGCGGGGCGGGCTTGTGCCAGGGCCCGTGCCAGGCTCGCTCGTGCCGCAGCGACGAGCCTCGTCGTGGCGTGACCTCGCACAGGCCGGTCCCCGCCGACCAAGGGCATCGCAGTTCGGTATGGAGGAGATCCAGCAGGATCGGGCGGCGCCCGCGGGTGACGTGCCCGCCGCCGTGCACGCGATCTTCGA
This sequence comes from Pseudonocardia sp. 73-21, assembly GCF_001899645.1. Taxonomy (GTDB): domain Bacteria; phylum Actinomycetota; class Actinomycetes; order Mycobacteriales; family Pseudonocardiaceae; genus Pseudonocardia. The sequence goes on along the minus strand of NZ_MKVV01000102.1, from coordinate 6,130 downwards.
TCAGTACGAGCGGCGGGGGATCGGGGTGCTGAAGCTGCTGGGCCCAGGAATTGTTCGACGACAGCTTCCGCCCGAACATGTGACTTCGGACGTTGCATTTATCGGGAGCTGGTCGCGGAGGTGTTCGCCCCGCAGTTCGCGGCGTGACCGGAAGCTGTGCGCGAGGAACTCACCGATCTGCTGGTCGTCGCGACCGATGTATACACCTGGAAGCTCCTGCGCCGTGACCGCGGCCTGGATCGACCCACCGCGGAGGCACGGGTCCGGCACCTCATCGTCGCCGTTCTCGCCCACGGAGTGCCGTCAAGGGCCCACCGTTCGATTGACTGTTGCGTGTGGAGCAAATCTGGAGCACAGATCTGCGCTGAACCGGGGTGAACGGTCCTGAACTGCTTCGACCTGCACCACGATGACGTGCGCAGGGTCTGTTTCCGCAGGTCAGCGGACTCTTCGGGCCGGGCTGGGGGACAAGGAGTCAATCTGACACTGTGGACAGTGATCAACGTCCTGACCTGCATAGATGCTTCGAGAAGGATACGCTAACTCCGTGACCCCTTGACGAGTCATCAGGTCCGGCCGGACTTGCCCTGAAGTCAGGCCCGGTGGCAGGGACCCCTTGTCTACTCGTCAGGTCCGGCAAGCTTGTTCCATTCGGTGGTGGCGGCGTTGGCGCCTTGTTCACCCGTTCCGTGCTTGGCTGCCGCTCGACAGGCGCTGAACGCCTTCGACGGGGCGTGTCGGCTGCGACGGAGGGTCGTCGCGGTTCGATGGTGCAGTTGATCAAACCGCGGGTGGGCTGTTCCTACCTGCCCGCCGTAGCGTTGTGGCGGGTTCGGCGTCCCGGGAGTGGTGGTGGGTTGTGGGTGAGCCGGTCGTGGATCTGTTGTACCGACGGGTCGTGAACGGGATCCTGGCCGGGATCGAGGGCGGGCTGCACCCGCCGGGTTCGAGTCTGCCGTCGGAGAGCGTGCTCGCCGAGCAGTACGGGGTGTCGAGGGGCACGGTGCGGCAGGCGTTCGCGGCGTTGCGGGCCGAGGGCGTGGTGATGTCGCGGCAGGGGGCCCGCCGGGTGGTGGCCGGTGGCGTGCGCCGGCAGGGTTTCGCGGAACTGCGGAGCTTCACGTTGTGGGCCCGGTCGACGGGGGCGACGCCGTCCGGTCGGGTGGTCTCGTTGGAGCGCCGCCCCGGGACGGAACGGGAGTGCCACGAGCTCGCCGTGCCGCCGCGGTCGCCGGTGTGGTTCCTGCTGCGGGTGCGGCTGTTGGACGGGCGACCGGTGATGGTCGAACGCACCGCCTACCCCGACCGGATCGGCGCCGTGATCACCACCGCTGCCGCCGAGTCGGGATCTGCCGGCCTCGGAGTCGGTGTTCCGCTGCCCGGAGTGGGTCGCCTCACCGGGGGTTGTCGGGCAGGTCGTGGAGGTGCTGTGGACTTGGCATGACCAATGGGCCCGGCCATACGAGCGGTCGACGAGTCGAGCTCTACTGACCAGTTGTGAAGACCGCACGGGACGCCGAGTCATCGGCGACCACCGGGCCATCGTCACCGCAGTACCGCGTGCACACAAGATCAACACAAGTGATCAAGATCCACGCATAGACACGCTGAGTGGTAGCCCAGCAGCATGAGCCCGCTCAGGCAGAACCGTCACCGCTGTACGGATGACGACCAAGAAGAAAGGTGACATCCAGCTCGACTTGCCCCGGCGGGGCGAGGTTCGGTCGTCAATCTTGGTCGGCGGGCCCCGTCCATCCATACACATGGTCGAGTGGCAGTGTGAGGACGACCCGCTGGTCGGCTACTAGTGCGGCGCGGAATGCATCCCAGTCCGGATGCTCGCCGACGATGGCCCGGTAGAGGATGACAGTGGCCTCGACCGTCGCATCCTGTGGATCGGTTGCGGGTGGTGTGAGCGCCGCAATTCCTTCGCCTACCACATACACTTCCATGCCTGGACCAGTCACCATAAAGCTTGCGCGAGGGTCGCGGCGAAGGTTGCGAGACTTCGCACGCGATTCTGTGACCGAGACCTGAATTGTGCGTTTAGCAGCGTCAAATGCATAGGACACCACCGACATCTGCGGGCGGCCGTCCCGCTTCAATGTAACGAGGTTCCCATTTCCGTGCTCGCCGAACAATGCAAGCAGGCCTTCGTCGAGCACGGACCCGGCGGGCGGTAGGGCGGGGCCATTACCTTCTAGCACGACTTCTCCAATCATTATGACGCGACTGAGGCTGTGCGGCAAAGGTCAAGCAGGTCATGTCGGAGGGTGTCCAACATCGGTAGCGTCAAGTACTCCTTCGATCTCGAGCAGTAGGTCCGATCGGCAGATGTCAGCGTTGACCAGCCTTAGCTGCGTCCTGGGCACGAGGGCGTCGCGGAGCATCTCCCTCACTAGCGGCATGTCCTCCGACCGTCGAACGTACACCTTCATTAGCCTGAACTGATTGACGCAGAGAGGGTCGCCTGTGTCCGTCGAGATCGATTGCAGAAGGGTCTCGATGTTCTCCATCGTCGTGACGAACTGTCTGCGCAAGTCGCCGGGGTGAGCGGTCTCGTGCCCTACCACGCTGGCCGTGCCGGACAGGTATAGAATTCGGTGAGTGTTGTTCGGCGAATGCTGCACCATTGTTGCACGAGCGAAACTCGGAGATCGTGGACCGTACTGACTTGGATAGCGGTAGGCTGGAATCTGATGAGGATTTTCGAAGTGCGACGGGAATCCAGTCCTGGCGCTGAGGCAGTAGATGACGATTCCGCCGCTTAGCGAGCCGATTCCTGTGGCCGCTGGTAGGCGAGTGGTCCATTGGCCTTGCATAGTGGATAGAGCTTCCGCTCGACCGTGGCAGAAGTCGCGGTAGATCTCAAGGCCACTAGAATTGCGATCATTTATGCCGGAAACGTAATTCCAAATCCTGAATATGTTCGGATAGTTCAAATTGTGGACGAGTGTTAGGGTGCTCTCATATGCCGCTCGAACCGAATCTCGATATGTGGCCGACTCTGGAACTCGGCATGCGCAAAAAAGAGTCTCCCCATCCATTGCATAGTATATGTCGCCGTCTCGGTCAGATTGAACGGGCGCCGACGTGGTCCAGACTTCCTGGAATTCTTCGTCGGTGCGCGCTGTCGAGTGAACAGTGACGACTGGGAATCCACTAGTGATCGACGGATCACTTGAACTGGTGCCGTACCTGACGACCCCGAGTATGTTCTCGTGCTTGTCAGCCTTCGCATCAATTGAGCATCTGAGATTAGTCATATCTCCTGCTCAACTTGTTCAATGACGCGTAATTGCACTACTTCGAGAACCATCGACAACTCCATTCGTCGCTAATACAACGGGCTGGGATCGTGTCGAGTAATCGGCGGTTACTCCTTCCCGCAAAGGACACTATGGCCTGTCAGTAGCGCCTGTGTCTTGTTATGCTCGACACACTGCGCCGAGCTCCGCGCTGTGATGCCCGGGGTTGGAGCGCCCTGCTTGTGAAGGCAACGAAACGAGTACGTGTCGCAAGCGTACCTGCCGCTCGGCTCGCATGACCCCTGCCTCGTCCTTCGCCTCGTAGACCGACATGGCCGCACTGATGCACCTTCCATCGTTCGAGATCTGGGTGTAGCGTCGATCACGACCACATCACTGTCGGGGCGGGTGGGGGCTTGATGGCCTGTGTTGTTTCGCGTTCGTTACAGAGCCGTGACGCATGTACTATTTGTCAGGCTAGTCACATTCTAGAGGTCCTGCGGGACAGGGCACTCTCGCTGGGCAATCGGTCGACTTAAACGCTGCTGCGATCTTGGGCCTTATTACGGCGCCAACGTCTGCCGCTATCGCCGTGTTGTCCAGATTCGGTTCGAACCACCTTTCCGCTTTCCTGTGCGTGCCATGGAGCCGGCGGTCCGCATCGTCGTGCGCAATTCGTCACGATTGCCGCTCGAATCGCCAGGCCCGAGAAGGAGTACCCGTTGCGGTCAGATCTCATCCAGCCCCTGCACGTTCTCGTTGCCCGGCACGCGACTGATCGCGGCGACGACGTCGCGTACTCCGACATCAACATCAAGGTGACGTGGGCGCAGCTGTGGGAGCGGTCGGGGCGGCTCGCTGGACACATGGCTGCGCTGGGTGTCCAGCGAGGTGATCGGGTGGTGATAGGCCTGCCCGAGCAGGTAACGACCATCGAGGTCTGGCTGGCGGTTCACCGCGTGTCTGCGATCGCGGTACCGGTTGATCCCCGCAGCACTACAGTCGAGTTGGGCCACATCGTGCATGACAGCGGCGCCTCCTGTGTGGTGGTCACGGGCGAGATGGCTGAGCGGCACGCCGGCTCGGCGGCCTTGCAAGGCCTGCTGCTCGTTGTCGGCCAGGTGACCGGAGCGGACAGCCCACATCTGCACGACGTTGACGTGTTCCTAGAGCAAGAGTCCGAGGTCGGTCCACGCGACGACCTGGGTCTGGACGACCCGGCTTTCATGATCTACACATCGGGTACATCAGGTCGGCCCAAGGGGGTCGTCTCGACGCAGCGCAGCTGCCTGTGGTCAGTGGCCGCGTGTTATGCGGCAGTCCTCGGGCTGGACACTGCGGACGTCGTGGTGTGGCCGCTTCCGCTGCAACACAGCTGGTCGCACGTGTTCTGCATCGTCGGCGTGATGGCGACTGGTGCGCAGTGCAGGCTCGTGCCTGGGATGGCGCCGGATGACGTCATCGCCGAGGTCGTCGAACACGGCGCCACTGTGATCGCCGGAGTGCCCACTCTATACAGCCGGATGCTAACGAGACTGCGCGAGCGCCCACAGGCAATGCCCTCGCTACGAATGTGCGTGATGGCCGGTGCGATTGGTCCCTCGACGCTCGGCGACGCCATCGCCGACGTAGTCGGATGCAAGCTCGTCAATCTCTACGCCAGTACGGAGACCAACGGTTCCATCGCGACCGAGCGACCCGGCGGGCCACGCGTGCCGGGCTCATGTGGGCAGCCAGTCCCCGGTGTGACGACGCGGATCGTCGAGCCCAGCTCGGGCCGGGACGTCGAGCCGGGCGAGGAGGGTGAGGTCTGGGTGTCGGGGCCCAATCTCATGCTCGGTTACCACGGTCTTCCGGACGCCACCGATCGCGTCTTGAGAGACGGCTTTTACCACACGGGCGACTTGGCGCGTCAGGACGAACAGGGCTTCCTGCACGTCAGTGGGCGACGCGACGATCTGATAATCCGGGGCGGGGACAACATTCATCCCGTCGAGGTGGAGAACGTGCTGCGGTCGGTGCCGGGGGTTGCAGACGCGGCCGTGGTAGGTCGTAGGGACGACGATCTCGGTCAAGTCCCCGTCGCGTTTCTAGTACCCGCTGATGCGCCCCAGCTCGACCTGGATGTGGTCGTCGAGGTGTGTCGGCGAGAGCTCGGCGCGGGGAAGGTGCCTGTGGCGTTCCGCGTCACCACTGACCTACCGCGCACGGCGTCCGGCAAGGTTCTGAGGCGCCACCTTGATCCTGCTCTGCCGACGCCGCCAGCCACAACCGGAGCCTCTTCCGGATGGGCCGCGGACGTGGTGCCACTTGCGGAGGAGAATCGATATGCCGATGAGCTCGACGAACGTGCACTTGCCGAGCTCGTCGAGCGGACCGTGGGCAACGTGCTCGGAGTGTCCCCGTCCCCGGCGATGGGCGCGGGCGTGTCCTTCCGTGATCGGGGCATCGACTCTCTGGGTGCTGTGCGGATCCGCGATGCTCTCGCCGTCGCTATCGGGTTGAGGCTGCCGGCCGGGATTGTCTTCGACCACCCCACACCGCAGCGTATGGCCATATATTTGCGAAAGCGGATGCGACAGCGAGGCATGCGCGACAACGTTGTGCAGACCCGGTCCGCGGGATCATCGAGTGAGCCGATCGCGATCGTCGGGATGGCGTGCCGTTATCCCGGCGGGATCGGTTGTCCGGAGGACCTATGGCAGGTGGCGCGTGCTGGTCGTGACGTGCTGGCTGGCTTTCCCTCCGACCGGGGCTGGACAGTCCCTCCCGACCTGCCGGCCCGCGGTGGGTTCCTGCACGATGTGGCCGGGTTCGACGCAGCGTTCTTCGGGATCAGTCCGCGGGAGGCTGTGGCGATGGATCCGCAGCAGCGCCTGTTG